>NZ_DLIX01000001.1:0-50699 GCF_002483935.1 Sphingobacterium sp. UBA7631
ACAGTTTACGTTACAGTCTCTCTTGCACCAACATTGGCCGCTAAAGGAGCCGCAAAACTTGTCCCTACATTTTGATAAAAACTTTCTGCAGGATCAGCAGACAACAAAATCATACTTGCATTACCTTCCACTGTAACCCATTTGAAACGATCTAAGCAGTAATCTCCACCGGCCATAACCATGTCCGGCTTAAAAAGCAGCTTATTTTTCTTCTCTCCTTTTTGTAGCAGAGCGTCATTATAATGACCCTTTCGGCTAAACATTGTGGGGTATTCCCTTCCGTTAGAAATTCCAAAAAATTCTCCATTTCTAAAAGACTCTGCACAGGCACCAACGGTCATATTATTTAATGATTCTGCTGGCACACAAAGATTGGTTGATTCATTATTAAAATGAGGCAAATGGTATCCGTTATATTGTCCAGCAGCCTCGAGATTGTTCCCTGTGCTTATAAAAATAAGGCAATCATTCTCGTAAGCAAAACGATCTAGAGAATAGGCGTAATTTGAATAGTTTTCATTAAACTCTTTATGCTGTTTGAAATTTACAGTCAGCGTAAATATCTTTATATCTGGATATCTTATTTTTGCTTCCTTTAGTGTGGAAACAATTTTAGTAATCGATAAAAAGGAACTGAACTTATCTATTATTTTTATCGGAAGTAACCTACAGTATGCGGTAAAGTCTCCTAAATATTCTCTCGTAATAGCTTCTGAACCAAGACTGATTAAAGCTGCAACAGCCGTTCCATGCCCTTGTCCATCATACAGGTTATCCTCATTTACAGGTGTATTCGTAGTATTTAAGTTATTATCGGCAATTATTGCTGGGTCTAGAGGCGTATTACTACCAATTCCAGAATCAATTACACCGACTATCGGAAAATCTGGTATATTAATCAAATTAAAACCATACTCTTTTTTGGCAAGATTGAATGAATCAGGCCTTACTAAAGTACCTCTACTGGATGTAACTTGTAGAAATATATCAAAATTGTCAATTACCTCCTCAAGATCTAGCAGTGGCGCTACATAAATTTCTAGGATATTTGTGCCCTCATCATATGTATACTTTATTCCCTGCTCTTCTAGATATTGAAATAATCGTTTTAAGATAACTTCTTTAAATGCTGGGTTTACAATAAGTTCGGGAACTTTTAAAATCAGAATACTGTCTACTTCTACATCAGTCTTAATTATATTATCGGACGACAGCAATTCGAAAGTATCTATATAGTGTATAAGGTGAGAATATATTCTATCACCACCATCTTTGGCATTTTCTACTAAAGTGTCTATAGAGGATAAAAAGTTTTGAAATTCTTGCTCTTTGTCAGAAACTACTGCAAATAGTATTGTGCTACCAAAATTTGTTACCTCAACTATTTCTAAGCCGAAATGTTTATACCAAGCATTAAAATAATACTTCACTGCAAATTGACCTAAGAAATTAATTTTTACATAGTCTATATGCTTGGGTATATTAAGCCCTACATTTCTTTTTTGGTGACGTGTATCACGAGTGCTGCGAAATTGCGTTGCGGATTTATATAAATTATCGGCCAGAGCTGCTAAATTTATTTGATTCTCTTCCTCCTTTTCTTCATCAGTAGCTTCTTCTTCCTCAGTTTTCCCGAATCCATAATTATATTTCATAGGGACAATTCCTTCATTCTGAATATCAGTTCTTAATAAAACATGTGGTTTGTTCATTTCTATTAAAATTGGTTATAAAAGATGGCATTATTCTTTTCAATGGGCAAGGTTAATCGCCAAGTCTAATTTACATAATTTATGCTTAATTAATATATTTACAGATATTAACTCTCAAGATTATTACAAACTTTAAGGCTAAGGTATTGGTTTGAAAGTAGGATTGGTTACGGGAAACCGTAGCTGATTTATTCAGCAGTTTTAATTAGACAATAAAATAAACAAAAAAGCCCCCTTGATAACCGCCAAGGGAAGCAATGTTGGCTATATGTTAACTAAGTGTCTATAACGAATAATCGGCACTACAAAGCAGATATTTCGTTATACTTTGCTGAAATTATACAGTATAAAAAGGCATCTGTTAGCATCGAGAAATTTGATAAAGTCACAGTGCTTGACCTTAATAAAATTTTAGCATCCACCCCACAAAATATATTATCTTTACTTCATGTAGATGCAGTTCCCCAGTTTTTATATCGCCAATACCAAAAGCCAAGATAAAGAGCAAAAAAAATAAAAACAGAATTTCTTGTGTGTCAATTAAATGTTTTACGTTGCAAATACCTTTTTTTACATTCAAGATCATATAATTCTAAATTTGATATTAAGCGTATCCCCGGCACAGAATTACAACTACAAATCACTTCGGAATATTCTATTTTTCAAGTTTTAAGGCCGTTTTATTTAAATCGATTTCCAGCTGAGATAATTCTGCATCCCATAATCCTAAGGAGTTCAATTTAATTTTTAGTGATTCAAATTCAACATCTGTTAAAATTACGGTGGCAGATGTTGCTGAATAAATAGCAGTTGGAAGTCCTTCTTTCATTAAATCTTTTGTTCCATTAACAATTCTATTCTTTCTACGTGTACTTGTTTGAATTCCATTCAAATAATCATCTGTTAATTCGTTCAATTGCTCCAATTTTTCTTGAATCGCATTGCCAATTTCGAATCGTTTTTTTACTAATCTGTCTTGGTCGTTGAGTTTAAGAACAGAAACTGTTAATTTACCAAAATCGTCCGAACCTTTAATTCTATAACGCCAATATTTTAAATGATTTCTTGGATCAATTTTACTTGGGTCAATTATTGGCTCTAATTTGGTATCGTGGTCATTTTTTGTGCCATTGCATTTTTTACAAGAAGGAAGTAAATTGTCCCATTCCAAAACTTCATCTTTATATATATCTTTATGATGAAAATGTTCAACTTCCAAATATTTGCTTTCTTCTTGTATATTTGCTTCACAATAGCAACATTTGTCATTAGAATATGCTAATAATTCTTTTTTGATAAAGTTAACGTTCCAAACTGACTTTCCTGTCGATTTAAACTCTTCTGTCAAAGCAACTTGCAATTCTTCGGTAAGCTCAACAGGTTTAGGTGTTCTATCTAGCTTAATCATTTGTCGATATTCCAGTTAATTGAATTTTTAAAATCTTTTTTAATGAATTTTCTGGATGTAACATTGCATCTAAAATTAAAAATTGTGCTTTTGCTTTCTCAAAATCTTCGTTATCAATGGCAGTATTGAAATTTGAAATAGCATTCAGGTATGTAGATGTTCTTGTTTCGGTCATTCCCATAACATCCGTTAGAATCTCTTCAACTGTCCATCCTTGACAGCCATACGATTGATTAACAATCATATTTATTTTTACTTCATTTGCATCATTTATTACCAGTGGTATAATTTCATTCGCATTTGACACTTGAATAATATGTGGACTGTGAGTGGAGGTTATTATTTGTGCCTTAGGCAAAATAAACTTTAAGGCATCATATATTTTTGCCTGCCATTCAGGATGCAAATGTAAGTCGATTTCGTCTATTAAGACAATCCCATCAAAATCTTTAATAAATTTACTTGGATTTTTATACCTTAATTCGATCTCCTGTATTAATCCCAGAATTAGCGCTAAGCTAGACTTATACCCAGAAGATAAATATTCGAAATAAATTTCCCCAAATGGAGAGGAAAGTAAGATATCAAAGGAATTAGGTAACACCTTTGAAAACTTTATAGATGGATTTAATATAGTAAAACATTCCCTAGCTAACTCGTAATTTTTCATTTGGTTTTCGTCTAATGTATTTGGTTGAGCCGAAAATAGAAATCGATTAACAAACCAATTTTTCAACTCGGTTGATACAAAACCATTAATTGTCTCTTGTGAAAACGCATGAACATCTTTAACTTGGTCTGTTCCTAGTGAGCTCAACTTTTTATATTCTATATTTCTATGAGTTTTAAAAACAATAACATCATTCGAATTTTGATAAAAACCGTTAAAGTTTCGACTGGTTTCATTTGGATGGAATTGAACCGTTAAGAATGATTTGGAAGAAGTATTTCCATTAATCGAGACATTAACATCCCATTGTCCTTTTTCAAATCCAGCTGTCTTTTTTAAAGTTGTTCGAGAACCTGCAAATGACTGAGCTAGGCAATCTAATATTGTGGTTTTACCAATTCCATTCTGACCACAAATAATATTGAAATGATTATCGAACTTAAGTTCTAAATCTTTAATAGGTCCAATGCCTACAATTTTAATAGTGTTTATTCTTATCATTTTTGTATATTACTACTACTTATTAGTACTATTATTCAATTGAGAAAAACTAATACTTAAGCTTAATAAAGCCATTCTGTTATATATTTAATTAAATTTATTTTATCTTGAAAATCTAGAGGGATTGATTAAAAAAATAGTTGATCAGAACAGCATTTCCAGTTTATCTTTTGGAGTTTGTTCTATACCATAATCCTCATTCATTGCTTTGAACACAAGTGTTTCAAATTTCCTTAGGCCTGATGTAGCGATGAATTCAGCTGTTTCTTTATTGATAGATTCTACCGACTTATAATTTTCTAGGATAATATCTGCTCGGACCTTTTGCTGAATCAATTCGCCATCCAATAGATCATCCCGCTTCTCTACGAGAACGCGAGCAACCTCTTTGAGATGTACTGGCGTCCCCACTGCCGTAATCATAAACATCTGGCTCCCCTTTCCTGAAATTTCGTCGATATCTACACTAAGTCCTATAATAGCATCAGCACGAACTGCCTGAGCCCGTTGCTTGAGCGTTTCGGTAACACGCTTGTACATTTCCTGCATCTTCTTCTCATAGCTGGTAGAGCGACCGCCAAAGAAATCTATATAACTCGCTCCTATATCGCTAAAGATATTGGTGCCGATGACTACATTGGCAGCTATTGGATCATTATATCGTGAAATCTCCCTCCCTTCGATGGAATTGGTCGTGGTTACTATCATAGCATTATACTTTTCAATCGGGCAAGGTTAATACCCAAGCCTAATATACATTATTTATGCTGAATTAATATGTTTACAGATATTAACTTTCAAGATTATTACAAACTGTAGGGCTAAAGTATTAGTTTGAAAGTAAGATTGGTTACGGGAAACCGTAGATGATTTATTTAGGTTTAATAAGGCCATAAAATAAACAAAAAAGCCTCCCTTATAACCGTTAAGGGAGGCAATTTTGGCTAGATGTCCGCTTGGGCTAGATGTTAACCGGCTTTGGGCATTCATCTACTGTAAAGATCGTGAGATTAGTTGAGATAATTGTTGTTCATTTATTATAAAATGTTGTTCAAAAATTTCATTCTAATTATAATTCAATTCCAAGAGGCTATTTCACTTCATCAAATATTATTATCTGTCTTACGAAAATTCCAGATCAACCCACTCTTCGATAATGACAGGCGTCTTTTATCAAAAAGTTCTTCCATGATCATCCAAACCTGATCTGTCAATGTAAAATATTTTTTAATGCTTAGAATTTCTATATTCAAAAATCAGGTAACAGAAAACTTTTTGACTGCTCGTACTCCGTGCTCAACAGCTAGAAATAATGTTTTTTCAAAAACCAAACAGGATTCACCCCTCCCAGACTCAAGGTTTTTTTCCGTTTATATCCTTTTCATTGAATTTTGCTTACAAAAATAACTGATGTCAACAATTGGATGTGTGCCCCCATTTAAAGGGATGCTATCGTGTTCTACAAAAGTTCGGGCGAAATTATATCGTTTGACATTTTGAAACTTTACCTCCGTCAATTTGCTGATTAATAATAAAAACTTGTCTCAAATCGATAGAATTTCGTATCCTTCCACCCCAATGTTGATCAATTATTGTAAAAACAAAGTAATCATCGAACCATTAAAAAAAACAAATACCACTTTTTAGTGGTCGTTTTATTCATAATATTCGATCTTCCTTTTTATTAAAATTCCACCTTCAAATTCGTCTTTAGGATTTCTTTTAATAATCTGCTTTTGTTCAACCCAATTTTCATAATTATCATAAATATATGAAAAGGTTGATGATTGTATGGTAGGGCTTTCTTCTGATCTGCTTTTTTCTTCTTCTATATCGCCATGTGAATTGTATTTATAATTTTTTGTTTCTTTAAAATAAGAAGAATTTAGCTCGATTGGTTTATTTGAATTGTCATATCTGATATCAACAACCCCTGATATATTGCCATCAAAACTGTCAGTTTTTTCTTGAATCATATTTTTATTCCGATCATATATTTTAGTGACAATAGAAACTAACAAAAACTCTTTTTTTGTTTCGCGGCTAAGTGTTACCTATTCGTAATCTGGTAGTATAATTTCTTTCTCTCTATTCTTCTTATTGTCTTTTTTATCTCCTGAAAAAACGCGCATCAACCATTTTACAGGTTTGCTTCCAACAATGGCTATCAATTGATTTAGGAGTGCAACTCCGACTCTCGACTCCGGATATACTATACGAGGAATACCCGGAGGCAGCTTTTGACACTCTTGAACGTAGGGTTTCATTATTTTTTCGTAGTTACGGAAAGCCTCTTCATAATTACCTGCTCTATAAAGCTCTCCAGCAAGGATATAGGCTCCTGCCACGGCAAGGTCTGTACCTTTTCCTGCTATTGGTGTAGCACACCAAGCGGCATCACCTGTAATGACAACCCTTCCCCTAGTCCATTTATCAGTCTTGACTTGGCTGACCCTCTCAAAATAAAGATCTTCACTCTCTTTTATCTCATTAACTAATCGTTCAGATTCCCAGCCTGCACCTTGTATACGATCAATAAGCGCTCTTTTCTGATCTGCTTCACTTAGGTATTTATACGCGTTCTCTTTTGCCAGAAAAGTTACCGAAGCCCTTGTCTTTCCATAATTATCAGGCCTCAACATAAATACAATGCCCTTTGGCGCATTATACCAACGTGCCCATCGACTGTCGGTATTATTTCGAAGGATAGTAAGATAAGCGGTATATAAACCTAAATAGTTAAAACGAGGACGACCGCCAAAGGCAAGATCACGCGTTGCAGAACCGATACCTTCAGCTATAACCACAATATCAAAGATACCCTTCTTTCCACTTGCAAAATCCACCTTGACCTCATTTTCACTTTCTATCAAATCAATGATGTGATCACCAAAAATATATTCTACACGCTTCGCGGTGAGATCGTACAGTATCTTAACCAGATCGCCACGTAGGATCTCAAGTTCCTGAGTCATGCTCATTGAACTATCAGATGGAAATTCTGCTATTGTATGATTGTCGGAATTAACGAAACGTAGCCCAATCTCGGTGGTATTATGTGCGCGGATCTCTTCTAAAATACCCATCTTAAGCGCAATTTCTTTTGCTGGTCCTTTCACGTCTATATTCTGTCCACCCAGTCTCAAGGCTGCTGCACGCTCTATCACGGTAACCTCGAAGCCGTACCTATCCAGCCAGTAAGCCAATGTAGGACCGGCGATGCTAGCACCCGAAACTAATATTTTTTTGTCTTTCATAATTATAATTTTCAATTTTTTGATTAGACAAACAACCTAAAGATCAAAGTAGTTCAAAAATACACGCAAATTTTTCACACGGGTTCTATAAAAATCCGAAAAAGCAAGTAAAGCTTTTTTTGTGTAAAAACACACTATAAAGTCTCGGTACTTTATACCGGCATATGAAAGACTGAATACAAAAAATGCTGTAATCGAAACTGCAACAAGTACTGAAAGAATTTATAGCTAATGAACTAAGCGATATTTACTCCAAAAAGATGACCTATTAATGCAGTCACACCCATTGCTATGGTACCCCAAAAACAGATCCTGCCCACAGCAACGCCTATATTTGAGCCCCCTGTTTTTGCAGAAATTGCCCCAAGAATCATTAAAAAAATAATCGTAAAACCATATTGTAAATAGACCATCAGCTCAATTGGTGCAAATAATGATACCATAAATGGAAGCACGGCTCCGAGAGCAAAAGAGCCAAATGATGCTATTGCCGCCAACAGAGGCTTGGCTTGCGTTATTTCATTTATCCCCAATTCATCATGAGCATGAGCCCCTAATGCATCGTGCGCGGTGAGTTCTCGCGCAACTTGCTGTGCTGTCTCCGGACTTACTCCTCTCTTCTCATAGACCTTCGCCAACTCCTGCAACTCTAGCTCTGGCATTTCTTCGAGCTCTTTTTGCTCACGCAATAGATCTGCTTTTTCAGTATCTTCCTGCGAGCTTACCGAAACGTATTCCCCCGCAGCCATAGACATTGCTCCTGCAATCAAACCTGCCAACGCAGCCAATACAATGGTATTCCGATCAGGATTAGCGGCCGCAACTCCAATAACAATACTTGTAGTCGATAACAGTCCATCATTGGCGCCTAATACCGCAGCACGAAGCCAACCCACACGATTAACATAATGCTTTTCTAATGGAAGGTGCATAACTATATGTATGAGTAAAAGATAATTAAATGTACTAAATTATATGCTTTTGTGGTAAAGTAATTTCCAGTCAATACAAAAGATCGTCATAGTGTAGCTTCCATTGTAATGTTTTATAACTGTTGTCACAATATGAACAAGCAAAATTTTAGAAAACGTCGCTAAATTTCAGTAAAAAGATCAAGAGTAAGCAACCTTCTCCTTTCTAAATCGAATATAATATGTAACCACGTTTAGAAAGATAATAACAGCCGCGATAATAGCGGATAAGAAAACAAGGTTATTGTTTTTTGTATTTGCGACTACAATAGCCATTAAAGCCCAAACTGCTACCAGGCCGAATGTTGGCATATTGCGTTTCCAAATCATAAACAAATGGATTAATAACGCTACTGTAAACATAGAAATCGTCCAAACCGTATCCGATAATCCAAAACCAGTTTGTGACTTGAAACACTTATATTACTTTAATAACATAATAGATATGTAAATTACGGAGGATGCTAAGGTGGGTTTGAAGACTTACCATTTTTGAGGCCTTCCGCTTTTCAAAAATTGAATAATTATAATGGTAACACAGTGATTTATGAGAACAGAAACCCAAGAAAAATTTGACAGAATCATAAAAGAAAGCTTTATTGAAATCTTAAAACCGCTTGGTTTTAAAAAGAAGGCCAAAAACTTTTATCTGCCGCTTGAGAAAATTGGTCACATCATTAATATTCAAAAAAGTAGATATAGCACCAAAGACGATATCCGTTTCACCGTAAACGTTGGAATATTTTCAACCGAGTATTGGCTAGCGTGCTTTAACTATCATAACAAAGATGTACCGGCATATCCCACCGAACCTGAGTGTTTAATAAGAAAAAGAATTGGTTGTATGAGAGGTCTAGACGATACTTGGTATACTGTAACAACGACGACAGATGGTGACGGACTAGTTGCTGAAATGAAATATAATATTTCAGGCTTTATTTTACCGTTCTTTGAAAAGTTAAACACAGTACAAAAGCTTATCAACGAACTGGAAGCTTCTGAAACCTTACTGCACACCGCCGCTAAAATGACGTTTTTCGCAGAGATAAAGCTCCTGGATAAAGCCAGAGTCGAATACAGGAAAATATCAAATGAAAATTATAATCGACATCAACTAGCGAGGCTCAAAGAATATGCAGAAAAGCACGGTTTAATTTAATAAAATAGATTTTTTAATTGGCATTTTATACAGCGATTAAGACAGGATGAAGATATTAGACTTTTTCAGAATATTTAAACGAAAGATTGCATCAAAAACTAAGAGGAATGCATACTTGCCCCTTTCTTGGGACGACGATTATTGTCAAATTGAAATTGTCCCCGCCGAAAATAGGGAGTCTATAGAGAAGAGGATTACAGAAGTAAAAGTTCTCGCGGATCAATCGAGAGAGGGTCTGGGTTTTACTGAAATATTCGAAGTCGGCCAGATGTCTATAACGACTTTTTCAAAAGAAATCCTAACAGAGCCGCTGAGTCAACTATTAACAAATTATAAATTTGAAAAAGCAGAAAGCATTAACTATGTCGGCTATAAAATAGCCAACTGCGAAACAACATCCACTAAAGCTTTTGGTTTCTCAAACTTCACTGTATTTTTTGATACGGAAGAAGAATTTGTAAAACATATTTGGCTTTCGATCAACGCGACAGCTTCTCGAACGGAAATTTCACGAGAACATTTCAAATTGATTAAAGACGCACTATATAGCTTAGGAGAAGAATACGAAATGGTTTTAGCGGACTGGAATAGCTTGCAATTAATCGATTTAAGCAACAGAAATCAGATTGACAAATACCTTAAAGGTTACTGGAAATAGTACGTAAGGTATTTTGCATAGCGAAGATTAGATCATATAGGGAACTCCTTTGAAGAAAATATGAAATTTCCAACCAGTAATTGCATATTTGACCAAGGGAGTAATGTTGGCATGCTTAACGTAGCTGATTTATTCAACAATTTTAAGAAGGTAAAAATTAAAAAAAAGCCTCCCTTATAGCCGTTAAGGGAGGCAATTTTGGCTAGATGTCCGCTTGGGCTAGATGTTAACGGGCTTTGGGCTTTCATCTACTGTAAAGATCGCGAGATTAGTTGAGATAATTGTTGTTCATTTCTTATAAAATGTTGTTCAAAAATTCCTTCCTAATATTAATTCCATTCCAAAAGGCTATTTCACTTCATCAAATATTATTATCTGTCTTACGAAAATTCCAGATCAACCTACTCTTCGATAATGACAACCGTCTTTTATTAAAAAGTTCTTCCATGATCATCCACACCTGATCCGTCAATGTAAAATATTTTTTGGTGCATAGATCATCTATAGTTAGAAATCTGGTAACAGAAAACTTTTTGACAGCTCGTACTCCGTGCTCAATAGCTAGAAATAATTTTTTTAAAACCAAACAGGTTTCGCCCCTCCCAGACTCAAGGTTTTTTTTTATTCCTTTTATATTCTTTTTCATCGAATATCGTCCTTTATCCACTTTAATTCCCCACGTTGTATCATGGCTATATACTTTTGCACGTGATCATCGGTCAATAAGCAATTGTCATCTAGGTGGTAATTGAACTGTTTAGTGAATGGGGCATACTGAATACTTCCTACATAGGCATTATTGAGATAAATATGCCAAAGGCTGTATTTCTTGGCCCGAACTTCCACTACCTGACGTTTTCCATGATGATAAAACAACTCAGGCACATCCGTATCAAAGCGAAGTATAAGGGCGTCAATGCACGCTTCCTTGATGTCATCGGCGAGTACACCGAATGCCAATTCCCACTCTCCCTGAGATTTCCTGAAAACATAAAAAGCAAGACCATTTTTGTTGTAAAGATGATAATCTTTCATGCCCATGCTTTTATCATGCACGGTAATTTGAGCGTACATTACCCGATTTCGGCAAAAGATTTCCAGAGGTTTCATTTTACAATATTACTAAATATATTAGTAATATTGTATAAAGTATAGATATTTAGGGTTTCTCATTTTTTATAGGCCATTGGATGGATGAAGCCTCTAATAGCTGGTAGAGCCACCGCCAAAGAAATCGACATAGCTCCCTCCTATATCGCTAAAGACAGTGGTGCCGATGACAACATTGGCTGCTATTGGTCGTCTCTTCACATCCAGAAATATTTAGATACGATATTCCAACTGGACTGGCTCTGCCAGGCAGCTGTATATCAGATCTATACTATACACTCAATCTCGATATCGGCGTTCCGCGGTAAGGAGGTAACCTCGATGGAGCTCGTGTATAAGCTATTTAATATGAGTAAGAAGTGCAGGCAAGCTCTATTTTGACGATTGGGCATTACGATTCACTTTCATAAACAAATCTTCGTATATAGTTTTCCAGATCAGTAAGTTCAAAAGGCTTTGTTAAAAAACCTTCTGCCCCACATTCCAAAGAGATTCTTCTTCCGTCGATATGACCTGACATCATAATCACGGGCAGCTTATCATATTTAGCGGAACTCTTTAGATCACGGAGTATCATGTCACCATTCCGTGCATGCATATGAATGTCCAAAAAGAGTATATCAGCATTCATAGTATCCAACACTTCCGTCAGGACTAAACTGTTTGCTACAGATATAACAATCGTATACTGATTCTCTAACACCAAGGAAAATGCATTTAGTATTTCTTTATCATCATCGCACACTACTATTGTCTTTTTCATCTTATTTTTTTAAGAAATATTTTTTTCATCACTTATTAAAAAATGGATCTTAGGCATAAGATCCACCTTCCTTGATTGTTGATTAGCTCTTAATGAGCTTTTCCATTGAGTAAGTTTATCGCCCTAGAGCTTTTTAAAATTGAACGCCCATCGAATATATTTGGTTCTACTTCAAACGTCATTACCCATACTTCACGTGTATATTCAGACGAAGACGTATAAAAACATCGCTTTGTGATGAAACTCATTTTGTTGTCAAAACAATGGGTATATCATTCAGCTTTGCAAATAAAAAAAGCGAGCAAAAGCCTGGTGTAATAATCCAGACTGTATACCCGCTTCAAAATAATCTGCCTTGTGCAAGTGCAAAAATAAGCTACCTTTTCGATTGCCTATTTCTTTTTTTTACGGAAAACATTATCCGTTACCTCTTTAGAGGAGCCATCTTTTTCCTTTTGATAAGAAGATTGTGCTTTCTCTTTGGTGCTTTTTTCCTTTTTAATGTCTTTACTCATGATGTATGGATTTTATAAAATGATGGTCCTTTTACTTTCAATAGCTATGATTGATCGGAAGGAATAATATTAAGCTGAATCGTATTTACTCTTTGAAGTACGCAAGCTGCTAGTTGTTGAACTGAAAATTTCCGAAAGGTATATCGTGGAGAATTTAAAGATAAAACAAGTGTATTTATCATATTGGATCTACTGAATGGGTTAAGATGAATAGCAGATCGCAGTAATAAATGTACGCATAATAATTGACAATCAGGCATCAAGTTTTTTAAATAAACTAACGAACAGGTTCATTCATATAATCCGCCATCTTAAGCCGGGCCATTAAATAGCTTATTGTGGATTCTGCACCTTGATTGATGTTGATTGTATGCTCTTCCAGGCCGTCAAAGCATCCGCCGGTAATAGGATTATAAACAATCTGCCGAATATGGTTCCTTCCCAGAAACCATTCAAATACGATTCGTATATTTCTCTTATACTGCTCATCTCTTGTAAACTTATAAAACCTATCTAGTGCAATAATGGTATAGGCAACATCAATGGGCTGCTCCCCGCCCCTAGTTTTGGTTGCCGGCTGGTCTCGTTGTGACCATCCTTTGTTGGAAATCACATGAACCTCATTGTCAACAATAATCTTGCTCAACAAGAAATCAAAAGATTGACAGGCAATATCTCTGTAGCGGCAATCCCCAGTTGTCTCATAGGCGATTAACATAGCCTCCGGAATAACACTATTGCCATAGGTCATATACGATTCATACCACTGCCAGTCCGTAGAGCTCTCATGTTTAAACATGGCTGCCAATCGATCCGCAAGTGCCTGGATTATAGCTTTATAATTTTTGCCCTTCATAAAACTCAGTCCCTTAATCGTGAAGGCCATCGATCTTGTCGAAAAATACACTAAAGCATGTTTGGAGGCTCGCTCCAGGAGTTCTATTGCAAGCTTAACCATTCTTTCCGGCAAAAGATTGGCCATGCCCACCACTTCGCCCAGAGCCCAGACTGCTCGACCGTTGGCATCTTCAAGATTCTCCTGCTGGTTTTGTATCGTGAAATTACCGTAGATATCTACATAATTCAGAAACGTGCCGTCCTCTTGCATACAATGACCTATAAAATCCAGATATTTCTGTATCAGACCAAGGTCTTCGTAGGTTTCGTATAATCTATAGTGATGTAACATGGCTATAAGCGCTCTTGCATTGTCATCCAAAGCATAACCGCTTGAAAGGTCCGGCGTGGAAATATCAGCAAATTGAACAAAGCCGCGCTCATCGGACATCCGAAAAATATGGTCCAGATTCAGCGGTGGAATGGAGTAGATCATTTTCCCTTTTTTATCTATAAGAAGCTCAAAAAGATATACATGAGCTATAGCAACGTTTTGCCAGGAAGTCTTGACCATCTTCTCAAGGTTAACATGATGAATCTTGCTTAATTGAAGTTCATCATCCAAAATATGATTGACAGCAGCTGCGAGCTGATCAGAAGCTTGAAAATCTATTATGGTGCCCATATCTTCCTTTAAAACCTCCTTCACATGCGGGATTGGCGTAGAGATAATGGGGCATCCGGAGCTCAGCGCATAAGAAAACGTACCGCTAACGGCCTGTAGCGGATCTTTTGACGTAAAAAGGTATACGTCGGTTATAGATAGATAGGCTAATAAGTCTTCCGTGGAAAGAAATTCGTTAATAAAACGCACATGAGCTGAAATACCGAATTCATCAACTATTGCCTCAAGCTCATTTCTATACGACTCTCCATCAATTCGAAGCAGGTTGGGGTGTGTCATTCCTAAAACAAGGAATATCACATTTGGGTTTTGTTCGATAATAGATGGAAGTGCATAAAGTGTGGTTTCTATACTCTTGCTGGGCCCCAGCAAACCAAATGTACTGAGGACTTTCTTGCCAACTAGGTTAAAATACTCAAGAATGGCATATTTATCCTTAGCTGGGGCTAAATGGGTGCCGTGCGCAATTACAGTTATTTTACTGGTTGGAATTTTGTAATTATGAATAAGGATATCGGCAGATCCCTGGGTCATCACGATGATTTGCGAGCAATGATAAGCAATGGCAGATACATGTTCGAGCATAGTGCGATCAGGTGCTGGCAACACTGTATGGAAAGTGACAACAGTAGCAAGTTGTGCTGCATTGAGATCCGAAAGAAAAGATATGAATTTAGCCTCCTGACCAAGGAAGAGACCAAACTCATGTTCGACACAAATCAATTTAATATCCAGATCACACAGGATGTTTTGAAGGATATTATCGAATGAAAGCGGATTTAAAATATCTAGCTTCCCCAATGGGCCATCATCTTGCGATGTATTATTATCTACAATCGGTATGGGAATTAGCCGGTACGACTCTTCAAATTTACTCGCGATAGCATTTATCAGATCTGTTGTATAGGTTGCAATACCGCAGGCGCGTGGAGGAAAAGTGGAAAGGAACGCAACTCCTTTTTTTGTTTTTGAAATCATGTTGGATTTTTTAAGTGAAGTCCTTGCATACGATCTTCTTGTATCTTTGACAAGGTGCTACACGTAGGGAGGTTTATAAATGTACGAAAATAAAATGAGAGAAATGCTAGCTGGAATGTTATATCTGAAAAACTATTAATGTTATGTTAAAATTTGAATCGGATAATATATGCTCGAACCTTTTGCTGAATCAGTTCGCCGTCCAATAGATCATCCTGCTTCTCCATCGGTATGCGAGCAACCTTTTTAAGATGTACTGGTGTCCCCATTGCGGTAATAATAAACACCTGGCTCCCCTTTCCTGAGATTTTTCAGAACAAAAGTCAGGTAAACAATTCAATATTGCCTGCAAAAAATGATATTGTTCTTTGTTTCTTCAAAATTTTGGCTCCATTTAGAAGCATAACCTAACATCTCACGCAATACGGTAGGCACTGCAAATACGTGTGCGGATCGGAAAAAGTCGATTTTGGGTACATTTGCATATAGTATAACCATTAAATCGACATGTTCTGCTTCCGAACGCGATTTGTGTTTTACTTTGGAAGGTATCCAAATGACATGATTCTGAGGAACCAGGTATATGCTGTTTTCAATATAAAAATATTGATATCCTTGGGAAACAAAGCTTAATTGGCCTCGAGCATGTACATGTTCATAATCATCATGTGTCCAGTTATTTTGATACCATACATAAACATCTAAATTTATTGGATCTGAAAACTCTCCCTTCTTACGTTCAATTAAGCCACATTTATTCTTGTCGTTTTGCATATAGTTATTGTCAAATTTAATAATAAAAACATATGCTAACTTTATACTATCATTTAATAATATCGGTAGGCATGAAAAAATGAACATGATAGCACTTGGTCATCATCTATACCGGAAAATTTATCTGTAGAAATACAGGTTGTATTTGAAGTAAAATAAATAAAATAGAAATTAGTATGAAAAAAGTTTTTATAGCCGGAGCCACAGGTTGGGTCGGTAAAGAATTGAGCAAAGCGATCGTGGCTAGTTCAGATTATACATTAGTCGGTGGGCTTTCAAGATCCGAAGAAAATTTATCGGACATTTTAGGTTTAGATCAAGCGGTAATTCCGCTATTTGATTCAATTGAAAAAGCAATTGAAAAGGTGGATTTTGATATTTTGATTGATTTTACATCCCCAAAAATTGCAAAGGAAAATATTATAGCTTCAATTAAGAATGGAAAAAATAGTATTGTTGGTACATCGGGGCTTTCAGATCTGGAATATGAAGAGATCGGCTCGCTTGCCGAGGAAAAAAATGTATCTGTGTTAGCTGCTGGTAATTTTTCAATAACGGCTGTTTTATTACAAAGATTTTCGGAAACTGCAGCAAAATATATTGATCACTTCGAAATAATAGACTATGCTTCCCAAAAGAAGGTAGACGCCCCAAGTGGAACAGTTGCTGAACTTGCCTATCGCCTTTCTAAGATTCAAAAACCAGTTTTGGATGTGCCTATAGAAAATACCATTGGTTATAAAGAAACGAGGGGAGCTACAATCAATGGCATTCAAGTCCACGCAGTTCGCCTTCCGGGTCATATACTCGGTGTCGAAACAGTCTTTGGTATGGAAGACGAAAGACTGAATATTAAACACGAAGCAGGAAGCGGCGCAGCACCTTATCTTAAAGGCATTTTTATAGCTTTAAATAAAATAGATACATTTAAGGGACTCAAACGCGGCTTGGACACAGTAATGGATTTCTAAATCAGATTAAAATTATCAGCAGGAATGTGAGCATACCTGATGCGGACCACTTAAGCTTCGGTTGAGCCGTTCGATATAACCGTTTTACATAAATGCTCTTATTCTCCATTGCGGATGCATACACCTCTCATCAACGATTTATAGAGCCTCCATTTCAGCAGGCTTTGAGATCCTTAGAATATTTAAATACACAATGCAAAGTTATTGCATTGTGTATTAAGAAAAAATACTACTTCTTCCCTTGTTGTCTTTTTGGAGGAGATAAAGAAGGCGTATTGCCTGGAGTTTCTTTGTTGTCTCTTTGGCCTCTGTCTGGTTTGCCTGTCGATTCGGCAATTCTTTTTGGTCCTGGTTTTAGTGCCATAATTTTGAAATTTATTTATAAAGTATGTTTATTCATAGCCGCATATTTCTAATAGCCTATGACCTGCTATAGACTTCAAAAATATCGTAATAAGCAGCCTCATCTTTGATAGTTTTAAGATATACGGTCTTTTCGCTCGCGAATACTGATTTAGGACTAATCACCACCTTCACTTCATCTGTCTGTACATCGAAATCTATTGCATCATTCTTACTCCAAGGTAAAGTAACGAAACCTCCTATATCCCCCACCCTTACCATCAGTGTTCCTGACATACTTGGAGTCTGCGAGCAATATAAGGCGAGTACCGTTTTCTTAATAGGGGCATTTCGTCTTAAATTCTCCTTTTCCGACTCGAACTCCTCTCTGCTAATCAGACCGGAGTCCAACAATGTCTTAAGTTTAAATAACTCATCTGTAAATGACTTATGACCAGCATTTAAGATGCCATCGGTTTGCTTTTTTGTATGTGAAAGCAATTCCGTTTCAAATTTGAGTTGCTCGTCTGATTTAGACACCAGAGTAAAAATGAGTCCAATAACCGGAGATAGGAATAATGAAAGAAAGAATGCTCCGGCAAAACCTATATTTCTATTAATACCAATAGCACCCACTGCTAACGAAAAGATAATCCATCCTAAAAATATTTCCATTGTCTATGTTCTTTATAATAACTTGAAGCAAAACTAAAGCTTGTTAAAAATGAAATTATACGGGAACCCGTAAAGAGAAAGTAAAAGAAAGGCTGAGATTTGCTTATAGATTCTATTTAATCTTATAACCATCTGCAACAACATGGCGCAAAGAAAACTGTATAATCCTTATTGCTTTTTCCATCTACAATTCTCACATAGACTTCTGTGGTTTTAACATCTTATGAGCTTATAATTTTGAAGCGGTTTAAATATCCATGCCAAAGGTCAGCTGTAATGTGTTGAATGTATGACCCATGCCAAGGAATGTAACCTTAACCACTACCTCAGCTTAATGTCCTAAAATAGTAGTTATTCATAAACTTTAAGTATTTAGACTTGAACTCGACAGAGCTAGCTAATGTTTATTTCTATAGATTTAAGAACATTGCGATGAAAAATGTTATACAAAATAAAGAAGCAACCATATCTATTTTAAAGGTTTTAATGAATGAAATTAGAAATGGTATTTTATGCACCTCAACAGTAAAAAACAGCTTACAGAATGTTCAAATAGTACATACAAAAGAAATGGACCGATATGGAAATCTTTTCTTTATCTTTTCCTCGGATAGCAAACACTATCATAATCTTCAAACAAATAAAGAAATCAAATTAATTTACACCATACCAGATAGATCTGAACTTTTAATGATTATCGGTACTGCTGAAACCAGTAGCAATATCAGCACAATAGAAAGGTATTGGTCGCCCTATAATAATAAAGACTTTGATAAGGGAAAAACCGATCCAACTATTAGGGTACTGATAATAGTTATTGAATATTCAAAAATCTTAAAATCTGCTTCTAGCAGTATGATTGATTATCTTAAACTGCTTGGGAGGACTATCGGCAATACGAATTAGAAAAAACCTTGTAAGAAATCTGAGTGCATTTAGAAAATGCTCTTTTTCAAAAAAAAGACCGATCGTTTTATTTTTTTTCATAATTTTGTCCCGTATTAGAATTTATGCTTGATGAAAACGACTAAATCTGAAAATACCAAACGATTAATTATCGAAAAAACAGCAACAGTTTTTAATACGAAAGGTTATGCAGGTACGTCCATAAATGATTTGATGATTGCCACAGGACTTTCAAAAGGTTGTATTTATGGTAACTTCGAAAACAAAGACGAGATTGCCTTGAATGTTTTTGATCACAACTTCGGTAAAGTTACTCAACATATGAAAGACCGCATCTTGGCAACTGAAAACTCGATTGAACGACTGCTTGTTTACCCGCAAACCTATAAAAATTATTTCAGATACCCATTTCTACAGGCTGGATGTCCAATTTTAAATACTGCTACAGAGGTTGATGATACACATCCTAAGCTAAAAGAACGAACACAAAAGGCATTAGCATTTTGGAAAACATCAATTGAAAATCAGATTAAACGAGGCATAGCAAGAAAAGAAATAAAGGAAGATACTGACCCTACTGAAATTGCAGTGATCATGATTTCAATGATTGAAGGAGCATTCATGCAGGCAAAGGTAAACAACCATATGGTGGAGCTTAAAATTGCAATGTCGTTCCTTGAAAAATTAATTAAGAATTTAAGCATATAATTTTTTTAAACTAAAAAAGACCGTTCGGTTTATTTTATATTAACAAGTGAACAGAATATCATATTAAATAGTACCATTTTAAAGTTATGTCAACACAAATCACGCTTGCAACCACCGGAGATTATCCAAGAATTATGGAAATCTGGGAATCCGCTGTTAGGGCAACTCACGATTTTCTTACCAATGAAGATTTTATCTACTTTAAAGAAGTCATTCCGAAGGATTATCTGCCCAATCTCGAAGTATTTCTCCTTATTGAAAACGGGGAATCTGTCGGGTTCTCATCGGTATCAGACAGAAACCTCGAAATGCTTTTTATTCACAATGACTACCGTAACAAAGGGTATGGAAAGCACCTATTTCAATTTATGGATGAAACGAAAGGCATTGCAAAGGTTGATGTCAATGAGCAAAATTATCAGGCCATCGGATTTTATGAAAAATTAGGGTTCAGAAAATCAGGAAAATCAGAAAAGGATGGTTCAGGCAAAGATTATCCGATTATTCATATGCTAAAATGATTAAAGCCTGTACTTATCACAACACAATAATTATTAATAATAAAATATATAAAAATGATTGAAGGATTATATGAGACACACATCCAAGTAAGCAACTTGGAAAATGCAGTGCAATTCTATACTAAAATTTTGGGACTTGAGTTTGCACATTATGATGAAACCAGGCCGATTGCATTTCTTTGGATCGGAGAAAATAAAAAGGCAATGCTCGGACTTTGGGAACAACAAGGTAATCTCCAGACAAGACATTTTGCATTCACCTGTTCCAAAGATTTCATTTTAAAAGATGCGAATACTTTTTTAGATAAAAACGGATTAAAAGCCTATAATTTTCTCAAAAATGGCAGCAATGAACCAATGGTTTTTGCCTGGATGCCCGCACTTGCTCTCTATTTTGATGATCCAGACGGAAATCAACTGGAGTTTATCCATATTCTAAACGGCAAAAGCCAGCCAGAACTTGGCGTAATCAGCTACGAGGAATGGCAAAAAATCAATTCACTTCATTAGACAAATACATATGAATGCAGAAGACAATTATTTGGAAATAAACAGGGAATCTTGGAATGCCCGAACAGAAGCACATATCAATTCTGATTTTTATAACCTGGAAGCCTTTTTGAAGGGGAAAAATTCATTAAAGGATATAGAGCTTAATTTACTTGGAGATTTGACAGGCAAATCCGTATTGCATTTACAGTGCCATTTCGGACAGGATAGTATCTCTTTAAGTCGCCTGGGAGCGGACCTAGTCGGCGTTGACCTTTCGGATGTAGCAATAGATCAAGCACGGGAACTGGCAAAACAGAGTAATGTTTCAACAACTTTTATCTGCAGCGATGTTTATGATCTGCCCAATCATCTGGTTCGTGAGTTTGACAGCCTCAAAAAGGCATCTTGTAGAAGTCTGATGTTGTCTCTAAATTAAGTTCAAATTATATGTTTCTTAGGTTAATAATTCTTTATCTGTCATTTCTTCCATTTGCTGTTAATGCTCAAAATAGCACTCAAAAAAAGTATGTATTTTTTTTGCATAATAAATTTTTGGAAGTACATCCGTTAAATGAACTCCATCCTAAATACGGACCAGCGGCATATACAGCGATTTTAGAAAAACTTCAATCTACAAATTCTGTCATACTATCTGAAAAAAGAAAGCCCGGCACTGATCCCAAGATATATGCAAAAAAGTTGATTCTTAAAATTGACAGCTTACACAACGGTGGAGTTCCTTATGACCATATTTCAATTGTTGGAACATCTCAAGGAGGCTATATAGCTCAATACATCTCCTATTATGCTAAAAACCCAGATTTGAAATTTGTTTTTATTGGCTCAAGCTTTAAAAATGATTCGATGAATGAAGATCGAAAGTTTCAGCTCTATGGGAAGATTTTATCGATTAATGAAAAATCAGACGTCGGCGCTGAGTTATTATCAAGGCAACTTAGGTTTAAAAATTCTGATTTGAAATCTTTTAAAGAAATTATCCTCAACACAGGTCTGGAACACGGCTTTCTGTTCAGGGCATTAGACGAGTGGATAATGCCTACCAAAGCATGGATAAACAGTAATAACCTATAAATTGATACTCATGAAAGAAGTAAAGTCACAATCTTTTGTCAGATGGTTCGACCGACAATTTGATTCAAACACAGGCTCGGAATATTTTGACGAATATCTAAAACTCCTTGAAGATTTTCCGGCTGTTTTAAAGGAAGTTTTGAAAAATTGTCCTATAGAAGTTTCAACCCGCAAAATGGGAGATAAATGGTCTGTCAATGAGAACATAGGACATTTAATACTTTTAGAAGATCTATGGCGAATCCGTTTTAGAGATATAATGGAAGGAAAACCGGATATGTCCCCTGCTGATTTAAACAATACAGCAACTGATCAATCTTCTTTCAACAAAATGTTGGTTGAAGAACTTATTAAGGATCTGGTCAGCGAGAGAGAAAAAACAATTGTAATGCTTCAGAAATTGAGTGAAGAAGACTTATTGAAGACAAGTATGCATCCGAGATTACAACAACCCATGAATATCATTGACCTGATGCATTTTGTTGCAGAGCATGATTTGCATCATTTGCATGCCATACAGTCAATAATAGGAAACATGGAAAACATATAATTCTTTTATTAATAAAAAGACCGATTGGTTTATTATATAAATATAAAAACAACGTATATGACAAAACTATCGATATTAGATTACCTAAATAAATTGATAAAAAGTGAAATTACCGGCGACATGCATACGCAGATGCATTACCCGACACCAATATCAAAAACATTAGGCATAGACATTATAGAAGTTGGTTTAGGTACAGCGACCGTACAGATCAATACAACAAAAGACAAGCACAGTAACCAACAGGGAACCATCCACGGAGGCCTGCTTTGTGAACTGGCAGATGCAGCCATCGGAACCGCACATTCTACTGTTGTTCTGGAAGGCGAAACTTTTACATCTGTAGAATTGAAAATCAATTTTTACCGGCCCGTTTTCGAGGATATACTTATTGCCAAAGCATCACCTTTACATAATGGAAAAAACTTAAGTCATTATCGATGTGATATTTTTCGCAGTGATGGCAAAATAGCAGCTATGGCAACGAGTACAGTCATCACTTTAAGAGGTGATAAAGCGAAAGGACGGTAATGCAGTTCTTATTATACAACATTATATACAGAAATATTCATGAATAAAACGGTCTTTAAAAGCCCTGAAGGAAAAAACAAAATTATCCGGGCTTACGACGAGGCGATAAGGAATTCGTCATTGAATTTGAAAAGCAATGTGCTGAAAACAACTTTTGGTGACACCCATTTTTTGGAGGCCGGAAGTCAACATCAAGAAATTGTCATCTTACTGCATGGCGCATCTTCTAATGCAACGTCATGGCTATCCGACATAGCCGAATATTCAAAACAATATAAAGTCATAGCAATAGACATTATCGGAGAGGCAGGAAAGAGTGCAGAAACCAGACCTTCTTATGAAACAAAAGATTTCGCAGAATGGCTAAAAGAGATTTTCGACAGACTCAACATCAGCAAGGCAAATATAGTCGGATTATCGCAAGGAGGATGGTTGGCATTGCGTTTTGCAACAAGTTATCCTGAATTAGTTGACCGGCTGATTTTGCTGACGCCTGCAGGAATAGTTCCTACCAAAACAACATTTATCATAAAAGCCATCCTCTATTCCCTTTTGGGAACAACTGGACGTATCAGGATCAATAGACTGATCTTGGGAAGCCAGCGTGTAGATAATAAGATTATTTCATTTATGGATTTAATACAAACCAATTTTAATGCGAGAATAGAAAAAGAATATATTTTTTCAGATGACGAACTCAGTCGTTTGACTATGCCAGTGTTATTCATCGGCGGAGAGCAGGATGTAATACGCTCTACTCAGGAAATTGCCGCTAGATTGCAAAATATTATCGAGGACTTTACCATAATAACCATTCCAGAAATGGGACATGTTTTGGCTGGATTAGCACCACGAATATTCCCTTTTTTAAACAAAACAAAACGCTAATTAATTGCACTACTCTGATGAATACACAAATTAATGCCAGTCACCTCAAGATTCCATTTGATAACCTGGAAATCTATATTCTTTCCGATGGATACTTTGATATAGAATCGTATCAGCCTATTATTGCAACGGATGCAATACCTAAAGATCTTCATAAAGAGCTCAACCGACTGCATTTACCTACGGATATCTACGAAGCTCCTATTAATGTGATGCTTATCCGAAAGAATGAACAATTAATACTTGTAGATACAGGAGAGGGCTTTTATGATAAAAAAAATGCAGGCAAAATATCCGTTTGGATACCTTGTAGAAATTTGGATTAGATTATACGTTTGCTCGTATTTTCAAAACTAGGTGGCAAGTAAAGATTTTTTTCAAGTATAAAATGAGTTTGATTACGTAGTTTATCAGCTAACGATATGGGCATGAGATGGGTTCACTATATAAACTAAATGTATTATATGAACAAAAACTTAATATCGCTAGAGGTGCATCAAGGTATGCCAATCATTGCGCTCGCAATCGTATCACCCGAAGGGCCAGAGGATTTGCCCAACGAGGTTCCCGATAGACCGGAAGAACAGCTACCGGAAAACGACCCTAATGAAGCTCCTGAAGTAGCTGACAAAGAGGACTTGGGATTCGACGAGGAAGTAGGTATTGAAGGAGAAAATGCATTCCCGGGCATTAATGAAAAGGAAATCGATCAAGAAATTGGTGAACAAGAGGAGGCCAATGACGCAGAAGGCATTCCAGTTCAGCCTCCGACAGCTCCTTCTGACGTTGATGAAAATATTATTTAAGAAAGCTCTCATTATCGGAAAGAAATAGTAGGGCTAACATATCGTTAGCCCTTTGTGGCTATTGTGCTCTAATTGTCAGTAACCATTATATTAGTCCTATTTCGGATACTTTCTCGGGCCATCCTGAATAGCTTCCCACCCATTGGAACCACCTGACTTACGGTATTAAAGAATGACAATTATATCCTGAGGTGATATGAAGTTATTGTATTAAACTTTTTTGAAACGCAAATCGAACAAGGTCGGCTGTATTCTTCGTATTAGTCTTATCGATGAGCTGTTGTCGGACTCCTTCAACAGTTCGTTTGCTCAGGAATATCTTATCAGCAATCTCAGCATTTGTTAAACCGTGGGTAATAAGTTCAAGAACATTTAATTCTCTTTCGGTTATATCATAACGCTGACAAATTATTTCTTTGTCGAGACGCCCTGGTTGATTAATTTGCCAATTATCCAATAATGACAAGCCTATTGACGTGGACAGATATCTCTTTCCTTGACAAATCTCAAGTAAACCACTCAGAAGTTCATTATAATCTGAATTTTTTGATAAATAACCTAATGCCCCGGCTTTAAAGGCCTCCAAGACAGTCGCGTGATCATCAACCATAGATAGAACTGCGATTTTGACATCTGGAAACATGGTTTTTACTTTGTAGATCAATGTAATCCCATCCATTTCTGGCATTGTGATATCAGTAAGGATCAAATCAGGAAGTTCGTTGTCTCTAAGATATTCCAGCGCTTGCATGCCATTATCAACCTCTCCAGTCACATTAATTTCTGCCTGTGAATTAAGTAAAAGCCTTAGGCCGCTACGCACTAGAATATGGTCTTCAACAAGCAATATCTTATACATGTAACAAAATTTTATAATAACAGTCAAATTTTATCCTCAATTTGCTTGCCACTTTCCGAGCGCTCTTGCCTAGATTTGCGCTATTAGCATAATAAATTTCTTTTTGTGAATTTTACGTATCGGATCAGTATTTTTTCATCTATGCAGCATCCCACTTTATGAAAACAACTAGTTTAAATTAACAGCTATTTTTCGCGATCCTCAACAACTGTATTGCTTAGCTTATCCACCATTTCTGAAATCATCCCAGAACACCTTATAATATTAACCAGTGCTTTTTGTTTAAACTCTTCGGGCATATTTTGGTTCTGTAAAATCATCTGAGCGGCAAGCTGGATACTGGCCGAGGAATTCTTAATATCATGGATTAGCAAAGAAACAGGACAGCGGCTCGAACTTCCTGAGAAAGTAGATGTTCCGGAAGAATCTTTGTAAACTATATTCGCAGTTGATTCTCTAATTTCAAGATAGAGCCTTTTCTTTAATCCGTATGCGATTATGTCATAGGCCTTATCGTTAATCTTGATACTTCCAATATAGAGCTCCGCATAATTGGAATAAACCTTATGACTAAATTCTTCCCAATTCAAAGTCATCGAGGGACTAAGCATCTCCATTATTTTTTCAGGAGCTAATCCCCAGATATCATTAATCTTAACGCCCAATAAATCACAGGTATTTTGAGAGACGGCAATACAAGAGTTCCTTTCAAAAACAAACAGATTAGCGGAGAACTCCAGGGCATCCCCTGCAGCACATTTTTCTTCTTGACCGGTTACTTTCTTCATTAATATTGAAATTTAAAATCAATATGACTCTGATCCCGAAGTAGGATCCAGCATCAGCACTCGCAAGTAACCAATTTAACAAATTTCTAGTATAATTCAGCAACGCTTCTTCTCACGTTCACCTAATCAATATATTAAATTTTAGTAAGTGAATAATTATTAGAGAATGTTTTAAGGGAATTAGAAATGTGACATCGCTAAAATATTAAAAACGACTATACAGATAAAATTTTGTATTTTTATTATGTTCATTAAAATCAATTCATTTGCGCTGCGGAATCCTTCACAAGAATCAATCTGCCGATGTAAATAAAAAAAGTGATATGTTAATAGAAAGGGATGAAATGGTGAGGCTGTCAGATGCAATTTCAGATATGCTTATAAAGGAAGACTATCGACATACAGATGTCATGGGAATAACACACGAAAAGCTGATTAAATATTCAGAAAAAATAGCATTGCTTTATGATGTAGATGAATCAATCCGTGGCGCCTTTCACGATGAAGATACCTTAGATCACTTTAAAATGTTATTAAAATTTGATATTGCATACAAAACTAGATTTCAGAAAGAATAAGACTGGTAGGACATCAGACCAGTTGAATCTTTTTAATCAAACAATAATCGAACTCTTCAAGTTCCTATTTCTTTTTTTTAAGGAAGAAATTATCCGTCAAATTTTTAAAAACAGAATTTTTTTCTTTTTGATAAGAAGATTGCGTCTTCTCTTTTGTGTTTTTTAGCCTGCCATTTATCCTTGTTTTTTAAATCTTTCACCTATTAAATGATTTATAAAATTTTAGGACTTTTTACGCCTTATACAACGTATTTTTACCTGAGTTTTTAAGGTTTTATTTCTATACTTTTACTCCAAAAACATTTAGCTTTATTACAGCTCTATGAGTCCCGAAGAAACGATAGAACGATTAGAAAAAGAAAACAGAGACCTAAAACAACGGGTCTCCGAGCTGTCAGAGTTTATCGAGAAGGCTTCGATTTCGCTGCACTGGGTTAATAGCGATGGCATTATAATTTGGGCCAACCAAGCTGAACTGGATCTGCTTGGTTACACCTATTCAGAGTATATCGGCCAGCCAATCAAAAATTATCATGCCGACCAGAACACAATCAACGATATACTAAGCAAGCTGGCCAACAATGAGCGTATCGATGACTATCCGGCTATCCTAAAATGCAAAAATGGAGATAACAGACATGTTGTTATAAATTCTAGCGCCTTGATGAAAGACAACGAATTTATGCATTCTATGTGCTTTACCAAAGATGTTACAGAAGCCGTGACCGCTCAGCTAAGAAAAGATCAGCTCACAGAGATAGTAAAAGAAAAAGAGGAAAGGCTCAGGCTCGCTCTTGCTTCCACAGGCCTGGGAACCTGGGACTGGAATTCCGATAATGGAATGGTGCATGTTTCTGAAAAGGCGCAGCAGATATTGGATCTCCCTTCAAATACTGAATTCACCGATACACTGATTGATCTTGTACACCCTGATGACAGGAATGCGGTCATTGAGCAGATCAGAACTTTAAGTCAAGATAGCGCTGACGCCCAATTTGAGTTTACATGTAGAATTGTAAAACCACAGAATTATTCAATTTCCTATATCAAAGTTCAGGGGTCAGCCTATTTTAGCGCCGCGAGAAAATCCAGAAGGATCATTGGGGCAATCATGGATATCACCGACCAAAAAAAAGCCATCCAAAAAAGCGCGGAAATGGCCGCTATCGTAAGTTCGTCTTATGATGCTATCATCGGAAAAACGCTCGAAGGTATAATAACAAGCTGGAATGATGCGGCGTCCACGCTATTCGGATATACGCCTGAGGAGATGATCGGCCAGCCAATTTTAAAATTGATCCCACCCGATAGGCATCAGGAGGAAGATTTTATTCTGGGCCGGATGCGGCTTGGGCACTCGATCAAGCATTTTGAAACAGTCCGCCTGACGAAGTCCGGGAAATTAATTGATTTATCATTGACCATCTCTCCTATTAAAAACGAACTGGGTGAAATTATCGGTGTCTCCAAAATCGCGCGGGATATCACAGAAAAGAAGCAGGAGGAAAAGAGGAAGAACGTTTTCATCTCCATGGCAAGTCATGAGCTCAAAACCCCGCTAACCAGTGTATTGATGAGTGCCCAAATTATGCAGCAGCACAAAGATAGATATGGCGAAAAAAGCGCGATGCTATGCACTAAAATCGAAGGGCAGGTTAAAAAGATGATGGTGATGATACAGGATTTTCTTAGCGTCGCAGAAGTTGACGAAGGTAAATTACAACTTAACCAATCCTGTTTCGCTCTTGAAAAATTAATGAAAGAATGCATCGATGACATGAGATCGGAATACCGCAAGCATGACTTCACGGTATCCTGTGATCCTTCGATTCACATATTTGCAGATCGGCCGAAAATTGATCAAGTGTTGGGAAACCTTTTAAGCAATGCTGTTAAATATTCGCCATTAGGCGGGATCATTGATCTAGGGGCGGAAAAACTGGGTGAGAATATTCGAATTTACGTTCGTGATCAGGGAATGGGTATAGATGAAAAACATGCCAGAAATATATTTAAAGCATTTTACCGTGTCGACAATTTAAATACCTCAAATATTTCAGGATTTGGAATTGGCCTATATGTGGCTTCAGAAATATTGCGCAGCCATGGCAGCCGTATCGAGGTTAAAAGTAAGAAAGGCAGTGGATCAACTTTTTATTTCGACCTTCCTGCAAGGATATCTACCATCTCCTAAGGTCATAATTACATGCTCTTTAAACCTATTAGCGTTTGGTGCTGTTCTAAGGAGAAACGGTAAAGATGGTATTCACAGTTTACGCAGAGCATCATTATCAGGGGCGAAATATTCCTCTATTAGCAGTATTCATCCTTGTAAATACTGACAAAAAAGTAATGTGTCACAAAGATTCCAAACAGATTGTGGAGAAGTATATAATCGTCAACAATAACGGCGATACTTAGGAGGGCCGGAATCATTAGTAGGATCACCCCAACAACTAGCACTATCATTCTCCAGCAGTAGAGGCTATGGATTTATTAGAAATTTCCAAACGATATGCATTCTAAATGTGTCCATTTTAGAAAAAACTAGAATTATGGCAACATCGAATCAGAATGCAACACAAATGCCAAATGAGCATTTACATGAATTATTCGTGGACGAATTAAAAGATATTTTAGGAGCAGAAAAACAGCTTCTCAAAGGTTTAAAAAAGTTAAGTAAGGCAGCAGAAAGCGATCAGCTTAAAAAAGCATTTGATGAACATTATAATCAGACGGAAGGACAGATTGAACGGCTGAAAGAAGTGTTTTCCTCGTTGGGAATTCCCGCTCGTGGCAAAAAATGTAAAGCTATGGAAGGTCTTTTAGAAGAAGCAGATGAAATTATAGAAAGCTTTGAAGGAGATCCGGCGCTTGATGCGGCATTAATTTCCGCTGCACAAAAAGTGGAACATTATGAGATTGCCAGCTATGGATGTCTGGTGACTTTAGCTAAATTGATGGAACATACCGAGGCTGAACAGTTATTACAAGAAACACTGGATCAGGAGAAACAGACAGATAGTCTGTTGACTGAAATAGCAATCTCAGGCGTTAACGAGTCCAAATCATAGATAATAAATTACTTAGAATTCATGCCGATAATTTTATCGGCATGAATTCGTTAAAATCGTATATCAACAATTCACTGCCACTGTCTGATACTTCCTCAAACGATCCCGGATAGCTTTTCACAATTCCCTTGGAACCGACCTAAATTAGGGCTGAAAAGTCTGAATTAAGATTTTCATAAAAATATTGATCTTTTGTTTTTCGAGTATATCACTGTTTCACTGCTTCAAGGTGATGATTGAGCACATCAATATAAAGAACAGTTATTCCTGTGCTTTCTCTGATCTCCAGTAAAAGATTATTGGTCCACTTTTCTACCCGCGAGCTTCTTTTCCACACCATCAAAAATGATAAAAAATGCCATTCAAAAAATATAACTTTTTGAATAACTCTAAGTTCAAGGCTATACAATGACTGGAACTTGTGATCGTATTTCAAAAGTAAAGTAATATATTTAGTATAAAATACTGCTACATGAACAACCAGAAAAAAAAGGGGCCGTTCAACTTGCGTAGATTTTTGTTTAAAGCGCTAACCTGGATGGGGATTGGTGCATTCATCGGAATGATAACAGCAGGCTCGGGCGGTATGATTCCGGATAGCTGGATTCCGTTTACCATTTTCGGATTTATTGCGCTAACGTTTTTGTGGGCTATAGTTTTCACGCGTGGACTAACCTCGAAAATCACGAAAATGACCGCAAACGGTGAAAATATAGGAGGTGGAAATGCCCGGCGGGTTCCTGCACGGGTTGAAAAACTGGAAGAGGCTGGTTTGGTGGTCAATAATTTTAATCATCAATTCAAATTCACTCTTACTGTTTTTCCGGATTCCGGAGAGCCTTATCAAACCACCATTCGCCAATTTATCACGATGGGTGAGTTACCCAATTTCTACACCGGACGGTTTGTGGCTTTTATTGAAGACAAGGAAAATCCGGGTTACGGTATAATGGAAATGAGTCCGAATGAAGCGTGGCGTGATAAGGTCTACGATGCCGCAGAAAAATTCAAAAATGTTAAAGCCCAAAAGGTGTATCCCGATAAAGGCTCGTCTATTTTTGAGACTGAAGTTGGCAAAGTCTCCGGTCTGCGTCTGGCGTTTGGCATTGTTCTTTCACTGGCCTTTTTAGGTCTCGGCTTTTCATTTCCTTTTGCCCTGTCGGGCAATTTTGACCAACTGATTACTGACGTTCGCGATTTACCAAAAACTTTAACGGGGCAAAATATAGGGAATTTTGACAACAAAAATCTGGATAAAGCCTATCAAAAAGCCATTGGATACATCGGCAACCGAAAAGCAGAAAAAATACTGATTTACGATAAATTTGTAGTCTTGGGTGTAGAAGCCGAGGGGCAAAAAAATGCCTACGATGATGTTACGCTGCGTGGTAATTCCGCTGAAGTGAGCCCAAATTCCGGCAGTAGCTTGGTAAACCCTGAGCAGCTGTTTACCGCTGATGAAACCTCTTTGCCCATTCTTAAGAAAGCACTTGCCGAAAGCCTCAAAAAATACGATGTCAAAAACCTCACTTATGTCGGTTTTAAGAAACAGATGACCATAAATATAGACAAGAATTTAGAAATAGACATTGATGCTTTGGCTAAAGACCCCGCAAAAGCCCATGAAATGATCACGCGCAAAGCACTAAAACAACGTATGGTTATTTCTATGTATTTCAAAGATCCATACAATTCCACAGTACTTAACTTTGACGGCACTACTGGTGAAGAAATTAAGTAATGGATAATGTGGAAGCCGTGTTGAGTCTACTGACACAACCAGTCTTTAACAAGTTTGGTCAAACCTTTATATAACTACTTCCCAACAGAAATTAGCTATTTTGCCAGTTGATCGTACCGGCTTTTTTCCTATATTTAACCTATAAATTTCAGAAGAAATGACAAAAAAGAAGGCTGTGCTTATTCAGGATAATGAAGATATCTTGAATCTAATGGATGAAGTCTTAGTTGATGAAGGTTTTGAGGTGATTCCTTCGCTTACAACAGAACCGATTGAAGAACTTACAGATATTGACCCGGATATCGTTATCGTGGATGACCACATCAGAGGCGACAAAAAGGGATCAGAAGTGATCAAGGAAATCAAATCAGACCCTGAAACCGAAGATGTTTCATCTGTTCTGACATCAACGGCCAACAATATCGAAAAAATTGCAGCGGAATGTAAAGCTGACGATTTTATCCAGAAGCCTTTTGATCTGGATTACATGATCGAAGTGGTCAAGAAAAATAGCGACTGATCGGATCTGACAATAGATTTATGCCTAAAGGTGTGTAATATCTCCCAAGCATTTGCTGGCCTTGATTGTTTTTTTCGCATGTCATTATCAATCTCCCCAATTACCTTTGAATATGAGCTCAATTGAATGAATTCCGGAACTCCAGCGGTGAAATATTTGTTTTTGCTTTAAACAGTTTATTGAATGACTGGGCGTGCTCAAAGCCTAATTCGTAGGCTATTTCACTTATGGTAAGTTCAGTTGTGGAAAGTCTTTCTTTGGCTTTTGCGATCAATTTTTCATGGATAATCTGCTGAGTGGTTTGTCCTGTAAGCGATTTAAGCAGTCCCCGCATGTATTGTGGAGACATATTAAGCTTTTCGGAGAGAAGCTGCACCGTAGGTAAACCATGCGCCATATCTTTTCCTTCAAAATAATCCGAAAAAAAATTTTCCAGCTTCTCCAAAAACTGATGGTTGGCTTTCTTACGTGTTATAAACTGGCGCTGATAAAAACGCTCGGTGTAATTAAATAGGGTCTCCAATTGAGAAATGATAATGTTTTGGCTGAACTGATCTAAATTGCTCTGATATTCGTGCCTAATATTTTCGATTATCTGCTGCATTTTTTGTTCCTCATCTTCGGATAAGAACAGCGCTTCATTCACCGAATAATCAAAAAATTCATATCTTTTGATTGAAGTCGAAAGCGCCGTATTCCAGAGAAGGTCCGGATGGATCATCAGCATCCATCCGGACGGATTTTTTCCTTGCTCTTCACGTATTACACTTAAAACCTGATGTGGTGCCATGCAGAACATCAATCCTTCATCAAAATCATAATCATTCTGTCCATACCGGTACTTGTGTTCCATGTCACGTTTTACCGAAATCATATAAAAATCGAAAAGCAGACTCTGTTTTCCGACCTGTGCAGGCTCGGTCATATCTTCAAAATTGATCACACTAATCAGCGGGTGCTTCGGTCCCGGCAGACCGCGCAGTTTGTGAAAATCGGAAATAGTCTTAATTCGAATCGGCTTATTATCGGACATGGAATGATGTGCATTTATATGTAAAAGATAAGAACAAAAATACAGATTATCGGTTATCCGAAAAATAATATGAACCTTTTAGATCTTCCTGCAAAGTGGGATGTAGCGGTTTCCAGTCCAGCGCATTCCTTGTCCATTCACTTGAAGTGGGGTTATCAAGCGCTGCAAAATGCATAAACCAAGAGAAATGCAGCTCCGCTTCCTGTGAATTTATAGAGACCAATGGAATAGCTAGACGCTCCGCAATTTCAGAGGCTATATTCTTAAGCTCAATTCCCTCTTCCGCTACTGCATGATATCTGGTTCCACTGGCAAATGGTTTTTCCAGTGCCAATCGGTAGAGCCTTGCCGCATCCAGCCGATGCACAGCTGGCCAGCGGTTATTTCCGCCGCCAATAACCGCTGAAACTCCTTTTTCCCTTGCTATTTTGATAAATAGCGGAACAAAACCGATTTTATCTCCTTCACCATGCACAGATGGCGATAATCTAATAACGGCGACACGCACGCCTTTCGCGACCTGATCGTCCGCGGCATTTTCAGTTGCAATCCGCGGATGCGGGTGATTGACGCTACGGTCCTGCTCAGTTGTGATGCCATCTTTTGAAAAGAGTGCAGTGCCAGAAGTGATGATAAAGGGTTTATCCGTTCCGACAAGAGCATCTCCTATTGCTCCGATCACTTCTTTATCCAATTCACACATTTCCTGAAAACGTCCAAAATCATGAACAAATCCTAAGTGTATAACAGCATCAGCGGCTTTAGCCCCCAATTTGAGCCGTTCAAAATCAGTAAGGTCACCGTAGTGCACCTCTGCTCCTGCTTCAATTAATTTCTTAGCGGATTCTTCTGATCTTGCAAGTCCAAGAACCTTGTGATCAGCACCTAATAATTCCTGTACTACAGCTGTTCCTACGAATCCTGTAGCGCCTGTAACAAATACTTTCATGTCTAATATTATTTATGAAGCAAAGTTCAGGGTTCGTATACCGTTAAATGTATCCAAAAATAACTTTGTTGTATCCAAAACTTACAATATGAATGCAAAGTTGCTTTCAAATGGATATACTTACGTGGCCATAATGAGGATTATCCTAATCAAAATAAAGGAACGAACTATTGGTATGTAGGAACTGTAGGTCATCTTTTGACGGCAGTACATTCAATCTCGATATCTGCTCCCCGTGGTAAAGAAGTCACTTCAATTGTGCTCCTTGCCGGAAAACGTCCATTGAAAAATTTACTATAAATTGCGTTGACCGTTTCAAAATGATTGAGATCTTTTAAAAAAATCGTTGTTTTGGTGACATGCTTCAGATCGGATTGATTGTCCTCTAAAATCATCTTTAGATTTTCCAGGATCTGAACCGTTTGTTCTTCGACACCATTTTTCAGTGCATTTGTTTTTGGGTCAAAGCCAATTTGCCCCGATACAAAAATAAGATTGCCATAACGCGTAGAATGGTTATAAGGACCTATTGCTTCTGGCAACCTGTTATGTTTTATGGCTATGATCTCCTTTTTTGTGCCGCATGACAACAGGATCAGTGCGAGGGAAAGTATGACAAGTCTGTGCATTTTAGGTAATTTAAATAGTAAAAATGGGGTTAGCTATTGACTAACCCCATTCTGTAATTCGATTATTTTTTGATGAAGTTTAATAATTCGCTATTAAATTTATCCAGCTCTTCGATGAACAGCGCGTGACCGCTTTTTTCGAAAGGAACTAAAGTTGAGTTTTTAAGGAGGTCATCCATCTGTTCTGCAAGATCAAAAGAACAGATTTTATCTAACTTACCGTGCAAGATCAAAGTAGGGATTGTAATCTTCTTCAAATCATTGCGCAGATCGCTATCTCTTAAAGTTTTTAATCCTTCAGCCATTGCATAGGGTGAGGCCTGAGCCTGGATGCCTCCTAACCAAACGCCGTGACCTTGGGATACGCTATTTTCATTGGCTGGAAATATCTTACCGAAAGTGGCGAATAATTCCGGACGGTTCGTGTTGTTCAGGTGGATCAATCCGTTAACGTCTTCTTTGGTCCACAGGCCGTAGTTAAAGTCTGCCCGTTTTGTCCAGATTGGTGCCGCTGCGCCAAATAATGCCATTTTTGAAACGTGTGCCGCATTATATTTGGCGACATAGTGAATCACTGTGGCCCCCCCCATCGAAAATCCGCCGATGGTAGCATTTTTAATATCCAATTTGTCCAAAACAACTTTGATATCATCGGCAAACACATCGTAATTATATTTGCCTCCCGGTTTGTCAGAGAGCCCGAATCCTCTTAAGGTAATACCGATCACACGATAGCCTTTTTGGATAAAATCAGCATATTGATATTCGTACATGGCGTCGCTCAACGGCCATCCGTGAATCAAAACAATTGGTTCTCCCTCACCAAGGTCCGTCACGTGAAGTTTTACATTTTTCTCTACTTCAATATATTCTTCTCTTCCAAAAGATGCTGGTGTTCTTTTAGCTTGTGCTAAAACGGTATTTGAAATGAATGTTGTCAATAATACGACTGCCAAAATTAAATTTTTCATGATCTTTAACTATTTATTGTTGTTGTTATTTTTTGATACTACAAAGTTGCTCTTATTCTATAGGCCTTACAATGGACAGCTTTCGCTTTGAATTGCACTTTTTGCCTCTTTAACTTTATCCCTTTATAAAAGATAGTATATCCGCATTGATTACATCAGCATTGACGGTGGGCATGCCATGAGAGAAACCCGGATAAATGATCAGTTTACTATTCTTTAACAGCTCCGCTGCTTTAACAGCAGTAGTTGAATAGGGTACAATTTGATCATCATCCCCATGGAGGACCAAGACGGGCACTTCTACACTTTTTAGATCGTCTGTAAAATCAGTTTCCGAAAATACCGCGATACAGTCATATTGTGCCTTGATACTGCCCATCATTCCCTGTCTCCACCAGTTGTCTTGGATTCCTTTTTTAATGTCAGCACCTTCCCTGTTGTAACCGTAGAATGGAACAGTCAGATCCTGATAGAACTGCTGTCTATTATGCAATGTATTGTGGCGGATGTCGTCAAAAACTGCGAGAGGCACTCCGTCAGGATTATTGCCATCAGCAATCATGTAAGGCGTAATCGCACTGATTAAAACCACTTTGGATACCCGGTCCTTCCCATATTGTGCAGCATATCTGATCGCTTCGCCACCGCCAGTGGAATGACCTACGTGGATAACATCCTTTAAATCCAGGAACTCTACCAATTCTGCAACATCAGCCGCATAGGTGTCCATATCATTTCCTTTATCGGTTTGGGTAGATCTACCGTGCCCTCTTCTGTCATGGGAGATCACTCTAAATCCTTTTTCAAGGAAGAACATGATCTGTGCATCCCAGTCATCGGATGATAATGGCCATCCATGATGGAAAAATATTGGCTGTCCTTCGCCTAAATCTTTGAAATAAATTTCTGTTCCGTCTTTTACTGTAAATTTGTTCATGTCTTTATTATTTAATTGTTGTTTTCTTTGTTATTGCAAAGTTGGGCTAATTTTGAAGGCGCATCAATGGATGGTTTTCGCTTTGAATTGCACTTTTTGCCCAATAAGAGTTTATTTACCTACGGAACAGGATATTTTTGAATGGCAGGGAGGCATAAACATAAAAAAAGCACAACCGATTGGCTGTGCTTTTCATGAAAATATATTGGAGGATTTGTTCTTAAAACTGTTTTCTAAAACTGGTGGGTGATATTCCCGTATGTTTTGTAAAAAAACGAACAAAATAGGCATCGTCATCGTAATTCAGTGTGTATGCAATCTCCTTGACATTCATCTTGGTATGGGCCAAAAGGCGTTTGCTTTCCAGTATGATGCGGTTTTTTATAATATCATTGGGTGTTTCTTTACTGACCAGGCTTATTTTTTTACTGAGATTTTTTGGTGTAACGCAGAGCAGGTCTGCATAATCGGCAACGGTATGGAGCGTCTTAAAATGCTGTTCGACCAACTTGCTGAATTTTCTTAGAAACTGGACATCGGCCTGCTGTACATTATCCGCTAATTGATGCTGCTGTTTCCAGATACGAGTGGATTTAAGAATGATAAGCTTTAATAAGGTCCGCAGCATTTCTTCTGTTCCTGAGTCCTCATTTTTTAATTCCGCCTGAATATCGCTGATGATTTTCTGTATTTCAGCCGACTGCTGCTCATTGAGGCTGATAAATGGAATTTCAAACACATTGTTATATAGAATACCGTCGCAAGCGACTTCGTGGTCGTGTATTTCTACGCAATAAAAATCCCTATTGAAATGCATCAATTGACCACCAACAGTTTCGCAGGGCTTTAAAATAACATGCGGATTGATGAATAGCAAGCTGTCTGTTGTCATCTTCATCTCCTGAAAATCAACCTGAATGATCGCTTTTTGCGGAATAAAGAGCACCTTGATATGCTCGTTTATTTTAGTTAGTGAATCACTTTGAACGGAAGATTTGCTAAATTCTAAATTGCCAAATTTTTTAAATGAAAATTCCTTGATCATATAGGACGTATAAGATTACGATGAAATGTCGCTATTAAAATTATGCCGTAAAAATAAGGAATACAAATAACAGTAATTCGACTTAGACTTCATTTTCAATAAATGATCGCCTTAATTAAGGTCAGATCAGATAATTGAACAAAGAGATTAGCTCATTTTTTTGCAAAAAGGCATATCTAAACAGCTAAATTTCAGGAAATACCGAACTAATTGTAATAAACTGTAATTACCCTACGTAAAAAAGTACGATTGTTGACTTTTTATGGCCAAAAATAGCACTTAAACTTAAAATCCAACTACATGAGAGCTCATAGGCGATATATTGCTTTTACCGTTACGAAAAAAACAAATGCAATCAGTAGTGAGTTCGCTTCTACACAAAAAACTTACTTCTTAATTTAAGTAAAGGTTGATCCTTTCTTACGATATAAGTAGCCAGTTCGGAAGCCCTAACTTTTCCGATATTCTTTGCGGAATAGTACTTTCCTGCTGGAACAAAAAGTACTTCACTAGGCTTCAGTAATATCACATTTTAGGGGTCGTTTTATTCATAATATTCGATCTTTCTTTTTATTAAAATTCCACCTTCAAATTCGTCTTTAGGATTTCTTTTAATAATCTGCTTTTGTTCAACCCAATTTTCATAATTATCATAAATATATGAATAGGTTGATGATTGTATGGTAGGGCTTTCTTCAGATCTGCTTATTTCTTCTTCTATATCGCCATGTGAATTGTATTTATAATTTTTTGTTTCTTTAAAATAAGAAGAATTTAGCTCGATTGGTTTATTAGAGTTGTCATATCTGATATCAACAACCCCTGATATATTGCCATCAAAATTGTCAGTTTTTTCTCGAATCATATTTTTATTCCGATCATATATTTTAGTGACAATAGAAACTAACAAAAACTCTTTTTTTGTTTCGTCGTATTCATAACGTTTTACTGTTTCGTCATTTTCATTATAAAAATAATCTGTGTATGCGCTAAATTGATTCAGATTTAACCTATTGCCTTCGTACCGGTTTTCAATCTTCTTTGTCAATTGTTTTTGTTCATTATAAGAGAACAAAATCTCCCCATATTTATCCGCCGTACCTGTGCCAATTAGTTCTATTTTGCAGAGTTTTCCTTTTTCATAGATATATCTTTCATTTAAATTGTAATTATTTTTATTCTTGCTTTTGTCAAACTCTACGATATAGATATTTGAAACGGTACCATCTAAATTGTACTCTTTATATTGATCCAGTCCTTGCATATCGATTCTGTTAATAGGCCGCCCTGCTATTCCATGGTAGGTTATTTCCTCTGTTTTTATCTGGGGTTTAGTTTTCTGTGTGCCTTGTCCAAAAGCAAAAACGCACAGTAAGAACATTGACATAAATGATGTTATTTTTTTTCTCATATCGTATTTTTTATGACCTATTCCTATATATAGTCTCGCCAAATAGTACACCAAAGCTTAATTCACCATTTTTAAAATAGCGCGAGCTCGCTACCGAACTTCAATCACTTGACCCAACCTCACTTATGTAAATATACGGCCAGTCTTTTTGGTATGAAAGGCTATTTTATAATCCGTAAAGCTATATTTATTATCCGCTATCATTTTTCAATTATCGGGATAGAATCATCGTATAATATTTCTCAATGGGACAAGATTAATGACTAAACCCCATATGCAGAGCACCGATTTGTAGAGAAAAGATGAGACCGGCTGGAATATGTTGTGACATTGTCTTAAAAACGAATTGCCACGTTGATTTAGAGAAAAATGAAAAAGATATCTTTTAGAAACTGGGGCTTAATCGTTGATGATAAATTAAGGTAAGTATACCAAAACAGGTAAGTATTCAAAAGAACATTGCTTTAAACAATACTCGTCAATACAAGTCTTAACATATCTGAATTCAAAAGTATTTTGTCAGGTATAGTATCAAAGCCGACATTTTCGCCAACTTCTGAGAAACCTACTCGATCAGGTTCAAATTGAAAAACGTAGAATTTTTTATTATTCCAAACATCTAGCATAATTGAACCAGATGAAAATTTCATGTACTCATACTTTAGATTATTTTTTTTCAAGAACTCAATCGTATTATTAAACATTATCAAGTAATTCTCCATCGTTATTTCTTTGTTAAAGCTCAACTTTTATCAATATATAAACTATCAAATAGCGTTTAAACCCGACTATGATGGCAAAAAATCGATCAAGATCCCTTGCTCTTTAGATTGTGTATAGGTCACTCTGGGGAGGTAATGCATATACTATTCCTTTTTTTTCATTGTCTTAAAAATAAACAGCAATTTGTCGAGATCTTTAGTTGATTTTGCTTTGCCAAACATGTGAACCAATTCATTCCACCCCTCGCCGCTTTTACTATACATTATGCTTTGAATTGAATAGTCTTCATTACAGTTATAAATGGTCCAACTTACATCTTGACCAAATATTTCAATTTTCAGATGCTCGGTTTTACAACTTCTGCTTTTAGCTGGAAATTGGCTAGGATGATTACCGAAATATAAGCCGCCCGAAAAACCAGTATGATCTGTAGTGTCAGCAGGATAAAAATGGTAAACGGAAAAATCTTCTCCATTGGTTTCATTCATAGCATAATCTGTGGGTAAAGAAATAGAATATTTGCTTCCCCCTAATTGCCTTTCTTCCAATGATTTTACAAAAGTGGTATCTACCGAATGATCCACAGATTTATGATCATTATTTTGTCCGAAGCTGGTCAATGTTGATGTTGTCAGCAAGACAATCATTGTCAATTGCATCTTCATAACTTGGTTGTCTTTGTAAGGATTGATGACTCTAAATTTTATACTTCATGACCTAGCATATGACTCACCTCTCCTGGATCTGCATAAGTTCCTGACATTTTTTACCGGCAAACTGTTCGTAATCTATTCTCATCGTTATGTATCGATAGTTTCTGCTGCACGGTTATACCTGCAGGTTATTGCATAAGAAAGAAAAGGCCGCTTAGATACTTTCCGAGCGGCCTTGAAATCCTATATTTTAAATATACCTTATTTTTCTTTAACTATATCTGCCTCTATTCGCTTTACAAAATCAACAGTGACATTCGCCAGGTCTGCAATATCCGAAATCGAAAACTTATTCAAAGACAAGAGGTTTTTTATTACTTCAGTTTTACCCTTAGCTTCTCCCTCGACCATCCCTTGAGCCGCTCCTTCTACTTTTCCTTCTACTCTTCCTTCTGCTCTTCCTTCTACTCTTCCTTTAGCTTCTCCCTCCGCTCTTCCTTCGGCAATTGCTTTTTCGCGCGCTCGTTTCAATTGTTCTTCCTGGCTACTTCGGATGCTCTCGGCATCCCATTTATTCCTTAAACTTGCGTTGTACATCTCTCGTTCCTCCGGTTTTAGTTTGCTATACTCTGCTAACTGAAATAACTTTTCAAATATCGGCTTCCGCAGATATCTTGAAAGTCCCTTTAGCGAGGACATGTTTTTGAGTATAAAAAGCCAACGATCCAAATCATTATCTAACTCTGCCTCAGCTTTAACAAAGTTAACCAATTCTACATATATAAAACCCAGATCTTCGTAAAATATTTTACTGTGATCCCGATAACATAGACAAATATCGTGTAAAAAATACTTCTCCTCACCCGCATCAGGCATCGTAAATCCATCCATCAATACAATGATATAGACTTCACTAATTGCATAATTCCAAGCCCTTCGGTTGCCTTTAGGTGCCTGATCCGTTATCAACTTACTGCTGTAGTAAAGCATGCGCTTTTTCAAATTATCCTGCGCCGTGCGCTGCACTTCAATTATAAAACGTTCGCCATTGTCTGCCGTACAGGTCAGATCAAAAATAACCGTACCGATATCCTCTGTATCTCCAACATGCTCATTTTTGTTATAATATAAATCAGCAATGATCTTGCGCCCTCTAAAGAGTTCGTTTAAGAAAGCGATCAGTAGATCTTTATTGGTATCTGATCCAAAAACTTTTTTAAAGCCGTAATCTGTCGTGATATCGATATATTTAGACTGCTTCAATTCACTCATAATATATTGTTTTTAAATTGGTTAACAATACAATTATAAGCAAATTAAAACATTAAAACTAATATTTTTAGTAAAAACATTAGTTTTAAGAATCCGTCTTTAATCTGGTATATCTCCCATATTACACCACGCTATCGGATTGGTAAAAAAACTGTTGGGCTGAGATATTGGTTTGAAAGAATGATTGGTTAGGGAAACCGTAAGAAGACTTTAAAGGCAATTCGTAGATCCCGAATGTTTTGTTTCCGAACTGATCCAGACAATTTTGAAATTATTGGCACTTTAAATATTATTGACTACCTCGACAAAAACGGGAATAGTAGTATGAATATAAGTGGCTGGGAATTAATTAAGGACTTTTTCGCAAATAGAATTAATTCCGTCATGCTGGAGAGAAGACAGAAAACCTTTAAGATCGGTGCAATTATTAAAGATTGCGGGAGGACAACTGGTAGAGCTACCGCCAAAGAAATCTATATAGCTCACCCCTATATCGCTAAAGCAGTGGTACCGATAATAACATTGGCAGCTATTGGAAACTTGGAATTGATCGTGGTTGCTATCACGGCCTGCGACTTTTCAATTGGGCATGATTAATACCCAAGTCCAATATACATCAATTTGCGAGTGAAGAGGTATAAAATGCTGGTTTCGCGTACCGATGTCTAGCATTTAGTTTCTCTGTCTTATTTTACTATTTAATTCTTCTAGTTTCATTTTTGCGGTATTATTAGTTGGAGAAAGTGTCAAGATTTTTTCATAACACTTTTTCGCTTTATCCATATACCCCCTGACTGTGTAGGCCTCGGCTAAGCTATCCCATACATTGATTGATTGCGGATAATTTTTCGTATTCAGCTCAAAAATAGAAATTGCTATATCAGGTAGTTCTCTATCATAAAGGGCAACATATCCAATAGTATTTACAAAACTTTGGTCCGGTTTAGTATCAAAGAAAAGTTCCTTTTTTATTTTTGCACTGTAATTTACTAATATATCGGGGTCTTTTGTTACTTCATTTATATCAATATTATATGGTTCGAAGAGATATCGAAGGCCATAATATGTGGCAGGAATTGTTACTGTTAAATGCTTTTCGTCTTCAAAATATCTGAAGTCTACCTTCAGATCTGGAGATTTATTCTCTTTCAGTAATTTATAAAATTGATTTCCCCATTGATAATGCCTCTTATCTTCCTGCATATTATTGGCTAATGCAATGTATATCCTAGCTTTTAGGTCGACTCGATTCTCCAATACTTCTTTACTTCTTTTCCCAATATAATTATGATCCCAAAACCAAGAGGGGTCGATAAGTAAGTAATAACTAAACAGCTGCGGATTTTCTAATAGGCAATGTAACGCAAATAGTCCACCCAATGAGTGGCCGATAATCATGCTTTGTGGAACGGTTCTGAAAGATTTATTTATTTCCACCATTAATTCATTCTCCATAAAACGCATGAAATCATCCGCTTTTCCGCTACTTTTAAATGCAGAAATATCTTCTTTATCCAAATAATTCAATGAATTTGTAGGAGTAAAATTCTTTGTTCTATCGGTGTTTTCTATTGAAACAATAATGAGTTCAGGGATTTGCAACTTAAGATTTGCATCTGAATGCATTGATTGTGCAATCCCAGACACTTCCAAAAACTTACTCCTATCCCCATCTAAAACATAGGCAACGATATATTTTTTGTCGACATTGTTTTTATAGGAAGCCGGTAAATAAACAGCATAATTTCTGCTTTCATTAAGTATTTTAGAGTTTATCGTATAGCGCTGTCCAACCACTAAAAAATTGTCATGTGATTGCGCAAAAGAGTTGCTAAGGCTAAAAATAAAAAAACAGATTATTGTGGTTATAGTTCGGCCCGTCAGTATAATGCTGGAAATCATCCGTATTGTTGCCATTAAAAAGGTTAAATAGATCTTATCATTACAAGTAAGCTTTAAATTTATGGAAAAGTTTTAGATTTATAATATCTTCATGCATGATTTTGGGGAAAGAACGCAGCATTCTGTTTGTTCTAAACCTTATCATATTGAAATTCGTTTTTTTATTGCATATTAGCCATCGGAAAATTAGACCATTTGAATTGGTACAACCTATAAAACAAATTGACTATGGAAAGGCCATATAGCGGTATTGCAACCCATTACGAAACTCCGACGGGGTATTCCATTATTGTCCCGGCAAAAAAGCATTTACCTATTATCATTATTTTTAGTTTATGGCTGGTTGGTTGGATACAATCAATTATTTTTTTAGCCCCGACACTTGAAAATTTTTACGCTACCACTGGAGGTTTAAGCTTCGAGGGATTATTTTTTATAGTTTGGTGGATCCTCTCGACGGTAGCTGGCTTATTTGTAATGAAAACGTTAATGTGGTACCTCATTGGAAAAGAAATCATCATAATAGATCGCGAGCAAATAAGTATTGCCAGAAAAAACGATATACTCTTCAGGCATAAGATTTATGATCTACAGGAAGCGAAGAAATTTCATGTTGAGGAAGAACATTTTGAGTTTGTTTTTTGGAACCAGGGTAATAGTTTAGGTATTTTTAGAAACAGGGGCACTATTCGATTTGAATATGGTTTTAAAACCATAAAATTTGCAAATGATATGGATCAAGCTGAGGCAAACCATATCTTGGAATCATTACGTGCGTCGGGCTATCTGACCACCACTAATTTTTGATCTGGCCAGCATTGATTGCGTTGGCATCTGAAAGGGGTCAGAAAACACTAAAGAAATGGAAAATTTAAACGAAAAAGTTTGGTAGTAAGCTGCATTCGATCTTTGATTATCTGTATAAAGGCTATGGCGTGTAAGGTTTTGCAGCTTGACGAAGTGGCGGATAAATTGGACAAAAAATTCAATTTAGTAGTAACGTAGTCGAGTAGTTCCACAAAAGCAAATTATCAAAAAAAGCTAAATATAAAACATATTCGGAGGAATAAAAAGCACAAAAGTTGTATCACTTAATCCACCATTTTGTCTATTTGTCGGATGTTTACCTTCATTTAAGTTATTGATTATTCTTGGCAATGTGGTCAAAACATCTGCGTCGGTTTCATTTTAAGGCAAGGGTAATTATATCATAAAGTCGCGCTACTTAAAAACTCCGCTAACATTATTTCTTTCCGATCTATATGCTTTTAATTGGCAATTGTATCCACACGAGAATAAGTATATGCTTCACGGTTAAGGGCGCCGGCGAGCGGAAAGAGAATAAGAAAACCGGCTGCTGTTGACTCACTCGGCACGACTAAATCACCATGGTTATCTATGGCAAAGCAAATAGTTTTAGTAAAGAATCTATTGACTAATACATAGATCTCAAGGTCGGTATTTCTGAAAGAAACAAAGTTTTGCGGTTCGGGATTAATTTTCCTCGTCCTTTCACGCACAACATTTCCTAAGGTATCAATTAGTTTGAAATGGATTTTATTTTTTTTGGTGAGCTCCAATGAAGTTTTGTAAAGATAGTGCAGGCTATCGGTTTTAAAATAATTTGGTTCGATATAGTTCCATACACAATATTTATTATTGGCTGCACTCTTCGCTTGGCTGATATGAGTGTGGCCTATTATCTTCTGAGGATAATTATCAAAGATGTATGTCTGCTTCAACCCTACATTCGAAACGCTATGTGCCGCAGCAGTTTGTGCTAAATACTTGGGTGATATGGAAGTGCAAGAGATACACGAAAAAATAGATACCACTGAAAATAGTGCGATGACTAGAGTGCTCATATTGAGATGTTTTTTGATTTCTTTCATAAGCTCTTTTGTTCAATGGGAATTTCATGTAAGAAGTTTTTATTATTTTTTCCATTAAGGAATAACGTTGTAAGGGAAAAAACTGCTATTATGTGACGTCGTGATTAATCTTCCAGGAAAACTTTTTACAGTTATCAAGGTTTTCAAATTCAAATGATTCTATCCAATCATATTTTCCATCCTCATCTTGATATAAAACTAAATTGTCAGCTTTAATATTTTCAATAAATAATGATAATTCTGCAATACAAGCTTCTAAATCATCTAATCCATAACATGGAATATGTCTATGAATATCCGTTTTTCCATTTGGATCTTCAATTCCAATAGTTATTTCAGTATTATATGTTGCAATCCAAATTGAAAATATTCCGGATTCACTTTTCAAATCACAATCAAAAGATCCGTCATCTTGAAATTTTATTGTCTGAGCAAACTGTGGATAATTTCCTTCCAGGAATTTAAGTATTAATTTCGAAAATTCTCTTTGTTCCATTTAGCTTGATTTATAACTATGGCACATAACTCTTAAATATACGCAATTTGCCAAATTAGAAAGTTAATTTTAAAGATGCTTCACGAAGAGTTCTATATGTTCAGCTAAAAGAACTTGAAGAGCACGAATTGGTTGCAAAAGTTATTTACCCAGTTGTACCACCTAAAGTGGAATACAGTCTTACAGAATTTGGGAAGACTGTAATCCCTGTAATTTCTGCTCTAGGAAATTGGAGTGATGAGCATCAATTACTTCCCAACAATCACTTTTCGATGTTCAGTTCCCCATTCGGCGAGGGTATTGATGATTTTTTTTAGCGTCAAACCGTACTCTGTTAGCTGATATTGAACCGTTACGGGTTGCGTGTCGAGAACTATCCGTTTAATGAGTTGATTCATTTCCAATTCCTTTAGCTCTTTACTGAGCATTTTATTGGAGATTCCTTTAACATCGTTTAAAATATCAGAAAAACGCCGTTTGTTGTAGTAGCAAACTGACGATATTATTGAGATTTTCCATTTGCCATTCAACACATCCATGGCATCGTGAACAGCCATAATCTGTTTTCTGTTTGTGTCGTTATTCGAGCATTCTATGTCCATAATAAGTTACCTTGTTACCCAAAAGTTACTGTTACTTTTGGTTACAAAGTTACCAAAATAAATTTAATCAATTTAGATTTGCATAGTTAAAGAAATCGATTTCAAAAACAAACAGTTTAAAAAGTCTTGACTAGAATAGAATTTTCGATCATTAAAAATTTAAAAAGATGAATTTCTCAGATAAAAATGTAGTAATTACCGGCGGAAGTGCAGGAATTGGATTAGCTACCGCTAAAACATTTATTGAAAAAGGAGCAAATGTATTGATAACAGGCCGAAATACCGATACCCTTCATGCAGCATCAGGAAGTATTAATAGCCCAAAACTGAAGACCTTGTCTTCAGATACGTCCAAACTGGCAGATATTGCGCTATTGGAAGAAACAGTTGCAGCTAGCGGAAACAAAGTGGATGTGCTTGTACTGAATGCGGGAATAGCAAAGCAATATTCAATTGAAGATACAACCGAAGAGGTTTTTGACGACCTTTACAACATCAATGTCAAAGGACTATTCTTTACTTTGCAAAAATTAATCCCTCATTTATCAGAAGGAGCTTCCGTTGTTCTTATCTCATCTGGAGTCTCTGTGAGCGGGTATGCACAAATGGGTGCTTATGCAGCTACAAAAAGTGCAGTCGATGCGATTGCACGTACCGCAGCTACTGAATTGGCAGACAGAAAAATTAGAGTAAATGCGGTTGCTCCCGGATTGACCGATACACCTATGAATCAGCAAACGCCTGCAGATATAAAAAATGCCATAGCAGCAGCAGTGCCATTGAAACGAATCGGACAAGCTGAAGAAATTGCTAACGCAATTGTTTTCTTGTCTTCAAACGAAGCCTCTTATATTTCAGGTTCATATCTGGCGGTAGATGGCGGTGTTACCATTCGCAGATAAATATGCATAGTTTTTGATATACTTAGTGTTAGCCACTAGGTATATCATATCTAATCTTGGAATTAGAATTTAAAACGCCATCCGCTGGAGCTATGATTTAGTATTACTTAGCAATCTAACAAGTTCCTTTACAGATTCGTTGGTTGGTGCTGCAAAATCTTTTATTCCGTCAATTGTTTCCATGCAAAGAGGCGCAGCCCTTTCAAACATGATATCTTCATAAGCTGAAATTGCCTCTTTAAGGTTGGCTTTCCCTCCACTGGTTAGGCATTCACACAGATCCAAAGCGTCTAGCATGGCCAGATTTACGCCTTCACCATTCGGAGGCATTAAATGCGCGGCATCCCCAATGAGGGTAAGATTATTTTTAGAAGCCCACCTTATCGATAAAGGAAAATAGTTAAGTGGGCGCCACGTAAAATGTTCACTGGCTTCAAAAAGCATGAAGAAGACAGGATTCCAATTTACAAAATGTTTTTTTAAATACCCGCTAACTTCTATAGGATTACCAAAATCTATACCACTGGATATACCCCAGTTTTCCGGATACATTGAGGCTGCATAAAAAGTGAATCCGCCATCGCCTCTAGGCTGGACAACCAGGGTGGCCCCATCTCCCATAGCCATCAGATTCCCTTGATTAACGAGTTCGTACATTGCCGGGCATCCAATCTCGGGATGATCTATTTCGCCCTGGATAATTGCTGCTCCGGAATAAAGAGCTTTCAAATCTGTCAGATAGGGACGAACCTTGGAGCGGTAACCGTCCGATCCGATGACCAGATCAGCAACCGCGGTCATTCCGTTCTCAAATTTTAATTCCCATTTATCTTCAATTTCCCGCAAACCTATAAGCTGGCTATCCCAAACTACGGTACCAGGAAGCAGTCCGTCGATTAGGAGATCTCTCAGGGCTCCCCTATCGATTTCTGGTCGGAAATGTTCATCTCCGAATACGGGTTCTACGTCTCGCTGACTCTCATCCATCAGCATATTTCCCTGCGGATCAAGCAGACGATATTTGTCGGCCCCCTTCATGTAGTTTGCTTTAAAAGCCTCCATAAGTCCGGTCGCCTCCATCGCTTTAAGACCTGAATCAAAGTGCAGATCTACAATAGCTCCCTGTACGCGTGCGGCTTGACTAAAATCTCTTTCATACACTTTAACCTGTGCACCTTTCATTTGTAGCAGTCTGGCCAATGTCAGACCACCTGGACCTCCTCCAACGATGGCTATATTTTTTTCGCTCAACATTTCTATCATTTTTAATGATACAAAGGAACGGCAGAAAGAAAGACGATACAATAACGAGATGCTGTAACTTTAGGACTATTCGCGGTTTTTAACGATAAAGGCAGTCGGTGACATTCCTACCGCTTTGCTGAACAGCCGTGTGAAGTAGGAAAAGTCATCGTAGCCTAGTTCATCCGCAATCTCTTTCACTGACTTCCCGGAATGATAAAGCAGCCGTTTGGCCTCAAGTATAATCCGCTGCTGAATATGGATAGAAACGGGTTTACCAGTCGTCACCTTGACACATTCGTTGAGGTAAGAAGTCGATAGGTTTAAAAGTCCGGCGTAATCCCTTGGATTTTTAACCTTCTTATAGTTCTTTTCCAATGTTGTTTTAAACGCTCTTGTAATATCCTCAAATCGGGTATGATATACTGTCGGTTTTTCCAGAGCTAAATATTGTGAAATAATCAGCGCAATCAAGGTATTACAGCTTTCTTTTAAAATGGAATGATACAAAATCTCCGTTTTATTTCCAGACAATTTCATACATAAGGCAACGGCGTCTGACAGGATATCAAGGGTCTCAGGCTTTACAGACAATATGTCTGCCGGTGTAAAATCTTGCAACAAGCTCAGGTATGCTGCGCGGATGTTTTCTTCGGTAACGATCCAGGTACTGAGCATTGCTCTGTCGAATGAGATCACGCGATGCACCTGATGGGGATTGATGTAGACAATGGCCGGGGCTTTAATGCAATAGGTTTGAAAATCAATTTCAATAGTTGTATTTCCTTCTTCCTGAATGATAAACGTATAGCCTCCATCTCGATGGGCTCGTTCAACTTCGGAATCTGGTGATCCATGAAATGATTCACGCATCATCATAATACCCTTCGAAGTTCCTTCAGGCAATGTGTTAATTGGAATATTTTTGTCTTTTTTTCTCATTATAGAACAGGCTTAATGATAACAATCTCTTAAAAAGAGAATATATTTCCTCAATAAAAGTAAGCATTCCAATCTTCCTCCTGCCACAGTTTGCGCAATTAAGGAACGCCCAAAACCACCGTATTTTTTCTTCCAATTGAAAAATGTCTCCCTGTGAAACTCCGATTTGCCGGTATATTTCTTCCACTCGGGTGCCGGTCTCGGACTGACGTAACGCAAAAGCTATCTGTGCCTCGGTAAACTTCGATCTCTTCACCGTCTTTCCTCCTATTTAAAATTAGTAATTCACACCCGAATTCTCTATTTTTAAAATGTCCTATTTTGCGGGGGAGGGAGCTCACATGAATTGCTAATTTTGAAAGCGAGGAAAACCATTAAACAACTTAAAGATGGAATTTACAGAATTATTTAAACTGATTTATGACAATGACATTGATACATTAGAAAAAACAAAGTCAGAAGGTGTTGATTTTTGTAGAACCGACGGGTATGATCAGAACAATCTGCTTATAGCATATGCGGGTTCCGCTTATGACAAAAGATATCAACCGGAAGATCTGATAGATTTTCTTTTACACTGTGGCATTGACATTAATCATAGGCGGAATAAACACGGCGGTGAACTTGCAGCTCTGCACGTAGCTGTTTCTAAAATGAACTATCGAATTGTAAGCCATTTAATCGATTGCGGTGCAGAAATTGATATCCGTGAAATAAATGGGAATACCCCATTATGGATAGCTGTTATGAATTACCGCGGTCAGGAGAATACGATCAAAATAATAAATCTTCTTGTGTCAAAAGGTGCTTCGCTGGATGTAATCAATTATCATGACCGTTCAGTTAGGGATATTATAAATATTATTGGTGGAGGAATTGATGCCGGGCATAACAAAAAGGAATGGGATCTCAGACGCTTTCAACATCATTAAGATTGAAGAAGTAAATACTATCTTTTGTTTCAATAAACTTTTCGGGGAGTGTAACACCAACTGTGTCATAGGGTTAAAACTTAAAAACCTCTTTCGAGCTTGAGCCTATCCCCAAATCTAATATAA
>NZ_DLIX01000004.1:0-92817 GCF_002483935.1 Sphingobacterium sp. UBA7631
CTTCTTGTTTTAAAGATATTAAGATTCGAAAGAAGGGTCGGCCGGGTTCGATCCAATGGAGGCTCAGGGGTGCGCTTGGGAAATGAGGGGCTGAGCCAATCCCAGCGGGATCACTAAAGAAAAGCTAATCGCAGGATTAGCTTTTCTTGTTTTAAAGATATTAGGATTCGAAAGAAGGGTCGGCCGGGTTCGATCCAATGGAGGCTCAGGGGTGNNCCCAGCGGGATCACTAAAGAAAAGCTAATCGCAGGATTAGCTTTTCTTGTTTAACACTTGCGGAAAACTTCTTTTTCATCAACAACGCTTTTCTTGATCTCCATTTGAAAACATGTTTTTTATCTTATCTTTATAATTTCAAGAATTTTCGGACTTAATACATTAAAAACACTAACCGATAATTCAATAATAATTCTAGCGCTATCTACCATCGTATTGACGCTAGAACAATTACAATCAATGAAAGAGGATCGAGCACATGAAGAGATTTACGTTAAAAGAGATTGGCCAACAGTTAAACCTATCTCCAGGAACCATTTCCAAAGCACTAAACGATAGCCATGAAATAAGCGCAGAAACAAAAAAGTTAATTTTAGATTTCACGCAGAAAATTAATTATATACCAAATTTCTCCGCAAAAAGCTTAAAAACGGGGCGATCAAACACCCTAGCGATCATTGTTCCATTTATCTCAAGCTCTTTTTTCTTTGATTTTTACGAAGACATCTCCCTCATTCTATCGCAGACGAATTATAAACTCATCCTCTTGCAGACTTTTAACGATGAGAAAAAAGAAAAGGAAGCACTGGAACTTTGCATACAAAGCAATATCGAAGGAATAATCATTTCTCCTGTAAAAAATGATTCAAGTTTATCACTCTTGTTTTATATCATGGAACAGATCTGCCCTGTGATTATTTTTGACCGGATAAACCATCAACTCGACACCTTTAAAATCGGAATCCAAAACAACAAAGTCATCTATCAGGCAACAGAAGAAATGATCAAAAACAAACGCGAAAATATCATTCTTTTATTATGCAAAGATATCGGTGGAAATGTAAGCAGAATAAAAGGATATAAAGATGCCCTCTTTAATGCCTCTATTCCTTTTAAAGAAGAAAATATTGTTGAAATATCCTACTCAAGCCCCAAAGATAATATCGATGACGAACTGGAAAGCAAAATAAACACGTTATTAAATAAGCCCTCCGCTCCAAATGCACTCCTCTCAACGACAGACACCTTGTCGCTAAAAGTTTTGCACGTATTAAATAAATTAGAGGTGAAAATTCCTGATGACATGAACTTAATTGGCTTTAGCAACACCCCTTTTGCCAACAGTCTCAACCCATCTTTAACAACAATCACCCAGCCAACACAGCTTATGGCAGAAAAATCGGTAGAACTTCTCTTGCAGATGTTAAAGAAAAAAAACAAAAAGAATTATTTCGAATTCGAGACGTATTTTTTGGACTGCAGTATCGAACACCGAAAATCTACATCATCCCTTTAAAGAAAAGGTCAAAACCCCACTATGGAATTTTGACCTTTTCAGAAAATACCGATCTCTACTATTAACGATCGACTGCAACATCCACCAATTAAACCTTACTTAATCAATGATCGCAATGCATGTATAGGCAAATCTATTTTAGTATCATTGGATAGATTCCCGTTCAATGTTCCCCATTGCAAACTATCTAAACGGACAGATGATTTTCCTTCAGTTTTGATATTCAGAAGACCTACTTTGGCTTCAGGTCCCTTCCTATTGAAATAAACTTCTGAATTGTTTGCCACAATATCTGCACTTTGATAATTCGTACGCGGAAGTCCCAAAACACTATTCGTTGTGTTAACAAATAAACGACCGACAAGAGAATTCCCCTTACTGTCCGTCCCGCCAAGATCATCAATAGTGGAATTTGTCAGGTTCAGATTCAATGTATTTATAACGGATTTCTCCGCAAGGGAAAATACCTCAACGCTATCACCTACGACAGTCAATTCGTTCAACCTGGCGGACAACTCGTTAATACCCGCATTTTTTAATTTTAAAACCCTAAGATCAGGTGAAAAAATATAGATTGACTTATACCCCCCCTCTCCTCCTGATAAAAGATCTAAGGTAAGATTGCCAGATTGATCGACATTCGCTTTCACAAAGTCGGCTTGACTTTTATTAACTTTAACCATAAACTTATCGCTTTTCACCCAATACAACCCTACACCGCTTGCATTGGTACCTACAATATAAAGCTTATCGAAAGCTGCCAAGGGGAACGACCGGTAATAAACATCCTTTGCACCTGGCTTGGATACCTCCTGCTCAACATCAGCATTATATTTTTTCGCATCCACTCGATTTATACGAACAAGGTAGGACGCGACAAGCATCGGAACCGCGAATAAGCCTATTGCTAATCCCATTATTATTTTTGTACTTAATTTCATGACTCATTTTGATTAAAATTCTGACTTACAAACCGTCTATAACGTTGCTCTAACTCATCCAGACCGATTTCCAATAAATAAATATTACGAAAAAACAAGGGAAGATCTTCTTCTAGAAAAATTGCCTTTCTATATAACTTCACATTCTTCACCGATTCTTGTGTCAGAAAAAAACCGATCCCGCGCTTATTAGCTATAATTTCTTTCTGCTGCAACATATCATAGGTCCGCATAACAGTATTGGGGTTAACCTCCATCTGAACTGCCAATTCCCTTACTGAGGGGAGTTTTTCATCCACTTTCCAGGTCGCTAGCAAAATATGATCACATACGTACTCAGCAATCTGAAGGTAAATGGCTTTATTTGCATTGAACTCCATATTAAATCTCCTTTTCTTTCAACCTTAAAAAAGCAACCGCCCAAATCATTATGGCAAGCAACACTCCTACAGCGCCGATCAATGCAAAAATATGATTTGAATCAGACCAATAGTTATTATCCATTGTACCTACGGTATCTTGGGTCTGAGTCTTCATTAAGTAAACAAAAAGACACATCCAAACTACACAGTAAAGCACAAGAAAAATAGCCGTCTTTACATATTGATAGTTTTGGTAGACGATCCCACCAAGTAAGAAAATTGCATTCAGAAGAATTGGTACAAAACAAAAATAATAAGCCGGTTCAGGGTATTGAACCTTGAAAAAGTACTGCCATAGATCCACACTGACCGTCTCTCCTGATGGCTGTACTTCATTTACAACCACAGAACCAACGCTCCTCAAATAAGAAACAAATGCCAAATCGATCAAATAAAAGACCAATAAATATGAACCAATACTCACGACAACCGTATAGAATAAGCTGACCAGAAACTTTTCCAATTGTGACGCTGGAATCATCAGCTCAAAAATCGCCCGGGTCTTCTTCCCTAAATCAGCAAAATAACTGCTCGAGATAACCGTTACAAAAAAGAGTCCCAAGATACAAAACAACGGTGCTCTGAAATTTAGCAACGAATAAACAGTATTCTTTTTGATATCATCATAATTTGATCCCAAGTTAACTGCATAAAAACCAAAAATTACCCCGGCAATAATCCCTATTGACATCAGATAAATTCGCCCAAAACCAATCCATTGTCTTCGAATCAGTCCAAAAAAACGCGTAGCATTAAATAGATTTGACATATTCATCATGTTTAATAAGGTCCGTAATTTTTTCCTTGCACTGTAACACTGCATTAAATAGCAACTCCAAATCCAGTTTCGAATCTTCTGCCGCCGAGTTTGGGAGAATAACATTAAAACCGCCTACTCCTTCTTCGGAATAGAGTGTATCCAAAGGCAACTCTCTTACTTTTTTAAAGCATAAGCGATCAGTAATCACATGCATCGGAGCGTTGAGTGCAACCTTATGATCATCAAGTAAAATAACAGCATCAATAAGATTATCCAGATCACGCACCTGATGTGTGGAGATAATTACACATCGATCATCAGTAATGGCAGAAGCCATGATCTTTCGAAACTGAACCTTAGAAGGAATATCCAAACCATTCGTTGGCTCATCCATGATGATCACTTTTGTGTTAGACGCTAAACCGAAAGAAATAATATATTTCTTTTTCTGTCCATAACTCATGCTTGCTAGTTTTTGCTCAATGGGAATATCGAACTCACGAATAAGCTGATCAAAATATACCTGATCGAAGTTGGGGTAGAACCCTGCATTAGCCTTCAGAAACTGTTCTGATTTTACGGCAGGGAGATAAAACTCTTCCGGAATAAAACTAATCTCCCTTAACAAGGAAGGTTCCCTTCGATTAGGGTTATGCCCCAGCACATCAACTTGCCCCGAAACAGGATATACCAAACCGGCAATATTCTTAAGCAAAGTTGATTTGCCAGCACCATTCTTTCCCAATAGGCCATAGATATACCCCTGCTTCAATTCAAGATCCATATGAAGAAAAAGGGGCCTTGATTTACTATAGCTGAAATTTAGATTTTGGATAGTAACCATACTGCTGTATTATTTAATTAATACACTAATATAGAAACGGATTTTGTATAATTCCAAAAATATTTTAAAAAAAAACACAGGCAGAGCTTTGCTTACGCTAAGGCATTATTTTAATTTAATAGCGCAGATCGGACATAATAAAACATATACATTCAATTTATATAATAAACATAATACTATGATAAACAAATTGTTATTATAATAAATTATGAAATTCGTAATCAAATAAAACATCATTTTTATCGATGTGCGTTATCCTTAAAAACAACACGCAAATCGCAACCACCTTCAAAAACCCGAAATAGCCGCATTCTCAGCTAAAACAAATCAAAACCACACAAACCCTTCGGGAATGACAAACATCACCTCAGAGAGGCTAAAAACAACTAAAAATAAGGCATACAGACGATCATTAGTTATTCACAAGCGAATACCTTCGTTCTCGATCATTTGGACAGCCTATTTGGTCCAGCTAATCGTTATTCTCCGCCAGATAGATAAACGGCGAATTACACATAACAACAGCATTAACCAAGAGTTAAAAACAATACAAAGCAACCTAATAACCAAAACAATAAAGTGCTTATATAAAGTAAAAATACATATAAATACAAGTCCCTTTGATCAGATGACGTAGACAATTAATGAAAAACCAGCATCTATTCTATAAGCTGGTATAGTTTAAAATAGCTTTAAATCTATTTTATTACCATCTTTGTTTTCATGATGAATTACATTTATCCCTTCATTCTAGCGATGCATTCTTTATGGAGATGGGAAGTACTGATTATACTAGCAATTAGTCTTTCAACCTTTTTTTATAAGAAAAAACAGCAGCTTCTATTCTCCCCTATCGATCAATTTCTTGTAAAAACCACGGTTATTTCTTTCTATATTCAGCTAGTTTTAGGTATTAATCTCTATATACTGAGCCCCTTCACACAGTACTTCCTACGACATTTCGACGAAGCAGTCCACCTGAGGCAAATTCGCTTCTTCGGTATGGAGCACAGTAGCATGATGATTATGGCTGCAATTTGCCTGACATTGGGTGCCCATAAAAGCAAAAACGCCGATACAAACGATCGACGTTTTAAAACATTATTAATCTGGTTTGGACTAGCTTTACTGATTATCCTTAGTTCTATTCCTTGGGAATTCTCTCCCTTGACAAGCAGACCGAGTTTTCGATCATTTTAATTAGCTATTTTTCCAGTTGGCTTTTCTTTTATTACGCATGGCATCCATTCCCTCCTTGAAATCATTGGTTTTACGCAAATCTGCCAAGCTCTCTAAGAGAAAGTTATACTTATCATCATAATCTTGCTCTTTTAGCCTTCGCAGTGCAACAAAACCTCTCGATATAGCCAAAGGAGCATTTTTAAGAATAGTTTCTCTCAATTCAACCAAGGCAGTTTCTTCAACATCCAAAATTCCGGACAGAATACCCTTATCCAGCGCATCTCCCGCAGAAAAAGAATCTCCCCTGATACAAAGATCCATCGCTTTTCTTTCAGGCATATATTCCATTAGCAAGGCCAACACCTGAAATGGAAAGAGTCCGATTTTTACTTCTGGCAAAGAAAAACGTACATGTGGCAGTGCAAACAAATAAGTGCAAGATAATGCAATCAAAAAACCACCTGCAATAACATCTCCCCTAACAACACAGATTGAAGGCTTATCTAAACAGGCAAATATTTCTGCCAAAGACTTTTCAACCTTTGGAATTGCCGGATTACCAATATCTACTGTAGGATCCTCAAAAGCTTTAAGATCCATACCCGCACAGAACACCGGACCTTCAGCCTCTATTTGTACTAAACGAATATCGGGATTGCTATTCGCCAGATTCAATGCATAGGCAATTTCGTTCACCATAGTCGGACTAAAAGCATTTCTTTTATCCGAACGAGCTAGCGTCAAATTGAACACATGCTGCTCAACGTGCACCTTTATAAAATTTAGTTTTTCCATCTCAAAAATCCCTACAAAATCATTTGCCTGAAGCTATGCTCCAATCCGAGTATTTCAGCATCAGTTCCTCGTCCAAAATAACGCAACAAGAGTTCTGAAGGTATATTGCCAACCAAATCATCTTTTGCAAATGGACAACCGCCATAACCAAGCAATGCGCCTTCAAATTTACGGCAACCTGCGAGATAAGCGGCTTCAATCTTAGCAAGACTCTCCGCTTGCCTCGCATGAAAATGTGCACCTATTTCCGGTTTTGGAAAACTGGCTTTAACAAAAGTGAATAATGCTGAAATCTGATTCGCATCGGCTTCTGAAGTTGTGTCTGCCAAAGAAAATTCCCGGATACCCAGATCGTATAATTTCCCAATCCATTCTTCTACCAAAAGTGGGGACCACGGATCCTTGTATGGGTTCCCAAAAGCCATGCTAATATAAATAACTAAAGATTTATGATTAGCGTCTGCCAAAAGTTTCATTTCTTTTACTTGCTGATAAGAAGCCGCCAAGCCCATATTGGTATTTCGACGTTGAAATGTTTCCGATATTGAAAATGGATACCCTAAAAAGTCGATTTTTTCCTCTAGAACGGCTTCTTCTACTCCCCGAAGATTGGCGACAATCGCCAATAACTTCACTTTTTCATTCTTTCTGATTCCTTCCAGGACTGCTTTTGTATCCGCCAACTGCGGAACTGCTTTCGGCGAAACGAAAGATCCAAAATCAATAACATCAAACAGCTCACTTTCGATTAACGTATTGATATGTTTAATTTTCTTATCTGTCTCAATAAAGTTATGAAGCCCTTGAACAGCGTCTCTTGGGCAATCAACCAATACAACTTGATCCCTCATCATATGCTATAAAATATCTTTCTCAATCTCTCTGGCGATCACCATTTTCTGAATACTTGAAGTCCCTTCACCTATGGTACATAGTTTAGCATCTCTAAAAAACTTCTCGGCAGGATAGTCCTTTGTAAATCCATAACCACCAAAGATCTGCACAGATTCATTCGAGACACTAACGGCAGCCTCCGACGCATAAAGTTTAGCCATCGCTCCAATTTTAGAAACACGGTCCCCATGATCCTTTAAATAGCCCGCCTGCCTCGTTAACAATTCGCTTGCCTCTACTTGTGTAGCCATATCTGCAAGTGCAAAAGAAACTGCCTGAAATTCGTAAATCTTTTTCCCAAACTGCTCACGCTCGTGTGCATATTTCAGCGCACACTCGTAAGCTCCGCGGGCAATACCCAAAGAAAGTGCCGCAATCGAAATACGTCCGCCATCCAATAATTTTAAAGCCTGTACAAAGCCCTGTCCTTCCTCACCGATGAGTTGATCCCGATGAATCCGACAATTATCAAAAAAAAGACAGGCAGTTTCTGAGGCACGCATCCCCAATTTATTTTCTTTCTTTCCCGCAGTAAATCCAGGTGTACCTTTCTCAACAATGAAAGCCGACATCCCTTTTTTATCCCCCTTAGCCCCAGTTCGTGCAATAACGACAGCAACACTAGAACTGATGGCATGCGTGATAAAATTTTTAGAACCATTTAACACGTAATGATCACCATCTCTCTCCGCAAATGTCGTCATTCCACCGGCGTCAGAACCGGAACCGGTTTCTGTAAGCCCCCAGGCACCGATCCATTCAGCTGTCGCCAACTTTGGAAGATAACGTTTCTTCTGTTCTTCACTGGCAAAGCTTAATATATGATTTGTGCACAAGGAATTATGCGCCGCCACAGAAAGCCCGATTGAACCACATACCTTGGAGATTTCATCCAAAACGGTAATGTATTCCTGATACCCGAGCCCTGATCCGCCATATTCTTCAGGAACGATTACTCCCATGAAACCGTGTTCGCCTAACTTTTTAAAAACTTCTATTGGAAATATTTGGGCTTCGTCCCATTCCATCACATAAGGTTTGATATGATACTGTGCAAAATCTCGTGCACTTTGTCTGATCATATCCATTTGTTGTTTATTTTCAATAAACATAAGCATGAATATTAAATTTACAATCGGTAATTCAATTCAAATATATCAAAATATTTAGGAATAAAATTGCAAATATTTTAAAATTTTATTTTAAATTTATCTAAAAATAAGAAATTCTTAATTTAACAGTTTTTAAAACCAAGATTATAAATTATGAAGGAGCTACTCGCATTACTTCGCCAAAAAAGAGAAAATTTAAAATTCGGTGGCGGCATCGATAAAATAAAAAAACTGAAAGAAAAAGGCAAAATGTCAGCCTGGGAAAGAATAGAATATCTACTGGACCCAGACCGTGAGTATCTTGAAATAGGCATGTTTGCCGGCGAAGGAATGTACAAAGAACATGGTGGATGCATAAACGCAGGATGCGCAGCGGTACTGGGTTATGTAAAATCCAAACTATGCGTAATTGTCTCCAACGACGCGACTGTCAAAGCTGGGGCATGGTTCCCAATTTCTGCCAAGAAAAATCTACGCGCACAAGAAATTGCTATGGAAAACAACTTGCCAATTATCTATTTAGTAGATTCCGCCGGTGTATTTTTACCGCTACAAGATGAAATCTTTCCGGACAAAGAACATTTTGGACGTATATTCCGTAACAATGCCCGAATGTCCTCCATGGGAATACCTCAAATTGCAGCAATTATGGGAAGTTGCGTAGCAGGTGGCGCTTATTTACCTATTATGTCCGACTACGCCTTTATCGTCGAAGGAACGGGATCTGTATTTTTAGCAGGCCCTTACTTGGTCAAATCTGCGATAGGTGAAACTGTAGATGCAGAAACACTCGGCGGAGCTTCTACCCATTCGGAGATATCCGGCGTAACAGACAATAAATTTCCCGACGACCAAAGTTGTTTAGATGCTATAAAAAATGTTATCGATAAAATCGGTGGAAATCTAAAAGCTAATTTCGACAGAAAGATAAGCCTACCCCCAAAAACTGATCCGAGTAAAATAATAGAGATTCTTCCCGAAGACAGGACAAAACCTTATCGCATGCAGGATATCCTGAATGCGATTGTAGACGCAGAGACTTTAGAAGAATACAAGCCAGATTATGGAAAAACCATTGTATGCGGCCTCGCCCGCATAGATGGCTGGGCTGTCGGGATCGTTGCTAATCAACGCGAGATCATTAAAGCCAAAAAACCTGGCAACACCATGGAAATGCAGATGGGCGGGGTTATCTATAGTGATTCAGCAGATAAGGCGGCGCGCTTCATCATGAATTGCAACCAACAGCGCATTCCACTTGTTTTTTTTCAGGACGTCACTGGTTTTATGGTAGGGAGCCGATCTGAACAAGGGGGGATTATCAAAGACGGCGCAAAAATGGTCAATGCAATGGCCAACTCCGTAGTCCCAAAATTTACATTTATTGTCGGAAACAGTTATGGCGCAGGAAATTATGCAATGTGTGGAAAAGCGTATGACCCACGACTAATCTACGCTTGGCCTACCGCCCAAATGGCAGTCATGAGCGGTGCCGCAGCAGGCAAAACACTGTTTCAAATCCAAGAATCAGCTTTAAAGGCCAAAGGTCAAGAAATTAATGAAAAAGAGAAAAACGACCTCCTTAAATCCATCGAAGACCGGTACAACGAGCAATTGAGCCCATATTACGCTGCTGCGAGACTATGGGTTGATGGAATTATAGCACCTGAAGAAACACGAAAAGTTATCAGCATGGGAATTGAAGCTGCCAACGAAAAACCTATCTTAGACCGGTATAATGTAGGTGTTATACAGGTCTGAGTGGAGTAAAGTTAAATTCGAAAACCCCTCAAACGGCAAACTTCGTCATCTGAGGGGTTTTTAAATTAGCTATTTTATAGCTATATTTAGGATCTTCTCCAGATTTTGCTAATCGCTTCAAAGTCCAACAAAGATTCTCGATTCCGCATAATGTCTACTGACACCGCTTTTTCTACGGGTATCCCCGAAAAGATTTTCTTAATAGGCAGCTCCAGTTTTTTGCCGCTTAACGTATAAGGAATAGCCGCTACTTGAAAAATATCGTCAGGCACATGTCGCGGACTATATTGCTGCCGAAGCACCCGTTTAATCTCACCTTTTAACATGTCATTCAATAAGCCAGTGTCCAATTGAACAAAAAGCAACATATCAGATGATCCATTTTCATGATCTACGCAAATAACCAAACTATCCAAGACCCCCTCGGTTCTATTTAAAACATTATAGATCTCCGCAGTACCAATACGTACGCCGCCACGGTTCAGAGTTGCATCTGAACGCCCGTACATAATTACTCCATCATGGTCAGTAATCTTAATCCAGTCACCATGACTCCAAACACCGCTATATTTATCAAAATAACTATCGAAGTATTTTTTATTCGCCCCATCGTTCCAAAAATAGATGGGCATGCAGGGCATGGGAGCTAAAATAACGAGTTCTCCAACCTCCCCATAAAGTGGATGACCATTCTCATCAAATGCTTCTATCTTAGCTCCTAAGGTGCGGCATTGAATCTCTCCTGCATAAACATCACGCAAAGTGCACCCCGAAAGAAAGGCGCTGCAAACGTCTGTACCACCACTTAATGAGACAATTTGACTTTTTGGAAACTGTACATTTAGCCATTCAAACACATCTGGCGGAAGTGGTGAGCCTGTTGACCCTATTGTTTTCGGCTGATAAGCCATGGATTTTAAATCTTGATCTTGACAGGAGATGAGATAAGCAGCCCCAACGCCAAAATGATCCACCTTACTTTCTTGTGCAAACCTCCATAAACTCAATTTGTCGGGATAATTCGTAGCTCCATCATATATACACAATGTATTTCCCATTAAAAGGGCCGAAAGCGCATAATTCCACATCATCCATCCTGTAGTAGAATACCACATAAATCGATCGCCGTCTTGCACATTTTGATGCAGTCCAAGTGCTTTCATATGTTCCAGCAGCATACCACCAACTCCATGTGTAATGGCTTTAGGCTTCCCGGTAGTTCCCGAAGAATACAAAATCCATATTGGAGCATCAAAAGGCATTGCCGTAAATTGGAGCTTAACTTGTGTAAGATCCTTTTTCAGAATCTCTTCCCAAATAGGATCATCAATCAAAACACAAGCCACTAATGATGGTAGCCGCTGCGAAAGTTGCTGAATACTTTCCGCCTTTTCAAAAAGACGTCCATTATAGTAATAACTGGAATTTGCGAAGAGTACTTTGGGTTCAATCTGCTCAAAACGTTCCTGAATACTTGCCTCTCCAAAGTCGGGCGAACAACAGGACCAAACCGCACCGATGGAATTAGCAGCCAAAAATAACGCAACTGCTTCGATGCCATTAATCAATACACCAGCTACACGATCTCCACTTTGTACACCTAATTCTTTCAAATAGACTTGGAGTTTGAGAACCATGGATTCCAACTCAGTCCATGACACCTCTCTTTTAGCATGCTGTTCAGATTGAAAGATTAATGCAGGACGCTTTTCCGTTGTGTTCCGAAATACGTGTTCAGCATAATTCAAAGTAGCCCCACTAAACCACTTTGTCCCAATAAAGCTTGTGGAATCTGCCGGTAACTCGACAATGTTTGTAGGAGCTGAATGAAATTTTAAATTAAAATAGGCGGCTATACTCTTCCAAAAATTAGCCAGTTCCGTCGTTGACCATGCCCAAAGGTCCTGATAGGATGGAAAGAATAAGCCATGCTCATTCTCCACATATTGTTTAAACTTATTGATCTCAGCTAGAGATTTTTGCTCTTCTGTTGGGCTCCAGAGTAATTTTCCCATAATAGTTAGCTATAAAACGGTTATATTCAAACTTAGGTAAATTTACGTGTATATGCAATTTTAAATAGCTATAACGCCCTATAACAACACACTGTATTTTCGGATTAAATACAGATGTTAAATTATAATACTTCAATAGCCGTATTCATTTCTACCGGATGCCCCGTGCACAAAAGTATCCTTCCTTGTTCAACTTCGCGATCTGTTAAAACCTCATTATAATCCATTCTTACTTTACCTCTTGTACACTGTGAAATACAGGTACTACACATACCGGATTTACAAGAATACGGCAACTTAATTTTATGTTCCAGCCCGATGTCCAAAATAGATTTGTTATATGGCACTTCAAGATTATAGGTTTTGCCTTGAAAATATAATTCGATAGCATAGGTCGTTGTATCAACTTCCTTTTCGGTCTCGTCATCATCATCCTCTTCATTTTCGGGCAATAGAAATGTCTCTCGTTTTATCTGATTGGAATCAAATCCCATCCCCAAAAGGGTAAAACGACATAGATCCATATAAATCACAGGACCGCAGGTATAAAACAAGGCATCTTCCTTATTTCCAAACAAATGATCGTTAACAATAGCATGTATATAATCTCTATTCAACCTTGCCTTCATCAAGTTTTTACTATTGGAGTAAATCCACACAATTGTTAAACGATCAGGAAATCGGTCTGCCCAACCCTCCAATTCGGATCGAAACGGTGTTAATTCCAGCGTACTATTACTGTAAATTAACACTATTTTAGACTTACTTTCCGCAAGAAGCGCTGTTTTGAGAATAGCGTACAAGGGTGTGATGCCAATTCCAGCAGCAAACAAAAATAAGGTCCGAATCTTTTCCGGTTCAGGTTCATATACAAACAAACCCTGAGGTTCCATCGCGTTGACGATATCCCCCTCCACAATAGTATGGTGGAGCAGTCGAGATATTTCCCCATTTTCGACACGCTTAACAGTGATGCTTAAGGGCTCATTATTATCCGGCGAACTATTAAAAGAATAAGAACGACGTACCTCACGGTCACCAAACACAAAAGAAAGCGTAATAAACTGCCCAGCTTTATAGGAAGGATAGTCTCCTGCTATAGACTCAAGCTGAAAAGTAAGGTTATTATTAGGTTGGGGGATGATTTTTGAAATCCTTAATGTATACATAGATCAAACTTAGCTAAATTTGATTTTATAAACAATTATAATTCTTTAGCCAACCTGTCCTATAACTGCCATGAAATGCCTTTAAAACAATAGAAATTAGGGGTAGCGAAATTACCGTACATCAAAATTCGAAACAAAGCATGCTGCTCTACAGATGAATTTATAACAATTTTGTTGTATTACAATTAACAGACAATTCTTGGACAATATTTGCAAAATTTCACGTTATATTTATATCAAAACTAATCACAATAAGATTATATGCAAACACGCAGAAACTTCCTTCAAAATGCAGCAAAAGCTACGCTAGGCATCGCTGTATCTGGATCAATATTACAAGATATTGCTTCCGCGAAAGCTACTGAATTACTTGCCGCTACCTTAAAGTTTTCCCAAGTAAAATTACCATTCAGTTATGCCGCTTTGGAGCCTAATATTGACGCGTTGACGATGGAAATCCATTATACAAAGCATCATATGGCCTATATTAATGCCGTTAACGAAGCCATTCTTGCTGAAAACATCAAGGAAGCCTCAGAGGAGCAACTTCTAGCAAACATATCTAAGTACTCTCCAAAAGCAAGGAATAATGCTGGAGGAGCCTGGAACCATAACTTTTTTTGGGAAAGTCTGTCCGATAAGCCGAGCCAGCCATCCGAAAAATTATTGACTATGATCAATAAGACATTTGGTTCTCTAGACAAATTCAAAGAACAGTTTGCCGCTGCAGCAACCTCACGATTCGGTTCGGGATGGGCCTGGTTGCTTTTGGATGACTCAGGTAACTTAAAAATTAGCTCTACTCCAAACCAAGACAATCCTTTAATGGATGTTGCAGAGGTAAAAGGTATTCCCATTTTAGGTCTTGATGTATGGGAGCATGCTTATTACCTGCACTATCAAAACAAAAGAGCTGATTATATTAAAAATTGGTGGAATATTGTGAATTGGAAAAAAGTCAATGAAAGACTAGCATAAAAAAAGCTCGATTATTACTAATCGAGCTTTTTTTATATTCGCTATGAACCAACCTACCCTAGCTTTTCTTTTAATTTGTTGACCTGAAAGTCAACCAATTTTTGAAGCGGCCCAGAAGCGATCATTTTCATCATCATGTTGAGATCAGCATCTATGATAAAGGTTGCCTTTGTCACTGTATCAGCAATAACTTGCAATTCCCAACGAAGAGTTACGTCAAAAGGTGCCTTCTCTAAAGGAGTCAACTTAATAAGATGATTCTCAACACGCTCTTCTACGCGAAGAGCCAATTTTGCCATATTCTGTATTGTAAATCGCGCCTCGTCCGTAGTCGAAGACCAATTGTAGATATTTTCAGGCATCAACTGCTCATGATTGTTGAGATCCGCCAAAAACGCATACACCTCGCCGACATTTTTGTTGATTTCTGTTGTATTCTGAATAGTAGTCATAACGATAAATTAATCCTCTTTATTGAAAATTGTCGCCCCAAGTAGCCGGGTTCAATCGCCACTTTTTCAAGATCTCAATATCCTCTTCCAATACATAACTATTTTCAGCAGCGACCTGAATCAAAGCATCATAATTACATAGACTGAAATAAGGACATTTTGCATCAGCAAAATTATCAGTAGCTTGTTGCAATCCATAAGTAAAAATAGACACCAAGCCAACAACATTGCAGCCAGCCTCACGTAACGCCTTTACAGCCACTAAACTACTCTTACCTGTCGAAATTAGATCCTCAATTACAACTACGCGTTGACCGCTAACTACTTCACCTTCAATTAAATTCTGACGACCATGATCCTTAGCTGAGCTTCTGACATAAGAAAATGGTAGTCCCAAATCCTGTGCTACCAAAACGCCTTGTGGAATACCTGCCGTAGCAACTCCAGAAATCATATCCACTGATCCAAACTCTTCTTGAATAAGCTTAGAAAGCTTTTGACGAATGTATGTACGAATCGCAGGATGAGATAAAGTGATACGGTTATCACAGTAAATTGGAGACTTCCAACCCGACGCCCATGTAAAAGGACTTTTAGGTTGCAATTTTATTGCTTTAATTTGCAATAAGGATTCAGCAACTTTTTGTTCAACCTCATTTAAATTATTCATGGCGCAAATTTATAAAATTTATATGAACGAAACCGTGCTAATTTTAGCAGATTTTGTTCCATCGAAAATCAAAAACCCGCAAACAATTAGTTTTCAAGAGATTGACCTCCAAAAACTTTTCAAACAATCTGAAATTGATAAAGTTCCAAAAACATATCTCTACATCAACAAGGATTTTGAAACCGTATTTCAAAACTTAAAAAATAAAATTAAGCTCATTAAAGCTGCAGGTGGGCTGGTGAAAAATGGTGATGGAGACTATCTTTTTATCTACCGATTAGGAAAATGGGATCTTCCGAAAGGTAAAGTGGAAGAAAATGAAAAAATGCGGGAAGCAGCTGTACGCGAAGTTGAAGAGGAATGTGGCATCAAAATCAACTACTTAGGAAAAAAAATCACCACATCATACCATACCTATTTTTTGCGAAATGGAGAATTCGTCTTAAAAGCAACGAACTGGTATGAAATGGGAGTCAACAAAGTCCCTAAATTGATTCCGCAAACTGCAGAAGATATCACAAAAGCAGAATGGCGTCATGTGGACCAATTTGAAGACATACGCAACAATACTTACCCCATTATCGAAAATATCCTAAAAAAGGCAAAATAAATTGCCTTTTTTAGGATCATCTGACAGGAATAAAAAAGATCATGCCTATTTTTATATTATGGAAAATATAACAGGAAAAAGAGCCTTAATTACGGGTGGTGCGCGAGGATTGGGGAAAGCGATTGCCTATGCTTTAGCGAAAGAAGGTGTTCATATCGCGATAACCGGTAGAAATGAAGCTGCTTTAAAGGATACGGCCACGGAACTTGCCGAGCTGGGCACTGAGGTCACTTATGCCGTCTTTGACGTATCAAATTATAGTGAAGTACAGGAGGAGATCGAGCGATTGAAAAACACCTTCGGTAGCTTTGACATATTAGTTAACAATGCGGGAGTAGCATCGTTTTCCACTGTGCTCGACATGGATGTTGCCGATTGGACATCGATCATTCAAACGAATCTCCTGGGTACATATTTTGTTACAAAAACTATTCTTCCGCAACTGATTGAAAAAAATCAAGGCGATATCATTATGATATCTTCGACTGCCGGATTAAATGGCGCAGCCACCACTTCCGCTTATAGTGCATCAAAGTTTGGCGTCATCGGCTTCGCCGATTCTTTAATGCGGGAAGTACGGAAAAACAATATTCGGGTATGTACACTTATGCCTAGTACGATTGCCTCGGATATGTCCAAAGATCTTGGACTTACCGATGGTGATCCAGAAAAAGTTCTTCAGCCTGAAGATTTCGCGGAGCTGATCATTGCTAATTTAAAACTACCAAGAAGAGCCATGTTAAAATCAGCTTCTTTATGGTCTACAAATCCCTAATAATCGAATAGCTATTCATCAGGGTCAAATACAGCCCTTTTAATAGCTTTCTTTTATGATACAAAGAAATTGATTAAAATAGGAGCTTTCATTGCTCCTATCTTCTATAAACAAGCAATTATGAGTCAATTATTTTCATCAGTAAACATCGGAAATTTACAATTGAAAAATCGTTTGGTTGTATCCCCAATGTGTCAATACTCGGCAAAAGATGGTTTTGCAAATAACTGGCATTTGGTTCATTTGGGCCAATTTGCAATCGGCGGAGCTGCAGCAGTAATACAAGAAGCAACAGCAGTTAGCCCTGACGGTCGAATCAGTGATGGAGACCTTGGTTTATGGGACGACCAGCATATCGAAAAATTAAAAGAAATAACCGAGTTCATTAAAGCAAATAATTCCATACCCGGCATACAACTTGCCCATGCAGGCCGCAAAGCAAGCAGCAATAAACCTTGGCTTGGCAGGAATCAATTTTCACCAACGGACCCTCAGGGCTGGCAAACAGTTGCTCCATCTGCAATAGCTTTCCATGCAGGAGATTATGAACCACAGGAACTTGATGTTTCCGCCATTGAAAATCTGATTGAACAATTTGGAACAGCGACGAAAAGAGCAATCCAAGCCGGCTATGAAATTATTGAACTCCATGCAGCACATGGATATCTGATCCATCAATTTCTTTCACCACTGAGCAACTTACGAAAAGACACTTTCGGCGGGATCTTTGAAAATAGAATACGCTTTCTTATTGAAATTGTGAAAAGAGTAAAACAAGAAATAACAAGCCAAAGTTTATGGGTACGTATTTCAGCAACTGACTGGGCCGAAGCCGGCTGGGACTTAAAGCAATCCATAGCCTTATCACAACAGCTATATGCATTGGGGGTAGACCTGATTGATGTTTCAAGTGGAGGATTGGTCTCCTATCAAAAAATAGATGTAGGACCAGCATATCAGCTCCCTTTCGCCACCGCTATTAAGGAGAATACCAAGAATAACGTTGCCACTGTAGGTTTAATTAAAACTGCTATTGAAGCATCCGAGATCATTACGCGAAAGCAAGCAGATTTAATCTTAATCGCACGGGGATTTCTTGATGATCCACACCTTCCATTACATTTTGCCAAAGAATTAGACGCTGAAGTTCCTTGGCCTAAACAATATGAAAGAGCAAAATAATAGGAGAGACATGGTAAAATAGTCTGTATATGCTCCATATCCTAAACGAACAAAAGATATAACAAATGCCATGAGATAAGTATTGAAAGATGAAATTAAACCTCAACAAGATACATCATATTGCCATTATATGCAGCAATTACGAGCGTTCAAAGAAATTCTATACGGGCATACTGGGCCTAGAGATTGCTAGAGAATACTATCGTGTGGAACGTGATTCCTACAAACTGGACCTCAAACTCAACGATCATTACATTATAGAACTTTTTTCGTTCCCATCACCGCCTAATCGGCTCAGCTTTCCAGAAGCTGCCGGTTTAAGACATCTTGCATTCGAAGTCGATAATCTCGACATCGAATTAAATAAGCTCGAAAAAGCAGGTGTATCACATGAAGGGATCAGAATAGACGAGTTAACAAATAAACGCTTTACATTCTTCTTTGATCCTGATCAGGTTCCAATAGAACTATACGAACGTTAAAACAGAAAGCGGCATTGANNTCAATGCCGCTTTCTGTTTTATTAGTGTACCACTAAGTGATTACAATTTACGTTTCACTTCAACTTGTTCGTAAGCTTCAACAATATCTCCTACTTGAATATCGTTGAAACGGTCAATATTCAAACCACATTCATAACCCATTGAAACTTCTTTCACATCGTCTTTAAAACGTTTCAACGATGCCAGTTTACCAGTATGAATTACAACACCATCTCTGATTATGCGGATATCATTATTTCTATTGATCTTACCTTCTTTAACCATACATCCGGCAATCGTACCCACTTTAGAAATTTTGAAGGTTTCTCTGATTTCAACCTCAGCAACGATTTTCTCTTCAAATTTCGGCGCCAACATACCCTCCATCGCAGATTTGATTTCATCAATCGCATCATAGATGATCGAATATAAACGTACATCAATTTGCTCGTTCTCTGCCAACTTACGTGCGTTTTGTGTTGGACGTACTTGGAAACCTATGATAATCGCATCGGAAGCAGAAGCTAACAATACATCTGATTCAGAGATTGCACCCACTGATTTGTGAATGATATTAACCTGAATTTCGTCAGTAGACAATTTCAATAATGAATCTGATAATGCTTCAATAGAACCGTCCACATCACCTTTAACGATAATATTAAGTTCTTTAAAGTTACCGATAGCCAAACGACGACCGATTTCATCCAAGGTAATATGTTTAGTTGCACGCATGCCTTGCTCGCGTTGTAACTGAAGACGTTTGTTAGCTACAGTTCTAGCTTCAGACTCGCTTTCAAGAACATAAAGCTTATCCCCTGCTGTTGGTGCGCCGGCCATACCCAAGATTTGCACTGGAACAGAAGGTCCCGCCTCTTTAACACGTTCACCTCTTTCATTAGTCAAAGCCTTCACCTTACCTGAATGTGATCCCGCTAAAATAGGGTCTCCAACACGTAATGTACCACTTTGTATCAACACCGTTGTCACGATACCACGACCTTTATCCAAAGCTGCTTCAATTACTGAACCAACAGCACGTTTTTTCGGATCAGCTTTTAGATCTAACATCTCAGCTTCCAATAGAACTTTCTCTAATAATAGGTCAACATTTTCCCCCGTTTTTGCTGAAATCTCTTGCGCTTGGAACTTACCGCCCCAGTCTTCAACTAAGATATTCATCGCAGAAAGCTGCTCACGGATTCTATCAGGATTTGCTCCCGGTTTATCTACTTTAGTAAATGCAAATACGATTGGAACTCCTGCTGCCTGCGCGTGGTTGATCGCTTCTTTTGTTTGCGGCATGACGGCGTCGTCAGCTGCGATAACAATAATAACAATATCTGTTACTTTGGCACCACGGGCACGCATCGCTGTAAAAGCCTCGTGACCAGGAGTATCCAAGAAAGTGATCTTCCGACCATCCTCCAATTTCACCGCGTATGCACCGATATGTTGGGTGATACCACCCGCCTCACCAGAAGTAACGTTCGCCTTACGGATATAATCCAGTAAAGAGGTCTTACCATGGTCGACGTGTCCCATGACCGTTACAATAGGCGCTCTTGAAATCAAGTTCTCTTCTGTATCCGGTTCCTCCAATTCAGCAGTCTCCTCATCCTCAGGTTTGATAAACTCTACCTGATAACCAAATTCATCCGCTACAATGGTTAAAGTTTCCGCATCTAAACGCTGATTAATTGACACGAACATACCCAAACTCATACAAGTTGCAATAATTTGGGTTACCTGAACGTCCATCAAATTAGCTAATTCGTTTGCAGTTACGAACTCTGTAACACGCAATACTTTTGCCATCATTTCTTGCTCCATTGCAGCTTCTTCCGCATGTTGAGCAACATCATCACGTTTCTGACGTCTCAATTTGGCACGTTGCGCAAATTTACCAGATTTACCTGCACCACTCAAACGAGCAAGTGTTGCTTTGATTTGATCTTGGATTTCCTTTTCAGTAGGTTCTTCCTTATTCTCAACAGGTCTTCCCTTACCTCTATTGTCAAAACGATTACCGTGTTGCGGTCTCGTACCTTGTCCTGGTCTACCTGAGTGTTGGTTGTTACCTCCTTGTCCCGGTCTACCTGGGTGTTGGTTGTTGTTTTGCCCTTGACGATTGTTCGGGTTGTTGTTAGGACCATGATTCCCACCTCGGTTACCTCCTTGTTGGTCCCGGTTGTTGGGATTGTTACCATCGCGCGGTCCACGGTTTTGATTATTATGACCTTGCCCCGCATTTGGGTTTACTGGACCATTTGGATTCGTACGCTTACGCTTACGTTTCTCATTATTATTTCCAGCATTTGAAGATGAAGCCACTGGTTTGTGGGAAGGTCTAGCAGATGGTAATTCAATTTTACCAATGACTTTAGGACCTGTCAATCTTTCCGCACGAGCAGAAATAATTTCATCTCCTTGTTTTTTCGCAGGCTCCACTATTGGAGTTACTGGCACAGCTTTCGGCGCTGTTTCTTCTTTTTTCTTGTCTTCTACCTTCACAGGTTCAGTTTTTGTCTCTACAACCGGAGTTGCTTTTACTTCAGTTTTATTTACTTCGGGTTTTTCTATTTCAGCTTTTGGTACAACAACTTCCGGCTTCTTTTCAATAACCTTTGGTTCTTCTTTTTTCGCTTCAACAATAGGCGCTTTGACTTCGGCTTCCTTCTTTTCTTCCACCTTAGCTTCAGCTTTAGCCTCTACAGGCGTTTCTTTAATGGTTTTTGGTTCCTCCTTAACAGGTTCTTCCTTCTTGACCTTACTTCCGCCTCTATTCAATGCGTCAAGATCAATCTTACCAACCACCTTCATACCACCTTGATGAACGGGCTCCTCCACTTTTGCAGGAGTAGTTTCCTTAACAGAAGGGATTTCTACTGTATTCTTGACCAAGATTTCCTTGGATTCATCATGATCTTCGAAATCCTCATTCTTAGATGATTCCTTAGGAGAAGAGGACGGCGACTCCTCACGACGAATTTTGCCAATCACAATTTGTTTAGCTTCATCTTTCAGTGATTTGTCTCCCTGAAACTCTTTTAACAGCACACCATACATCTCTCCGCTCAATTTAGTGTTAGGCTTTGCTTCTACATCATATCCTTTTTTCACTAAACATTCCACGGCGGTATGTATCCCGATGTTGAGTTCCTTTGCTGCTTTAAGCAAGTTTGTTCCTTTTCCTTCAGTCATCTATAATATAAACTATTTTAATATAATTACAAAAATATGTTTTTTTCCATCCATAAACAATTTATTCCGAATGTTAGATAGAAAAAAATTAACGAGCTGAATTTTATTCAAATTCAGCTTGTAAAATACGTACAATCTCACGAACAGTATCCTCTTCCAAATCGGTACGTCTAACCAGCTCTTCCTCGCTAAGAGACAACACCGACTTAGCTGAATCCAAGCCGACACGCTTCAATTCATCAATAACCCAGCTTTCAATCTCATCGCTGAATTCTTCGATATCGACATCTTCATCAAACTCGTCATTTTCGCGATAAACATCTATTTCATAACCAGTCAATTTACCAGCCAATTTAATATTATGTCCCCCACGTCCAATGGCTAAAGAAACTTGATCCGATTTTAAATATACAGCCGCAGTCTTATTTTCTTCATCGATTTTGATTGAGCTAATTCTTGCAGGGCTCAAAGCACGAGCGATGTACAACGAATGATTTGTTGTAAAATTAATTACATCAATATTCTCATTACGCAGCTCACGAACGATACCATGAATACGAGACCCCTTCATACCAACACAAGCTCCTACAGGATCAATACGATCGTCATAAGACTCAACAGCAACCTTTGCTCTTTCCCCTGGCTCACGAACGATTTTCTTGATCGTAATCAAACCATCGAAAATCTCAGGAACCTCAAGTTCAAATAAACGTTGTAAGAACGCAGGTGCAGTACGTGAAATAATAATCTTCGGATTATTATTCATCATATCTACTTTATGCACAACTGCGCGAATGCCATCTCCCTTTTTGAAATAGTCAGCTGGGATTTGCTCTGATTTAGGAAGAATTAATTCATTCCCGTCCTCATCCAATACCAAGATCTCCTTTTTCCAAATCTGATAGACCTCACCAATGACCAACTCTCCTTCTCTATCTTTATATTTCTTAAAGACCTCGTCTTTTTCCAATTCCAAAACCTTAGATACAAGCGTCTGACGTGCCGCTAAAATTGCACGACGACCAAAGCTTTCCAATGTGATCTGTTCAATAAAATCATCACCTACTTCCAAATCTTCATCATGCTTTCTAGCTTCCGCTAATTCGATTTCAAGGTCATCATCTTCTGAAAACTCATCTTCAACAACGACACGCGTCCTCCAAATCTCCAAATCTCCGTTATCTGGATTCACGATAACATCCACATTTTCATCCGTACCAAAACGACGACGGATCATACTACGAAAAACCTCTTCCAATACTGTAATAACAGTAGGTCTATCGATATTCTTAAACTCCTTAAACTCTTGAAAAGAGTCTATCAGATTGATGTTGCTGTTACTCATTATTATTAAAATGAAATTACCACTTTTGTTGCTTTTATTTGATCAAAAGGAAGTTCTTTTTCTACCTCTTGTGCTTTTTTACCTTTTTCTTTTATCTTTTGAAGAACATTGATCTTCATCTCGTCTACGGTCAATAATGTACCTTCAACTTTTGTATTATCGTTCAACTTTACCTGAACTGTACGACCTATATTCTTTTGATACTGTCGGATATTAACAAAATTAGCATCAATACCTGGAGATGAAACCTCTAAACGGTAAGCATCATCAATTACATTTTCCTCCTCCAAGTGGAAACCAACATGACGGCTCACCTGTGCGCAATCATCAATATTCACCCCATTATCTCCGTCCAAAAGAATCTCGAGAATTTTATTTGGGCGCATCTTCACACTGACGATAAACAAATCCTCGCGATCTGCAATTTTTTCCGCGATGAGTTCAATAACTCTCTTTTCTATATGCTGCATTGTTCTGTTTCTAGAAATGCTAAATTAATTGAATTAAAAAAAGGGGGCAATACGAGCCCCCTTCCTTTCAGATATGCAAATATAGCATTTTATAAAATAAAAAACAAACTTAGATAGATTGTTTTTATATTCAATATACCTACAGTCCCTATAAAAACAAGCTACCGATCGCTCCTCAGTCCTTGTAATCATCTTCACAGCGTGACTAAATAATAAAAATACGTAGATAATTCTCCACTATTTAGAACCATCTACCACTGCATTAATCGTCTTCTGCATCTGCGCCATCATGCTGGTCAGGGTTTCCATGGTTGGCTCCGGAGTAGGTTCGGGCAGCTGTGTACTAATAAAAGCCTTAGCCTTCCACACTTCAAGAATATCAGCAGTCTCTACCCAATAGGGCTCATAGGTCTTATTATCAGAAACAAGCTTCAAACCTTTATCCTCTTTAAATTTAAAAGCAACGCGTTTATACACCACACCATCTTCTTTCGACACGACAATATAGGTACTTCCTGGTTTAATATCATGCCAATTTTCTACGTATTCGGCCACAATAATAGAACCAGAAGGTAAAGGCAACATCGAATCCCCTTTTATTTCAAAAGCACGAAATGTCCCCTGACCAAACATAGGTAGCGAAAACTTTGGCAACTCAGCAACATATTCTGGATCACCATATCCATTTAAATACCCCGCACTAGCCTTAACCGGAACAAGTTCGATATTTTCACGATCATCTGCATCCACAGTCACACTAAGCACCCTTAAATTTGAGGCATTGCTTTTAGGAACCGGCTTCCATTTGTCATCAATAACATCGTTTGCCAACTCATCCATAGTCAAACCATAGAATTCGGCAATCTTCTTTAATAACTCATATTTAGGCTCTGCTCGATCTTCCTCGTATGCACCGACAGACGCACGCTTAATTTCCATAAGATCAGCAAATTGTTGCTGGGTGATTTTTTTTCCTTTTCGAAGGAATTTCAGATTGGACGAAATATTTGACATATTATTTTTTCAAAAAAATATTTTGCAAAAACTAATTTTATTAGTAATATTGTGCCAATAAAATTAGTAAATATATTTTAAACGTCCAAATAATTTAGCATTATGAACAATTTTATTGTATATATATCAACTGACAACAATCGGAAACACTTTAAAATCGGTCTCAGTTCCAACATCTTTAGTACAGTAATGGAACTACAGCAGTCCAATAATTTTATTTTCAACCAGGGCCCTAGCTTAAATCGAATAATCTACACAGAATCTTTCACAAATTCGGAGACCGCCAATAAGAGAATAAGTGAACTGCAACATTTTACAACCATGCAAGTCGAAAGGCTCATCCGTAAATATAATCCTAATTGGAATAATCTTTTCCCTCAGCAACACCAAACGTTCACCAAGAGAGATTCCAACCACGCAGCCTAGCATAAAAAAAGCCACCTTAGTTAAACTAGGCGGCCATCTTTATTTTTTAGATATATCTTTAACTATTATCAGTTTTGACTACCAAGCTCCTCCAACGAGGATGACCCCACGCTACTCGTTCCGCTATCAGCACCTTCAGTATGATTACGCTCAACAGGATGCTCCGTTCCCTCTTCCTCAGGCCCGATAAATCCTTCATCAGCGGGCTCTTCTACTTGTGTCGAATCACTTTGCTCTGGTTCCGGATCACTATAACGCGGAGTTTCGCATTTGTAAGATTTCGTAATTTCAACAGTAGGACTAGGAAACTTACCTTGCGTATATCCCAATTGTTTGTCTTTATAAACAGACTCCATATACACCCCAAATATTGGTAATGCTGTACGAGAACCTTCTCCCGAATGAGAATTTTTAAAGTGAATACTCCGTTCGTCACAGCCAACCCAAACACCTGTCACCAAATCTTTAGTCACTCCCATATACCAACCATCTACATATTCGGAAGAAGTACCTGTCTTTCCTCCGATTTCATTTTCCTTATCAAATAAATCCCATTCCCACAATCCCTGAGATGTACCTCCAGGTTCTTCCATACCACCCCGCAGCATATACGTCATCAACCAGGCATCTTGTTTATCCACCACTTGTTTACGCTCCGCCTGAAAAGTGGCAATAACATTACCATCATGATCCTCGATCTTAGACACCAATAAAGGTGAGACACGCTCACCGTGATTCATCATCGTCGAGTACCCATTCACCATTTCAAAAACAGAAACATCATTAGGTCCTAACCCCACAGAGGCAACAGGATTTAATTTACTTGTAATACCACAACGATGTGCCGCATCAACAACTTTCGCGGGCGTAACCATATCAGTTAACTGAACCGTAACCGAATTAATGGAACGCGCCATCGCATGACGCAACGACATTTCACGATAGGAAAAATTCCAATCTGCATTTTTAGGCTCCCAAACCTCAACAGAATCTCCTTTATCAATCTTGATCGTAACAGGTTTATCCGTAATCTTATCACACGGAGACATCCCTGACTCCAAAGCAGCCAAGTATACAAAAGGTTTAAATGTAGACCCCGCTTGTCGCTTCGCCTGCATCACGTGATCATACTTAAAATATTGGTGGTTGATCCCACCCACCCATGCTTTAATTTCACCCGAGTACGGATCCATAGACATCATGCCTGCATTTAACATCATGGCATAATATTTCAAAGAATCCATTGTAGACATATCCTTTTGGATCTTACCACCATCCTTCCAATTATAAACTTCGATCTTCTTCTTTTTATTTAGGAAGTAATTGATGCTATCAGGGGTATTCGCATATTTTTTACTCAAAAAAGCATAATAAGGAGTTTTCTTTGCCAAATTATCCAAGAAGTTGGGTATAACCTTACCTGATAAATCACGCCAAGGCTCCTGGCCCTCCCAGGTGTTATTTAGACGTTGCTGTAATTCAATCATTTGTTTCGCCACAGCCTCTTCAGCATGCTTTTGAAGTTTAGAATTTATCGTCGTGTAAATTTTCAAACCGTCTGTATAGATATCATAATTGTTATCCTCAGACCATTTTTCCAACCATTTAGCTACTGCAGCACGTAAGTAAGAATCTCCACCCGCATTAAGATCTTGACTATTTGTATTCAAAACAATCTTCTCCTTAACCAGTTTATCATACTCTTCTTTTTTCAGAAAACCACCTTTATACATTTGACTTAAAACGGTGTTTTTTCGCACAAAAGCATTTTCGGGATTACGAATAGGATTATATAAAGTCGTACCTTTTAACATGCCAATCAAAACAGCAGCTTCGGTCTGATTCAATTGATTCGCTCCTTTCGAAAAATAGCGCTTTGCAGCAGTCTCAATCCCATAGGCATTATTACTGAAGGATACTGTATTTAAATACATCTCCAATATCTGATTTTTGGAATAACGTTGCTCCAATTTATAAGCCGTCATCCACTCCTTAAACTTCGTGATCACTAGACCCGCCACCGGAAGACGCGTCAACAATCCACCGGCCTTATTATAACGAGTACGATAAAGATTTTTAGCTAACTGTTGCGTAATTGTACTCGCGCCTCGTTTATCCCCTTTTAATGTAGAGATAATACCTGATCCTAGACCAAAAAAATCAACACCATTATGGCTATAAAAACGAACATCCTCAGTTGCAATCAACGCATTAGTAACAGACTTCGGAATACTATCAAATGGAATTGGATTTCTGTCCTCGTCGAAATACCGTCCAATTAAAACACTATCTGCCGTGTATAATTCCGTAGAGATATTAACACTAGGCATAACGATATCCTTTTTTGTTGGAGAATAACCAAAGAGCCACAAAAAATTCAATTGTATAGCACACACCAATATAATGATAAAATATACTGCTATAACAAGATAACGAAGAATCCTATTCTTAATACGTTTAAACATAAATGGAAATTTATCTTATATTCAACACATCCGACCAGCAAAAGGTTTTACACCTGTCCAATATGCCTTTTTATCTATTTTCAGGGGCTAAATATACAACTAAATAAATCGCTGTAATCAACTATTTACATTTTTTAACAATAAAAAACACCTGCCAAACAACTGTAAAATACGACATAATTCGAAAGGGTGGATTTTGGAAATTACAGCCACGATTAAACAACAAAAGACCTATAGGTAGAAAAAGGCCTAGTCTCAAATTTCTTTGCAACTTTTTCCCGCGTTCCACAAATATTATACCCATTTTTTATTTATTATCGATTTTATTTTAAAATAATAATGATATTTGTTTAAATTTAGATGTAAAAAAGTCAACTATTAGCATGTTAAAACAAACATTACAACAAAAGCTATTACAGAAATTGTCCCCGCAGCAAATACAATTTATAAAATTGTTGCAGGTTCCGACTGTTTCATTAGATGCGAGAATCAAGGAAGAATTAGAAGAAAACCCTGCGTTAGAAGATGGTAGCTTGACTAATATGACCGATCCTATAGAAGAATACCCCGATAAAGATCCAGATGACAATTTTGACAATGAAGACGGATTCGACTCAGAAGACTTTAGTTTAGAAGACTATATCCAGGAAGATGATTTCAAAGATTATGGCAATGGCTATGACTACGGAGATGACGATGACGACCGAAAAGAAATGCCTGTTGCAATTCAGCACTCCTTTTATGAGCAGTTACAACAACAATTAGACCTTTTAGCTTTAGATGACAAGCACTTTTTAATTGGCCAGCAAATTATTGGCAGTCTGGACGATGACGGCTATTTACGCCGGCCCATCATCAATCTTGTCGACGACCTCGCTTTTGGCCAAAATGTAATGACCGATGAACAGGAAGTATTGGATATGCTAAAGGTAATTCAAGATTTTGAGCCTGCAGGAATTGGAGCACGAGATCTGCAAGAGTGCCTATTGATCCAATTACAAAAAAAGGACACACAAAATCCCACAATCAAACTCGCTATTAAAGTCGTAGCGAATTACCTGGAAGAATTCACTAAAAAGCATTATGATAAATTAGAAAAATCTTTAGGCGTTTCATCAGAAGATTTAAAAAACGTAGTCAACGAAATTCTAAAACTTAATCCAAAACCAGGAGATTCTGGCGCAGTAGCAGGCAAGCAACTACATATTATCCCGGATTTCCATATCAGCAATAATGATGGAACACTGCATTTGACTTTAAATGGCCGAAATGCACCTGAGCTCCGCATAAGTCGTGATTACCAACACATGTTTGAACATTACGAGAAATCGGATCAAAAGGATAAAAAAATGAAAGAGGCTGTGCAATTTGTCAAACAAAAACTTGACTCAGCCAAATGGTTTATTGATGCAATAAAACAGCGTCAACAAACCCTACTAAAAACAATGAATGCAATCATGGAATACCAATATGATTATTTCCTCACAGGTGATGATCGTAAGCTAAAACCAATGATATTAAAAGACATCGCCGACAAAATCGATATGGATATATCAACTGTGTCGCGGGTAGCAAATTCAAAATACGTACAAACAGAATTTGGAACATTTCTCTTAAAATCGTTTTTCTCTGAAGCTATTCAAACGGATTCTGGTGAAGAAGTATCCAATAAAGAGGTTAAGAAAATATTGGAGGAGTGCATCGCAAAAGAAAATAAACGGAAACCCTTGGCTGACGAGAAACTCACTGAGATTCTCAAAGAAAAAGGCTACAATATTGCGCGGCGAACGGTTGCAAAATATCGGGAAGCATTGAACATTCCGGTAGCAAGATTACGAAAAGAGCTCTAAGAGCTCTTTTTGTTTTTCCTACCGACCAAATCCAAATTAAGAATAGTATCTTTGTGCTGTATTAAAATAAGCATTAAAGAATGAGCAAAGTAAAAGTTGGAGTTGTACAGATGAGCTGTACCGCAAGCAAACAAGAGAATCTCGAAAAAGCTATCGCTAAAGTAAAAGAAGCCGCTGCAAAAGGTGCGCAAATTGTGTGTCTGCAAGAACTATTTACCTCTTTATATTTCTGCGATGTGGAAGATTATGACAATTTCGCACTGGCTGAAGCTATTCCGGGTCCATCAACGGACGCCCTATCGGCTGTTGCTAAAGAAGCAGGTGTCGTCATTATCGCTTCATTATTTGAAAAAAGAGCAGAAGGACTGTACCATAATACAACCGCTGTATTGGATGCAGACGGTTCCTATTTAGGAAAATATCGCAAAATGCATATTCCAGATGACCCTGCGTTTTACGAAAAATTCTATTTTACACCAGGCGATTTAGGCTACAAAGTATTCAAAACAAAATTTGGAAAAATAGGCATCTTAATTTGCTGGGATCAATGGTATCCGGAAGCATCTCGAATTACCGCATTGATGGGTGCCGAAATTTTATTCTATCCTACTGCTATCGGATGGGCAACAGACCAAGATGAAGAAACCAACAAAGATCAATATAATGCATGGCAAACAATACAACGCTCCCATGCCGTTGCAAACGGCGTTCCTGTTGTATCCGTTAACCGTGTGGGATTTGAACAAAATGGTGCAATGAAATTCTGGGGTGGAAGCTTCGTGACGAATGGACAAGGTAAATTACTCTACCTTGCTTCACATGACAAAGAAGAAATTGAGGTCGTCGAACTAGATTTAAATGAATCGGACTATTTCAGAAAACATTGGCCATTTTTGAGAGACCGAAGAATCGAAACATACGCGCCGATCACCAAACGTTTTATTGACGAAGACTAATATTGGATATGCTAGCCATTTCAGTTTCGAAGGCATACCACTGTGCTGAAACAAACTGAAATGGCTTTTTTAATCCCGCTAAAATAAGTATGGAACAAAAAAAAACATTCACCCTGGACTATTTTGACAATTCCCCAAAACAACAGGGCTTCTCTTTTCCTGCAGAATGGGCAAAGCAAGAAGCCTTATGGTTGAGTTGGCCACATAAAGAGGAATCTTGGCCTGGGAAGATCGAAACAATATACAAACCTTATTGCGAATTTATTAAAGCCGTAGCAGCAGGGCAAAAAGTAAGGATTAACGTCGCTAATGAGGAAATGCAAAATTTTGCTATTACCGCACTCAAAGAAGTGACAACAGATTTTAGCAATATCGAATTCTACTTTAATCCGACTAACGATGCTTGGTGTAGAGACCACGGTCCCGCTTTTATTATTAACCAAGCAACAAATCAAAAAGCAGTAGTCGACTGGGGCTATAATGCCTGGGGTGGAAAATACCCTCCTTTCGACCTGGACGATATTGTTCCGACACGTATTGCCACAACATTCAACCTTCCTCTATTTGTCCCTGATATCGTCATGGAAGGCGGTTCAGTTGAGTTTAATGGCGCAGGAACAATCATGACAACAACGGCTTGTCTATTGAATAAAAACCGAAATCCACACCTGACAAAAGAGCAGATAGAAACTTATTTAAAAGAATTTTACGGTCAGGAACAGGTTTTATGGCTTGGAGACGGTATCGTTGGAGACGATACAGATGGACACATTGACGATATTACACGTTTCGTCAACGAAAACACCGTTTTAACAGTTGTCGAGGAAGATCCAAGGGATGAAAACTACGAGATACTTCAAGAAAATCTAGCAACACTTCGTTCATTTAGACTCTTAAATGGAGAGCCACTGCATATCGTTGAGCTCCCAATGCCAGCACCGGTCATCTATGACGAAACAAGATTGCCTGCTTCTTATGCTAATTTCTACATTGCAAACGATATCGTTGTTGTACCGATCTTCAACGATAAAAATGACCAAAGAGCACTGGATATTATCCAAGGCTGTTTCCCTACACGTAAAGTCATCGGTATAAATTCCGTTGACATTATTTGGGGGCTGGGAAGTTTCCACTGTTTAAGCCAGCAGGAGCCGGCACTGAGCTAAAAAAACTATCCATAGAAAAAATGTCCCCAAAAAGTTAAACACTCTTTTGGGGACATTTTTTATGATAAAAAGTCGAGCATAGTTTTGAGTTTTTTTTGTTAAACTGTGTTAAACAACTATGACGTTTACCCCAGCTTTTTCTAACGATTCCACAAAGCTTGTATTTACTTTGTCATCGGTAATTAATATATCAATTTTATCAAAACCACAAATTCGTCCGAAACTTCTTCTTCCAAATTTGGAAGAATCTGCAAGAACGACAACTTTTTGAGCCGTATCGATCATAATGCGATTTAATTGAGCTTCCTGCGCACTTGACGTTGATACCCCGTACTCCAGGTCAATCCCGTCTACACCCAAAAACAATTTACTGCAATAAAAATCCTGTAATAAATTTTCTGCATACTTTCCCGTTACGGATGTTGAGGTCTTGCGAAGCGTCCCCCCCATCTGCATGATTTCAACCGAAGGATATTTGATCAATTCCATTGCAACATTCAATGCCGAAGTCACTACAGTAATATTTCCTTTAGGAACAATCTGCTTTGCTAGCGACTGCATGGTCGTTCCTGAAGCTATAATGATGGAATCATTTTCCTCAATCATTTCAGCCGCTTTTTTCCCGATCCTGCTTTTATCATCCGAACGAAGTTTCTCTTTTTCAAATACGGTACGATCAGTCGTATAAGGATTATATTGTGTTGCCCCGCCATGCGTCCTAAACAACAATCCACTATCTTCCAACAAGGTCAAATCCTTCCGAATGGTCACAGAGGAAACGCCCAATTCCTCACATAGATCAATTACCTGAACTACGCCGACTTCCTTTAATTGTTTTAAGATATATTGATGTCTCTCTACATTTGTCATGGCTCTATTATAATATGCTGTTAAAATACTAATCTATTATCGGTTTGTTCAAAGGAAAACACCAATATCTGGCAAAAATTTCTCGATATGGGTAAATTCCCGCAAATATGACCCCCTACTTAAATTTCCCATAGTAGAATTGATGTTAAAATAATGAAATTATTTAATTTTTTCACCTTGGTAGTCACAAATTCATTTTTCTTTTTAAAATAAAAATGAATTAAAATTGCAAAGGATCAGGCAGGACATATTCATACTCCAGTTCCTCTTGAAGTAATTCACCCCTAACTATTTTTTGAATCGTATTCGTTGCTTCGAATGCAAGTGGCAAAATATAGCCATATTTTTTTGCCGACGCTAGAATTACGTCCTTTTTTTTAGGATGTAAGGGAGCAACAACATTGTATACAGTATGTTTAAGCACATTGCAAGATGCCGCCTCTAACAGTCTGATCACATCATCGATATGAACAAAATTGGCTGGCTGTTCACCCGTCGTACAAATACGTTCGGAAAAATATTTGGCAAAAACACGGTTTTTACCAAACAAACCTCCTAATCGATAAATTATGGTATCAGCCAATCCCAACATGCATGCTTCAGCAAGCAAGAGTTTTGATGAGAGCTCGGTTGTATCTGCATAGAATTCATCAAATACAGCATCTTTATCCGGATAAATTCCAATAGAGCTCAGAAAGACTTGTTTCTTCCAAGTAATGTGCCTGTAAAATGATTTAATATTCGAAAATCTGTTTTCAAGAATCGCTACACTATTTTTCTGACTTGCCGGAATACTGTTTAATACGAAGTCAAATTGAGTAGGTAAATCTATCCTTGCTGGAAAGTTTTCATAATCAAAGTCTAGAATAAATGAAAAAATACCATCGGCATTAAGCCGATGGTATTTTTCAGATGTTGTCGTACTAGCCCAAACCTCATGGCCTTGATACTTCATATGTAGCGCAAAAGATTCTGCAAGCCAACCACATCCCAAAATGAGTATCCTCATATTCTGATAAGACTATTAATAGGCTTTTGCAAAGAGTACACGACGATTTGAAGGCTTCCCGGTAAAGATACAAACACCTTCCTCTTCTTTCGCATCCAGAGGAATACAACGAATTGTTGCCTTGGTTTCTTCTTTTACGCGTTTTTCTGTTTCTGTTGTTCCGTCCCAATGACAAGAGATAAAACCACCCTTACCTTCCAGCACTTCTTTAAACTCATCATACGAATTCACTTCAGTGAAATGCGATGTCCTGAAATTTAATGCTTTTTGGTATATATTTTCTTGTATAGTACCTAGCAATTGTACAATAGTACCGGCCAAGCCCTCCTGAGCAACCGTTTCCTTCGTTTGGGTATCACGTCGCGCTAATTCTACCGTACCATTTTGCATATCTCTTGCCCCGACTGCGACACGTACAGGAACACCTTTTAACTCCCATTCTGCAAATTTAAAGCCCGGACGTTGAGTGTCCCGATCGTCGTATTTTACGGATATGTCGTTCACCCGTAATTCTTTTGTCAACTGATTCACGAATTCATCGATCTGTGCTTTTTCTGCATCAGTTTTAAAAATCGGAACAATGACAACTTGAATTGGTGCCAATTTTGGTGGCAATACCAATCCTTGATCATCTGAGTGAGCCATAATCAATGCACCCATCAAACGTGTAGAAACACCCCAAGAAGTCGCCCAAACATGCTCCAATTTTCCTTCTTTAGACGTAAATTTCACGTCAAACGCCTTTGCAAAGTTTTGGCCGAGGAAATGAGAAGTTCCTGCTTGCAATGCTTTTCCATCTTGCATCAATGCTTCAATACAATAGGTATCCAAGGCACCCGCAAAACGTTCGTTTTCTGTTTTTCTACCACGTACAACAGGCACAGCCAATATCTTTTCAGCAAATTCCGCATAGACATCAAGCATACGTTCGGTTTCTTCAATAGCCTCTTCTCTGGTTGCGTGAGCTGTATGGCCCTCCTGCCACAAAAACTCCGCAGTACGCAAGAAAAGACGTGTACGCATTTCCCATCGTACGACGTTGGCCCATTGGTTGACCAAAATTGGAAGATCACGATAAGATTCAATCCAACCACGGTAGGTATTCCATATAATCGTCTCAGAAGTCGGACGTACAATTAGCTCTTCCTCCAATTTCGCCTCTTCATCCACTACGATCTTACCTGTACCATCGTTTTTTAATCTATAATGAGTTACTACCGCGCATTCGGTAGCGAAACCTTCCACATGCGCAGCTTCTTTTGAAAAAAACGATTTGGGAATGAATAAAGGGAAATAAGCGTTGCTATGACCTGTTTCTTTAAATCTTTTATCTAAGATCGCTTGCATCCGTTCCCAGATAGCGTACCCGTATGGTTTGATCACCATACAGCCTCGTACAGCTGAATTTTCAGCTAGATCAGCTTTGATCACAAGCTCGTTATACCATTGCGAATAATCTTCAGCACGACTTGTTATTCCTTTACTCATATGAAATTGATAAATTATTGTAACATTATTACGTTAAATCCCGTCTGTAATTCTAATACGAAAAGCGTTCAATAAAAAATATTTGTATTTTTGATTACTTCGATTAAACCCCTTCGAGAAATCTGCGTCTAAGATAGTAAATAAGGCTGTATAATCGAAAATAAGGATTTAGGATATTATGAAAAAAAATAGATTATTTATCGGAGCACTTGCCATAACAGGAGCGTTCATGCTTGGTTCCTGCGGTACAAGTAGGCAAATCTATGGCGACGATGTCTATGGCAATAATGGGCAAGCGAGACAAAAGGTTTATCAAAGCCCAGATTACTATTACACAGATGCAGATCAGTCCCAACCAAACGGACAGGCACAAGGTGGTTACTATGATGACGAATATTCTGATCAGGATTACAACAATGATTCCTATGAAGATCTTGAATATGCAAACCGTATCAATCGTTTCTATTACGCTAGTCCGGGCATGACGTACTTTGACCCATTTTTTGATCCATGGTATGGTTATGGTTTCGGTGGTTGGTATGGATACGGCCCTTCATTCGGAATGGGATGGGGATGGAACTCTGGATGGGGTTCATCCTGGTCTATCGGCCTCGGATGGGGTTGGGGATCTAGCTGGGGCTGGGGCTCTCCTTGGTATGGCGGTTACAGACCTTGGGGTGGCTGGTATGGCGGCGGCTATTGGGGATCTGGTTGGTATGGAAACGGTTACTGGGGCGGTGGCTACTGGGGTAACTCAAGACCACGCTATGCATCAAGTAGATCTGTATACAGAGATAACTATAACACGCGCAGTTCATCATCACGAACCCGAACTTCAGGTGGATATGACCGTAACAGTGTTGCTCGGAGTTCTGGAGGATACGACCGTACTGGCGTAGCACGTGATTCTAGAGGCAGAATCACATCCGTTGCTAGTAGATCAAGAAATTCTGATGGCACGGTATCTTCACGGAGTTCTTCATACGATAGAACTGGAGGAAGAACAAGAACATCAGATGGCGTTTCGAACAGAGCTTACTCAGACGGTATGCGTTCAAGAACGTCAGACAGAGTCAATGGCTCCTATCCAAACAACACACGTAGCACCTCTAGCGGATATTATAATAATGATTCCAGATCACGAAACAGTTCGGGAGAGGTATCTCGTCCGATGAGCCGTTCGATGGAAACACGTTCCAGCAACCCAAGCTCAACGTCAAGACCGTCGTATACTCCGCCAACAAGAAGCTATGATAGTGGTTCATCTTCCCGCTCTAGCGGTGGTTTTTCTGGAGGTGGTAGTTCTAGATCTTCGGGAGGAGGCTTCTCTGGAGGCGGTAGCTCAAGATCAAGTGGAGGACGCACTCGATAGTTAAAAGCATTTAAACAGTAGCACGCAGCATCTTGTGTGCTACTGATTATTATTGACGATATTTTAGCATATGACAATCAAAAAATTACTTTTTGGAACTGCATTCGTTTTAGGTGCAGCAGGGACTACTCAAGCGCAATATACGAAAGATGTACTTTTATTCTCCCAAGGGGACAATGGCGGAACAGCTCGTTTTAAGGCCATGGGAAATGCATCTACCGCATTAGGTGGAGATATAAGTTCGATTACGAGTAACCCCGCAGGTTTGGGTTACTTCAATCAGTCTGATATATCAGTAACTGGCAGGTACCTGAACAATAAAAACAAAACCGACTATTTTGGTCAAAATTCAAACAGTAGCAAGAACAATTTCAACTTAGATAATGCTGGAATTGTTTTTCACTTACCAACTTACCGCAATGGCGGAAACTTAGATCGAGGCTGGTTAAATTTCAATGTTGGTATTGCTTACAACCGAAATTACGTCTATAACAACCTTTTAGAATATCGAGGAGTAAATAATACGAGTTCGATATCAGATGCTTATTCAGACCGTCTTTCAGATGTCGGAGGAACTCAAGGCTGGGGTCAGGAAGTCTATAACAACTCTTTGTTATTCGACGTAGACCCCAAAAATGCGGGTGCCTATATCCCAATTACTGTTGGCGGAACTTTTGATGGAAAAAATGGCTTTAATCAAGTAAACTCGATCTTAGAAAAAGGTAGTAAATCCGAATCTGTTTTGTCATTTGGTGCGAATTATAGCAACAAATTGTATTTGGGAGCCTCTTTAGGTTTCACTGCGTTTACGTACGACAATTCCAGCTGGTTTACTGAATATGGTCAAACAATGACCGCCGACCAATTAAAAGCCATCAACAAAGATTCAGAATTTTTAAAACCAACCAATGCCCAAAAGTATGCCATGTTGGATAAAGATTATGAATTATATGATGATTATGCGCAAGCCACTGATGGTACCGGTGTAGACTTTAAACTTGGGGTAATCTATAAATTTACGCCAACGTTTAGCATGGGATTCACTGCTAAGTCACCTACATTTATGAGCATCCGGGATGAATCATATAGCAATTCTGAGTTCCGTTACTTCAGACCAAATGAAGACAAATCATTTAAAGAGTATAGAACCAGTGATGACGCAGGGCACAGTTACTTGGAGTATAACATGAATACACCCTATAAATTGTCTCTTGGGGCAAGCCAATTATTCTCAAGAGGATTAATAACGGCTGATGTCGAATGGGTAGACTATGCCGCTATGCGTTTTAAAGATGTGGGAAATTACAGTAAAACGTTAGAAAAGAACATGAATCAAAACATCAAAGATACTTACCAAGGTGCATTTAATGCCCGAATTGGTGGTGAAGTGATGTTTGATAATGTATTCAGCGGAAGAGCTGGTTTCAATTACAGTGGCAACCCCTATAAAAATGCAGACTACACGAATTATACAGCATCTTTAGGTATCGGCGCTAAACTTGGCCGCGGCATGTATGTTGATTTGACCGGTGCGTATAATGCAGTCAACTACAAAGAAAGCCCGTATTTGATTAATGAGAACTACTGGAATAATGCTAGTCCGGTAGCCGATATAAAAAATCAACGGACTAATGTTGTACTAACAATTGGTTCTAAATTTTAAGAAGTATTTTTCTCAAAAAAAGTCCAGCTATGTCTGGACTTTTTTTTTGAGAAAAATATTGTTTAAAACAAACATAAAACACGATAAAATCAGTTTACGCGTGATTATACTTGTATATAAAAGTAACTTTATCTAAGTTTGTCCCCTTGGATTGAAAATTACATGGCAAATCACACAATTTCAAAAGCATTCAATTTCGTTTTTACATACCCCATTTGGCGGATAGAAATCGATGCGGAGAATAAATTGATCGCTATAGAGACAAGAAATCCAGATGATACCTTTCCCTATTTTAATGTCATCACTTTTGAAGGAACTTACGTATTACAAGACTTCAAGGCAATAGCCAAAGAGTGGGTCCTAGCAGGAATTCAATGCAAAAAATTAATACTTAAAAAGATTGCCAATAATTCACCTATTGACGCAGGCATACAGGTAATCGATTGCTACAATCCGCAGCTTCAAGAAACCTGGTTCAACTACATATTCATCGGTATGGTTGATCAAGGCGTGCTTATTAGACCAAAAGTAATAGCAGAAGGCTTCCAATTATTTTTGAACCTCCAATCGATGTCGATTGAAAGCAAAAATGAAATTTTCTTTAAACCTTATGCTAGCGAGCTCGTCTATCCTATTATCTACAATGGTGAAATACCCCTTTTTTTGAAGGATTTCCCAATTGATGGTGAAATCTGGATAAATACAGTAAATGATTACTTTATTTGGGCTTTCTATGAAAAAGACAGAAACAATTGTTATCAAATCAGGCTAGTGCAATCCACAAGAGAAACATTGACAGAGTCTATTATTGCAGTTTCCAAGCTGGAACTAAAGCTCTTCAACATTTATTTTCTTATTCACGAACAAATATTCCTTTTGACAGATAATAAACGGGAGTTTGTTTCGTATTTAGTATAATTGCAAAATATATGAAAGTTTTATTCGAATTAAAGACATATAAAAAGATAGCTATTCTATCCATCGCGATATTAGCTGTTCAACAAGTTGAAGCAAAAAACTCAACTTCTTTACGCGCTGATTTTATCCCTGATTCAGTAGGAACAGAAGCAATCAATGGTGAGGAATACGTGCTGTTCAAAATTGAAAAAGGAGATAATTATTACCAGTTAAGTAAAAAGTATAAAACGACGGTAGGCCAATTGACCCAAATAAACGGTAATGGAACATTAAGCCTGGGTCAAATTGTTAAGATTCCAACAGGTCGAAAAGCGAAGTCAACAGTAAACAATGACCGTGGAAATACGACAGTGCAAAATCCGCGTAATCCGCAGCAGCAAGAAGGTTTCACGGAATATATCGTTGGTGAGAAAGAGACACTTTATGCCATATCTAAAAGGTTCAGTATTTCTGTTGAAGACATCAAAAAAGCAAATAACTTAAAAAATAATGTTATTGGCGGTGGAATGAAACTCATGATCCCCAATCAGCCCCTGCCTCCTGAACGGCCAAAATTAGTTGAACCTAAAGGAATCGAAATTATAAGCCCCGATTCTACTGACGGTGATGATAAAGAAGAAAATCAAATTTCAACAAACCGCTACGGAATACGTGAAAAGTCCGAACGTGGTATTGGCGTCTGGATTGATGGGCTATCATCTCAAGGTACAAGCAACCTCGCTCTTCATAAGTCAGCTCCAGTAGGTACTATTTTAAAAATTACTAACCCAATGACCAAAAGTGTGACTTATGCAAAAGTGGTCGGTAAATTTAATGATAATGCCGAAAACCAAAATGCAATTGTCGTGTTGTCAAAGTCTGCCGCCGCGAGCATAGGCGCACTTGATAAACGCTTCCAGGTTGAAATTGCGTATGGATTACCTCTAGAAAATTAACAGAATAAAATAGCTTTTATAGCATAGTAAGAATGAATAACAAACCGTATGTCATAGGAATTGCCGGAAGTAGTGGTTCTGGGAAGACTTTTTTTTTAAATAGCTTTTTAAAACATTTTAACCCACATGAGGTGACCTTAATTTCCCAAGATGATTATTACATCCCTGCCAATACTAAAACTCAGGAGGAAAACAGGCTCTATAACTTCGATATTCCGACATCAATCGACAGAGATGCTTTTTATAAAGATATCAAGGCTCTCTTTAACGGTGAGACAATATATAAGGAAGAGTATACATTTAACAACCCTTCATTAACACCCAAAATATTAGAGATTAAACCGGCACCTATTTTAATTATTGAAGGTCTATTCATTTTCTATTATACAGAGATAAATAATTTAATCAATCATAAGATATTTTTAAGCGCTGATCAGGATATCGCGTTAAGACGACGCTTACACCGCGATTTGGTCGAACGGGGATACTTTGAAGATGATGTCATGTACAAATGGGTAAACCATGTTCTACCCTCCTACAACGAGTACCTACTGCCGTATCAGGACACTTGCGATCAGGTCATATTTAACAATACCGATGAACCAGAGCCAATCTGGGAAATCACCAACCAAATTTCTGAAGAGCTAAAATTAAAGCTCAATTTGGTATAAAATTAAAACAATCTAGAAAGGAGAATCTCGTAAACAGATTCTCCTTTCTATTTAAAGTACTTGATTTATTGATATCAAGATTTTAAATACCTATCTTTGCGCCACGAAACAAATCCATCATAATGAACCATCCTGTAAAGATTAAAAATGCATTGGTTTCAGTCTATTATAAAGACGGCCTCGCTCCTTTAGTTGAATTATTAAACAAATACGGTGTTACCTTCTATTCCACTGGTGGAACAGAAACATTTATCAAAGATTTAGGTATAGATGTTGTTCCAGTTGAAGACCTCACCAGCTACCCTTCTATTTTAGGAGGCCGTGTAAAAACATTGCATCCAAAAGTATTTGGCGGTATCTTGGCGCGCCGCCCGCTTGAGTCGGATCAACAACAGCTTGCTCAGTATGAAATACCTGAGATCGATTTGGTTATTGTGGATTTGTATCCTTTTGAAGAAACTGTTGCTTCCGGTGCATCGGAACAAGATATTATCGAGAAAATAGATATCGGTGGAATTTCATTGATACGCGCTGCCGCTAAAAACTTTAACGATGTGGTTATTATCTCTTCCAAAAATGATTACAAAGAATTGGAAGAAATACTAGCAAACCAAGAAGGTAATACGTCGTTGGAACAACGTAAAGAATTTGCTAAACGTGCATTCAATACATCCTCGCATTACGATACGGCAATCTTCAACTATTTCAATCAAGAAAATCCGCTTCAGGTTTTTAAACAATCTGAGCAAAAAGCGCAGGTGTTGCGCTATGGTGAAAACCCGCACCAAAAAGGTATTTTCTTCGGCGACTTAGATAAGATGTTTGACAAATTGAACGGTAAAGAGCTATCTTACAACAATTTGGTTGACGTTGATGCTGCCGTTGCTTTGATTGATGAGTTCACAGAGCCTACATTCGCGATCTTAAAACACACAAATGCTTGTGGAGTTGCCTCACGGTCAACAATCAAACAAGCTTGGTTAGATGCTTTAGCATGTGATCCTGTTTCAGCTTTCGGTGGAGTCTTAATAACGAATGGTCAAGTTGATGCTGCAACAGCTGAAGAGATTAATAAATTATTCTTCGAAGTGTTGATTGCACCTTCTTATTCTGAAGAAGCGATCAATATACTTACCGCAAAGAAAAACAGAATTATTTTGGTTCGTAAAGAGGTTACATTACCTGGCCAACAGTTCAAAACTTTATTGAACGGCGTCATTCTTCAAGATAAAGACAATACGATTGAAGGACCTGAACAAATGGTTACGGTAACACAAGTAGAGCCAACTGCAGAACAACTGGAGGATCTTTATTTTGCGAACAAAATTGTAAAACACACCAAGTCAAATACAATCGTATTTGCTAAAAATGGTACTTTGTTGGCTTCAGGCGTAGGGCAAACGTCTCGAGTAGATGCATTGAAACAAGCTATTGAGAAGGCAATTTCTTTCGGTTTTGACCTTAAAGGCTGTGCAATGGCATCTGATGCCTTCTTCCCTTTCCCTGATTGTGTGGAGATTGCTTCGGAAGCTGGAATAGCAACCGTGTTACAACCTGGTGGTTCAATTAAAGATCAATTATCAATTGATATGGCCAATGAAAAAGGAATTTCCATGGTGACAACAGGTGTTAGACACTTTAAGCACTAATTGAACTTCAATAATAAATAAAAAAAGCTACTTTAGAAAAGTAGCTTTTTTTATTTATCTCGTTTCGACAGGAAACTTTGAACGCTTGTACTGTTCCATCTCAGCGCTGAGTTTGCGAATCGCATAACCCACAATGGCCACATCATCGATCCACCCGCCCACGAGAATAAAATCGGGAATTGCATCAATTGGCGAAACCACATAAAGTATCGTTCCAATAATAATCGATAAATTCCATTTGTCCATTTTATACTTCCCCGTAATGGTGTCCTTACACATCGCAATTAATACGTTGAAGTCGTCCATATAGCCTCCTAGATTCCTCGCTTTTGCCTCCGCCTGTACAAATTCAGATTCCGTAATTTTACGATGCCTAAACTGCTCAAACATTCCCTTCGCAATTCTTTTGATTCTATTGTTCATACTTCAAAATTAGGATTACTAGTTTAACAATCCAAATCCTCGCGCTAAACCAAACACGAACCAGAATCAGAATGCGCAGCGGACATAACCAAATCCCTCCCCTCACACCGACTAAATTTTGCCTAGAAACCCTTATTGATCCGCTGCCGGTCCAACCAACTACTCTATATATTCATTTACAACGGTCATCGGAATAAAAAACGAGGTCTGAATATGGATTTTTATTATTTTTACAAATCGCTGTAGCAAAGTGTCAGTCATCTCCGTATAATAGACAACACAAGCGCAATGTGAGTCACAAAAACAAATTTTAATATTACACGGTTATGAAAAACTATAGATTATTTAATTTTATTGCTATTGCTTTAGCGGCATTCTTTTTAACAAGCTGTCTAAAAGATAACGATGACCAGCCAATTCCTGCCGCATTGCTTACCATGGTTAATGGATACACGGATGCCAATGCAGTTATATATTTTGCAGACGGCGGCCCGCTTCAAAACCCTAATTATCCATTGGGATTCAAGAGTTATGCTCAAATTGGGCTATTTACAGGAGCACGTAGAATTGCAGTCTCCGCTGAATATAACACGAAATTAACGGATACAACTGTAACAATCAAAGATAGCACCATCTATACATCCTTTTTATTTGGAACTAAAGCCAAACCCGTACAGGTGATCACAACAGATCGAATCAATAAAGACATCAAAAATACAGAGTCTGGTTTACGCTTCTTTAATCTTGCTGAAGGTACAGATTTAGTTACCCTGAAAATAGGCGATCAGGCTTCCCCCTCAGAATGGACCAATAGAGCACAAGAAACACAAAATTCAGCAAGTGCCCATCAGGGATTTATTGCTCAAAAGAGTGGCACATTCACTGTCACCGCTCGTGATAAAGCCGGAAAAACTATCGCAACACGTAGCGACATTAAATTGGTTGAAGGTTATTATTATTCATTAATACTCATAGGCAAGGCTAATGATGAAAAGAAACCTTTATATATTGGTCTAGTAGCCCAAGCCGCAAATTAAAATACCCATATCTATATACTATATAACAACGGCCGTCATGTAAACATGATGGCCGTTGTTTCTCATTTTATATCATATCGTAGATCTTAATGATTCTCTTTAGGTGCTACTTTAGTAATCACATAAATATCTTCATTATCTTTTTTCATCTTATACTTCTCACGTGCAATACGTTGTACTTCCTGCGGATTTGATCGAATATCGTTTATTGTTTTAATGATAGCCGCATTTTCCTTAAGGTAGAAGGAGCGTTCACTTTCCAAATTCGCTTTCTGCTTTTGATAACTATACTGCGTGGCAAAGTCATTTCGATCAAAAAACAACATCCACACGAGAAAAGCCAAAGCGGCTAACAAATACTTATTTCTTATTAAGGACCACAATCGTTGCATAAGACAAAATTACTATTTACCTTTTATACTTCGGATATTTTCTTCAAAACTTGAACATCTTTAATTAAAGATATGGAATAATATGCTCGAATTCATCATATACCTAGAATAATCTTATCTTTAACAGTTCAAAAACGATCATTTGAATGAAATATCCATGGTTAAGACTAAACGCAGTTTTAACGAAAAAAAGATATCTCATAAGATCATAAAGAATAAAATCATTGACATATGAAATACTATCTTATTGCAGGTGAAACTTCAGGAGACTTACATGGTGCCAATCTTATTAAAGAATTAAAAATTGAAGACCCCGATGCGACTTTCCAAATCGTAGGGGGCAATCTCATGCAAGCAGAGGCGGGAAAAAAAGCGTTGATACATACTTCAGAAATGGCCTTTATGGGCTTTATAGAGGTTTTAAAAAATCTGCCCAAGATATCTAGGAATCTCAAACTTGTTAAAAATGATCTATTGAAAGAAAAACCGGATACCGTCATTCTTATAGATTTCCCTGGCTTCAATTTGGAAATTGCTGATTTTGCAAAAAAAAATGGCATCAAAACATGTTATTATATTTCCCCTAAAGTGTGGGCCTGGAATCAAGGCCGCGTAAAGAAAATCAAACGGATTGTCGACCATATGTTTTGTATTCTGCCTTTTGAGGTAGATTTTTATAAAAAGTGGCGCATGCCCGTTGATTACGTTGGAAACCCGCTGTTGGATGCGATTTCAGCCTATCAATTCAACCCAAAGTTCAGGGAGCAGCATGGATTTTCAGAAAAACCCTTGATCGCCCTTTTACCCGGAAGCCGCGAAATGGAAATTGCCAACCTCCTTCCCATCATGGCCGAACTTCCATTTTTCTTTCCTGTACATCAATTTGTCATTGCCGGTGCGCCTAATTTTGATGAAGCCTACTACAAGCAATTTTTTAAAGGTATTGATATTCCCGTAATCTTCAATCAAACCTACGACATTCTCCATAACGCAGAAGCCGCAGTCGTAACGAGTGGAACGGCTACACTCGAAACAGGTATCTTGAAAGTACCTCAGGTTGTCGTTTATAAAGCTAACCCAATATCGGTATGGATTGCCAAATTAGTCATCAAGGTTAAATTTATCTCACTAGTCAATCTAATTAACAATTTCTTATCAGTACGGGAATTGATTCAAGACGAATGCACGGCATACGATATCTCCTATGAAGTAGGTGAACTTATCAATAACAAAGCTCACCGTGCAAGTGTGATGGAAAACTATGATATTTTAGCCGAAAAGCTAGGTTCTCCTGGCGCATCAGAGAAAACGGCCAAATTAATTGTAAAATATCTCGCTAAATTTTAAACTCTTTTACCTTTTATTTGTCAAACTACTAGTTAGTTACAATTAATTAAAAGTTTTATGAAATTTAAATTTATTCTAGGCTTTTTTCTTTGCTTTGCAATGACCTTCACTGGGAAAGCACAAGAAACACAACATATTTCTAAACTGGAAATTGGCAAAAAAGCGAAAAAAAATATCGATAATAGAGACTCTACTGTTGTCATGCACATCGATACCTTAATCATGAAAGACAATTCTACCCTTTCGTTCTATGGTAAGAAAAATGTCAAGCTAACAATTGGTTATGCTGAAATTGGAAATAAAGCAACCATCTATGGAACAGATGGAAAGAATAATGGTGCAAATTTTGACATCAATGCTAATTTTCAAAAATTAGGTTCTCTTTATATCATTGCAAAGGGAGATGACGCTTTTAATGGCACCAAAACTTTTCCGAATGGTAACGGAGGAAAAATTAAAGTCAATTTAACAACTGGTAGCCTTAAACCTCAGACAACAAATAAAAAAGCGCCTAATTATATTTATGGAGATGTTGCAGCAGGTGGGCGGGCTGTCAATGCAAACACGGACTTGAGAAACATCTATGATCGGATTAAAACCGCTCCCACCGGATTGAGAGGCTTGCCTCAAGGGCAAATTTATTCGGGCAGTGCCGGAACTGAAGGTACATTTGAACTAATTTCAACACAATAACAAAATTCCTTAATCCATAAAAAAGGCGTATTATTCTCTAATACGCCTTTTTTAATGGGCTCATTATTATCTACAGCCTCTTCTTTTAAGCTCATAGGCCAACACCAACCGTGTCATCCGATCGTATCGTGCTATGCCTTCCTGTTGATTGTTGTGCTTGAGGTATTGATTATAAAACAATCCCATCACATCGTCGACCCAACCTGTGTATTGACTCCAGAAATACCTTTCTTTTTCCATATCGTTCAATACTTTTGCGCTTAATCTTCCCTTGTAATCTTTTCCTAAATCAGGATACATAACCTGCAGTTCACGTAACATATACAGTGTGGTCTGTAGATAAGCCGAATATCGGTAAAAGATCTGTGGATGTCGCTGTAAGCGAGCAAAAGCGATAAAATTCGCCTCGTCTTCAAAACCAATTCCCTGTTGATGCGCAAGTTCATGCACTGTAGTAAAAGGTAAAAAGGTTACCGGCATGGCTTTATTAACATGCGCTTCATGAGTGAACGGATTAAAATAACCTGAGACACCAAAAAAAGAAACTATCCTGCTATTTATGGGTGATTTTGCCCTAATTTGACCTCTTGACAGGAAATCTGCAAAAGCCGTATCCTGTTGTACCCATGTATTCAAATCCCTTTGAATAGTTTCTTTATGCTCTTCCCATTCGGATGGATCCACATGTTCCCGCAGATTATTTGTACTGTCCAAAAACCCATTCAAAACCACGAGATAATCCGCTAACTTTAAGCTATCAACTTTCAAATTGGCATTTATACTGATTGGTTCACGATAGTAATTCATACCCCATGATAGGTAAAAGAAAAAATAGAGACCTAATACCAAATTGATCATAGTCAAAACCGAACGAAAAGAACTTTTCCATCTTCCTTTCCATAAATTTCCGATTAATTTAGCAATTGAATAGAGTAGAAATGCAACGACTAGGACATAAAATAGATCACCTAAACTAAAGGGAACATACCCAAAAATAAATCTTGGCACATGACTATAGGAACGGTAAAACCCGCGTGCATAAAACGCCTCAATCCATTGGCTATGTTGCTCAACCAAGGAGAAAATAAAAATTCCAATCAGAAGTAATACTACCGTGAAAACAGCTATTTTATCGCGTTTCTCCATTCAAATAAGCTATAAAACGATTAACTTTCGTTCTCAAAATAGACCTTGTAATAATTCATGCCTTTATCCTCATCGTACCCCTTCTCAAGATATTCACGTTTGCCATGAACATAGATATGAAAATTCTTATCCAGCTTTAAAACAGACTTATAAGAAGATTCCATTTTTTTCACCGCTTTATCTGCTATTTCAAAACTTGCCTGAAATGGGGAGTCAAATTCGTTTTCAAAACCAGCTTTAAAGTCCTGAAATAAAGCAATAGCCTGCGGATTGCCCAGTACTTCCTCCTCAAATTCTTCTTGGACAAAAGTTTCTTTTTCCTTAAAGTAATTCATGGATTTGTTCATCAAATCAATTTTGTCCGCTTTCTCCAGTTCAAATGTCTCATCTAGTTTTTCCTGAACAAAGTTCTTATAGACTTTTAGATAATTCCCTGTTTGATTGAAGTTATCGTTACGCACGCGCAGCTGTAGAAACTCATCTTTCCAGTATACTGCCTCCTGTTGACGGTTTGTCTGATCGAGAACCAGCACCTTATAACCTTCTTCTTCTTCTACATTGATAATAATACAGCCTTTGTCCAGTTTATTGATATTGATCGCCTCCTGCTCATATTCCAACATAAAAGCACCTTGCTCCGGATATACTTTCAAATAAGTCTCTTTATTCTCCGATTTGAATATACCAATGGCATCATGTTCTTCCCCTTCGATCTGTACATTCTTTAAGGCAACTACGTACACCTCCCCAGCTTTAATTTTTGGATGGCTGGATACCTCATAAAGGTGTTTTGAAATTTGTTGGGAAAAATCGTGAAATGGAAGCTGCTCCTTAAAATACTGTCTTGCAAAATAGAAAATCTCATTCAGTTCCAGCTCTCCATTCGGATGATATAAGCGATATACCTCATTCACCTTTGCAAAAGGACTCATAAAATACTGCATCAATAGTCCAGGTAACACTTCATCTCGTTCAAGAGATACCGGGGCATCCGACAAAATATAAAATTCATCTTGCGCTTTATTGCCTACACGATGAATGGATAACGCTTCAAAAGTTGCATCTTGGTGAAAAAACATATTTCTTATCTTATAAATTATATAAATCTATTGCTATTCTAAAAGTCTGGCAATGTGCATTGACAATATCTTTAATTTCAGGAGAATAACCTCCCCCCATACTTACCTGAATAGGGATATGGTGTTTATGGCACATATGAAAGACCAATTCATCTCTTCGACGGCAGGTACTGCTGCTTAAATTCAATTTCCCCAGCTTATCTGTTTGTAAAATATCTACTCCAGCCTGATAGAAAACGAAATCAGGCTCAAATTTCCGGAACACATCAACCAAATTTTCTTCCAATAAAGTGAGATATTCCGCATCAGTAACCTGATCTTCCAAGCCGATATCCAAATGGGAACGCTGTTTGACAAAGGGATAGTTTTTCTCGCCATGCATTGAAAAGGTAAACACCTGATTATGCCCCTCAAAAATATGCGCAGTACCATTTCCTTGGTGTACATCCAGATCAATAATAAGGATACGACCTGCATAGTTATGCTTCAACAGGTACCCGGCGGCAGTCGCTTGATCGTTCATCAGACAGAAGCCTTCACCAAAATCATAACCGGCATGATGTGTCCCCCCTGCAATGGTAAAAGCAACACCATACTCAAGTGCATATGCGGCGCTTCGGATCGTCCCATCTAAGATATATCGCTCCCGATCAACAAGGCTTTGACTTAATGGAAAACCTATTCTACGGATCATTTTCGAATCCAAAGTAAGCTCAAACAACTGCTTTACATACACTGGATCATGGACCAAACAGCATGTCTCAAAGCTTGCTAGTTCAGGACTGAAAAAACTTGACTCATCTGCCAGCCCTTCATGTTTTAACTGTAAAGGAATCAACTCGTATTTCAGCATCGGAAATCGATGCCCCTCTTTGACGGGATGGACAAATTCTTGACGAAAAGCTATCTTAAGCACCTTAAAATCTTCTATTACTCATGCGAAGATAAGAAAAAGATCTTTTGGAGTTGTAGGAGAAAAAGGGCATCTTTGAGAAGGAACAAACTGCAAGCCAATGTTACGTTGCTTAACAGCATACTTGTATTCAATCATAAATTTATATTCTTCAAGATAAATGGAAACAACTCATTTGCCCCAATTGTCTGCCATGGAACAACGTGTACTAGGCTCACTAATCGAAAAATCAAAAGTAACCCCAGAATATTATCCAATGACAATCAACAGCTTACAAGCTGCTTGTAATCAAAAGACTTCCCGCAAACCGGTTGTACAATATACAGAAGAAGATATTATCGCTACATTGGATATATTAAAGAAAAAGGGCTTAATCTCGACAGTTGTTGGCGGAGGATCTCGCGTAACAAAGTATAAACACAATTTTGCCATACAATTTCCACTGGTTCCTTCCGAATTAACCATTGTTTGCTTATTACTACTCAGAGGACCAATGACCGCCGGGGAAATTAATTCAAACTCTGGAAGACTTTATGAATTTGAATCATTGGGCGAAATCAATGAACAATTGGAAAAATTGGCACAAGAAGGCTACTTGAAGTCCCTGCCTAAACAAATAGGGCATAAAGAAGTCCGCTATATTCATTTATTAGGAGATATCAACCTGGAAGCGTATGAAAATAGCGTTCCTGCAGGCAGCTCCTCGAACGACCAGACCTCACTCGAACGAATTGGACAATTGGAACAGGAAGTTGCAGCATTGAAACAAAAATTTCAGGATCTCTGGGATGAATTACATTAGTCGCTCATGTCGCAAACAATAGATTCCGAAAACGAAATATCCAAAGCAACCTTGTGGCTGATGACCATCGCCACAGGCTTGGTTGTCGCCAATAATTATTACAATCAACCATTATTGGACCTGATTGCCAAAGACCTACATATTGACGAGGCTACGGTCAGTAATTCGGCCATGTTAACGCAGATCGGATATGCCTTTGGCCTGTTACTGATCGTTCCTTTAGGGGATATGTTTAAAAGAAAAAAAATGATCTTGATCGATTTCTTTTTCATTATTTTTTCTTTGGTAGGTATGGCCATGTCCACTTCTATCCTATCCATATTGCTATTCAGCTTTTTGATAGGTTTCACATCTGTTATTCCGCAGGTTTTTGTGCCCATGGCCGCCGAGCTTGCGAGCAAAGAAAAGCAGGCTTCAGCGATCGGAATGGTCATGTCGGGCCTGCTGATTGGTATATTACTATCTAGGGTTGTAAGCGGGTTTGTCGGCTCCTACTTCGGATGGCGCGAAATGTACTGGATAGCCTCAGCAATTATGGTCATTACAGCCATCACCATAGCATTCAAGCTACCGGAGGTACTGCCTAATTTTAAAGGTTCTTATAAGGAATTGATGCGATCAGTCTGGAACTTTGCCAGGAAACAACCTGTATTACAGTTGGCTGCATTTCGTGGAGCCATGGGATTTGGGGCTTTTTCTGCATTTTTTACAACGCTTGTTTTCCATCTTTCGGCCCCACCTTTTTTTGATGGCCCCGCAACTGCTGGAGCCTTTGGTCTCGTAGGTGCCTGTGGTGCGCTTGCCGCTGCTTTTGTCAATAAACTAACCATTTATATAGGCAAAGCAAAAATCATCTTATATGCGATCTTATTGATGTTATTCAGCTGGTTATTATTTACCCTCTTTGGCTATACCTATTGGGGTCTCATTCTTGGTGTTATTCTCATTGATCTTGGTCTACAGTCGATGCACATCCTAAATCAAAGCGATTTCTATGCGCTGAACCTCGGGGCCAACAACCGACTAAACACCGTATACATGGTCAGTTATTTTATTGGCGGATCAACAGGCACTTTTTTTGCTGCACAAGCATGGCAACACTTCCAATGGCCCGGTGTTATTGTCGTAGGCACATGTTATACGGTATTGTCACTGTTGGCTCATCTATTATTTGATTATAAATTAAGAAAAAACTAATATGAAATTCGGCCAAGTTGAACATCCGGAGGAAATCGATTTTACCCTTCCTCCTACTCCACCGGAAACCTTAACCCTATTACAGCATTTCAAAAACGATCAATCTTTTGAGGTATTTGTAGGCTGTGCAAAATGGAATAAACAAGATTTAAAAGGCTTTTACCCCAGAGGTACAAAAGACGAACTTGCTTATTACTCCACGCAATTTAACAGCATTGAACTCAATGCCACATTCTACAATTCGCCCGGCATAGACCAGGTAGAAACCTGGAAAAAGAAAACACCTTCCAACTTCAAGTTCTTCCCAAAAATCCCACAATCCATCAGCCATTTTAGCAGATTATTAAATACGGGTGATAAAGTGAAGTTGTTTACAGATTCCATTGTTCATTTCGATGAGAAACTGGGAATGGCCTTTTTACAGATGCACGACAATTATAGTCCAAAGGATATGGCCCGTCTAAAACTATTTCTTCATGACTGGCCAAAAGAAGTCCCTCTAGCCTTAGAGGTACGAAATAAAGATTGGTTTTCCAAACCCGAAGTAACAAAAGAACTCTATGCGCTGCTGGAGGAAACCAACGTGACCAACGTACTGGTCGATACCGCAGGCCGTAGAGACATGCTCCATATGCGCTTAACCACACCGACTGCTTTTATACGGTATGTAGGTGCCAACCACGCGTCAGATTACGATCGCCTAGATCAATGGATCGATGTGCTGAAACTATGGCGCGAAAACGGGTTGCAAAAACTGTATTTCTTTATCCACCAGAATATTGAGATAGAATCGCCATTACTGGCAACACATTTTATCAAAAAACTGAATACAACATTCGACTTGGATCTAACCTATCCCAACAAAAACACAGGAAATACATTATTCTAAGACAGGATATCAGTTCCGGTGCTAAAGCCAACTATAGAAAAAATCATTCAGCATATTTTGCCCACAAAAAAAGCCGAAGTAGAAAATACTTCGGCTTTTTATATAAAAAATAAGCTTTCGCTTATTTTTTAGCGTATTTAAAGTTTTTACCGATGAAACGTGCATTACCACCCAATTCCTCCTCAATGCGTAACAATTGGTTGTATTTAGCCATACGATCAGAACGTGAAGCAGAACCAGTTTTAATCTGACCGCAGTTCAGTGCTACAGCTAAGTCAGCGATAGTCGCATCTTCAGTCTCGCCCGAACGGTGTGACATCACAGAAGTGTAACCAGAATTTTGAGCTAAAGTAACCGCATTGATTGTTTCAGTCAATGAACCAATTTGGTTTACTTTCACTAAAATTGAGTTTGCTGTATGAGTATCGATTCCTTGTTGAAGACGTTTTGTATTGGTAACAAAAAGATCATCACCTACTAATTGAACATGGTCACCGATTTTGTCAGTCAATGTTTTCCAACCAGCCCAATCATCTTCAGCCATACCATCTTCTATAGAAATAATAGGGTATTTAGCTGTTAATTCAGCCAAATAGCTTGCTTGCTCTTCGCTAGAACGCACAGCTCCTTTATCACCTTCAAATTTAGTATAATCGTATTTACCATCTTTGTAGAACTCAGAAGAAGCACAATCCAACGCTAAACAAACATCTTGACCAGGTTTGTAACCGGCAATTTCAATCGCTTTCAAAACTGTTTCGATAGCATCCTCAGTACCTTCAAAAGTTGGCGCGAAACCACCTTCATCACCTACTGCAGTTGAAAGACCTCTGTCATGTAAGATTTTTTTCAACGTATGGAAAACCTCAGTACCCCAACGCAAAGCCTCAGAGAATGAAGGCGCACCCACAGGCATGATCATAAATTCCTGAAATGCGATAGGTGCATCAGAGTGTGAACCACCATTGATGATATTCATCATAGGAATAGGTAACGTGTTCGCATTTACACCACCGATATAACGGTATAATGGTTGACGTGACTCTTGTGCAGCAGCTTTCGCTACAGCTAAAGAAACTCCTAAAATAGCATTTGCGCCTAAGTTTCCTTTATTTTCGCTACCGTCTAAATCAATCATGATTTTATCGATGGCATTTTGCTCGAAAACATCTACACCTTCTAGCGCTTTTGCAATTTTAGTGTTTACATTCTCAACAGCTTTCAAAACACCTTTTCCTAGATATTTTGACTTGTCACCATCACGTAATTCTACTGCTTCGTGAATACCAGTTGAAGCACCTGAAGGAACAGCTGCACGACCAACAAAACCATTTTGTGTAGTAACATCTACCTCAATTGTAGGGTTACCGCGCGAATCCAAAATTTGACGCGCATGAACATCGATAATTAAACTCATCTCTTTATTAGACTATAATTTATTTTCATTACTTAGTGTAGATAAGACACACTCTTATCTACAGACATTTTTCACAATCAAATATAATAAAAAATGTATTTATTCCCCTATTTATTATGAAATAAAATATGCTCCATCGGCATAACTGTTCAACTAAAAACAATAAAAAACCCTTCAAAATCTGAAGGGTTTTTTATAGAATATTGTGCAATTTAGTTTTTGATCATTGCTACAAAATCATCAAACAAGTAGCGCGAGTCATGTGGACCCGGTGATGATTCTGGATGATATTGCACCGAAAATGCTTTCTGTCCTTTGATACGGATACCTTCAATAGACTGATCATTCAAATTAACATGTGTAATTTCGACGTTCTCAGAATTTTGGATATCTTCAGCCACAACTCCAAAACCGTGGTTCTGCGACGTAATTTCACAACGGTTGGCGATAATGTTCTTCACGGGGTGGTTGATACCACGGTGTCCATTATGCAACTTGCTTGTGCGGATGCCATTTGCCAATGCTAAAATCTGGTGACCTAAGCAAATACCAAACATCGGTTTATTTGCGTTTAAAATAGCTTTTACAGTCTCGATAGCATAATCCATCGGTGCCGGATCGCCAGGACCATTGGAAATGAAATAACCATCCGGATTCCACTGCTCCATTTCTTCAAATGTTGTCTTCGCAGGAAAAACCTTTGTATATACATCACGAGCCTCAAAATTGCGCAAGATATTTTTCTTGATTCCCAAATCCAAAACTGCAACACGCAACGAAGCATTTTCATTACCGAAGAAATAAGGCTCAGCTGTCGTTACTGTCGAAGACAATTCAAGACCATCCATTGAAGGAACCTCCGCCAATTGACGTTTTAATTCTTCAACATCCAATGTTTCTGAAGAAATAATCGCATTCATCGCCCCCTTATCACGAATATGGCGCACTAATGAACGGGTATCCACATCAGAAATACCAACTAAATTTCCTTCCTCAAAGTAGCTTTGGATCGATTCATCAGCCATTTTGCGGCTGTAGTTGATGTTATAGTTTTTACAAACTAATCCAGCAATCTGAATTTGATTTGATTCGGTATCATCCGCATCAATACCATAGTTACCTATATGCGCATTGGTCGTTACCATGATTTGTCCAAAATAAGATGGATCTGTAAAAATCTCTTGATAACCAGTTGTTCCTGTATTAAAACAGATCTCCCCAGTAGTCGTACCAATTTTACCAGCGGCTTTACCGTGATAAACTGTACCATCTTCTAAAACTAAAATTGCAGGCAATTTGCTGTAGTTGGTCATTATCGATGTAATATTATAAAAATGTGTATCCTTACTTTTATGAATTTTAAAGCCTTCTTGACTGGATATAAAAAAAGCCCTCAAATGGGCTAAATATCAATTAACAATGCATCATTACGATTGACAAACCGTTTCCTAAGGCACCTACCAGTAAAGACTCTACTTTAATTTTCACGGGAGACAAAGTTACGACATATCACTTATAAAGTGAAAACATTTTTTATTTTTTTATCCTTCCATTGATTGGACTTCCCGAAACCGAATAAAGTCCCTCAAAATCAGCACAGTCAATAATGGGACAAGCATATAAATCAGCGGGTTTTCTAACCAAGCTTCTTGCCATTCCATCCGCAGCAAGGCGATAAAGGCTCTTGTTAACCCACAACCGGGACAATCAGAACCACTGATACTCTTCCAAAGACAGGGAATAAGGATATGGATATCTGTAAGAAGATACAAGCCAATGGCAATCCCGAAATACCCTAGCACCAACGAATATATCCAATGACATTTAAGGTATTTCAGGACGAGCGAAATCATTAATTATTGTTAATTGGACTCTTGATATAATTACCGTTGGCATCTTTATATTTTCCGACAATAATCATAATCAAATCGATTAGATACCAGATACCACATCCCCCCAAGGTAAGCAGCTGAATAACAGCAGTACCAATTTGCCCCAAGTAGAATCGATGCGCTCCAAAAGGGCCGAGAAAAAAACAAAATAACAGTGCTGGTAACCACCTGTCATCCTGAAAGGTGTTGTTTTGCTGTTGAAAAGGTTGGTTAGCATAAAAAATAGGCTGTCTCACACCACAAAATGGGCACACCTCCGCCTTGATATTGATTAACTTACCGCACTCTACACAATACTTTTCGTCTTCTGTTTTCATTTAGATTTAGTTTGGCGATGGAACTGAAAAACAGTCGTCCATCAGGGATTAAATAATAGGTTGAAATTAATAAAAAAACTTAAAAAACATACATTTTTTGGAGCACAATGCTGTGCGCTAGTTCATCTTCCCGTTAAAATGACCTATTACTATAGAACAGCGATCTTTTTGCTTCGTAATCGCAGCTTTTTTCTTTTAATTTTTAGTTGCAGAAAATTAGAAATACGGAGGAATCAAATTCGTCTTTTTAACAGTGCTTGTTCAGTGTTCGTTCAGTGTTTGTTCAGTGCTTGCTCAGTGAAGACTGAATAAACAGTGAATAAATACTGACTAAAAACTGATTGAAAATTGGGATTAGGGATAAGTTGGTGGCTGAATGAGTCAGTTGTAATGCGTTTCTTAAATCAGCCAGTTGCCGTTACCACTAAAACTGGGGGCAATGAAAGTTTAAGGATAGAAATTCGTAATTAACATAAACAGAAAAGGCGCCCCACGGTGTGGGGCGCCTTTTCTGTTTATGTATTTAAACTTAAGAGTTGATTGCTTTCCAGATCATATCTTTCAATGGCAATATATTTTTACCGGTCACCGACGAAATGAAAATATAGGGTACATTTTCCGGCAGCTCCAGCTCCATTTCCTTCTCCAGTTCCTCATCGAGCATATCAGACTTGGTAATAGCCAGCAATTTAGGTTTATCTGCCAACTCGGGATTATATGCAGTCAGTTCATTCAATAGAATGGCGTACTCCTCCCGGATTGTCCGATCTGTATCGGCCGGCACCATAAACAACAAAACAGAATTTCGTTCGATATGCCGCAAGAAACGATACCCTAATCCCTTTCCTTCCGAAGCCCCTTCGATAATACCCGGAATATCGGCCATAACAAAAGAACGGTTATCCCGGTAGCTCACCATACCCAAATTAGGCACCAGTGTTGTAAAGGGGTAATTCGCGATTTCTGGTTTCGCAGCAGAGACCACGGACAACAACGTTGATTTACCTGCATTCGGGAATCCAACCAATCCAACATCAGCAAGAACCTTCAATTCGAGAATCATCCACTGCTCTTTCCCCGGAAGACCAGGTTGCGAAAACCGTGGTGTCTGTTGTGTCGGCGACTTAAAATGCCAATTGCCCAGCCCGCCTTTTCCACCCGGAACCAATATTCTGGTTTCACCGTCTTCTGTGATATCGAACAATACATCTCCCGTCTCCGCATCCTTTGCAATCGTACCCAGTGGCACTTCCAAGATCTCATCACGTCCGGTTGCCCCGGTACGCAAAGAACTACCGCCAGACTCACCGTTTGACGCGATAATATGTTTACGATATTTTAAATGGAGTAACGTCCAGAGATTAGTCGTTCCTTTCAGTATAATATGTCCGCCACGACCGCCGTCACCACCATCGGGTCCACCAGTAGCGGTGTGCTTGTCACGGTGCAAATGAGCCGAACCTGCCCCACCATGTCCAGAACGACAACACACTTTCACATAATCAACAAAATTCGAACCTTGCGCCATTACAATTTATTACAGTCTAGAAAATACTTATCTTAATTAATAATTATCGATGATATCAGTCAAACTTTTAAAGATAGAATCGATATCGCCGATACCATTCACTTTAGAAAGCTTGCCTTGTGCCTCGTAATACGGCAACACATGAATCGTCTTTGTGAAATATTCATCGATACGCTTCACCAATTTATCCGCATCATCATCCGCACGACCAGAAATTTCCTTACGTTTAGCGATGCGTGCTTTCAATTCATCCTCATTCACATCCAGTGCGATTACGACCGAGATTGATGTATTGATACCTTCTAAAAAAGCATCCAATGCTTCAGCTTGAGCAACAGTACGAGGAAATCCATCAAAAATAAATCCTTTTGCATCCGGATTTTTCTTTACTTCCTCTTCCAGCATTGCTATCGTAATCGAATCTGGCACTAAATTTCCCTCAGCAATAATCTGGCTCACTTGTTGACCAAGTGGCGTTTGACCTTTAATGTGTGCTCTAAAAATATCACCAGTTGAAACATGAACCAATTGATATTTTTCAATAAGCTTTGCAGATTGGGTTCCCTTACCTGCACCCGGAGGGCCAAATATTACAAGGTTTAGCATAGTTTTATTTAAGAAATTAAAACGAGTTAAAAAATAAAAGCCTAATCACAGATGATGACTAGGCTTTTCAGTTGTGCGCTCCAAGGGAGTCGAACCCCTAACCTTCTGATCCGTAGTCAGATGCTCTATCCAATTGAGCTAGGAGCGCAATAAACCATTACGTTTAGAACTCTGTCCCATGTGTTTTGGTGACGCAAATATAGTCAGAATTCGTTTTTTTACAAATTTTTTTTCAAAAAGAAGTTCCCTTTACCATCGACAGCTTTGCAACAACGTTACTAAAAACAAAAAAGCCAATCAAATTGACTGGCTTTTCTTTGTGCACTCCAAGGGAGTCGAACCCCTAACCTTCTGATTCGTAGTCAGATGCTCTATCCAATTGAGCTAGGAGCGCTAGGCAACCAAAACAAATCTGTTATCCTTTTCCGTTTTGGTGATGCAAATATCGTTATATTTATCGATTTAACAAACATTTTTTCTCTTTTTTAAACTTTATACAACAACATTTCTTTTATCTCGTTGATAATATTATATTTAAAATATCAACTTTTTTTTTCAGACACGGACAAATGTTAGCATTCATGAGCAAAAGAGAATTAAAACTCAGTAAAATTCGCATCGGAGATATCAGTATCTCCTATTATATTCGCCCTAGCAAATTATACCCCGCTCCAAAAACAGTCATTTTCATCCATGGTTTTCCCTTCAACAAAAACACGTGGAAACAGCAGCTCCTGCAACTCGACGAAGATTATACAGGCATCGCCATTGATGTTCGCGGACATGGACTAAGCACCAATGGACATGGTTTTTTCTCCGTCGATGTTTTTGCCAAAGATCTAGTGGAATTTATTCGTAAACTCGACCTCAATCATGTCGTCCTTTGTGGAATTTCTATGGGCGGCTACATTGCACTCAGGACCTATGAACTGATCGGCCAACAACTCAAAGGACTTATCCTCTGTGACACGAATTCCCTTTCCGACGACAACAAAAGCAAACAAAAGCGTTTTGATTCCATTCAGGCGCTATTAAAATATGGCAGAAGACCGTTTGCCATTGGCTTTATCGCGAATGTATTTCACGATAAAACAATCCGTGAAAACCCCGAAGCTGTTGAACTCATCAAAAGCTGTATTCGCAGAAATGAAGTCGCCAGCATTTGTGCGACACAACTTGCTCTTGCTTCACGAACAGATACAACCCATTCGTTGAAGACCATTATTATCCCAACACTGATTATAAAAGGGAAACACGACAAGATGATGAGCGAAGAACAAACAAATATTCTTATCGAAAATATACCCGACGTCCGCTATATGGAGTTTGAAGAATCCGGGCACTTGCCGAATCTCGAGGAACCCGAAAAATTCAATGCCGTGCTAAATGATTTCCTGCGAAATATACCATTGTAACCATCACTTTGGTCGCCAAGTGCAACATCGGATATAAAAAACAACAAAAAAAGCCACGTCAGTGGCTTTTATTTCTTTCTTTCATTCAGATTTCGCTCTACAATACTAGAACGAAAAATCATCTTTTGACCGAACACCCGCTTCTTCAGCGTATGCATCATCAAAGTTAGGCTCATAACGTTTCTCGATTACTTCCTGATTAGACTTGATGTAATTAACTACATCTGTCAAACCCTCAGCGAACTTTTCAAAATCTTCTTTATATAAGAAAATCTTATGCTTAATAAACTGGCCATCCTCAAAGCGTTTCTTGCTTTCTGTGATAGTAATGTAGTAATCGTTCGATCGAGTTGCTTTTACATCAAAAAAATAAGTACGCTTACCTGCTCTCACCTTTTTTGAAAAAACTTCTTCACGTTCTTTGTTTTCAAAATCTCCCATTGGTTGTTATTTAAGTTTAAAGTAATCTTAATCTTTGATAAATATATAATAATTCATTTTAATACACCAAATAATATTAAAAAAAAAGACAATTACGCATAAAAATGGCAGTTCCCCTTCCTAACATAGGCTAGATAAAAATTAAACAACAAGATTTTTTACCGACGAAATCATTACATTTACCGAAAATATAAGTTGTATTACCTAAAGCAAATATGTAGAATATATTTGTGCCTCTATCTTTGAGTCATAAATAGTAAAAACATTATGGAAAAAGAACCCATCATACCAAACAGCAATAATAGCCGCAATATTGTAGGAGCGATTGTGATCATCGTAGGTATATTCTTATTATTGAATAACCTCAATTTAGGAAGCTGGTTTCCGGATTGGTTATTTGGCTGGCAAACGATATTAATCATTATTGGATTGGTCATTGGCATAAATTCCCAATTTCAGAAAAAATCGGCAATTATCCTATTGATCATAGGCGGAGCGAGCCTTATTTCAAGAATGATGCGTACAGACTTTGGTTCTGTAACGGTCCCTATCATCATCATTTCGCTCGGGATCTACTTTATCATGAGCAAAAGGAAACCGCCGATGGTTCCCCCAACTTACCCTAATCCGCCACAAGGCTCTTACGACTGGGATAAGCGAGTCAGTGTACCTGTAGAGGGCGCAACTGAGAGCAACATTACGGATCAGGAATCAAGACCATTTAATGAACAATACGGTTCAAGCCAACAAGCCTCGCCTAATCAGCAGGCTTTTGGCGACAAAGAGAAAGGTTCCTTTCACCAGTCATTTGAGGACAACCTCAATCTGAACAGCATCTTTGCGGGCCAAAAGAAAGTCATTTATTCCAAAAACTTTAGAGGGGGCAATTTGACCAATGTATTTGGAAGCGTAGAGCTAGATTTAACGAAAGCAGATATTCAGCAGCCAATTGTGATCGATACGTTCCAATTGTTTGGCAGCGCACGTATAATTATCCCCCCACATTGGACAGTATTTAGTAACGTCGCCTCGGTCTTAGGCTCTGTCGATGACCGTCGGTTCCAAACGATTTATAACCCCGATACAGATAAAAAAATCTATATAACAGGCACCTGTATTTTAGGTAATTTAACCATAAAAAATGCTTAATAGATGAAAAGCAAGCTGTTCCTCAGTGTTAAAAGTCGACTAATTGGCATTATCTGTGTATCCGTATTTATCGGATATCTTGCATTACAATACCTATTGATGCTTCGTTCTGGATTTGATCAGCAACTTGCATTCAAGGATTCATTTATAAACAGTATGGTGATGATGTTTTGCTGCTATGGCATGTCATCAGCACTCAATTTCTACACCCCACAACCCCGGGAGATTTGGAAAGTACTCATCATCGGTTTAATCATGGGCGCAATAAGCATCGCATTAAGCCGATTCTTGATGAGTTACTTTATCCAATCGACCTTTACCCCATTGCTGGACTTAACATTACCTTATCGGGGCATCGTTAACTTCCTCATTTTGACTTCTGTTGCCATTATCAACATTGTCTGGAATATTCAGGAAGACAATATTAACAATATCAAACGGAAGCAGGAATCCGAAAATTTACTTCGGGAAGCCGAACTGTATAATCTAAGACAACAGTTACAGCCTCATTTCCTTTTCAATAGCCTCAACTCCATTATAGCACTTATTGGCGCCAATCCGGATGAAGCCCGAAACATGACGTTCCAGCTATCGGACTTTTTAAGAGGAACACTAAGAAAAGAAAATAATCAAATTATCACACTTGAAGAAGAACTCGATCACCTTCAACTTTATCTCGATATTGAAAAAGTACGCTTCGGTCATCGACTCAATACATCCATCTCTTCTTCAGAAGAAATTTTTAACAATAGATTGCCTGCCATGATTATTCAGCCACTGGTGGAGAATGCGATTAAACACGGGTTATATAATGTAACGGATCAAGTAGAAATTAAAATAAAATGCCATTCGAATGATGGCCAACTGCTGATCCAGATTACCAACCCATTCGATACCGAAGAACAGTCAAAACCAAAAAAAGGCACTGGATTTGGACTATCGAGTATTCAACGCAGATTATATCTCCTTTATGGAAGAAATGATCTACTGGAAACTCAAATTCAGGACAACATATTTATTAGCACTCTAAAAATACCTCAATATGATTAAAGTCGTAATTATCGATGATGAACCCCTTGCACGCTCCATTATTGCGGGTTACCTAAAAAATGAAGCCGATATATCCATTGTGGCGGAATGTGGTGATGGCTTTGAAGCTGTTAAGGCTATCCATACGCACGAACCGGATTTAATTTTTCTGGACGTACAAATGCCCAAATTGACCGGATTTGAAATGCTTGAACTCGTTGACGACCCTCCGGCGGTCATCTTTACGACCGCTTTTGACGAATACGCCTTGAAAGCTTTCGAAAAGAACGCCTTGGATTACCTATTAAAACCAGTATCACCAACACGTTTCAAAAAAGCCTTAGAAAAATTCAGGGCAAGCTACTCCGCACCTGAGAAAAAAGTTCAACCCAACTACGAAGTGCTTACAGCGCAGGACGAAACAAAAATCGACCGTATTGTTGTCAAAACAGGCACCCAGATCAAGATTATTCCGATTGATACCGTCAAATACCTGGAGTCTTATGACGACTATGTTAAAATTCATACCAAAGATGGCATGTACCTGAAAAATAAAACAATGGCATTTTTTGAAAAATCTTTGGATCCGAATCAATTTGTCCGTATACACCGATCTTTTATCATTAAAGTGGATCAGTTGGCCAAATTGGAACCTTATGAAAAGGATTCGTATATTGCTGCACTGACATCAGGCGAAAAGCTCAATATCAGTAAATCAGGCTATGCCCGATTAAAACAATTGATTGGAATTTAAACATTCCGTAGATTTGTGCCCATCAATCGTTATGAAACATTTTATTACAATAGTATTGCTGGGCATCACATCTTACTCCTTTGCCCAAACGAATCCTGCAGAACAGATCAATAAAGGAGTTTACAATAAGCTGGAATTTTTTATCAATTCCCAGATGACAGACTCCGCCTATAATTTGGCCAGTGACACCTTCAAACAACAATTTAGCTTAGCCAAATTCACGCAAGTACTACAGGAACTCTATCCCTTAGGAAGGGTAAAAAGCTCAACCATAAAAGAGTTTGAAAAAGGGCTTGCAACCTATCAGATGGACTTCGACAGCCAATCGTATGAGGTTCTTTTTGCAACGGACACAACCTTAAAATTCAATACATTAAAATTCACTCCTCTGGCAATCAAGCCTCAAGTGGAAAAAACTATTGTGGTACCTGCCACACAGAAATCAGTCGATAATGACGACCTTTTTGTCGATTCTGTTGCAAATGCTTATTTGAAACAACAAAATACGCAATCACTTGCAATTGGCATTCTAAAGAATGGACAAACAAAAAGCTATTTCTATGGTGAGACTGCCAAAGGCAACCAAACAGCGCCTACAAAAACGTCTACCTATGAAATTGGTTCGTTAAGTAAAGTTTTTACCGCTATACTTTTGTCAAATCTTGTCGAAGAAGGAACGATAACCTTAGATCAGCCTATTGCGCTATTTCTTCCTGATACACTCAAGAAAAATCAAGAACTTTCAAAAATAACGTTTCAAATGTTGGCCAATCATACCTCTGGCTTACCAAGACTTCCTGACAATCTCGACAAAGTCAAAGGATTTAACGAAAACGATCCTTACAAAACATACGATAAAAAAGCACTTTATAGTTTCCTCGCAAGCTTTAAAAATAACAAGAAACCAGGTGAAGAGTATGAGTACAGCAACCTTGGTTACGCCGTATTAGGAGACATTATATGCAGTATCTATAAAAAAAGCTATGATCAGCTTGTAAAAGACATCATCTGCAAGCCGCTCGAAATGAGTAATACCTTTCAGGTATTGGATCCTAAAAGAAAAGATACCTTTAAAGTATACAACAAAGATGGTCAAGAAGTAATTCCCTGGTCGTTTGACGCTTTTGGTCCCGCTGGCGGATTAAAATCGACTCTTGAGGATCTGCTTAAATTTGCGAATGCGCAATTCAAGATGCCGCAGACCCCATTGGAAAACGCCATGGCAAACACCAGATTGTTTACTTTTTTTCTGCCTCCAGACACCGACTTGGGACTCGCATGGCATATGAACCTGATTGACGACCTAACGGTCTATTGGCACAATGGCGGAACTGCCGGAAGCAGCTCCTATCTAGCCTTATCGCCCGATAAAAAAAGTGGCGTTATCATCTTGTCCAATTCTGCCATCTCTGCCGATGATAAGGGTAAAGCTATTTTAGATTACATACTCCGTAAAAAATAAAGTTCAAAAAATAGAGAATAATGAGCCATATTGAAACAACAATATGGTTTTTTTTGTTGTTATAGCGATGAGTGATCATTAATTTTGACTAGAAGAAAACACAAATTGATTTACCAAAATCAATCACAAGAAAGCTAAAGAACAGCTATTTGCATGAAGATATTTATCACTAAAAAAATACCACAAAAAGGTATAGATTTATTAAAATCTGCCGGTCACGATCTAACGATACACGATTCAGCTGATCCCCTATCCGAAAGGCAGCTTATCGAAGCGAGCCAACAGGCTGATTACGTGCTGAATGGTGGGATGCAAAAGTTTGATGCTAATTTTTTCCAAAACTGCCCAAACCTTAAAGCCCTATCCCTCATGAGTGTCGGCTATGACAATGTGGATATCGCTGCCGCAACACAGCATGGAATACCTGTAAGCAATACGCCAGGCATACTTTCGGGAGCAACAGCTGATGTCGCATTCCTTTTAATGTTATCGGTATCGCGGAAGGCATTTTTCAACCACAAGAGAATTTTGCAGGGCGAATGGAAAGGTTTTGATCCAACGGCAAACCTAGGCATCGAGCTCAACAACAAAACACTGGGTATTTATGGACTGGGACGAATTGGCTTTGAATTCGCGAGAAAAGCCAAAGCAGCGTATAACATGGATATTATCTATTACAATCGGAGCCGTAATGAGGAAGCAGAGCAAATTCTTGGCGCACGATATGTGAATTTCGACGATCTGCTCACGCGGAGCGATGTCCTTTCAATCCATGCGGCGTTGACAGCGGAGACTAAAAACCGGTTTGACAAAATGACATTTGCGCGCATGAAAAACTCCGCTATATTGATTAATACCGCCAGAGGCGGATTGGTCAATGAAATAGATCTAACAGAAGCTCTAGAGACTGGCCAACTATGGGGTGCCGGACTTGATGTGACAAATCCTGAACCGATGGATCCGAAAAATCCACTGTTAAATATGGAAAATGTCTGTGTACTGCCACACATCGGGTCTGCAACAGAAGAAACGCGGGATAATATGGCAATGATGGCCGCCAGTAACTTACTGTCAGCAATTAAAGGCGAAAAAATGCCGCAGATTATCAATAAAGAGGTATATCAATGAAACGAAGATTTTTTCAGCTTTTAAACAGCTTAAATAAAGCCATCTTACCAAAATATGGTAAGATGGATCCCTTGAAATTAAAAAAGTACCAGCAGGCTATCATTGCCTACCGGTACTTTGTCCTTTTACACGCCTTGGGAACAGATCAGGACTAAGCTTTTGCAGTCCCTAGGTCGCTTGAATTCGAAACAATGCTAATCTGTGTCGGATTGGAAGATAAACTAATATCGTTCCTTTCCAGCTCCAACATAATCTTTTCCTGCATTGAGTTTCGAGCAGCGACATAATGCTCTCTTTTCGTCCACGCACGAACGGTTAAAACCATGGCACTGTCTCCCAATTCTTTGATAAAAACAGTTGGCTCTGGAGTTGTCAACACATTTTCATTCGAACGGAGAACTCTTAATATAATATCTTTCGCTTCTTTCACATTTTTATCATAAGAGATACTGATGGTATATTCAAACATGCGTTGCACAATTTTCGTATAGTTTTTAATAACCGAATTGGCCAAAGGGCCATTTGGGCTAAAAACACGTACACCATCATCGCCTATTAAAGTGGAATACAAGATATCAATCCTCTCTACAGTACCTGCGGTACCATTTGCACTCGAGATGGAATCCCCTACCTCAAATGGTCTAAACATCAAAATCAGCACTCCGCCGGCAAAATTACTCAGACTTCCCTGCAGCGCCATACCAACGGCCAACCCAAAGGCGGATAAAGCAGCAATAAAAGAAGTTGTCTGTATTCCAATCTGACTTGCGACGGTGAGGAGCAACATCACCCACATGACGATCTTTACAATACTGGAGATAAATGCCCGAATAGAGGGATCTACATTCTTCTTTTCGAAACGTTTATGTAATAAGCGATCTACAAAATTGATCACATATTTCCCAAGAATCAATAGGATAATTCCACCTATAATCCCCGGAATAGACTCAATGACAATATCGGTCAAACGACCAAATCTACTCCCCAAACTATTTAAATTACTTTCCATGTTGTATAATATATTTTAAACCTCTAGGCACAAGGATTGTTCCAACATATCGTATACCGTATCAAAATATAAAAATCATTGAAAAACACCATAAAAGACCAAATAAACACCACTATTAAAAGAATATTTAGCGTAATTTTGCTATATGAATAGAAAAAATACCATTCCGATTATTGATAGTTGTAGCATTGATCTAAATAACAAAACAACGATTCATATTGATGATCTAAAAGAATATATCATCAAGCATCAGGATATGGTGTTTCCTCATAAACATAATTTTTTCCATTTTGTGCTATTCACCAAGGGCTCAGGAGAACACATTATTGATTTCAATCATTACAACATTGAACCTTATCAAATCTATTTTATGGTACCAGGTCAAGTTCATACCTGGAACTTTACAGGTGACGAAGAAGGCTATGTTGTCAATTTTTCCATTGACTATTTTCAGTCTTTTCTCTTAAGAACCGATTACCTGGAACGCTTCAGCTTCTTACAGGGTAAAATTGAGCAGCTTATTTTTGTTATTGCGGAACAATTTCGCAAGCAGGCTATTCACATTCTTGAACAAATTGCTTCCGCAAAAGCGGCAGGTCAATCGGAAGACTATATCCGTACACTTCTGCTCCAATTTATATTGTATATCTCAATTTCTACGGAAAAAGATCATCAAGAGCACAGTACGCCATATAATCACAAAATATTCAATAGTTTTCAGCAATTGGTTGAACAGCAATTCAGATCTACCAAATTGCCCAGTGTGTACGCAGATCAGTTATTTATTACACCCAATCATCTGAATGCGATCTGCAAATCCTACATCGGACAATCAGCAGGTGAAATTATACGAAACCGGATTGTACTCGAAGCGAAGCGACTATTGGTCAATCGAAACTTAAATATCAATGAGATTGCAGATGAGCTGCAATTCAATGACAACTCATACTTTACTAAATTTTTCAAAAAATCCGCTGGGCTCACACCAGAAGAGTTCAGAAAACAACTATAACTATGGAAGAGGTTAAATACGAATTATCTGAATTTAAAGCTGCATGGCAAGCGAAATGTCCAAGATGCCGGATCGGCCATGTATACCAAGGTCCTGCCTATGGTCTTAAAGTACAAAAAATGAATAGCCATTGCGAATACTGTGGACTTCGTTACGAGCGTGAACCAGGTTATTTTTATGGTGCCATGTATGTTACCTATGCTTTCTCCATTGCAGAAATGGTTACGGCTTGTATGGCAACCTATATCCTGACAGGCAATGACTCTTCTTTTATACTCTATGCAACCGTTGCTATCATGAGCGTTGTTTTAATGTCGCCATTCAACTACCGTTATTCCCGTATCATACTGATGTATTGGTTGACCCCGGGCTTAAGATATGATCCAAATGTCAAAAAAAAGGAAGTTGATGTGAAGGCTTCAGCATAACCTTCATTATCCTTATCTTTATCCTGATGAAGGATATCATTTATTTGGACAACAACGCAACAACGCGAATTTTGGATGAAGTATGGAATACCATGACCCCCTACTTCATCCAAAACTATGCGAATGCATCTAGTGTTTATCACCAAATGGGGCGTGAAGCCAATGCCGCCGTCCAACTGGCTAGAGCGCAAATAGCTGAAGTGCTGAATTGTTCACCAAAAGAACTATTTTTCAATTCAGGTGCAACAGAAAGTATTAATACCGTAATCTGCGGCATATTTGACAAATATCAATCCAAAGGAAATCATATTATCACCGTTTCAACAGAACACAAAGCTGTCCTAAGTTGCTGTGAACAATTGACGAAAAAAGGAGCGCAGATCAGCTATCTACCCGTCGATGCACAAGGAATGATCAATATCGACGACTTGAAAAATGCAATGAGTTCCCAGACCATACTCGTATGCATCATGGCTGCCAATAACGAGACAGGGGTATGTACATCACTAGCACAAATCGCTACTATTTGTACAGAGAAAGACATCTTATTTTTCTGTGACGCAACGCAGGCTGTTGGAAAAATCAACATTGATCTACAAAAAGTCCCGATTGACCTTTTATGCCTGAGTGCGCATAAACTTCATGGCCCGAAGGGAATCGGTGCCTTATACATCCGTCGCAAATCGAAGCCGATTCAGATTGCTCCGCTGCTTGTAGGTGGTGGTCAGGAAAGCGGATTTAGAGGCGGCACGTACAACGTTCCAGCTATCGTCGGCTTTGGAAAAGCCCTGTCTCTGCTTAAACCAACATCTTATCATACGGTCGAACGAAACCGCGATCTATTGGAAGAACTTTTAAGTGATATTCCTGAAATCATCATTCATGGAAAAAATGTACCCCGCCTACCCAACACCAGTTACATTAGTTTTAAACACATCCTAGCCAGCGAAATAATGACTGCCTGTCCTGCTTTGGCCCTTTCCTCGGGCTCAGCCTGTGTAACCGGGTCCAGAGAACCGTCCCATGTATTAATAGCTATGAATGTCTCCAAAGAAGATGCATTATCGGCCATTCGCTTTAGCTTAAGCGTATTTACGACTCAAGAGGATATTATACAATGCGCTCAATTGGTCACAGATGCGGTTCGCAAAATCCGCGATCAATCCCCCATCTGGCAACTTTTCAAAGCTGGCCTGATCGATTAATTTATGACATTCTAAAAACTTTATAACAGGCGAAATATAACAAGATTGTATGTATCTTTGTGCTATACAAAGGATATTACTATGATTACAGTTACTGACAAAGCAAAAACTCGTATCGAGGAAATCATGAAGGATGAGCAATATGACAGCAATTACTTTGTGCGTGTTGCTGTGGAAAGTGGCGGTTGTTCGGGCTTGAGTTATAAGCTGAACTTCGATAACGAAGAAAAAAAAGGTGATCAATTTTTCGAAGATAAAGGCGTGAAAGTCTGTTTGGATATAAAATCGTTTTTATACCTAGCAGGTACAGAACTGGATTATTCCGATGGTTTGAACGGAAAAGGTTTTGAATTCCATAACCCGAATGCCAGCAGGACCTGTGCATGCGGCGAAAGTTTCTCCGTTTAATCAATCACGTCGATCCACCATAAATAAAAGAGCCCTGAAATATTCAGGGCTCTTTTAGTAAGTAACCAAACACTTTTAGTTGCACCAACAAATTATTAGTTTTATAATTAAATATTGACCTACCTTCATTTTGTTAGAATTTTTTTATTTTTTCAACTTTTTAATGGATAAATATTAAAAATCACAACCAAACAGATTAACCAGTGATATTTTCATACTTTTGTAGGAAATAACTGAATAAAAAATAAAACCATGCGTATCAATCCGCACATGGTATTTCATTTAACTCATATGGAGGGAAGAAAACTTTTAAATACCGAAGTTGCTATCAGCTTCGTTAAAGATACATTTGTCCAACAACTAAAGAAAGCATTAAATTTAATTCCGATCTCATCGCCTTTGGTGGTTTTAGACGGCACAGGATTAAATGATGACTTAAATGGAATTGAGCGCCCGGTATCATTTCCGATTAAATCATTGAATGAAAAAAGGGCTGTCGTCGTACATTCATTGGCAAAATGGAAAAGAGTCCGTTTAAAAGAACTTGAAATGTTACCCGGGGAAGGCATCGTGACCGACATGAAAGCACTGCGTCCTGATGAAGATTACACCCCTATTCATTCGATATATGTAGACCAATGGGATTGGGAAAAAGTAATCGATAAAGATCAACGTACTTTGGCCTTACTGAAAGATACCGTATTAAAAATTTACGATGCATTACGCTATACAGAACAACATGTTGAAAGCAACTATCCACAGATAAAAGCTATTCTCCCAGAAACCATTACATTTATTGCAGCAGAAGAGCTACTGCAAAAATATCCTAATCTAACTGCAAAAGAACGTGAAAATACCATCACAAAAGAATATGGTGCAGTATTTTTATATGGTATCGGCGGGGCACTCAGCAATGGTGTCGCACACGATGGGCGCGCAGCAGACTACGACGATTGGAGTACTGCAAATGAGGCTGGACACAAAGGATTGAATGGAGATATTCTCGTATGGAACCCCATCTTAAATTCAGCCTTTGAGCTTTCTTCCATGGGGATTCGCGTCGATAAAACCGCTTTGGCACATCAAATGGAAATCAGAAATTGCACTGAAAAATCCAAACTGACTTTCCATAGCATGCTTCTCAATGATCAATTACCGGAATCTATGGGCGGTGGAATCGGACAATCCCGTGTCTGTATGTTTATGCTCAAAAAACAACATATTGGAGAAGTTCAAGTCAGTATCTGGGAAGAGGACAAAAAAGAAACATTAAGACAAGAAGGTATTGATATCCTATAAAACAATACTTATGGAAAATTAATAACTCGGCAACTATACCGCGTGTTTCAGTATACCGATAAAAATCAAGGCAAGGTAATCATCTTTTATAGACTGATTACCTTGTTTTTTTAATTACAAAATGCCTAAAAAATTTTCATTCGAGTTTGTTCCTTTCAAAATAGCGGTATTTTGTATTTTTGCTGAATGCAGCTAGAAGCTATTTTAAATAAATTAGGTATCTCATCCTTAAATGAGATGCAAGAAAAAGTAGTGGAATCGTACCAAAAAGATCATGATTTCATCTTACTTTCACCCACAGGATCTGGCAAAACCTTGGCCTTTTCATTGCTCATTTTAGAGCAACTGAAGGAAATCGTTCGGGAGGTTCAAGTACTGATCTTAGTGCCGACCCGCGAACTGGCCTTACAGATAGAGCAAGTGCTTCGCAAGGTAGCCACTGGCCACAAAGTCACCTGTGCCTATGGCGGTCATAGTACCCGTATTGAAAAAAATGAATTCAAGGATGCTCCCGGAATTATTATAGGAACTCCAGGACGCATAAAACAACATATCGAAGAAGGAAATTTTGATCCTTCCGGTATTCATACCCTCGTGCTAGACGAATTTGATAAATCGTTGGAACTGGGATTTCAGCAACAAATGGATTTTATTATTCGACATATACCGGCCATCAGATCGCGGATATTGACTTCTGCAACGATGATGGATGCAATTCCGCCTTTTACACAGATAGAGGAGCCTATTCTTGTCGATTTTTTGAATAATTCACAAAATATACCCCGCATTACAATTAAAAAAGTAGTTGCCCCTGTTCAAAAGAAATTGGAGGCACTACTAAAACTTATCTGCAAGATTGGGACGAAAAAAATGATTATCTTCTGTAACCATCGCGATGCCGTCGATCACATCAGCGAACTACTGGATAATCGCAATATTATTCACGACACCTTTCATGGCGGACTTGAACAGCAAGATCGTGAACTGGCGCTTCTCAAATTCCGTAATCATTCCAACAATGTTTTGATCACGACCGATTTGGCTGCAAGAGGGCTGGATATCCCCGAAGTTGATGCCATTATTCATTATCAACTACCGCATAAAGTAGATGGCTTTATTCATCGCAATGGACGTACTGCGCGTATGCAGGCAAAGGGTGATGTCTATGTCATCTTAAAGCCGGAAGAAGCGTATCCCTATATAGCGGAGGAAATACCTGAAGAGGAATTTCCCGAATACTATGATCTTCCTGAAAATTCACCTTTCGCCACACTTTATGTTAGTGCTGGAAGAAAAGACAAAGTCAATAAAATTGACATTGTAGGTTTTCTCCTGCATTTGGAAGGTGTTGAAAAAGACGACATTGGTATAATAGAAGTGAAAGATAAGGTCGCTTATGTCGCCGTTAAAAGAAAGCTTGCTCCTTTTATTATCAACAAGGCAAATGGGCAAAAAATCAAAGGACGTAAAGTAAAAATTGGACGTACTTAAAGGTCCAAAACATTGGTTAATTGGAATTCAAGTGTAAAACGGTGGCTTCAATTCTTGTATTTTCTTCTTTGGAAATCAATCGCCAGGTAAGCCTTCACAATACCGTGTAAGGCTTACCTGGCGATTCTGATTTAAAATTTTTCAGGGTATGTCATCGTTCCTGTTCAGGCCAAGCGCCCCCAGGTTAATCCAATTCTTTTAAATACCGGAGATACAATTGTACAGCTTCGCGTTTCTTGGCTGTCAAATGGAAATTAAGATGCTCTGTCAGATATTTGGTATAATCAAAGTCCTCAAATTCTGGGAGACCGGCTATCACATCGGTTGCATGTTCAACGCCATACGCTAAAGCTTCATTGAATTCCTCTACAAAAGAGTCGGGAAGTTTTTTGTTACTTACCCATAAGGCAAAAGCGAAAGGAAGTCCGGTGAAATTAAACCACTCTTCCCCCAAATCATAAACATAGGGTATTGCATTCTTCTTACCGAAAGTACGATCCCCAATTAAAACATAGGCATCTGGCTCGATAGATTCATCAGCGATCAATTCCACATCCTTTTTCCAATAATTTTTTATCAATACACGTGCTAAACCATTTGAAGTGCGCGATTGCTTATCTAAACGTAAAGTTTTTACCTCTTCAATGGGTTTATTGGCAAAAATAAAGACAGAATCGACAGCACCTTCCGTGCCGATACAAAAATCGGTATTAATATAGTACTCGGGTAGACTTAATAAGGCAGCTGTCGGTATAATCCCGATATCAGCTTGATCGTCGATTACTTTCTGTGCACAGGCACTTGGATAATCGACGCTCAAGTCGATTTGCTCCATCACTTTCGATTTACGTATTCCATTCAAAAATGGATAAGTATTGGTATACGATACGGCAGAAACTCTAATTTTATTCATTTATCAATGCTTCTAAGTGTGCGGTATTGTAATGGTCTACAATCTCAAATTGACCATTATCATACAGCAATTTATATAAAGCAGTATTTGTATGCGGGAAATCATCCATATAACGGGCATCGACACCAGTCATTAGACAAAGCATAATCCGTAAAGCACGACCGTGCATACAGACTAATATGTTTTTTTCATCTGTCTGAGCGAGCATATGATCCAAGGCGACTTGTTGACGCGCCATTAATTCATGAGGAGACTCTCCGTTTTCGATACTGACATCCAATTCTCCATTGCGCCATGCTGCGACCAATTTTTCAAAACCAGCTAGCAACTCCGGTGTTTGTTCTTTTCCTTCATAAACTCCCCAGCTTATTTCATCCAAACCAACAAGCTGTTCCCAAGGTAAATCCAAATCAATGAACCCCTGTACAGTTTGATGAGTACGCAATAAAGTGGAGGTATATATCTTATCAAAAGGCACCGTACTATAGTGATCAAAGAAAGCCTGAGCTTGAGCTATGCCCATTTTATTGAGTGGGGAATTAACACCCCGCCCCTGCACAATACCTCTTAAATTTAGATCAGTCTGTCCGTGTCGTATAAAATAAAATGTCTTTTTCAACGTGCGATATGAGTTATGAATTGACAACAGGTAATGCGTAATAGCTTTTCTTTTGATCAACTTGATCAAAAACAACATCATTATAATCGGTTACCACATTGTAGAGGGTATCTCTTTCAATCGGATGGCGTCCAACATTTTTTATCAGCTCGACAACCTCTTGTGTGGTCATCCCCGGTTTTTGCTCTTCTGCTCCTGCCATGCTGTATATTTTTGTCGTATCATCCAGTGTTCCGTCTATATCATCGACCCCAAAAGCCAAGGACAACTGGGCCGTATCTCTCGATATCATTGCCCAATAAGCTTTAATATGATCAAAATTATCCATGTAAATTCGAGCGATCGCGTAATTCCTGAGGTCTTCAATAACGGATACCTCCGGAATATGGGACATTTGATTCTCCTTGTTTCTAAATTTTAGTGGAATAAAGGTCTGAAAACCGCCAGTCTTATCCTGTAGCTGTCTTAAGCGCTCCATATGATCGACACGATGCCAAAACTGCTCTATATGGCCGTACAGCATGGTTGCATTGGTATGCATGCCCAGCTTATGCGCCTGCTCATGAATATCCAGCCATTGTTCGGCTGTGCATTTATCATGTGCAATCTGCTCTCTGACTTCTGGATGAAAGATTTCCGCACCACCGCCCGGCATAGAATCTAATCCGCAGGATTGCAGATACTTCAATCCGTCGTAATGGCTCAATTTTGCTTTCTTGAAAATATAGTAATACTCTACAGGTGTAAGTCCTTTGATATGCAACTCGGGACGATGTGCTTTACATTTGCGAAAAAAATCGGCATAAAATTCGAGGTTCTGCTTAGGAACAACCCCTCCGGTGATATGAACTTCAGTAACAGCCTCCTTGTCGTACTTTTTCACAATATCCATCATGCCGTCGACTTCCATCTCCCAACCTTCAGCCCGTTCTTTTATTAAGCGGGAATACGAACAGAACTTACAGTCATATACACAGACGTTAGTCGGCTCGATGTGAAAATTACGATTGAAAAAAGTATGATCACCATGGCGTTTCTCGCGAATATAGTTAGCAAGCACACCAAGGTAGCCTAACTCACCTTTCTCATACAAAAGTACGCCGTCCTCAAAAGTGATACGCTCCTCTCGCAAAACTTTCTCCGCTATATCTCTCAATTCGACAGCTAAATTCTTATCGTTAATCAAGAAATTCAATTTATCTATTGCGTTCATTAAATGTATCTCCTATCTTAAATCAAATGTACCGAAAAGGCAACAAAAGTTATAATAAAAAATGTGACAACAACTAATTTGACATAGCTCTTAGAAAAGGATCCTAATCTGTAAATTGTTGCATTTCGATTAATTTACGGTATAATCCTTCTTGCTGTATCAGCTCACTATGGCTACCTGCTTCTACGATCTTTCCGGCTTCAATAACCACAATTTTATCCGCATTCTGAATGGTACTTAAACGATGGGCAATCACAACCGTTGTTCTATTGTCCATTAATTTATATAAGGAGTCCTGCACCAACTTTTCAGATTCGGTATCTAAAGCAGAAGTCGCCTCATCAAGAAGCATGATCGGTGGATTCTTCAAGACAGCTCGTGCAATACAGATCCGCTGACGTTGGCCACCAGATAATTTACCGCCCCTATCACCTATGTTGGTCTGATAACCCTGTTCCGTTTTCACAATAAACTCATGCGCATTCGCAATCCGTGCAGCGGCTTCTACTTCCTCTTGACTGGCCGAAAGATTAGCGAATGCAATATTATTGAAGATTGTATCATTAAACAAAATGGACTCCTGATTGACGACACCGATCATGTCCCGTAAAGAATCCTGGTCTAAATCCCGTAAATCAATACCGTCAAACAAAATTTGCCCCCCAGTAACGTCCATAAAACGCGGAATTAAATCAACTAAAGTTGATTTTCCCCCACCTGAAGGTCCCACCAACGCAATAATCTTCCCTTTTTCTATAGTCAAATCGATGTTCTGTAGAATCTCTTTATCTTTGGTATACGAAAAATTCACCTGATTAAAGACAATATTCTTCTCAAAGCTTTTCACAAGCTTCGCGTCGGCGCGATCTTTCACTTCCGTCCGTTCATCGATAAGTTCCAATACACGCTCACCCGCAGCAAGACCATTATGAATACCGCTGAAAGAATCTGTTAAAGCCTTTGCCGGACGCATCACCTGTGAAAAAATAGCGATATAGGCAATAAATGCGGGCGCCGTTAAATTCTTGTCACCTGAAAGCACCAAATGGCCGCCATACAAAAGAATAATAGCCACCATAATTACCCCCAGCAATTCGGACACAGGTGAACTTAACTGTTGTCTTTTAGCCATAGCACGACCGATATTGGCGTAACGTTCGTTCTCATTATGAAACCTGTTCTTAATAAATGAAACGGCATTGAAAGCTTTGATAATTTTTATTCCAGACAATGCTTCGTCCAAATAGGAAATCATATTTCCATACGATTCCTGTGCCGCATGCGCTTGGCTTTTAAGATTCTTAACGATTCTAGAAATAAAAAATGCAGAGATGGGAATGACCAAGAGTGAAAAGAATGTCAATTGCGCAGAGATATTAAAAAGCATCACGATATAAGCGATCAATTGCAAGGGCTCTTTAAAAACCACCTGTAAAGTACCCGTCACAGAATACTGCACGACCTGTACATCAGACGCAACTTTAGAAACAATATCTCCTTTTCGTTGTCCTGTAAAATAACCGACATGTAAATCCATTACACTGTCAAATACCGCTCTACGCAATTTGAGCAAAGTATGAATACGGAAATTCTCCATAATGCGTTGACAGAAGTAGCGAAACAGATTACTGATAAATACGGAGATCACAATTGCAATACAGACCCTTTGCAATGCGCCATAGGCACCAAACTGCTCATTTGCCATCGATGCATAGTAATTGAACCAAGCTAAAATATCTGTGTACGCTTCAGGTTTCACGACTTCAATAGCTGCTTCACAAGCCTCTTTTCCGGTTTTAAAAAGTGTATGGAGTAAAGGAGCAAGTAATGCCAAATTCAACGTGCTAAAAACAACCGTGATCAGCGTGCAAATTACATAGGGGATTGCAAATTTCTCAATGGGTTTAGCAAACGATAAGAGCCTAAAATATGTTTTCATTTATGTTGAACTAAGACAAATTACTTTTACATCAAAAGTAATTCGTCGGTCTCTCCTCTAACTTCCAGATTTTTGACGAGGAAATTGAACAAAAATAACAAATTAATCAAGAAAAGCACATATCCTGGTAAGGGACTATAAAATTGTTGCATCTCAAGACTAAAGCATTCAGCTTGTTCAGCTTGAAAAATCGATAAAAAAATCTCCTTTTAATAGATAATTCCCTAATTTAGCCTTATTCAAATACCAAATTTATTAAAATAAAATGCAAATAGACGTTGCCAAAAGATTGCAGCATACTGAGGAATATTATTTCTCCAAAAAATTAAGAGAAATAGATGAATTAAACAAGCAGGGTGCGCGTGTAATCAACCTAGGAATTGGAAGTCCAGACTTGCCTCCACACCCGGAGGTGATCGAGACATTAAATACGAATGCCCAACTTCCAAATGTGCATGGCTATCAAAATTATAAAGGCGCCCCCGCCCTACGACAAGCCGTTGCAGATTGGTATCAACGTTATTATAACGCGACTTTTAATCCCAATACCGAAATATTACCCTTAATAGGGTCAAAAGAGGGTATTGTGCACATCTGTATGACCTATCTTCAGGAAGGAGACCAAGCGCTTATACCCAATCCTGGCTACCCAGCTTATGCTGCTGCAGTGAGATTGAGTGGTGCTGAAGCGATCACCTATAATCTTACACAAGAGAAAAATTGGCTTATCGATCTAAATGAGCTCAAAAAACAAGACTTGTCAAAGGTTAAATTGATGTGGATAAACTATCCTCATATGCCAACAGGTGCTTCAGCACCCGATGCATTTTATCAAGAGCTGATTCAATTTGCTAAAGAGTATAATATCCTGATTTGCCACGATAATCCGTATAGCTTTATTTTGACAGATACGCCAAGAAGCATTATGAGTATCCCTGACGCGAAAGATGTAGCCATTGAGTTGAATTCGCTGAGCAAGTCTTCCAATATGGCGGGATGGCGAATTGGTGTGCTCGTGGGTGCCGAAGAACGTATAAACCAAGTACTCCGTTTCAAAAGCAACATGGACTCAGGTATGTTTTTACCCGTTCAGCTGGCTGCGGCAAAAGCCTTACAACTTGATGCCTCCTGGTATGCTGATCTAAACAAAATTTATGCGGAACGACGCCAACAGGTTTATGAGATCATGGATTTGCTGGACTGTGCTTATCAAAAAGACCAAGTAGGTCTATTTGTATGGGCGCGTATTCCGGAGAAATACGAGGATGGCTATGCCCTGAGTGATGCTGTTTTGGAGAGATCACGGGTATTTATTACACCGGGTGGAATTTTTGGAGATAAAGGCGATCAATATATACGCATCAGTCTCTGTGCTACGGTAGAGGTACTCAAAGAATCAATCCAACGTATTAAAGATAATTTCTAACACATTCGATTTCGGCGCAGCTTAACTGCTTTGAAATTATCGATAGAATAATTGATCAACAAACAACCAGGGTATGAAGGGTTCGATGTATAACATTTGAACAAAAATACGCTTAATATAATTGTTTATATATGAACATTGCCATTGTAGGCGTAGGCTTGATCGGCGGCTCAGTTGCCATTCGCCTAAAAGAAACAAAATTCTGCGACAAAATAATCGGTGTAGATAAGAGTCAAAAGAACTTAGATAAAGCGATGCATATCGGCTTCATTGACGAAACAGCAAGCTTAGAAGATGCGATTAAGACCTGTAAAGTATTGGTGCTCACAATTCCTGTTGATGCCATTTTACATGTTGTTCCTCAAATCTTGGATCTGGTCACAGACCAGGTTGTCATCGACATGGGATCAACAAAAACGAATATTCTGAATAAAATAAAGGATCATCCCAATAGGGGCCGTTATGTTGCAGCCCATCCCATGGCCGGAACAGAGTATTCGGGACCCGAAGCTGCAATAGCAGGCTTATTCAAAGGAAAAATGATGGTGTATGTTGAAGCATTTAAAACGGATGAGGATGCTTTCGAGATTGCCGATGCCATCACCGACCAATTGGAGATGCGCAGCTGTTTTATGAATGCAGATGAACATGATGTGCATACGGCTTATGTATCCCACATTTCTCACCTGACCTCTTTCGCCCTCGCCTTAACAGTATTGGAAAAAGAGAAATCTCAAGGGCGTATCTTTGAGCTGGCAGGCTCGGGATTTGAATCTACAGTACGTCTAGCCAAAAGTTCGCCCGATATGTGGACACCTATTTTCAAGCAAAATCGCGAAAATGTACTCGAAGTACTCGAAGAACATATCAAGCAGCTTCAATCCCTGCACGATTCTATTGCCACGGAGGATTATGACAAATTGCACAAACTTATTACCCGTTCCAATAAGATAAAAAGGATCATTAAATAAAGGCTGCTCTAGTTAGAGCAGTAGGTATAAAAAGTCCACCAAAAGGTGGACTTTTTTTATTCATCTTCCAATTCATTGAATTTATCCAGGTCGGCTTTTGCCCCGATAGGATCACCCAATTTTTCACGAATTGCTGCGCGATATGAATACAAATCAGAATAATATGGATTCAAATCGATCGCTTTCGAGTAATCTGCCAGTGCGCCTGGTAAATCCTCCAACTTTTCATTCAAATCGGCTCGTAATGAATACACATAAAAATCTTCCGGATTGAGCGTAACAAGGCGATCAAAATCCAATAATGCTTCCTCAAAATTTCCCAACCGCTCAAACAAAGATGCCCTTTCTTCGTATACGATCGATGAATCACGATCTATTTCCTCCGCCTTGGCATAGTCTTCCAGCGCACTTTGGTAATTACGATAGGATTCAAACACTTTAGCGCGAAATATATGGGCGGCAGAACGATTCTCATCAAGAGCAATAGCCTGATTGAAATCAGACAATGCCAATTCAAAACAGGTCAATTTCAGGTACAAACTTCCTCTAAAAACAAACAGGTTGCTATCCTTGTTGTCGGATTCCGCAATAGCAGAAGAATAAAGACCGATTGCTTTTAGATAGCTATAGCAATGAACATATTCAAGTCCCAATGAATTTATTTCGTCAGTACTCAGGTGCTTTGGCTTCGATTCCAGCTCTTGAATAACCAAATTATCGGCCTCAAAGTAAGTGAGTTCAGCTTGATTCTCCGCCCATTCCAATACACTATGGTAATTAAAATCCAGTCTCTTGGCAATCTGATAATCATAGAAAGCACCTTCGTCTTCATCGATGAGTCGATAAACTAAACAACGGCTCGCATAAAAAAATGGCTCCTCTTTATACTGTTCGATTGCGCTTGTAAACGTTGCAATAGCTTGGTCATATGCCGCTATTTTAAAATAATAAAGCCCCAAATAGCTATAGGCAAGTGCATGATTGGTCAAAGCAATCGCCTGCTCAAGTAAAGCGACAGGATTACCATCGCCACTGATTCCGACATTAAATCCTTCCAATGTAGATCTAATCGCGCTCTGTTGGACGATGTCTAACCAATCAGCGGAAAAAGATGAACTCGCTTCCGGAAAAAATGATGAAATAGGTAAAAAAGAAAACTTAGCAAGAAGTACGGGTACTGGCAGTGTAAAATCTGATTCCACAAAAGTATTGTTTTGTAGAATGACAGCTAGATTTGAAAACATATGCTTCATACCCAAAACTAAGCTAAATTTCATTACAAAAGAAATCTAACGGGAGATCAGGTATTATAATCGGGTATTCTTATCAACTAATTTCACCTGTCAGGTATAAGTATTTATAGCGGACAATATCCCTCGAATTTGTAAATTTGATTAATTTTTCCTTTTTGAAAACATAATTGGAAACCTTCTCTTCCATCAAACGCAGGAATTCAACAAATTCAGCAAAAAAGTCTTGACGTTCTCCTGGTGTAAACTGGCTGTTTTTTACAATCCAAAAGAATTGCTCTTCATTTACATGGAAAGATACCTCATTTTTCTTTTCTTTTCGAAAAATAAAGATTGGGTCATTTTCTTGGTTAATAAATAAAGCAAAGCCTGTATTTCCACCATCCAAATTAACAACAAAAGCAGAAAAATGGACAGTACCGATCTGTAAATTTTCCAGACAAATTAATTTATGCAACATCAGGTTGACAATTAGATCACCTAAAATTATTAAGTTTTTATTAAAAAACAAAAAAAGGCCCACAAAATAATTGTGGACCTTTTGTATTCGACGTAAATCTTATTAGAATGTAAATTTCACAGATGCATTCCAAGTTCTACCCTGTCCGATCAAAACAAAATTGGAAGTATCAATACCATTCCAAGTATTGTTCACATCTGTCACCAAGTTACTCGAAGTAGCTTCCGAAATATAGAACTTATTCAACACATTGTTCATGTTAACACGGAAACTCATGCTGTTCTTGTCACTTACTTTGACATTGTAAGAAAGACCGGCATCCAAAAGATTAAAAGACGGTAATTTCATATAACGTCCATAAGTTTGGCCATCTATTACTTCTCTACGATAATTCGATGCATACAAACGCTCATAATATCTGTAGTTTGCGTCAACAGACAAACCCTTAAACACTTTATATTTAGCACCAAATCCATAAGAAGTTTGCGCTGCGTTACCAACATGTTCACCGGTTAAGTTAACCTGAGAACGTCCCAATTCGACGCGGTTATCGTTACGTATAACAGAGTTTACTGCACCATCGTATTTCCAGTCACCTATCGATAAAAACCCTGTTAGGCTTAATTTTTCGATTGGGCGGGCCTCAAAATCAACTTCTACCCCTCTATGCACCTGTTTTACACCGTAATTTGTTGTATATAAATAGGCACCTTCGACCAAAATACCAGGATCATTTGTTGGGTTGTATTTTTTCACATCATCTGCCGTCGCTAAACTCGAACTACCCGTAACACGGTTTTCCCAAGTTGTGCGGTAAACATTCACATTCACATCCAAGAATCGAGAAGCAAATTTATAACCAGCCTCTAAACCAAGGATTTTTTCATTTTCAGCATTTTCATTAATATCATTTGCAAAATTCATGAAAATATTGTTTTGATAAGGCTGACGGGAATAGTACCCCGCATTACCAAAAACACTATGATGTCCCAATGTATAACTTACACCACCCTTCGTATTGTAGCCAAAGTTGTTCACGTCTTTAGAATCCTCATTACCTGGTGTGTATTGAAAATAATCAGAACGTTTGTTTTGTTGTTCGGAAACCGATCCTTGGAAAAACGCTGTAAAGCCATTTTTCGCATATTCCAATTGACCGAACAGACCGCCATAACGGATGTATTGATTGTAATCCCAAGCTAAACGATCTTCACGCGAATCAGGTTTGCTTGAGAAAGCTTTCCAAGGATTTGTTGAGTATGTATTGGTAACCAATGGCTTATTAGGGAAATTAACATTACCGCCCAATACAACACCATTTGTATTTCCTAGTGGATCTGTCAATTTACGATAATGTGTACCCTTATAATCTCTCACATCAAAACCCACATTAAAATTCAGGGACTCTGAAAGCTTACGGTTATAATTGGAAACTATACCAAACCACTGATGATTGTTCACATCAGCAGCCAAATATTTGCCTTTGTTGTATTTATCACTTCTTAACGATTGACCGCCCCCAGCAGCTAACGACGCATAAACGACAGTTGACAAAGATGATTTATCATCGATGGTCCAATCCCAGTTCAAGTTGGCTACCGGCTTATGATAAAAGTTCTTTTGCGCATTCATCATCACGCCATTTGCATCCTTATAATTGTCGTTGTAACGTCTGCCATTAGCAAGATAGTTAGACAATTTTGAGGTATATCCTTGGTTGTGCCACTGTGGTGCACCGGTTACCATGAAGTTCAGGTTGTGCTTTTCATTTGCTTTGTATCCAACGGACAAGAAATAACTTTGTCCAGCACCTTCCGTATGATCCATATAACCGTTACCTGACCATTGCGTAAACATAGCCGAAACAGCAAAACCGTTTTTCATCAGACCGGTATTGTAACCTACTGTTGCCTTCATAAACATATCGTTACCAACAGTAGTGCGGACAAAACCACCTTCTTTCATTGCGGTAGATTGTGTCACGTAATTTACGGTACCGCCGACAGATGAAATCGCTAATTTAGATGATCCCAAACCACGTTGAATCTGCACTAAAGAAGCAATATCTGTAAGTCCCGACCAATTTGACCAATATACACTTCCATTGTCCATACCATTGATCGGCTGACCGTTCAACAAAAATGCGGTATTGGACTGATCAAAACCACGTGTTGTCATAGAAGACTCACCAAAACCTTTTGCCTGACCAGTGATATAAACCGACGGGGTATTAGCTAGTGCTGAAGTAATATCCTGTGCGCCTACCCTTTCCTCTAAATCCTGTTTACGGATCGTCGAAACGGCAATCGGCGTCTTTCTTCCCGCAGCAATATCAATAACACCATGACCAACAACAACAACCTCATCCAAATTTGTTGAAGATCCAGCCGTAAAAATTGGATTGATATTCAACGATTCCCCCGATTTCAGCATGATGTTTTCGAAAACAACAGGCGTTTCGCCAATGTAAGTTACCTCTACTTTGTAGGGGCCTCCTTCTTGAAGATTTGAAATTTGAAATTTTCCTTGGGCATCGGCTGAGCCACTTACAACTTGTCCACTTGGGATGTGGGTAATTTTAATGGTTGCTCCTTTAACCGTTTGTCCAGTAGCTTCTTTGACAACTCCTGAAACCGAACTAGTATTTGCTGTTTGACCATGAACGGCACTATAACTAGCAAAAACGAGGGCAAAAAAAAGTAAAGACTTTTTCATGTTAGATGTGATTGTTTTGTTTTTGTGGCGCAAAATTAGGAATTGATTGTCTTTTTAACTAATTTTAACAATAGGATTATCAGACCCTAGCGCTATACAAAACAAATCAGTTTTAAGCTTCCACAGAAAAACAGCTACTTCTAAAACAAAGAGGCAATAAAAAAACAGATTAAATAAAATAAATACAACACATTCATCACATTCTTAAAAAAACACTAAAAATAATCAGAATAACATTTTGTCTGTTTTGAATAAATCAAAATTTATGAATTTCACGATTTTATATGTTAGCTGCTGGATACGCCACACACAGCACAAAAAAACCGGTCTTTCTACACATTATTTCCACCAACATTCTTTTCCACCAACATTCTTTTCCACCAACATTCTTTTCCACCCCCAGGGGATAAAATAAGCCCGTAAATAATTAACTTTAACTAAAATAATACCGTATGTTGTCAATCCAACAAGCTTATACAGGCATTCTTGAGCCAGAGTTAATTACTGCAATAGCCAAAAACGCACACATCAAAACGTTTCATGAGGGGGATCTCATCATTGATACCAATCAATACATCAAGTCGATGCCCCTTCTCCTAGATGGAGCAATAAAAATTGTCCGGGAAGATGAAGACAAAGGCGAACTGCTGCTCTACTATTTGGAAAAAGGTCAAACCTGTACGATGTCAATAGCCTGTTGTCTCGGAAATAAAAAAAGTGAAATTCGTGCCCTCGCAGAAAAAACAACAACGGTTGCCATGATTCCAAATGAGCTTGTCAACCTTTGGATGGGAAAATACCCCTCTTGGCGAAATTTCATCATATCAAGCTATTCAAGCCGTATGGACGAAATGTTACAAGCTATTGATAGTCTAGCTTTTTCCAATATGGAAGAACGAATCATCCAATATCTGAAAGCCAAAGTAAAGCTGAACAACGACCGAATACTTACCCTTACGCATCAGGATATTGCTTCTGACCTAAACACATCCCGGGTAGTTGTCTCCCGAATTTTAAAAAAACTGGAACAGGAAGATAAAATAGTGCTCCTTCGTAACGAAATCAGGGTATTAGTGGAATGACCAAAACATTTGTATCTTTAATAGACGTAAATTTCAAGAGCTATTAATGTAATTTTAGATGAAGATAGAAAAATTAGGATTTATAGGATTAGGAAACATGGGGCACCCCATGGCTAAAAACCTGGAAAAAGCAGGATTCCCCCTTTCTGTTTATAATAGAAACCGTGCAAAAGCAGCGGGCTTTGAAAAACAATCAATGATCAGAGAAGGTATAGCCGAATTGGTCGAACATGCTGATATTGTATTCTCCATGCTCACCAATGATGAAGCTGTCAGTGAAGTATATGAAAAAATCCTTCAAGGAGATATCAAGGGCAAATTATTTGTCGATATGAGTACCATATCCCGTAAACTCACCCTGTCTATCGCATCCAAACTCAAAGAAAAAGGAGCCGCATTTATAGATGCACCTGTGGCCGGCAGTACCAAGCCCGCGGCAGAGGGCACCCTGATTATTATGGTCGGTGGTGAACAGGAGGATCTTCATCGCGCCCGGCCATACCTCGAGCAGATGGGCAAGTCGATCAAACATGTTGGCGAAAATGGCCAGGGAATTGCCGCCAAACTTGCGATCAACTATTTTCTTTCAACGATCTATCAAGGTCTCGCAGAGACGATCTTATTTTCAGATAAACTGGGAATTCAACGGAGTGATATGCTCGAAATCATCAATGATAGTGCCAGTGGCAGTGGCGCAACAAAAGTCAAAACGCCTTTACTGGTGGAAGAAAACTACAGTCCTGCTTTCGCACTAGATCTTATGCTGAAAGATATTCGACTGGCGCAACAAGCCGGTGCCGAATATCCCCTCCTCAAGACATTACTCGATACCTACGGGAAAGCACACGACCAAGGTCTCGGACAACTCGATGTTATTGGTATTATTGAATCTATAAAGTCGTAACTTCAGGTTGGCGACAGCGGAAAAAATGTACATTGAAAATTATATTTAGTTGAGATGGACTCCAAATTAGGTTCATTTCTGATCACACAAAATAATGAGCGGAACAAATTATTGACAGATGAAAACAGTTATGACACTATTGATGCTTACTATGGTCACGATGACTACGCAGGCCCAACAATTAAAACAGGTTTCTTACCAGGATGGTGAACAAAAACTCAACGGCATGGTAACCGCCAATAGGGCAAAAAAAGGCCCTGCTGTCTTAATTATTCCTGCGTGGAAGGGAATTGACAACGAAGCGAAACAAGCGGCATTGCTTCTTGAAAAAGAAGGTTACATCGCGTTCATTGCCGACATCTACGGTGAGGGAAATATTCCTGCGGACAACACCGCAGCTTCGAAAATTGCAGGCCACTACAAGACGGACTATAAAGCTTATCAGCATCGCATCAAGCTCGCATTAGAACAACTGAAAAAAGAAGGCGCAGATCCGACAAAAATTGCGATCATTGGCTATTGCTTTGGAGGTTCAGGAGCATTAGAAGCGGCGAGAGCCGGCTTCCCCGTCAATGCCGTGATCAGTATCCACGGAGGCCTATCCAAAGCTGCCGATAGACCCAATGGTTCCATTAAAACAAAAGTACTCATTGAGCACCCTGCAGCCGATAAGAGTGTATCAAAAGAAGATTACGATGGGTTGGTCAAGGAATTAAATGAAGGAAAAGCAGACTGGCAAATAATTACCTACGCAAATTCTGGACATACGTTTACGAATCCCGAGTCAGCGGAATATAATCCCGTGATGGCCAAACGTGCCTGGGAGCACACCTTATTATTTTTGAAAGAAGTATTAAATTAAATAGCAAAGTAAGCAACAGCAATATCGACCCAAATGAATTATAACGCGAAACTGCAAATTTATCCGATTATCATTCAGTTGTTGATATTGCTGTTTTATAGTCCCATTGCAGCATCGCAAACAGTAAAATCGTTAACAATAGCTAGCCCTACACAGGCAGTTCTGTTTGTAACCAATGAGTCCGATAAATCAACTGATTTTATCATGCGTTTACACGAAAAAAATGCTGCTGCGATTTTCAAGCAAGTACCTTTTAGCACAACAAAGTTACTGGTCACAAAAACCGATGCAAAAAAACTTACATTTAGCATTAAAAATCAACAATGGACCATCAATCTATTGTCATTGAAACAACGTCATGCCATGATCTTGTTTGATGGCTTAGGCAAACCCAAGATCATATACGATAGTAATACCTATCTGACAGCAGCCAAATCCATATTAAGCAACAACACACAAGTTGCGTCGAAGAATCCTTCGTCACAATATAATGCCCAACATTTCTTTGACTCCATTGCACAAGTGCAATTTATTCCATCCAGGCAATATGCAGCGGCTATTATCGCCAATACAGCTCTCCCTCTTTACTACAGTCAGCGTAAAAATCAATGTGACGGCACGTACGTCATGCAGCAGTTTTCCGATGAAAATGAGGTGGAAACTGGAGCAATTGTGACGACTGTATATGAAGAAGGCAAAGAGCTCACATCCAACAATCTTTCCGGCGGAAATAATTATTTCAGCAAAAGATGCTATAATCAGTTCGGACTTATCGACTCCATACAGTACCTTCAAAACAGCAAATGGAGCAACAGCACCATTTACCGTTATCTCCCAAACGCCATTGTTTCCTACGATCCAACATTACAAACAGCGACAATAGACCACTTGAACAGCAAACTCCAGGTTGTAAAAAGTGAATCCATTCATTTTTTATACCAACGGATAGATTGGACCATTTACAGTTATGACAAACAGAATCGCATGAGTGAAGAGCTGTCGGGCAGAAATGATCGAAGGGAAAGTCGGGTCCGTTATGCGTATAGCGATCCGAAAACAAGTGATTATATACTACGCCAAACCTTCGATCAAAATGACCAACTCACAGCGGAAATCAAGCGATCCTACCGGGCCAACGAAACAGTTGATGAATTCTACTTCAAGGGGGTATTGCAACAAAAATCAATTGTAAAAGATTTGGGAAACTGTACGTATGAAAACCTGAACTATAACGGGCATGGGAAGATCACGGGCAAATACGTACAAACAAGAAAACAGCTATAGACATAGAGCGAAAAGCCAGTATACACCCGATGGAACAAAAGTTCTACCCCCTATACAGTAAAAACACAGGACAAAATCAAAAAAAGCGGCAAAAGATACATTTCTGCATTAATTTTGATAGCGATAAATAAACATCGTATTGAAAAAAAGAAAACTGATCAGTCAACAGCACCCCTTGCTCTATTTTTTTGCAGTATGGGTAAGAAGAATGCAGCGAAAAGCCGTCTGGCTATTTGACGACAAAAAATACAGCAAAGTTAAATCAGCTGAAAAACTTCCCTTTCGTATTAAAAAGCATCAGTCTGTATTATTAAAAAAGCTGGGCGAAAATAATATGCAATTGCAGATCAACAAAGTGACCAACCTGAAAATTGCAGCAGCACAGATCAATAGCATTCTGATCAGACCGAAGGAAACCTTTTCATTTTGTAAACTCGTGGGGCTCCCCACCGTAAAGAAAGGGTATCTGCCCGGCATGGAGTTATCCTTCGGTGAAGCAAGGGCGGGTATTGGCGGTGGAATCTGTCAAATATCCAATCTCATCCATTGGCTTGTTATCCATAGTCCACTCACCGTCAGCGAACGTTATCATCACTCCTTTGATCCTTTTCCTGACGATGGTCGTGTTTTGCCATTCGGCAGTGGGGCTACCGTATTTTATAACTACCGTGATTATCAATTCACCAACAACACGCCTTACACCTTCCAGATCAACCTCTGGTTTACAGAGAAATGTTTAGAGGGCGAATTGAGGATCGATCAGGAGCTGGATTTTGCATACCATGTCGTTGAAAAAGAACATCAATTTCTTAAAATAGACAATCAGTTCTTTCGTAAAAATGAGATTTGGCGCGAGAAGTTTTTAAAATTTCAGGGTGGAAAGATTTTAGAAACAGAACTTTTGACCAAAAATTTTGCCCGGGTTACTTATACCCCTGTTGAATATATTGAAATTAGTGCCGATCAAAATCCGGCCGATTAATTTAACAAGCTAAGTGATCGAAAAATGATGGATATGAAAAGTCCTCTTTTTTGTTTAAATTTGGTCTGGCTTTGGGGGTATTCTGTATAGAATTGAGATAGTCCCTTTGAACCTGATTCGGTTTATACCGGCGTAGGGAAAAGCAAAAATCCACTGTACAGCATACTCCTTCACTGCGCAGTCTATCGCTCTTCTTCCCTCCAAGGCTACACCGTACATCTTAGCATATGTAAAAAGAATGGAAGATTCAATTATCAATTTATTAGCGCAGCTGAGGGTCGAAAAACCCCTTGTACACAACATCACAAACCTAGTCGTGATGAACAATACGGCCAACGCACTGTTAGCCCTAGGAGCGTCCCCCGTAATGGTACACAGTCCTTTAGAAGTACGCGAAGTTGTCGATATTGCGCAAGCTCTTGTTATTAATATCGGCACCTTGAGTGAAGATACAGCCGAAGCTATGCTGGTTGCTACCGAACATGCCAATACCATTGGACGGCCATGGGTACTTGATCCTGTTGGTGCTGGGATATCAGCATTCCGCAATGATTTATTAGCCAATCTACTGGATCTCAAACCAACGGTTATTCGTGGAAATGCATCAGAAATCATGACGCTGTACAATTTCAACCAACCGAACACAAAAGGAGTCGACAGCACGACAGCGAGTAAAGATGCGCTCCGATTTGGCCAATTATTGCAAGAGCAAACCGGTTCCATTATCTGTATTTCCGGAGAAGTAGACTATATTCTTTCCGAACAATACAGGGTTGAAGTCTTTAATGGCAACCCTTTAATGACACAGGTAACTGGACTTGGCTGTAGTGCTACTGCACTTATTGGTGCATTTCTAGGTGTTACAGACCAATATGTTGAAGCAGCTGTTGCCGGCGTTTCCATTTTGAGCTTGGCGGGAGAACTCGCAGCCCAAACAGCAGCTGGCCCGGGTACCTTGCAATTGAATCTCTATGATGAACTCTATAAGCTCAATGCAGAACGTCTAAAATCAAAGCTCAAGATCAAATGTTATGCGCATTAATCCGCTTTTTCCCTACCCTTTATATTTGGTAATTTCTGAGCGGGACTGTTATCCTCAACATTGGCTCAATGTCGCCGAAGAAGCCATCATTGGTGGAGTCGATCTTATTCAATTACGCGAAAAAGCTGACGATCCCGCTACATTTTTGGATAAAGCCATGTGTTTGAAAAAACTGACCGATCGTTATGGTATTCCGCTCGTGATCAATGATGCCGTAGCAATCGCTGCAAAAATCGAGGCATGGGGAGTACATGTGGGTCAAAATGATTTGCAGCCGCTCCCTATTCGCGAAAAATATGGCGATAAATTAAACATAGGCTGGTCCATAGAAGATATGCAGCAGCTGGAAAGTCCACAAATGTACGCTGTCGACCACCTTGGTGTAAGTCCCATTTTTTCTACGAGAACAAAAATGGATACGATTACTGAATGGGGAATTGCAGGTTTAAAACAACTTCGGAATAAGACGGAAAAACCATTGATCGCTATCGGAAGGATGAACTTACAAACTGCAGAAGAGACCTGGAATGCCGGTGCAGACTCCATTGCAGTCGTTTCGGCCATATGCCAAAGTCAAGATCCCAGAGCTGCCAGTGCACAACTAAAAGAACTATTAAAATGACAAAAGATAAAAAATACCGCGTCCCTACCGTACTCAGCATTGCGGGGTTCGATGGTAGCGGTGGTGCAGGTATACAAGCAGATACCAAAACCATATCTGCATTAGGTTGTTATGCCATGAATGTGTTAACTGCCTTACCCGTTCAGAACACACAAGGTGTAAGACGTATTTATGACATTCCTACAGCAGCCGTCCAGGACCAATTAGATGCTATTTTTGACGACATCTATCCCGATGCAATTAAAATAGGCATGGTACACCATATTGAACTTGTGGAGCTTATTAGCAGCTATTTAAAAGAATATAAAGGGCCTATCGTATTTGATCCAGTCATGGTCTCGACCAGCGGGCACAAGCTCATTCACGATGATACAATTCAGGCCTGCATTGAACTTCTTTTTCCTTTGGCAACGCTGATTACACCAAATTTAGACGAGGTAAGTGTTTTAGTAGACGAAGTTATTGACGATGTCGAGAGGATGAAAAAAGCGGGAAATAGCCTACTGGCGAAAGGTTGTCAATCCGTTTTGATTAAAGGCGGGCATCTCCAAAGTCAAGAATTAACATCCCTATTGTTCCAGCACAAGAATCCACCAATTGAATTCAAATCTCAAAAAATTAACAGCAAAAATACACATGGTTCCGGTTGTTCGCTTTCTTCAGCAATTGCGAGCCATTTGGCACAAGGCGTTGGTCTCGATAGCGCGGTTGAATTCGCATTGGCCTATATACACGCAGCAATAGCTGGTAGCAAAGACCTCATCATTGGCAAAGGAAATGGGCCATTAAATCACTTCCACAATCCGATTAAACTTATTCAATATGAACTGGACTGATCATGCCTGGGATTCAATAACATCAATTTATTCAGATATACTCACTATGCCGTTTATTGTTCAGCTTAGTGATGGTAGTCTTCCCCTGGATAAATTTCAATTTTACATGCAGCAGGATGCTTTCTATTTAGAAGAATTTGGCCGTGTGCTCGCCTTTATAGGTGCAAAAAGTACGGATAACCAACAAGCATTGGACTATTTCGAATTTGGTCGCAATGCGCTACTTGTTGAACGGGCATTACACGAAAATTACTTTCGGGAATTTGGTTTAAGTCCTGCCGACAAGAGCAACAAAATCGAACCAACCTGCCATCATTATGTTCATTTTCTTAAAAGCGTAGCCGCTTTCGAGAGCATTGAGGTTGCTATGGCGGCAACACTCCCCTGTTTTTGGATTTATAAGGAGGTCGGAGATCACATTGTATCGACAGCTAATACACAGGGAAATCCCTATTCCAAATGGATAGCAACTTATAGCGGTGAGGATTTTGCACAGGGCGTTATCAAGGCGAAAAACTACGTTGACAAAATTGCAGCAGAAACTACTGCAACAAAACGGGAGAAGATGCGACAAGTATTTATAACAGCTTCCCAATTAGAGTATCAATTCTGGTTAGCAGCCTACAAACGAAGAGTCTGGTAAACAAACTATTGTCCGATACCGAACAGTTGATGTTCAAAAATGAGCATGAACGAAAATAGCACTCAGGAACAAAACTAGTGTTAATCAGTATTTTAAACGGATTTAAAGTTTTGGCATTACTATTATACTATAGGTGGCAGTTAACGATAGAGCGTATGCATAAGCACATAAGAAACGATAAAAAGGGAAATTAAAATGAAACTTTCAGTAAAAATAAATTTAAACTAATAACAGAAAAATAATGAAAAGAATCTTAACCATTGCCTTTATTTCATTTTTATATGTAGCTCAGGCACAAGAACGCGAAACACGTAAGATCACTGCTCCAGATGGCATTTCATCGGCAACTTCATTACGTGTAGATTATATTCACTCTAATCGCAACGAGGTTATTGTTGAAGCAGATAATCCCGAACATTTATCCCTTATCGAAACGACTGTAAAAAACGGTACACTGTATGTACAGTATAAAAGAAACAGTTCAATCAGAAATGCGAGAAACAATCGCGTAACTGTTTACTCAAGCAAGATACCGACACGCTTTTCGGCATCATCCAGCAGTTCGATCTATACCGATGAAACGATTAAGGCAAACAAAATTTCTGTAGACGTATCCTCCTCCGCAAAAATATCGCTTAAAAAATTAATTGCTGATGATATCAACCTTTCAACGAGCTCTTCTAGCAAGTTAACGACAGATGTCAGCAGTAAAAATTTGCAAGTATCGGCAAGCAGTTCGTCTAAGCAGGAAATTGCGGGTAGCGCTTCAAATTTAAATTTGAACACCAATTCATCCGCATCGGTTGACATGAGCCGTTTCTCGACAACAAATGCCCAAGTACAAGCCAATTCGTCTGCAAATGTTACGCTCAGCGTGAAAGAAAACTTACAGGGAAATGTTTCTACATCGGCAAGAATTGCGTTAAAAAATCAACCAAAAAATGTCCAAGTTGACAAATCAACAAGTGGCAGAGTAGTATTGTAATTTTTAGTGTGGTCTTTAAAAAAGACTGTTTATTTATGTTTAATGTTTAGTTAGCTTAAAGGTGATACATACCCCAGTATCACCTTTGCTTTTATTAGCATTTTTGCTCACACTTCTCCTTCTCCTTCTCCTT
>NZ_DLIX01000004.1:92935-855504 GCF_002483935.1 Sphingobacterium sp. UBA7631
CTTCTCCTTCTCCTTCTCCTTATAAATTCACACATTTATCACCTCAAAAAACTGTATCAGGAAATTAATGACATCGATAGCAAAACCAGATTTCAGCTAAAAAAATTATTTTAGGTCTCGGTTTCAGGACATTTTTGTATATTAATATTCATATAAATGCCAAACTTTCGACGCAATGGACAATTTTTTAGCGACTTGTATCAAGCAATTTCAATATTATAAATCTTTGGGTGATAAAACATTGGCACAGTTAAGCACTGAACAACTCTTTTGGCAACCCAATGATTCGAGCAATAGCATTGCATTAATTGTTAAACATTTAGGTGGAAATATGCTTTCCCGATGGACCGATTTCCTCACCACAGATGGCGAAAAACAAAATAGAAACCGCGACCAGGAGTTTGAGAACAGTTGGGTAGATCGCGATGAGCTTATTACCTATTGGAATGCTGGATGGTCCTGTCTGTTTCAAGCAATTGAATCCCTCGAAGAAGAAGATCTCGCTAAAATCATTTATATCCGTAATCAAGGACATACCGTCATGGAAGCGATCTTGCGGCAGCTAGCACATTATCCCTACCACATCGGTCAGATGCTCTATATTGGGAAAATATGTTTGGATGATAAATGGACCTCCTTATCAATACCCAAAGGTAGTTCAGCGTCCTATAATAGGGAGAAATTCAGCCATGAAAAACAGCAACAACATTTCACGTCGGAGTTTATAAAAGGGAATCAGGACAATTTGTCTTAAATAAGCTTTTTCACTTAGTTAACACAATAATTACTTGATTGGAAAGCATCGGATGCTAACCTAATTTCCGCAAACTTTTAAGTATATTTGTCATACATACAACTATTCCTTTTTTTTGATTTCATTGGTAAGTAGGTTGTCTTTAAAACTATGAAAAATTCGATTAAGATCATCAACAATTACGAGTACAAAAAGTTATTTTTACCGGATGTTTCTGAGCACAATTTATTCAATGAGAATAAAATTCAAGTCTATCGAATCGAGAATTACCTCCGCAGTATCCTGATGCCTGTCATCCCCTATCGTACGACGTTTAATTTTCTCATTTTTGTAACGAAGGGGTCCCTGACCCAACATCTCGAAAGCGCATCTTATACCTTAACCGAAAATCAAGTCATTAACATCAAACAAGGTAATATTACGGCTACGCTGGCAATCTCTGATGATGTAGAAGGTTTTTTCGTGGTTTATGAAAATGAAATTGTAACTGATATTGAGCTTGGCATAAACGATATTAAATTTTTCAATTCCCATCCTTTTACCACACTTAAACCACATGTAGCACATTGGATCCAGCAAATGTTGATGTTATTGGAAGAGGAACTTTTTACCGAGGGCCGCGTAATGGAAGTCTGCATATCCATGATGCAGTGTATCCTATTGAAGGTGATAAAATCGGATATAGAGACTAAGGCGCCGATGAGCCGACAGCTCGATATTGCTTTCCGTTTCCGCGAATATGTACAAAAATTTCATATCGATCATAAAAACGTGTTATTCTACGCCAATTTATTGCATATTTCAGAAAACTACCTCAATAAATGTGTAAAGGAAGCGACAAATAAACCTCCGAAGCAATGGATTAGTGAAATAAGTATCTTACATAGTCAGATTCTGCTGCAGGATGCTACGAGAGATATTGCCGGTATAGCCTTTGAATTGAAATTTCAATCGCCCTCCTATTTCACCAGGCTATTCAAAAAAATCACTGGGTATTCACCCAGTGACTATCGGAAACATAAGTTTATGGCGGGCTAATGCTTTTTACGGTAAGGTAAATTCCAGATTAAATCTACGGCTAAATAATGAACCCCAAAATCTACTTTGTCATAGCCTTTAATTAAGTCGTTCATATAACCCAGATCCAATCGCAAAGGTGTCTTTGGAATATCTGTCATGTAATAAAAACCCAAACGGGTCTCTTTATAGCCAAAGCTAGACCAGGTACTAACAGGTTCGTAGAGCTTGCTGATTGCAAAAAGTCCTTCAGCGCTCAACGCCAATTCCTGCTTATTTTTAGCCGAAATTTTGAAATTTAGCTGCGACTTCAAGCGGGTCCTAAATTGAAAATTCTCTTCTGCCTTTTGAAAATCGGCTGTAAAGAACTTTCGGAACTCTTGTCTTAATGTATTTTTCCATTTCAAACGATCATTAAGGGTCAATGTATACGCATATCGTCCATACAACCTAAACTCTTGCTCAACACCTTCGTTATGATATGGGGCGGCCTCATCGTAAACGTTTTGGCGACGATAACTCAACGCATAACTATATTGTTGATTTTTAGCAAATTTATGATAGACCTCATGGTTTAACACCCAAATAGCCTGCTTGTGAAATGGATTTGAATCGTCGGGTGTACTTTTAGTTCCCAAACCAATATAGGTCAATGCTTCCTTCGTTCCAGCACTGTCTAATTTCCTACGCAAGCCCAAAACCGACCAAGATGCGGTCCTTGCTTTTCCTAATCCCGGCGGACTGACTTGTCCGTACACCGTATTTACATGAATTCCCAATAAGAGCATTATTGGGAATAGTTTTATTAAACGAAACTTAAACATACATAAAATTTTAGTTCACAAAAAAGGACTAGGAAGTCCCTTCAGCCGATGAAAACCTATTCACCAACCATTGATCGATAAGTTTGACAGGGTGCATAGCCCACATCGCAAAAACAAATGGAAAAGTCAATGTTGTCCATCCGTTGTGAATCAAAAAATGATCGAAATATGTTGCGATAATCGTTCCGATTAGAACATATACACCATCTCTAACGCGGGGGCCGCTTAGGGCAATTCCAACCAAAACCGCATTGAAGCTAAAAATGCCATTATTGGTCATATCTACAGATTCATGGCCATGGTGCGATATATAAACACTGATGATAACAGCAGCGAAACCGTAAAGTGCGCCCATGGGATTGCTCAGGAAAACCCCGATGAAAAAGATCAATCCAGCAATTAAACTACCCTGAAAAATAACCTGACCAAAGGCATGGCCTTCAATTAGGAAGTCATCCATTTCCTGAATATCAACAAAATGCTCGGGTACAGTCCGCAAGGCCAGTTCTGGAATACTCAACACATACAATGCGATCCAGGTAATTAAGATAAAAGGAAATGTAAATACCGGCAGATTCTTCTTTAATGCAAACCCCATCAAAATGGTGGTCAACGCAGATCCTACGATTAAGGCTCCCCATACCCAAACGTTTGTCTGGAAATAGAAAACCAAAGCAATACCGTAAAGCGTAGCATTAAATCCGAAAAGTCCATCATTGATATGATCCTCATCAAATTTCATCAACTTGGCCGTCAGTACGCCTACGATGTTAGCGAGAACCCCTGCAAAGCCCATAAGTGCCGAATCATAAATAATGGCTCCGATAAATAAGATACCCGTCCAAATGTTACCCTGTAACATAATCTGCCCAAATCCTTTAAAAAAAGCTTTTATAAAAGCTAGGATGTTATTTTTCATTGGAATATAATTAGTTGTTATTCAAAAATATGTTGCCCCATAGTGCGCTTTGCATTTCTTTAAAAAGAAGATAAAGCTGTTCGGCACCGTTACCTAAAACGCGAACCATAAAACCGTCATGCTGCAATTCGCTAATCCCAAACGCGACGTCTTTGGTTTCCCCGTACTGTTCATGGAAAGCCTCGATCCAGTCGCTTGGATTCAAGCCGGCACTATTCAGATAGATCAACGTTCCCTGGTGCGTATAGCCTTCCAAAATACCCAGACCTTGTATAGGCATACGATCTGGCTGAAGCAATACATTATCCTTCACCACAAGCCTACCATTGACATAACATTCTGTCAGATTTTGAAAGTGATTGTACATAAACTCTTCACCGGACATTTTCCGGCCACAGGTCACGATTTCACTCAGCAATAAGTGACAATTTGAAGCAAGATGTACAATGTTATGGCTCAAAAAATGAGACGAATGCTGAGGTACGACGGGATGGGGTACATAAGAAAAAACAGCATTTTCGCCTACATTCACTTCCATCGTTTGGGACGAATGACCTTTCATATGAAACAAACGCTGGTAAGCCTGCGTCTGTAACTGTAACTTAGACCCCGGAGCAATATCAACTTGAATACGATGGTCATCTCCATCCAACAAACCAGGCGATGAACTCATAATCATCAAGTACGCTGCATTGTCTTTTTGATATTGCCCAACAGGAACGATACGAAACGGTTGTGTCGCATATGCATCTTTTAAAAAGGATTTTCCTTCGCGATGTGCTATCTTAATAGCTAAAGAACAAATCATAATTAACGTAGTAAATTAGGTTCCTCAATATCTTGAAGGAGTGCGTATTTTTTAATCCAGCCTACGATCTCTTCCAAACCATCGCCGGTTTTTAGATTTGAAAACAGGAATGGAGAACCTTTACGCATTTTACGTGCATCATGTTCCATCACTTCTAGGCTTGCGCCCACATAGGGTGCCAAATCTTTTTTATTAATCAACAACAGGTCTGATCTTGTAATTGCCGGCCCACCTTTACGAGGCATTTTTTCACCTTCGGCAACATCAATGACAAAAATGGTGATATCGGCAAGATCCGGACTATAAGTAGAAGTCAGGTTATCACCACCACTTTCAATTAAAATCAACTCCAAATCCGGGAAACGGCTAGCTAGTTCATCTACAGCTTCGAGATTCATACTCGCGTCTTCCCGTATCGCTGTATGGGGGCAACCGCCAGTTTCCACACCGATAATTCGTTCACGGGGAAGCAAACTATTTTTGGCCATATATTCCGCATCTTCCTTGGTATAAATATCATTCGTAATTACGGCAAGATCAATTTCATTCATCAACCGTCTGCTCAATCGTTCCAATAATGCTGTCTTACCAGACCCTACTGGACCACCAACCCCTATTTTAACATATTTTCTATTTTCCATTTTAATTGTTTTTTAAGAAATATAAACTCTAGAATATAATCGTTCGTGTTGCATGCAACGGATGTCAAATCCAATGTTGCATAAGCCCACTAAATTCCGTTCAACGGTTAAGGTCTCTTTGCAGAGATCAAGTATATCATCATGTAAACCAAAAAGTATATCTTGGCCATCCAACTGTCCTAATGGCACAAGTTTTACAGCGTTGGTCACCATCGTAATGGCGGCATTATAATAAAAGCCATGTAATGCTTCTTCCAAAGGAATTTCTAAAAGTGACGCCAACATGCCATACATCAAACAGTAATGGCTATCTACTTCCTTCTTTTGGATTAATTCACCCCAGGATAGCATAAAATCCTGCTGTTGATAACGACTGAATATTTTATAAATACGTACACCCAGTTTTTTACTGGCATCGCGAATTTCTCTTGGGCTTTTTAATGCTGTACATTCTTGATCTAACGCGATCAATGCATCCATGTTCTGCGAAGAAGTTGCTTCATAGGCCAATTTCATCAAAGCAGCATCATTGTACTTCAGATTATACCAGAGGTTATGACGCACATAATTGTCCGCCGTAACTTTATCACAGACCAAGCCCTGTTGCACATAAGTCTCCAGTCCATTTGAATGGGTAAACCCTCCAATTGGTAATGTAGGATCTGCGAGATGGAGTAACTTGCCTAGAAATGTATTTTTCATTGACATTATTTTTTTATATAAGTATATATCTTCAAGGATTTATCAGCTCCTTGCGTAATCTTCTCTATCATTGGGCATTAAAGCGATACCGGCTGTTGCCGCTTGCAAATTCACGAAGGCCTTGTCGTTGATCAAGAGCGGTATATTCTTCGTTGAAGACTTCATCTTCTGATGATGCTTGGGATCGACATTTGCATTGAGCTGACGTAAAAGTTGGCGCTCGCCACGCTGCGGGTCAAATCCTTGTTTCTTTAGCCATTCGTACATTGACCGTTCATAAGGCATAAGCAATTCATTTGCCTCCACAAATAGAGGCAAATGTTTGTTTCCAATTTCGCTGCTTACAAAAGCAGTTCGCAGGAAATCAATTGCCATGACACGGATGACTTCACAAGGTTTGATCGTTACCACAACAATTTTCTCCTCATCTTCGTACAAGATATCACCATCCTGCAGGCTGGATGTATTACCCAACAATTTGACGGCAATATCCATTCCCTCCGCTGTACGTAAACGTTGAATACGTTTGGTCGACTCATACCATTCAATAGCAAGCAAATCGAGACGCTTAGTGATCTGCTCACCATGAATATTCCTTGTGATTTCCGTGATTATCATTTTTTAATTTTTAATAAATAGATTTTTAGACAAGCCTAAACCTACTGTAGATCCATTGATTCCCGTAATGAGTTCGTGATCATTGGGAATTGCAGCATCTTTACTATTTCTCTTTTTATAAGACAATTCTGCTACTTTAGCTTTTAATGCCCAGCCTTTTCCCAAGGCGATACCCACAAGCGGGTACACTCTGAATAGATAGCCATTGTATTTACCATCTACCATAGTACCACCGGTAGCGACATGTTGATCGCCCCACAAATAATGCACATCAACCTGGCCAATTAACATAAAATGCTCACTCAGGGGCCAAGTATTGCTATAGAAAGGTCCTATTTCATGCGAATGATCCGTAAAATCCAGTGCTTTATCCTTAACAGAATTGAATCCATAGTTTAGCCCCGCATTCATGTTGTCAGTGAAAAAATAAGCAGCACCCACCGGAGCGGCACTAAATTGATGCCCAGCTGTTGTTTCGTGGTAATTCAGTGACCCATAAATCATGATACCTCCCTTTTGCGCATAGGCTGATTGTATGGTTAAGCACGCCATTGCTATACAACAGCCTAAAAATGTCTTCAAATTTTTCATTAGCGTAAATCGTATTTTAGCTTAATGAAGCATCATGAGCAATCAGTATTCCCTCTCTTTTATGCGCTTTTGATAAGCCCATGATGATTTCATCAACCTATTGTTTTTCATAGCTTATGGCGTGACATCGGATCACGCCATAAAAAGTAGTTATAGGGTTAAAACAAGAAGTATCGTTGTCCCAACGAAACTGTATCAACAGGTTTTGACCGCAAGATCTCGCCGTCAAGACTTACCTCATAATTCTCTGGATTGACGATAATTTCAGGTGTGGCATCATTGTGGATCATATCTTTTTTGGAGATATTCCGACAATTTTCTACGGCAAGTAAGGTTCTTTCCAGTTTATACTCTTCTTTAATTCCCTTTTCCAATGAAATTTTAGAGACAAAGTCAAAACAAGTTTGGTGAACGGCTTTACCTAAACCGCCAAACATGGTTCTTAAGATGATTGGTTGTGGTGTAGGAATAGAAGCATTCGCATCCCCCATTTTTGAAGCGATAATCATCCCGCCTTTAATAATCATTTCTGGTTTTGCGCCAAATAAAGCTGGACGCCAGATCACCATATCGGCAATTTTACCAGGCTCGATAGAACCAACGTACTTCGAAATACCGTGGGCAATTGCTGGATTGATCGTGTATTTCGCGACATAGCGACGTGCACGGAAATTGTCGTTGTCCTTACCTTCATCTTCAGGCAATGGACCTACTTGTTTCTTCATCTTGTCTGCAGTCTGCCAAGTACGTGTGATGACTTCACCTACACGTCCCATTGCCTGCGAATCGGAACTCATGATACTGAATACACCGCGATCTTGTAGTACATCCTCAGCTGCAATCGTTTCTGGACGGATACGAGAATCGGCAAAAGCCACGTCTTCCGGAATTTCTTTGCTCAAGTGGTGACAAACCATCAGCATATCCAAGTGCTCGTCAATTGTATTTTTTGTAAATGGACGTGTTGGATTTGTCGATGCTGGCAATACATTTGGATACATCGCAGATTTGATGATATCCGGAGCGTGCCCACCGCCAGCACCTTCCGTATGGAATGTATGGATCACGCGTCCGTTGATTGCCTGGATCGTGTCTTCCAAGAAACCCGCTTCATTCAGCGTATCGGTATGGATAGCCACCTGCACATCATATTGATCAGCAACCGTCAACGCTCTGTCGATTGTTGCTGGTGTAGCACCCCAATCTTCGTGGATTTTAACACCTAAGGCACCAGCTTCAATTTGTTCAACAATAGGTTGTTCAGTACCAACGTTTCCTTTACCAAAAAAACCAAAGTTCATTGGAAGATCTTCAACAGCTTGTAACATGCGGCGTAAATTCCATTTACCCGGTGTTACTGTAGTTGCATTTGTTCCATCCGCTGGACCTGTACCGCCCCCGATCATTGTTGTAACACCACTATATAAAGCCGTTTCAACTTGTGTTGGACTGATATAGTGGATATGGGTATCAATACCACCTGGAGTTAAGATGTATCCTGATCCACCATGCACCTCCGTAGAAGCACCGATAATCATATTTGGTGTAATATTATCCATGGTATCCGGATTTCCAGCACGACCAACACCAACAATTTTACCATCCTTAATACCAATATCACCTTTCACGATACCCCAGTGGTCAATAACAATAGCATCAGTGATCACCATATCCAGTGTACCTTCATCACGTGTATGAACGGAAGATTGGCACATCCCGTCACGCACGGTCTTACCGCCGCCAAATTTGGCTTCATCGCCATAGTAAGCGTAGTCTTTTTCGACTTCAATAATGATATCTGTATCTCCTAAACGGATTTTATCTCCACTTGTAGGGCCAAAGATGGCGCTATAATTTAATTTGCTAACTTTTAAACTCATGACACTTTGTTTTTAAAGCCTTGTTCTTTTACTTTTTTCATTGCATTTGCTTTCGCAACTTCGGTTTCGGTATCTCCATTTGCCAAATCATTGTGGCCATAGATCCTTCTTGCACCTGCATACGGAACCAATTCGACCTCTTTTGATTCGCCTGGTTCAAAACGTACTGCAGTACTTGCGATAATATTTAAGCGCTTACCAAAAGCTTTCTCGCGATCAAACTCCATCATTTTGTTCACTTCAAAGAAGTGGAAATGTGAACCTACCTGAATGGGCCTATCGCCTGTATTTGTCACAGTGATGGTTGTAACTTCTCTACCTTCATTGCAGATCACATAGCCATCTGCAATAAAAAATTCTCCTGGGATCATAGATTATATTTTTAACAATTAGCGAATCGGGTTATGAACAGTAACCAGTTTTGTACCATCTGGAAATGTTGCTTCTATCTGTACATCATGAATCATTTCGGGCACACCTTCCATAACATCTTCACGTGTCAACAATGTTGCACCAAACTGCATTAAATCGGCAACAGTACGCCCGTCACGAGCAGCTTCTAAAAGTTCACTACTGATCAATGCAATAGACTCCGGATAGTTTAATTTAAGTCCTCTAGCTTTACGTTTTTTCGCTAGTTCGCCGGCAAGATGAAGCAATAGCTTCTCTGTCTCTCTAGGTAATAAATGCATATAAATATTATTTAAATTGTTGTTATTCGAATTAAAAACAAGTCACGGTGGGTACAGGTCACGACAAGGTCATACGACTTAAAAAAATCGTTCAAAATCGTGATGAATAGGACAGATTACACCCCTACACAGCGCAAGGTCTGTCTTTTCTCAACCCTTGTAAGAAATGGAAATTTTTACCCCAGAAATGGGATCTTTAAACTTTGGAAAAGAATATATTTTGGCGGAAGAATCAATCGATCCATATAAGGCCTTCTGTTATTCTGAATTTTGAGACGTACAGGATAACAGAATACAAAAAGACAAATTGAAAGCACGCCCCAATAGAGCAGCTTGCTCCATTCATCTTTGAGGTCCATCTGTTCGGTGATATCATAGACATCATGATCTTTAACCGCAGCTAACAGATTTTCCCGTTCTGACTGTCCTAAAGCTTTATCTACATGAGAAGGAAATACAGACAGACTTAGGCGGACGAGGGGTAAATGCTGAACAGTAGAATGTGATGGCATAGCTATTCCTTTCATGAGCAGGGTGCTCAAAAGAAAAACTAAAAAGATTAAACTATACCTCATTCTTGCGTTCACAATACTATTATTTGTTGTTCAAATTTACAACCAAAGCGGGCTACTTGACTAGCACAAATCTTGAATTAAATAGTCCAAATTTGTTGAAAAAGCCCGCTTTGGCGGTTTTAGATTACTATTTCAGCATTAAAAAGAGTAACCCACTGATACCATGACATTTCGCGGTGCACCAGCAAAGGCTCTCGTGTAGTCAAAACCACCTAAAAAGTAATATTTATCGAATACATTGTTCAGATTTAAGGCCATTTTCATCGCACCAATGTGGTAATAGGCAGCAGCATTTACAGTGGTATACGAAGGCCATTGCCCCCAGAGTGCATTTCCTTCGCTATCCTTTCCGATACTGTTATCCATCCTTTTACGATCTACATAATAAACACCGGCACCAAAACCCAAACCTTTTAATGTACTAGCTGAAAACACATATTTCAACCAGGCACTCGCCATATTTTTAGGTGCTCCCGGTAGGGACTGCCCGATTTCAGAAGGAACAGAAGATGATTTTACCTCCGTATCATTATAGGTATAATTGGCCATAATCTGGAACTCACGTGTCAACTGCCCACGCACATCGAGTTCGACACCCTGCGATAGCGCTTTGCCAGATTGTCTATACTCCGGCAGCCCTGAATCGTTGATAGCCCCTGTGGCAATGAGCATATTCCGTCGTTCAATTCGGAATAAGGATAGATCAACTTGCAATTGCTCTTTAAAAAAACCAGCCTTCATCCCCGTTTCCACCTGGAAACTCCGCTCGGCATCAAAGGGTTTATCGGCACCATAATCTTTATAGTTCTGAATAAAATTGGCGCCCACAGGCACAAAGCCCTGTGAATAACTTGCAAAATAGTTAATTTGCTTATTGATTCCATAGGTTACACCAAAACGAGGTAATAAGGCATTTTGCGTTGCATGAAAGCGATTTTGTCCATCAAGTGTTTCAGAAGAATAGTGCTCATGACGAAGACCTACAATAAGTTTCAATCGCTCGTCAATGCTGATTTGATCCTGAATATATTTACCCGTTGTTTTGTAGGGACTCAAAAAAGGATAAGCGACTCCCGTGCGCCACACATAATTCGTTAGATCATGCGTGGTATAAGTGGGATTGTTCAAATCAAAAGTCAACGGGACGACTTTGCCATCTACAGTTTTCTGCCGCGCTTCCCGCAATTGATTTTCTTTGTCGCCCCGATATTGTGCAAAATCAACTCCTGCAACAAAATGATGATCGACTCTATCGCCCAAAAGATCCCACTTAACATAACCCACAACATTATCTGTATAGTCACGTCCATGACGATCAAAAAAACGCATATTCATAATGGTATTATGTGGCGCATCAGCAAAGGTGTTCATTGTCCGATGTTCGTTGACATCCTCCTGATAGATGGATTTCATGTAGCTCAGATTCAAACTAACATGTTCTGCCAGACGCTGAGACAAGCGGCCGCTTAACGAAAAAGTCTTGGAATTATAAAAATCGGAAGGCTGGCTCAACGTAAATGATCTTGGCAAAGCATAAAAGTTATTTTCCTTAATACCCATTCCCCGATCAAGATAACCGTTGAACTGATTATACACCATATCAATATCCACCACCGTGCCCTCAGCTGGTTTAAAGGTGAACGAAGGAGCCACCATGATTCGTTTCTGGCGATTTACATCGCGGAAAGTCTTTGTATCTTCGTAACCCGCATTAAAACGATATAAAATACGTTTGGCACTGTCCAGAGGTCCACCGAGATCCACAGTTGTTCGCACCGTTTCAAAACTACCACCTGAAAAATTCACATGCCCTCTAAAATCTTCCAAAGGCTTCTTGGTCGTCATATTAATTGTACCACCCGGTACGATATCTCCAAACAAAGATGCTCCTGGCCCTTTCAAAACCTCGATATTTTCAAGATTGATTGTTAAGGGAGAGTTATAATAACTATTACCATAACCATACCCCGAGCGTAAGCCATTGACAAGCCGTACACCCGTTTCATAACCGCTTTTAAAGCCACGAATGACAACATCATCATAGGAAGATGCTTCGGTCACACCCGCCAAATCCTGAACCAATGCCCCAGTGGTGAATGCTTGCTTATCCTCTATAAATTCCTTACTTAAAACAGCAACAGATTGTGGAAGATCTTTTAGTTTTCCAGCAAATTTTCCGCCCAACTCCATGTCGTTTGTCAAATAAGAATTGTTGCGTCTACCTGTTACCAATACCTCATCCAAGGTATTATCACCGGCCACCATCAGTAATCGAACTCCTTTTTTTGCATTCCAGCTAGCGGCGTTCAAATCCAACAATACAGGCTTATACCCAATTGCATCTGCACGTAACTGTACAGGAAAAGAAATTATTCCGGTAAAACTAAATTCGCCCTGAGCATTAGAACTTGTCTGTTGTTGTCCATCGACTAAGGTCAGTGTAACCCCAGCGATGGGATCACCGTTTTCATCCTGAATTTTTCCAAATAATGCTACACCTTGTTGTGCATATACGGCTCCCGGTACGGAAGCACTTGTCAATAAAGCGAAAGCTAGCGCTTTCATCATGTTGTTCATTAGAATAATTTTTCTTTTTTTTTTGGCTTACCCAAATTGGGTTTAAGCAATACGATCAACGAATAATTCCATGTGTATCGTTGGAAAATTCGATTCATTACAATAGTCCTTTAATTGAAAGCCTTGTTTTCCCCAAAACTCATAGGCTCCTGTCAAGAATGGGTGCGTATGTAAGTAAAGCCTTTCAATACTTTTCTCCTTAGCTACAGCGACCAAGCCTTTGAATAAGGCTGTTCCTAAACCTGACCTACGATAACTCGGATCCACAAAAAGCCGGGCAACTTCCACCGTTTTCCTTCTGTCTATATCCAAATGCGGAAAACGGTAGTCATAAGCCGACATACCAACCACGCCGATCAAATTACCCCGATGATCTTTTGCCTGCAAGAATGCAGCAGCTTCAGCCTCAAGATACACGGCTGAAAATGCGAGTAGATCCTTAGGAAGCTTATTGGAATCCAACATCGGAAACAACTGTTTCCGAAATTCAATGACATAAGGTAATACGACATCAATATCCTCCTCTTCAACACGAGATATGGTTATATTTTTCAACTGAGGTTGAGCGGGAAGAGATCCCTTACTCATCCGTTTATTTTCAATCAATATATGACCACTGTCTTTAAATATATTCATAGTGTTATCGCTATTTTAAAATAATCGCCCCGTAAACTGGGCATTTCACCTACAAACCATGATGTTTTTACAAAGGCGCTTACTCCAGCACTTCGTCAGTATGCTGTGCCTCCACCATAGGTTCAAATGCCGCAGCACCACTCAGCCTCGGAACAAACATCCATTTCTTTTGATTCTCCAAACTAATCAAAGGAAGTTGATAGGTCTGTTCCAATAAATTTCTTACTTGTTCCCGATCCAGACCATGGAGGTCCAGGAGCCTATTGTCTTTCATCAGATAAAACTGATCACCAAAAAGAAACGCCATGTTAGGGTCGTGCATTACACATAACACGGTTGTCCCCTCCTTGACCAGCTCTTTGGCGGTCTGCAGAACCGCAATCTGATATTTCAGATCCAAATGATTCGTAGGCTCATCAAGCAATAATAAATCAGGTTGCTGTACCAATACCCGACATAGTAACACCAATTGTCGCTCCCCTCCAGACAACGACGTATAGGGTTTGTCCTTTAAGTGTGTGAGGTTAAATTTATCCAAGATCTGTTCTACTGCCTCGAAGTCTTCTTTACTTGGTGAAAAACGAGAAAATGAAGCTCGTCCCGTCAGAATAACATCAACAACGCTAAAAGGAAATGTGGTCTGATGGAACTGGTTCAGAAAACCCAATTTCAATGAATTAGCCCGACCAACCTTCCAATCGCGACGCTCCGTTTCATTAATAAGAACCGATCCATCATATTTTTTTTCCAGCCCTGCAATAATATTGAACAGCGTGGATTTACCACTTCCATTCCGACCGAGAATAACAGAAAGCTTTCCTTTTGGGAATGACATGGTTACATCATTTAAAATGATATCCTTACCGTAGGCAAAAGAAAGGTTGTTGATATGAATCGAATTACTCATGAATTCCAGTTGATTTCATTACGACGCATCAGGTAAATAAACAAGGGAGCGCCAATAATCATTGTAAATACACCGATCGGAATTTCAAATGGCATGACCGCCCTAGAAAAACCATCGATCAGTAGAAGAAAAGTACCACCAATACTGATATTTGCCCACACAACAATATTGTTATTGGGGCCAAAGATCATCCGGCTGATGTGTGGAACAATTAATCCAAATAGACTTATTACCCCTACAGCTGCAACGGCTGATGCTGTAATTAGTGTAGCTACAGCAATAAATCCCAGTTTCAATATTTTCGGATTGACGCCAACAGCAATTGCTTCTTGATCGCCCAAGGCTAAAAGATTCAGCTTCCAACGAAACAGGATCAGGATAGCCAATCCTATTGTTATCGGCAGAAAAGCATGCTGTACTTTCGACCAGGAGGCCGTATGCAGATTCCCCATTGTCCATTGTACAATAGCTTGTAATTTATAGGGATCACTGATGTATTGCAACAAGGTTAACATGGCTGTAAATACACCGGAAATAACCATTCCTGCCAATACCATCCCAATAATCGAGGTTTTCAAACCAGCATTTGAAACAAAATAAGTCAACCCCACAGCACATACACCAAACAAAAATGCGGATATATTGACCGGCAATAGCGGAAACAACATAGCCAATGCAGCCCCAAAAGCAGATCCCGAAGAAATACCCAATGTAAAGGGATCAACGATTGGATTCCTAAAAATGGCCTGCACGATTCCGCCAGAAGACGCTAGAGCAGCTCCGACCATAAAGGTCAGCAGAATCCGTGGTAAACGTACCTGCCACAATATCGTATCCATATTATCCTTCAATACCGCAGTAGGGTGACCTAAATATCCCCCCACTTCCGATCCAATGCGTTGGCAGAGCTCAACAAAACCAATGTTCTGGCTTGAGCCCACCAATAGGGAAAACAATAAAACCAACAATGGCAGAACAACGAGCAATAACAGCTTTTTTAATTGATGCATCATTGAAGTAGTCCTGCTTTACCGTAAAGTTTTTCAAAAGCGATAGCCATATCCTGGTCAAGTTGCTGTTTCGTATAATCCGAAAAACACCAATGCCTTATCTGTTTGGCAAAAAGCATAAATTTGACGGTATGTGGGTCGAATGGAAACGACGGTGACATCACAAATACCTGTTTATTTCGCACTGCAGGTAAGGCCGCGAGTTCCTTTAAGTTATAGACGTCTGCCAATGTCGAATTCCAAAGAATAATGAGGTCCGGATTCCATTTATAAATTGTCTCTGCGCCGACATTTGGGGCTTCCATTTCCAACGGACAGGCGTTAGCTGCGCCCGAAAGGCGGATCGCCATATCAATCAAACTACCACGACCGGATGTCGAAAGTACCCGACCTTTAGACCAAGCGTAATAAACCTTCTTCTGTATTTGATCCTTGGGAGCAGTCATTTTTTTGATCTCCGCCGAAACAAACTGAACAATTTCTTCCGCTCGCGCTTTCTTTCCGAGTAATGCTCCCATCCCTGTCAGTTCATTAAAAATACTTTTTTCATCCTGCGAAGAAAAAGTGAACACTGGAATTCCAAGATCTTCTAGTTGGGAAATATTATCCTGATCGGTATTAAACGTCAAAACAAGGTCAGGGTTTAAGCTCACTATGCTTTCCACATTATTTGCCTGGCCTGCGAAAGTAGGTGTCGTCAGTGTTTTTTGTGCGATCCTATCATCCAATTTGGATAAAAACTTATAGGTATCTTCGACCTGATAAACCTGTTCAGGAATACCAACAAGGCTATTTTCAGCACCCAACATGTAGACTTCATCAACAAGGGACGGAAATAATACAACCACACGTTGTGCCGTATGCGCTAATACCACTTCTTTTCCACGGCTGTCCACAGCTTTCACTTGATTGCTGACCGCACCTGCTTGCCGATTTTGGCAGGCGCTCACCAAACACAAACATGCCAAAAGCAATACAGGTATAATACGATTCACTTTCATCTACTTATTTTTTAGGACTTGCTTACGCGGATCAACATGTTCATCTGTTCCGCTTAAATCTGCTTTCTTTTTATTTCTCGCCTGCAGTCGAATCAAATTCTCGGATAACAGTAAGGCTTCCTCCAATTGAATCGAGGTTCCATACTTTGCCAGGACCTGCTCATAGAGCCGTCCATCGTAAGGAAGACGAAGTGATTGGGCATCTGTTACGTTGAATATGGGCAGATGTCTGTTTCCAATAAAATAACCAAAATCTGCAAGCTGCACCAAATCTATTGGATTGAATCTTATGGTCAACGTAGGCTTGACAACCAGGATCGCCTGTAGCGTTTCCTGATGAAATAAAGCATCACCATGATGCCATTCCGCACCTTGCTCCAATTGCATAAAGATTGTCTTTCCGCCCGTTGTATTGCGTGTTAGGCGCCTTTTGTGGACTTCATACCATTCAAGATACACTTGATCGACTTCACTAAGAGCAAACTCATGCTTTGCTACAATTTTATCTATTGGTACAGGTAGCTCATTCATATTGTAAACCTATCTTCTTCATTTCGTTAACGGCACTGACACAGTTTCGTTCTCCGTCAAATCTATTTCCTCTAAACACAAATAACATGTCAACATATACAGTATAACAATGAAGCGCGGATCATTGCTATACCACTCTTTTTATCAATTGGCCGTTATTTTACTTCAAGCGCCTTATATTGATCTTTTTTCGCCTGAACTCTTTCTTTCAACCAATCACACCAGGTATCAAGACCGTCACCATTTAATGTACTGATTGTAATAACTTCCAAATTGGGGTTCACCTCGCGCGCATCTTTCGTTACCGCATCTACCGAGAAAGGTACATATGGCAATAAATCAGCTTTGGAAACCAACATCAATTCGCTTGTTAAAAACATACGTGGGTATTTTTTCGGTTTATCGTCCCCTTCTGTGGTCGCCAATAAGGTCACGCGGTAATCTTCACCCAAATCAAACGCTGATGGACACAATAAATTCCCGACGTTCTCAATAAACAACAGGTCTATTCCTTCGATATCGATATGATCCAGGGCTTGTAAGATCATTTGTGCCTCAATATGACACATTCCACCAGTGACAATCTGCAATGCATTAATGCCTACCTCACGCATACGAACCGCATCACGTTCGGTTTCCGGATCACCCACCAAAACAGCAATATTCAGATCTTTGGCCAAACGTTTTCCCGTTTCTTGCATCAAGGTAGTTTTACCCGAACCCGGAGAAGAACATACATTGATCACACAAACCTCTTTCAGTCTATCGCGGATGGCTTTTGCGACAAAATCATTTGCTTTTAATAAATGTAGCGTTGTATTTTCACATTGAACCGAACCTACACGGTTACCTAAACTTTTAGGATTTGAAGTATTGTCTGACATGATAAACGATATTAGTCTTGTTTAAAAATTACTTTTGATATATAGAGTTCATTCCCTTGAACAATTGTACTAGAAGCCTGTCCGCAATCACATACAAATCGATGAAAATGAACCGGAAAATTTTTCTGACAATGTTCACAATATGCAATGATATCGTTTACAACGACTTCCATTTCCATATCTTGGTATTGCGTATTTTCAGCAATAAAAGCATCAAATGCATTTTGGATCAATACAGGCTGGACGTTGGATAACAATCCTGCTGTGACCTGAATTTTTTGAATATCATCTACCCTAGCCTCATAATGCGAGGTCAACGTATCAAAAATATCCTTTACTATACTTAGCTCGTGCATTGGTATATTTTAAGAAATAAATAAATTTAGAAAAGAAATGACAGTTCTCTTTGCCTGTATGATGTGAAGAAAAGCGTATGCTTTAGCATGGAATTTTGATTTGCTCAAACAGCAAAAATCGAGCGATGGGTATATGCTCTAGATCAAGGGTATGTTCATACCGATAATCTTTCTGTTGTGGGGATGGCAGAAGTTCATGCCATAGCAAATCAACCGTAACCAACCAACGCTCCATCAACCAATCTTGTGCCACTTCGGCGTCCAATTCCGCAACAATGGATTGAAGCGATGGGTAAAGCGAACAAAATTGACTATGATCTTTATGAAAATGGACGATGTGTGTATGGTCCGCATTGTTGGAAGGAATTTTTGCAGATAAAAACTGGGATTCGACACTTTCACTTTTCAGTACAAGACTGTTTGCATTTAAATTCTTAAATGATAACAACAGTGCTGCAAACAGAAAAATAAAGTGCTTCCACATAGCTTTAACCTAACAATGTATCAAAGATTCCTTTGAAACCATTACAAAGTTACTACCGATCAAAGAAGAAAAAGTAGCACAAATCTTGAATTTTATTTCACAAAATAGGAAACACCCAAAGAAAATTCCATAATTCTTCATATATTAAATTAAAATTTGGTTAAAGTGAGATTAAAATGATATTAGAGGCAAAAATTGGTTCTTTTTTGGCTGCTATTCTCATTAAATAAATTGGTCCATGTCGTAGACCATAGCGATAAATATTGGTCAGGTACATCATAAAAATCTGAGCCAATCTTAGCGCCGGAGCAAAAGGTTAATTTCAGGGTTATCTGGATAAATCTAAAATAACAAGAAGCCAGGTTCGCGTCGGACCTGGCTTCTTGAAAAACTGATATTCTTAACAATTAGCGATGCAGATCAAAACGGTCTAACTCCATCACTTTAGTCCATGCCTTCACAAAATCTTGTACGAATTTATCTTTTGCATCGGCACTGCCATATATTTCAGCAACAGCTCTCAGTTCAGCGTTGGAACCAAAAATAAGATCTGCACGTCCGGCTTCCCATTTTTTAACACCAGATTTACGATCTGATCCTTCAAAAACTTCCCGGTCCGGAGAGATTGCTTTCCAAGCTGTTCCCATATCCAATAGATTGACAAAAAAATCATTCGTCAATTGGCCTGGCCTATCTGTCATCACTCCTAATGCAGAACCATCAAAATTTGCCTGAAGAACACGAAGTCCGCCGATCAATACCGTTAATTCCGGAACAGATAGCGTAAGTGATTGTGCTTTGTCGATCAATAATGATTCCGTAGACACGGTGTAAGCACCTTTACGGTAATTTCTAAATCCATCCGCAATTGGCTCAAGATAGCCCATGGATTCTACATCCGTCTGTTCCTGTGATGCATCCATACGCCCCGGATGGAACGGTACGTTGACAGCATGTCCAGCTGCACGAGCGGCCTGCTCTATCGCAGCAACACCACCTAAGACAATTAAGTCTGCCAAGGAAATCTTCTTTCCGCCCTGTTGCTTTCCATTAAAGTCCTGTTGAATTTGCTCAAGCGCAGTAAGAACTTTTTGCAATTGTGCTGGATTATTGACTTGCCAATAACGCTGCGGAGCCAACCGTATCCGCGCACCGTTTGCACCACCTCTCTTGTCAGACCCACGGAAAGTAGAAGCTGAAGCCCAAGCGGTCGTTACGAGCTCTGCAGTGCTGAGCCCCGCGCTCAATAGGGTAGATTTCAATATGTTAATATCATCAGCATCGACCAAAGCATGATCGACAGCAGGAATAGGATCTTGCCACAATAATTCCTCAGCAGGAACTTCGGCACCTAAATAACGCTCTCGTGGTCCCAAATCACGGTGCGTCAATTTAAACCAGGCGCGAGCGAATGCATCGGCAAATGCGTCTTGATCTTCGTAAAATTTACGCGAGATCTTTTCATAAATTGGATCAAAACGCAAGGACAAATCCGTCGTCAGCATCGTTGGCCTACGTTTTTTAGTTGGATCAAAAGGATCTGGAATAGTCGAATCAGCTCCTTTGGCTACCCATTGATGCGCTCCTGCAGGACTCTTTGTTAATTCCCATTCATTTTCGAAGAGATTTTTAAAAAAGAGATTGGTCCATTCTGTCGGTTTCTGTGTCCAAATAACCTCTAAGCCACTCGTGATCGCATCTGCTCCCACTCCACTGCCATAGGTACTTTTCCAACCAAGCCCTTGTTGTTCTATGCCGGCTGCTTCAGGTTCTTTTCCGACATTGTCGGCAGGACCTGCTCCGTGTGTTTTTCCAAACGTATGCCCTCCAGCAATCAAAGCGACAGTTTCCTCATCGTCCATCGCCATCCGACCAAAAGTATCCCGTATATCTTTTGCAGCCGCGATAGGATCTGGATTTCCATCTGGTCCTTCCGGATTAACATAAATTAATCCCATCTGTACCGCTGCCAACGGTTTTTCAAGATTGCGCGAATGTTGTTTACCATCTGCATCATCATCGGCAGATAATACACCGTGTGATTCCACTACGCCTTCTGAACCATGAGCATAGCGTACATCACCGCCCAACCATGTTTTTTCAGAACCCCAATAGACATCCAATTCAGGTTCAAAAGCATCCACACGTCCACCAGAATAACCAAAAGTCTTGAAGCCCATAGACTCTAAAGCAACATTACCTGTTAAAATCAATAAATCTGCCCAGGAGATATTTTTACCATATTTTTGTTTGATAGGCCACAACAGGCGACGCGCTTTGTCCAAACTCACATTATCAGGCCAGCTATTCAGTGGTGCAAAACGTTGTTGCCCAGACCCAGCTCCGCCTCGACCATCGCTTACCCGATAGGTTCCTGCACTATGCCAAGCCATCCGGATGAATAATGGTCCATAATGTCCAAAGTCAGCAGGCCACCAGTCCTGCGAATCGGTCATCAAGGCATGCAAATCTCTTTTTACGGCTTCTAAATTCAATTGTTTAAATGCTTCCGCATAATCAAAGCCCTCGTCCATCGGATTTGACTTGCTCGCGTGTTGTCTCAACAGATCTACACGAAGTCTATTTGGCCACCAGTCCTGATTTTGAGTTCCCCCTCCCGCAACGGCGTTGCGCATCGTACCATTATGAAATGGGCATTTGCTAATGTCTTTTTCGTTGTTGTCCATATGAAAAGAAAGTTTATTTATATAATATCTTAAGTGATCAAATTGTTTGACTCTCACTTTCATAAAATTACACAAATGAGATCCCACTTGTACATCGAATGATTCGATACACTATAATCAAAATCTATATACACAATATATAATTATATAAAATGCTAAAAATCATCTTTTAATGAGCAGCTAGAATATGACGATTTTTGGAAGTCTGAAAAACAAAAGCGATTCTTTTACTATTCTATAATTAGGTTGTATCAAAAATATTGACCATGAGTGAGCTATCCACATTTTTGGTAAGTGCTTTTATAGGCTTGAGTCTGGCTGCAGCTACCGGCTTCCGGGTTTTCATGCCGCTATTCTTATTGAGCCTTGGCTGTCGGCTTGAATTGTTCCAGGTTGGCAATGAATTGGCTTGGGCGGGCTCACCTATTGTTTTGGCAGCGACAAGCCTAGCCATGATCCTGGAAATAGCAGGATATTACATTCCTTTTATTGACAATATATTGGACAGCCTTTCAATTCCTCTCGCGACGATAGCAGGCACCTTACTTTTTGCCATACAGTTTACAGATATTTCACCGTTTTTCCGCTGGGCTATGGCAATCATCGCTGGTGGCGGTACCGCGGCGACCATCAGTACAGCGCTAGCTGGTACCCGTGCAGTCTCGTCTGTTGGGACGGCAGGTTTTGGCAATTTTATGATCTCGACCATGGAAACCATCGGTTCAACCATTTTGACCATACTCGCCATATTTGTGCCCTTTATGGCAATTATAGTTGTTATAGGCCTATTCTATTTCTTTTGGCGATTTGGCAAAGAACAACTCAATAAAAAACTTAAAAGAACGGAGTAGCTTTCACAACATAACATCTAAATAAACTTCACACAGTGCCATACGAGCGACAATAAAGCCAAGCCTCACCAGCACAGGCGTAAGCAAATTTAGCGCAGACAAACCAACTAGGGATATTGTAAACATCTTATAGCCCTAGCTGATCTATAGCTGCGTAAACTCCAAATCCCTAACCTTTATACCTTTCAATCAAGCGAATACCTGGCAGGTATCATGTTATGCCTTTCGACAGTGTTTATTCAGTGCTCGTTCAGTGCTTGTTCAGTGATTGTTCAGTGATCGTTCAGTGTAGACTGAATAAACAATGACTGAGTACTGTTTAAAAATTGATTAAAAATTGTTGTTACTTACAATCTGGTATTAGTTTGTTTCCGTTTTGAAATTATCTTGATCTAGGCCCTTATTGAGCAATTATGGCACTCGTCAACAATCGAGACAAATTTTGGGAATACTTAGAAAAGTAGTACGGATATAAGGACCATAGCGCCATACAGCTATTCGAAATTCGTTTACTGTTCACTGCTTTTGGGCACCGGTTGGCGGTAAATTAAGAGACAGAAAAAGGACAGCAAAATTCGATGCTGTCCTTTTTCAACATCAGCTCTTACGCTGATTTAAGGCTACGCACATCAGCAGCCTTGATGTGCGCCCAGATCTAAAACTGGTTTTTACTAATCAATAACAACCTCTTGTGGCCGTTTCACTTTTTCAAGATCTTTTGGAAGGATAACCGTCAATACCCCATCCTCGAAACTTGCATGCACATTATCTGTAAGTACTTGTTCATTTAATTGAAATTCACGTTCAAATGCCAATCCATCCTGCTCTTTATAGATATAATCTATGGCATTGTCCTGGGTGTTTTCTGTACATGAAATCTTCAGTATCCCGTCATTTATGCTGACTTGGAATTGTTCTTTCTTACGTCCAGCGGCAAAAAGCTGCACTTCATAGAACTCTTGATTTTCGGCAATATTTACAGGAACAGCTTGCTGTACGCCAGCATTGTGCCCGGCTTCACTATCAAAAAACTGTTGTTGGAATTTTTCAAAGCGGTCTTTGAAATGTTGTCCGCAAAATTTATTATGATTTGAATATCCGTTGGTATAATGATTTCTTTTAAACATGTCTTTAATTTTTAATATTGAATAATACGTGTAAACTGATGTGGGATGAATTTCCTCGTCTTGCAATTTTTAACCTTAGTAAACTGGAACTATTGTTGCTTTCTTAGCACGTTTTTGCCCTTGTAATGGAACAATTGCAACCACAGTGTTATAATGACGGTGAACGTTCGGATATACCGGAGCCCTATCCATTTTGAATGCTTGTCTATCTCTTCTACGCATTCTTGCCGCGGCAAAGCTTCCTATACCAAAGAGAATTGTCCCAAACAACAAGAGCTTAAAGATCGTCCCAATAATCAATGTTGCTAATCCTGCTATTGCCGTAAGCACAATAAGGCGTGGCAATATAAATCGAAGTTTATTTTTCATTTGAATACATTTTTTTAAAAATGATTGCGGATTATATCTATTTTCAGCACATTGCACATAGAATTTTCCTAGATCATTTGGTATTTGTAATTAACTATTTGTTTTATCCAACATCCCTGCTGACAGATCCTCGCGTTCTGTTACTTGTTTACCATCAGGATATCGGCATAAAAAAAGGCGCCTTTATAGAAGAAGACGCCCAACAACAGTTTTTACTTTAAAATTTTTATTCTTTTTTTCAGAACCCGCATCGTCCTCCAAAACGACGCTTCCATTCTTCGCGCAAACGTTCCCTTTCCTCATCGGAAAGATCTTCTCCTTTTTCCATCTGAGGCGGAAAATCCCGTCGGAATCGGCCACCTCCCGGTTTACCGAAGCCCCTGCCGAACAAGATTTTCGACAAGACAAAGAGTCCCAGCGCCTGCCAATAGGTAATTGCTTTCAGATTGAAAATATCAACCATTACTGTATTCCACAAATATTGTAGTAATGCTACCAACAAAAAAACACCAACGATGATAGCGACAACCATAAAAGCGAATTTACCCTTCCGCTGTCTTTTCATTCTTCCATTCATAGCTTAATCCTTTTAAAATTTTAATTCTTCATACAAACTTCGCAACCGTATTCTCAGGTGCTTCACTGCATACCCTTTTCGGCTGATAATCGTCTTTAGGTTCTCATTTTCCATGACTGCAATTTCCTGAAGAGTTTTCTCTTCCAGTTCATTGAGCACAAAAACCCGACGTTGTTTTTCCGGCAATTCCTCCAATGCTTTCATCAGCTCATCCCAAAAAATATCCTTAAATAATTTTAGCTCAGGATTATTGGAGTCGTCAGCTAAAAGGAGCTGACGAATAGGAAACGTACTTTCGCTATCCTCGTCACCCGCTATAAGCTCATCAAGCGATTCACTTTTCTTTTTCCGGTAGCTGTCTGTAATCTTATTTCGTGTGACAGCATAGAGCCATGCTCCCGCATTCTCCAATTCGTCCATATTGGTCAAACGGCTAAATTGATACCAGACTTCCTGTAAGATATCTTCTGCATCCTCCGTTTTCTTTACGCTTCCCTTAACAAAACGTAGCAGCTGACTTCCATAAGTCTTAACGATATCCGTAAATGATCTGGAATTTTTTTCTGCCATATGATTTTGGTATGCAATGTCCATAGCAGCATAGACGAACTAGTCAAACTTTTACTTTAAATTATTTTCATGAATCTTTCTTCTTGCTGACTTCAACTTTCTGACCAATAAGCACACGTTCTCTACCGTCTTCTTTCGTATACGCTTTGTTAGGATAAAGATACGAGATAATCAGCTAATAGCTGATGCATTCAACCTACTTTATCGGGAATAAAACAAAACCTTCATGACTTAGCAGACACCAACAGCAATGAAAGCAAACTGAAGGTTCTTTCTGGCCAATAAGATCAGACACTTTCAGAAAAAAAATGATGCTGTGTGGTCTATTACTTCCACCGCTGCTGAATGACTTTACCTTTATCGGTAATAAAAATATAACGGTATGCTGGGAAACGCTGAATTAATTTTTTTCCTTCTTTCTCACCAAGTACCATGATTGAGGTACTGAGGGCATTTGCAATCTCGGCGGAAGGTCCATAAATCGTCACTGAAGTTAATCCCGTAGCTGGATAACCTGTCACTGGATTTATAATATGTGAATACCGTTTCCCATTGATCTCCGCGTATTTCTCATAGCTGCCTGAAGTGGCTACGGCCATTTCATTCAAATGAAGAACTTTGACCATTCGATGGGGTTTGAACGGATTGTTTACACCCACTTTCCAGGCGTCCCCCCGGGGTGGGTTTCCCCAAGCCGAAAGATCTCCGGAAGCATTAACTATACCTGCTTCAATTCCCTTTGCCTTCATTATGTCCCTGCCACGATCAGCAGCATAGCCCTTCCCGATCGAGCCGAAACCGATCTTCATACCGGGCAATTCCAGAAAAATTGTCGAAGATGCACTGTCGAGACGGATGTGTTGATAGCCCACCTTGGCGACAGACCTTTTAACCAGATCTTCCGTAGGCATCGTGGTCATACTACCATCAAATACCCAAACTTTATCCAAGGCAACAATACTAATATCAAAGGCTCCGCCTGAATTTTGAGCATACTGGATCGCTCGCTTTGTTAATTCAAAAACTTCCCTATCCACCTTAACGGGCTTAATTCCTGCATTGCGGTTCACCGCTGCTATTTGGGTTTGCGGACGCCATTCTGAAATCAGGTTTTCTATTCGATCTATTTCGGAGATGACTTCATCGATATGCTGATTTGTAATCGCGCTATCCCGATCTACCAAGCTGATTTCAAAAACAGAGCCCATAAGGGTAACCTGCCGCTTGACCAAGACCTGCGCAATCCCCGAAGTAATGGACACAAAGCAGAGCATTAAAAGCAGGGCACATTGTTTATTGTTCTTCATGAGATTGATCCAAAAAGGAATTATAAAGTCGATCTATACCAAAAGTAGTCTTCGTGACGGGATTTACCATTGTACCATCAATTTACTAATAACAATCCGTTAAGATTTGTCCACTTTCTTTGTAGTCGGCAATAGTTTTGCCGACATGCGCCAGGAGAAGTTCATTTAAAGTATGTTCAACATCATGCTGCATACGCAATGCACCACAAAGCAATACACAACCTCCTTTTTCAAGCAATTCGACAAAATATAGCGCATCCCGACGGATCAGGTCCATGACATATTGTGGATTTTCCTCGCGCGAAAAAGCCAGTTCAAGCTGCTGCAGATGCCCTAATTTCAGCTGTTGATCAGCAAAATCCACATAGTGCGCAGTCATTTCATTTCGATGGCGAAAACCAGCATACAGACGCAAAGGCGTCCTACTTTCATTTTCTGAAATCATGCCAAGAAAGGGTGCTACCCCTGTACCATTCGCAATTAAAGCGACTGCATTTGCTGCTTTCGGGAAATGAAAACTTGGATTAACCATGACACGTGCCTGGAGGGTTTGATTCGGTTCCAATCGATAGAGGAAGCTAGAACCAAATCCATCAGGAAACAATTTCACCACGAGCTGCACCATTCCATCTTTGTAGCCGATCGAATAAAAACGTTCACGTTGATCTTGCGCGGGATAGATTGCCAATAAATCGCCCGATTGCATGTTAATTTTACTTGCAGGCTTCAGCACTAAAGTAAAGGTCGTGTTAGTCGCTGAAACAGCAGACTTCACTACCACCTTAAATTTCGTCAGTCCGACAACTTTAGCACTATAAATAGCTGGTGCAGAAGCGAGTGCAATAGTGGCCTGCGAAGACCAGTCATGTATCCATGAAATAAGTTCATCAACATCCTTATCATTAACGGTATGTAAGTCTGTTAAACGCGAAGCCCAACCTTGTTTTTCTAGTAAACAATCAATTTCGCGCGCATAAGCACAAAAATCGGGATAGGCTTTTGAACCAAAGCCGAGAACCGAAAATTGTACATCTTGTTTTTGTGGATGGCTATTGAGCTTTTGTTCAAATTGAAGTGCATTGGAGGGTGCTGTTCCTAGCCCGTATGTCGAAGTAAACACAAGCAAGTGTTTTGCCTTTGGAAAGCACTGATATTGGTTCATTCCGAGCAGCAACGATTTTTGCCCATCCGCCAAGAGCTGTTTATGGATCTGATTGGCGAAAAACAGCGTACTTCCATTTTCCGTTCCGAAAAGAATAACAATCTCCGCTTCTTCAGGTTTATATTTATTCTTGATTTTTGTACGCGTGCGCTTGAATGTAATGACGAACCCTGTATAAATAAAGAACACAATATTCAACGATGCGAGCCCCAGTACAATAGCCCATATAATATTGGTCTTACCCGTATGAAGGTCCAAAGACAACTCTTCGGCCAATGCAGTAAAGGGGTACTTGACTTCTTTATGCAAGCTTCCATTCAACTGGTTGATGGTCAATTCCCGATCGCGAAGCTTCAATACAAAATATTCGTCAGGATCGCCTTCCATAAACGGAAACTCCAAGGTCTTCAAATCAACAAGTTTTGTATTTTGGAATATTGAAAATTTTGCCACCTCCAATTCGATATCTTCCTTCATCTTATTGGGATATTCGATGGTTTGATTCGGCTTCTTTAAGATTTCAATACGTACCAGGAATAAATAGGTACCAGTTAGGGCCAATATCAAAATTGGTATCAAAAATAAACGTCCTGAAACAACGTGGAAATACTGGGCAAAAAAGTCCCGATTGATTTTGGCAAAGAAGTGTCGAACGCCCTGTTGACGCTTAACAATCAGAACAATTCCTGAAATAGTAATAAGAAACAACAGAAATGAAACCACACCAATAATCACCCGGCCGGTCACTTTCAGAAAGAGCGAGCGGTGTAAAGCTGTAACCCATTGAATAAATTGGGACTTATTCAATTGGGGACCAAGCAGACGCCCGGTATTCGGATCAATATAACCCTTCACGGTATTGCCATCAGCGTCTATGGCATCAATACTCACAAATTGATTGTGATCTACCGAAATCGCTATGATTTCGGGATAAACCTTGCGCAAGGCTGTTACGGACTGCGCAAGGTTTAAAGTTTCAATATGTTCAACCCGATAAGGTGGAATTTTTTCGTTGACAGCGTCAACGGCCAATATTACGCCAGTTATCGATAATAAAAGTAAAAAGACAGAAGAAACAATAGCTAAGGCTAAATGTGCATACCTCCAAATAGATACCAGCATTTTTACCCCTCTTTTATTGTATTTTATTTAACTTGACAAGTTTGATGTATCCCTTGCCGTTCGCTTTTTCGGTAATGGCTTCTTTTGTTAAAGGGATTTCAACATCGGCAGTATGATATTTTTGTTCCTCTACAGCAGATTCAAAACGGAGTTTATACCCTTTGTTGAACTTCGATTCGTCAATATCCAATGTACGCATGGCACGGTCACCGCCACCAACTGACGCACCCGTCACCGCATTTAGCTTCTCTTTGGTCTTATTTTGAAACTTGTACCATTCCTTGATCGTATTATACCATTGCTTATCAGATCCCAATACGGCGAGTGTTTTTTCATAAGCTCCACTAGGATTAATCAGTGAAATCACGACGTAGGCTTTCTCACCTTCGTAGGCATTCATTTGGATCATGCACTTATATTTAGCTGCCTGTGCGAAAGAGCTTAGGGCTGCCATTGAAAATAAAAGAGTGGCTATCGTTGTTTTAAATATGTTATTCATCTTCAATTGTATCTAATTTTAAGGTATCCGTAGTCCATTCAGCGTTACCAATATTTCTATTATTTATCGGGATATTTCATCGATATGATTAGAAATACCACTGAAATACGATGTTGTCTTATTTCAAAAAGTCAAGCTGCACATTGGACTTAGCTAAGAAATCGTTCTCTTTCGCCAGGTCATAAGCTGTTTCATCGAATTCTGTTTTCAATTCCTTTTTTGCACCAAGCGAAACCAATGTTTTTAATATGGAATCGTCTTTAGCTAGGAGAGCTGCCTTATGTAGTGCCGTCGTTCCTTCTTTATCTTGTGCGTTAATGTCTACTCCAAGTTCGCTAGCTTTCTGGATAAGCTTCACATTCTCTTTGGCTACTGCCAAATGATACAATGTACTACCATTTTTTTGCGGAGCAATAACGTCCAATCCGTTCGTCTTAAGGATCGCTAATTTTTCTTTAAACTCATCCCCTTGTGACACATTTCCCTGACCACCTGGTCTGCCCCCCTGTGGCAATTCCTTGTAAGAATTAAACCAATAGAACGCTAAGTTATTGCCCTCCTTATCCAATACCTTGGTATCGGCTCCATTTTTAACCAATGCCGCAGCTACTTCAGGAGTTCCATTTGCTATTGCTTTAGTCAATGCAGATTCTCCTTTTTCATTTACAGCATTCACATTTTTCGCTTTAGTAAGCAGCAACTCGACCAATTTAGTATCTTTACCACTAGCAGCCACCATAAGTGCCGTATTTCCTTCGTTGTCAGCTTTTGCGACATCTACACCTTTATCCAAAAAATAATTGATCACATCCATATCTGGCCTACGAACCAAAGCATGAAGTACCGTAGCACCTTCCTTATTTACCGCCTTAGGATCCAATTTGAACTTTTCAACCAAATAGGTATAAACCGCCAAACCGTTAGAAGCTTGTCTAGAACCTTGAGTCGCAAAAAACAACGCATTGTTGGTCGGCTTTACACCACGGGCGATGAATTTCTCCATAAGCGCGGTATTTCCAAGTTTAGCAGCATAATCCGTTACCGTACGGCCCGACTCATCTTTATCTTGAATAGATAATCCTTTTTTTATGAAATAATCCGTCAATGCCAGGTCCTTGTCTGCAGACGCTGCAAGCATCATCAAAGTTGCACCACCTTCATATTTCTGTTTGGGATTCACACCTGCTTTAAACAAGGCATCATACACAGCAGTATTTGTATTTCCTGTTGAAGCTGCATAAGCGACAATTGGGTAACCATGGCTATCTTGGTAATTGACATCAGATCCCTTCGCTATTAAAAAATCGACCAATTCAGCATTTCCACTTGACGCTGCCCAGTGTAAATAACTACGGCTGTGATGTGTCTTCTTGGTTACACTATTCCCTTCTTGTTCGATCATGAATTTGACGACATCAGTCGGAGCACCATTTAATATAGCCATAGTGACCGGATCAAAGGATGCCGCATTCGGCTGAGAAGGGCTATTTCCTTTGCTGATTTCTGCTTTAACAACGGTCAATGTAGGTTTGCCCTTCCAGAACTCGCCGTTCATCAACGAGTTTGTCTGCGCCTGTGCATAAGATGCAGCGAATAATAAAGCTGCCAAAAGTGTCTTTTTCATTCTTTTATTTGTCTTTTGAAGGTGATGGAGCAACATAACCTATTCATTCCCTACTCAATTATTCTGCAAATTGAGCTTTAATTATACGATAACACGGGTCGGAATATATCGTGTTGGTTTCATCAGAATATGTGTAAACGCGTATATTTTTAGAACATGGATGCGTTCCGAATTCGATGTTTGCAACAATTTCTGCATACAGACAAGCCCATGTTTAAAATAGATCAGCTACTTTATTTAAATTAATTCTAAATTAATGCAAATCTAAAAAATATTCCCAAACCACAAAAATTAATCGTGCTAATTTTTATTGATCAATTGCCCTGAAAGGCTTTCGGCTTCATCCGAACAACATCTGAAAGAAGATTGTTAAACTTGTAAATGCACTAAAATTATCTTACTTTACTTAAAATAAAGTGGTATAATGAGCAAGGTAGTTTCCAATATTTATACAATCAGCGCAACGACTGAACCTGAACATAAAATTTTCTATCGTCTGTATGTACCCGACGACAATCAAATAGTGGCAACATTACTCTTGGTTCATGGCATGCAGGAACATAGTGGTCGGTACGAAGAATTGGCCAGTTATCTGACTACACAGAATTTTGCGGTTTTAAGCTACGATCAATTGGGCCATGGAAAAACGGCGCTACAGGTCGATCAATTGGGTTATTTTAAAAAGCATGGGGCTAAAAAACAACTTATTGATGACGCCATTACAATGAGTAACTTCTTACGTGAAACCTATCCGCAACTGCCTCAATTTATTTTAGGGCATTCCATGGGATCCTTTGTCACACGTTGTGTTTTACAAAAAATTGGTCGGCAATTTAAGGGGGCCATTATCGTGGGGACAGGCCAACGTCAAAAAGGATCCATGGCCTTTCGCCTTTTACTCACTCTTCTCAATAGTATTGCCCCTAAAGGAAGAAGTAAATTGATCAATCGCATTTTTGACAAACGTAATAATGCTCGGTTTAAGAACGAGCCTAACCAAAATAACAGCAATTGGTTAAGCATAAGCAAGACAAACCGTATTTCATTTTTGGAAGATCCTCTTTGTGGGGGATTGTTTACCAACAATGGGTTTCATACCGTATTAGACCTTTCCTTGCAAGCGACAGCTATCGAGGCTACCAAGAATATCCCAAAAAACCTACCAATTGTATTTATCAGCGGACAGGATGATCCAATTGGAGATTTTGGCATAGGCGTTGAAAAAAGTGCGGCACAGTTAAGGGCACAGGGACAGACCGATATAACCCTTAAATTATATGCAGGCATGCGGCATGAAATTCTTAATGAAGACTGCAAAATGGAGGTATTCCAGTTCATCAGTAGCTGGCTTCATCGCCATTTACTTTAGTTTTCGACCGTAATATTTCCGAATAGGCTCATCTAAATAGTTAAAGACTAATAAAGATAAAAAAATCAACAACAGCATTCCAATAACAATAATCACAGCCATTTGCTTATTCGATGGGTGATTAAGTTCTACATAGCTCATAAAAATCCAGATAAATGGATAATGAATGATATAGAGCGGATAGGAGATATCACCTAAAAACTTGCATAACTTCTTGACCCCTCCAAACACAGGCTGCCCTCCTATCCCCAGTAAGAGTAATAAAGGAAAATAGAAGATAACGACAATAGGATCAATGTATTTACCATAAGCTTCAGAAAATGGAATAAAAAATACGGCGGCAAGTAGACCTAGAACACTGAAAAAAGGAAGCTTGTTGGAAATGGTCCAGTTCGATCTAAAAATAAGTAGTCCCATTGAAAACGAAAACCATAAACGAATTCCACCAGCCCAAAAGTTGTCTGCTCCAAAACCGACAGCTAAATAGCCCGAACGAAATGATTCGGCACATAGCGCTGCTGCACCAAGGAGCACTATCCCCCAAAGAAACTTTTTTGGAATCCGTACCAGTACCAAAGCATAGGCTATATTGGCGATATACTCCCAAAATAGCGACCATGTAGGTGGGTTTAAATGAAAAAGATTAAAATAGCGTTCTGGTACAACCGGGTATGGAATCAACGTTATCCCACTAATAAACATCCCCATCTTTTGCAAAACAGAAAATGAGCCAGCCAAACTGCTGAATGGATCGTAAATAAATGCGAATAAACCAATCAACGTACCGATGATAACCAATGGGTGCAATCGCAGCAAACGCAAGAGAAAGAATCGTTTTAGACCGATTGTGGCCAGCTTCTGATCGTAGGCATAGGCAATGACAAAACCCGATAAACAAAAGAAAAAATCAACGGCTAAATAGCTATGTGGAATAAAACTATTGCGATAATCCGGTTGTGCAATTTCCATAAAGTGAAACAGGACGACTGCGATTGCGGCTACCCCACGCATGGCGTCAAGAAGTTCAAAATGTTTCTTCGTTTGATGTATCATATTTTTTATTGGCAGCGAAAATTAAGACCGACGAAGATCGGAGATCCGCTGCTAGCTATTGAAAATTCTATTTAGTATTAAACGTTGGTGCCGGTTGCGGCGCAACACTGCTGGTTGCCCCTTCAATTTTGGGCCAGTCCCTATCCCAAACAACCTGATCCAACAATAGCATCCGGCGATTTCCCCCCGTAGCGACACGAGGCTGCTTTGGATCAATACCATGATAGAGTATCCAATCTTTTCCTTTGTCGTCTGTAATAATGCGCGAAGTATGGCCCGTCCCCACAAATTGATCATTTCCTTTTAACAACAGCGTTCCACTCCCCCGCTGTGTAAGGTTGCGGCCTTCTTGATCCACATAGGGTCCTTTCAGATCACGAGAGCGCCCCACAAGAACATGATAACTGCTTTTTTCTCCTTCACAACAGGAGCCTTTGGACCCGACAAAGTAATAGTACCCTTTCCGTTTATGAATCACAACGGCTTCAAAATCTCCTGCGGCAACTTTAAATTTTTTATTTAAATCGGGTACCACTGTCCCATTTTTATCCAGTTCAACACCATATGTACCCTGCGTGCTCGCATCGCTAAAACTGCCCCAGAATAGATAGTTCTGCCCATTTTCAGTAAAAAAATAAGGATCTATTGAATTAGGCACATCGATCTCCTTGCTATCAAAAAGTTTACCTTGATCGATAAAGGGGCCTTCCGGTCTAGCTGCTAGGGCTACACCGATGCCGGGATTGGGATCACCCCATGTGGAATAGGCATAATATAAGAGATACTTACCATTTAACTGCACCACATCGGGTGCCCAGATTCCGCCTTCAACTTTCCAACCTGGTTTTGAGCTGAAGGCCGTACCAATCCAAGTCCAATGAGCAAGATCAGCCGATTGTAGAATAGACACCAAACGTTGCCCCTTTCCGTCGCCCCAATTGTCGGCTGTCCCGTACGCATAGAACATTTTGCGCTGTGGGTCTCTAACGACTGTAGGATCAGCAAGTATGGGCTCAAAAACCGGATTGCTATAGGTTTTATGCTGAGCCGTAGCATTTGTTATTTGTCCCGACGGCTTCACTGAACCTGTAGCGCTTCCACAGGAGCTCAACAGGTTCAGTACGGCAACTCCGCCAATCCAATATCTGAACAACATTGCATTCAACATCTTATTATTCTATTTATATTATTTTCTATATCATGGGAAAGCTATTTTGCTTTTCCCAATTTCTCTTCCAACATTTTGATAAAATAGCCCCCGACAACGGATCTTGCTTTAAATCCAGCTCTTTCAGGACGGTCTGTATAGGTCCAATCCGACATGGGAACGCGATCGGTTGTTTCGTTCATAAAACGGTAGACTGGCTTCAAAAATGCCTCAAAGGTAGGCTTATCATCTGCCATGGTCGCCGTCCAAATAATCCAATCCGTTTTGGTGTAAGGCTGACGATTGTCCAGGGGAAGTCCGTATTTATTTTGTTTGCTGAGATAGTATTTAATTTCAGTTTCACGGATAGAAGGGTCAAAAATATCCATCTTAAGCAATTTATCCCAGACCATATTATACTTTTGGCTCCAGGTTCCGGTTTTATCAAAAGTTAACTTGTAGTGATCCCCATCTTCGGCCATCTTTTTCCATTTCATCGCCATTGCTTTTGCTTCGGTCAAATACTTTTTCGCCGTAGCCTCTTCACCAAGCATTTGGGCCAGATAACCGTAAGATGCAATACCCAAAATAGCTTTAATGGATAAATTGGCATTATGCGCAAAATGGCCTGCAAAATCATCTGTACACAACTGATTTTCGGGGTCAAGACCTTTATCGACTAGATAATCTACCCAGGTAGACAACACTTTCCAATGTTTTTTGGCATAAGCGGCATTGCCTTCCACCTTCGCTAAAGCATAAGTTAATAGCAGCATATTTCCCGATTCTTCGACAGGCATATCTCCACCGTAAGTTTGGCCATTCGCTAAAGGATAGGTCCCAACATCATGCGCAGCAAAAGGTTTTGTCCACTTATTGCTTTCACTATAATAAAAAATGGCGTTCATTAGTGCTTTTGCCAGTTCTGGATTATAGTAAAGGAAAATCGGAGCCGAAGGATAGGTTACATCAACAGTTCCTATTGACCCATTGCTATCATTTTCCTTGGACAGTAAAAGCAGATCGCCATTGGGTGCTTTTACAAGTTTATGAGCGGCGATTGCCTGTCTATAGGCCAAGGCACATAATGCAGCATAGTCCTCACCTCCGTTGCGCAAAGCTGTACCCCATAATTCGGCATCAAATTTATCAGCAGCCTTTTTGAGAACAGTATACTCTTTGTCGGCCAGTTCAAATTGTTTCTCAATGGAACTATTTCCATTGGTATTCCAATAAGGTCGTAAATTTTGTCCAAAATATTGGATCGAGTACAGGTCATCATAGCCCAACAAGATCTTATCCTGGTAGCTTGATGAGACATCAAAAGTTTGCATCAGTGCCAATTGTTGCCCTCCATTTGGAGAAGAGCTATTTTCACTCTTCAGAAAATTAGAGCGTAATTGATGGCTACTTCCGACCGCTGACTTTGTCTTTGATTTTGCACCTGCCATATAGAAATACCCCCAATCTATCCGTAGGTCGTCACCTTTCTTTCCTAGAACCTGCTGGCTTTTGCTTCCTGTCTTTACAAATTGGAGATTTCCGGAAATAAAGGAACTGCTTGTCGCATCTTGAAGAGGAGAATTCAGTGCCCAATTTGGTGCCGCCTCCAAATAAAGTTGTACCTGGTGTTTCTTGCCATCCTTCGCATGGACTGTATAGGAAAGATAATTTACGGGTCTAGCCATTAAGTCCAATTTATCCAAAAACATCGGCGCAGTAAATGTAATATTTAAGTCCACGGGCCCGCAGTTAAACGAATAATGTGTTTGTGTTGCCTGCACATTGGAAGTGATCTGATTCGCTTCATTGTCGAATTGAATACTACCTTCTTTTTCTGTAAAGAGTCCAAAATCAAAATATCCATTCGCTACCCTATTATAGCAATAACCCGCGAGTATATTTTTTCCTTTCTTCAATGTTTTTACGACATGTTCGGGCAGCTTGACCCGACTATTTTTACCTGTCGAATTGCCTGTATTAGCAAGCTCAATACCGTTGACGTACAAAATAGCGTCATCGTCATGTGTAAATTCGATATATACGGATTTGCCCGTAAGATCCTCAGTCAGTTCAACTTCCCTTCTAACCCAAATTTTAGGTTCCTGCCAATCAGTCTCCACATTGGGTTCTTTGTCCTTGGTACCGAATGGCGCTGCCCCCATTTTCCATTGCCGTGCATCAAATGAAGGTTTCATCCAGTCTGAGGCAGGTTCGCTGACAACGTAACTTCCCGTCCAAGCCGCATGTTCGCCCATCCGGGCCAAAGGCAAGAGTTCAGCCTCTTCTTTGCCCAGGAAGCGATAGGGTTTTCCATCCACTTTAAGGACGCCCAATAAGGGAAAGGATTTTCCGGTCCAATGGCGTACAACATCTGCATTCAATTCGTTGCTATAGGACCAGGCACTTGTATTCGGGTCAATTGTTACTAAAGGATAGGCAGGCGCGCGAAGATCATTCTTAAGGACTTGTTTTTGTGCAAACGACGATACCGATTGAAATACAATAGCCGTTGCAATTAGTAATTTTAATTTCATTGATTTCGTATAAAATAGGTTTAGGTTGACCGGTATATTTTCAGCGATAAATTTAGGCCGCAACCCGTGTTGCGGCCATATCGCTATCAATTATTTGGTAGGTGCATTATAAAGCGCCTGATGTGCAGCCTTCAATTCTGCTTCAGGCATTTTTACAACTTTACGATCATAAGTCATCAAACCATTTGTTTCTACTTCCACATCTGTTGTCTGTGTATAAACAGCGGCCGACAATCCCATCGGAATTAGACGTGTCAAATCATGGATAAGACGTTTGTAACGCTCCAATAATTCCGTTTTATTCTTGAAACTTTGGTATCCCCAGTTGTCTTTCTGTTGCCAAGAATGTCCGTCTATCGGTAATCCCAGACCACCGAATTCACCCAATGCAAGCACTTGTTTAGCACCAAACAAATTTGGATCAGGCATGGCTGCATCCGGATAATTATGGATATCCAAGATATGTCCAGTTTCCATAAAGTTACCACCACTGGCGCTATTTACGAGTCTTGACGGGTCATTAGCCACGGTCCATTCCGTAATTTCCTTCGTTTTGAATTGCCCCCAAGCCTCATTGAAAGGCACCCAGATGACAATACTTGGATAGTTGTGCAACACCTCCATAATGGTTTTCCACTCTTTCCGGTAGTAATTCTCAGATTCCTGTGAACGTACTTTATCCCGATTGCCACCTGAAATCTTTCCCGGTTGCATATCCCAATGATTTCCACCAAGATCGCCGCTAGGCATATCTTGCCAGACAAGCATACCTATACTATCACAGTACCGATACCAACGTGCCGGTTCTACCTTGATATGCTTACGGATCATATTGAATCCCATTTCCTTTGTTTTGACGACATCAAACTTCAGCGCTTCATCCGTTGGCGCGGTATGTAGACCATCCGGCCACCAGCCTTGATCCAATGGACCATATTGGAAAGTAAACTTATTGTTTAACATTAAACGTTGAACGCCGTTTTCATCTTTCTGCATGGCTATCTTCCGCATGGCGAAGTAGCTTTTCGCCTGGTCTACGATTTTTCCTTTTCGAATCAGCTGAATTTCCAGATCATAGAGTTTAGGGTTACTCGGCGACCAGGGCTCCAGATTGGGTACCGAAAGATCAAAAGATGTATTGGGTTGTCCTATTTGTTCTTTAATAAGCTTTCCGCCATCCAATGCACGCACCTTTATTTCGTCACCGGCTTGGCTTCCCTCTACGGAAGCTTGAAAGGCCAAGACAGCATCGTCCAATCGCGGCGTCTGTTTGGTACTTACAATATAAGCTTGTGGAACACTTTCTAACCAAACGGTCTGCCAAATTCCCGTCACTGGTGTATACCATATTCCATTCGGCTTGTTCACCTGTTTACCCCGTGGTTGTGGACCATCATCAGTCGGATCCCATACCCGAATGGCTATTTCCTGTTTCGCTCCTTTCTTTAGGAAGCTTGTCACATCCATCGAAAATGGATCAAAACCACCTTCATGTCTTCCGACCAATTGATTATTTACATACACATCACACTGCCAATCTACGGCACCGAAATGCAACAGGACCTTATTTTTATGGACAGACTTGTCCAATGTTATGGTATTGTTATACCATAAGGCTTTATCTTTTCCAACCTCTTTACCAACACCGGACAATGCCGATTCAATAGCAAAAGGAACAAGGATGTTGCCGTCCCATTTCCGAGGAATCTCTTTAGTACCTACCGGAGTGACAGCATATTTCCATAGTCCATTTAAATTCTGCCAGTTATTGGTTCTGATTAATTGTGGCCTAGGGTATTCAGGATGTGGCTTTTGGGCCGTTACTTTCTCGCCCCAGGGGGTTAATATATGTGATCCGGCGGGTTTCCAATCCTGAGCAAAGTTCAATTGTGCTGCCATCATCAAACTGGCAAAAAATAAGGTTTTCTTCATCATAAAAAATCGTTAAGTCATTTATTTATATCGTATTTATATTATTTCACCGTGGGAAAAGCAGCAATTCGCAAACGTGCTGCTCCCATTGGAATTAGTTCAACTTCCTGTACCTCGCTTTTGCTTTCCACGGGGCTCAGAGGCAATACCCCCGTTAACCCGTTTTCATCAATTTTCCACCCATCGATACGTTTCGCTTTCACAAGAATCGAAATAGGTACTGCTTCTGCGTCGAAAGGAAATGCATCTTTAGGCCATGGTCGTTTGACCACTTTTAGGTGGTCAACAGCTTGCAATTGATTTTGTACAAGTCCATAATTCCAATCACTTGCAGGAAGGATTTCATAGGATGGCCACTTGGATGGATCTGCAGTCTCCTGCCATTTGGAATCTCCTATTGCCGAAGCCTTACTATCTTTTTTTACATAATTCTCTTTGATTTTAAGGGCATAGGTCAATGGTCCACGCTGGATACTCACTGAATTTTTATTGGCTGTCCATGTTTTCAGATCTATGGTCATTGGTAAGGAAAGTTCGACCTTGTCGCCGTCTTTCCACTGCCGTTGAATCCGAATATATTTTGCACCAGCTTCCACAGCTTGGCTTTTACCATTAACCGTTACTTTCGCTTGTTTCGCCCAGGCTGGAATACGGAGATAAAAGGGAAAATCAACCGTTTTACCCTGTGTTCCTATTTCAAATCGTAGCGATTCTTCAAAAGGATAATTGGACTCTTGCCGGATCTGAATAGCCTGCTTGTTTCCGACGTTGATTTCAGCCTTTGATGCGGCATATAGTACTGCCGCAACACCATTATCATTCGTTGCCATATACAAATGCTCAGCATAATATGGCCAGCCCTGACTGTGATTATGCTGACAACAGCGTGAACTGAAGGGATTCATCATTAAAAATGGCCCGTTATTATCAATTCCAGGAGCATGATTATGGCTGTCGCTGATGGTCATATTTGGACTTGTAATATACCTTAAGGCCTTGAAATCTGCTGTTACGGCTGCTGGATAGGTATTGAAAGCGACTTCCTCCGCATGATCTGCCCAAAATGGGTCGCCTGTTATCCCAAGAAGGATTTCATTGGACGCCATCTGTTCGACCATACCACAGGTTTCCACCCCTTGACGGGGATCGGTATATCCTGGACGTGCATTTTCATCGGCACCGAACATACCGCCTGGAACCTGACCAAATACCTGCCTGACAAAATGAAAATTAGCGTAGGTCGCATTCAGGTCTTCACTCGATTGGCTTTTCAGATAATAGGTTGCCGGCTCTCTGAAACACTGCGCTACATTAACATTATGCCAATTCGGCAAATCATCTTTCTGGCGCCAATTGGCGGTATTCCGATGGATTTTATCTGCTAAATCCATCAGCCATTCATTCCCCTGTGTTCTATTATAGAGCCAATAAACCGAGAGCAGATTGTCACCACCCCGACTATTTTCCCAATAGTCTTTAAGAAAAAAACTATCCGGCAAATTGGCCTGCCATTTAAAATAATTGGTCATCAAGGTTAAGACACGTTGGTCACCGCTATATTCATAATAAGATTGCAGGCACCACAACATCAACATATTCCCCCAAAGATCTGGTTTGTTGTTACGCAGCATCAATGGCCCAAAGTATCCATCAGGACGCTGGCTTTTTAGTGCGGCTTCCAACCATATCTTTGACTCCGCTAGGATTGTAGGATCTTTTAAGATGTAGCCCAGATTAGCATAACCTTTTAGCCAATAAGGGACTTCTTCCCAGCCATAATCTCCTTTCCCATCCGTACTTAACCAAGCATTATTTTTTTGGGATAGCCAAGCGCTAATTTCGCCCAAATGACCTGTGAGACCATCTTTTTGCAACGCTAGGTACTTCCCTAACCAGCCTTCAGGCACTATACTGCCTACCGGCAATTTCAGCAAGGCATTTTGTCTCAGTGGAGCCCTATTGTTCACGTATTGTGTATTCTTACCTGTCAACGGCAATTGGTTTACGGAAGTTGCTATTCTTGATTGAGCCGACGTAGCTAAGCCAAACCCCAACAATAAGCTTAAAAAGCCAATTCTTTTAATCATTTTTATTTTAGTTTCTTTGGTTCACTATCGTACAGCGCCTCGGTAATCCCATTTACCCGTAACCCTACGCGCGCATACACCGCTGCGCTCTTGGTCAAAATATCTTTGATATCCAGTTCCAATTCGACATGGCCGGCATTTAATCCAGTTTTTTCCATCTTATATGTATATTGGCCCAAATCCACAAATTTTGTATCATTGACCAATAAGGTGACTAAATCAATCGTTCTTGAAGCATCTATCGTTTCGATATCAAAAGATGCTTTAAGGATATTTCCTTGTGTGTTATAGGTTATGTTACTCATCATGTAGTAGGGTTTCACCTGATAATCCACTGTGGTATTGCCCTTCACATCAACTAGCAACGTATCGGCGCTGCTCACCCATGGTCCATTTCCACTGGTTGTCACCAATTTGTACTTTCCATCGAAAAGTTTCGTAGAAAACGAACCATCTTGAGTTAAATAAACATTAATAGGAGACCGAAATTGATAACCATCCTGCCAGAGTTGAAGATAGACCGATTGATTGGATCCTCTCAGCCCCAAAGGTTTGGAATTATAGGTTACATGTCCGCTTAATGTGCTTTGTGGTGCATCATAATTATCTTTGCCACAAGCAAAAACACCCAAGAGTAAACACAAACCGACTATTAATTTACAAAAAAAAGTTTTCATAAGAATAATGCTATTGATAAGGATTTCGGACTAGCTTCGGATTGTTGTTAATCCAATTTTGGTCAATGAAATTATAATAGTTCTGATATTTAAAATTTCGCGGATAGAGCGTATGGCTAGATTTCTGTTTCTCGAAAACCCACTTGCCATTGTTAGGATCCCCAGGAGCATATATTTTATACGGAAATAGGGCATAGTGCACCGCATTGTAATTATCAGCACTTCCGTTCCAGATTTCATGGGCGATGCGCAAACGTTTCAAATCCCAATAACGATGATCTTCGAAAGCAAATTCAACGCGACGTTCCTGAATGATATCATTTAAAGAAATAGTCGTCAATGCTTGTATTCCCGCGCGCTCCCTGATCTTATTGATATATCCAGTCAACTCAGCTTGCGGTTTACCAAGTTCAAGCCCCGACTCTGCAGCGATCAACAGAAATTCAGCATAACGAAAACGGACAAACCAAATATCCGAACCGCGCCCGCGTGTAGAGGCATCTTTATTTTCGTCAATAAACTTCCGGATATTAAATCCAGTTTTATTGACATACATATCGTTGGAAGTCGTAGGGCCATCCTCACTCGTAACAAGTCCGCCAAATTTATCATTTGAGGAACCAGGCGAACCTGTTACTGTCTTCCATGTACCATTTTCTTTATACCGAACCCCCGCCTGATAAGTTATTTTCGTTCCAGCAAAATCTGCTCCGGAGTAAATTACCGTACCATACAAGCGTGCATCCTTATTGGCAAAAAGATCTTCGGGATTTGTATAATAAACATAGTCACCAGCAGCAGTCTTCGTTTTCAGATCCCCTTTTCGATCATTTGTATATTCAAATGCTTCCACCAAATTGAGTACTGGAGTTACGAAATTGGCATCAATATCACCGCGGACAGATGAGGCTATATTATTATTGGTAAAAGAATGGGTCTCACCAGGATAAGCATAGTCTTTTGCCCAAATTACTTCATTGCTTGATTTTGAGGTTACGGCAAGATAAAAGTTCTTGCCCTTATCCGGATTTGCATTATACAGCGCATAAGGACTATTATTTATAATATCCAAAGCAGTTTCATAAGCTGTCTGATAATATTTAATTGCTTCAGATGCAGGGATGCCCACCTCATTTCCTGCAGTCTTCACGTCTGGAGTTTTATAGTTATACTTGGCTATGGAAGCAGCATATAAACTTGCGCGGGCTTTTAACGCCAAAGCTGTCCATTTATTGGCTCTCGCCGAATTGATGGTTTTCTCTGTACCGAGCATTTTAGCCGCTTCAGTACATTCACTGATGACATAATTATAACTTTCAGCCTCGGTTGCACGCGACAACTGTAATTCTGCTGGATCCATTCCACTTGTATAATCATATACTTTATCACCCACCATTGGCACTCCCCCCAAACGCTTGATCATATTAAAATAAGTCCAGGCACGGATAAAGCGGGCCTCACCTTCAATGCTCTTTTTATTGTTGTCATCTAATGTTGATTGTCGGACACCTACAATAAATTGGTTTAGATTTCGGATCAATTCATAATCATACATCCGCCAAAAATCATTTGGAAACTCCTGCATATTGTTGGGAGAACCACTGGAAAATCCTGCTTCATCTAGCATCGCAAAGGAGCCGTTGTCGCCAAATTGCTGGCCCCAGCTGACTCTTCCATAGTAATTGGCCAACACTGACTTCACCATATTTTGATCTGAAAATATCTGATCATCGGTAAAAATAGCCTGTGATTCCCTGTCCAAAAACTTATTACAGCTTGAGAATGCACATACTAAACATACACCCCATAAAATAACCTTCCTCTTTATCATTTTCATTAAAAAGTTAAATTAACACCCACATTTATAACCCGGTTTGTTGGGTATTGAACACCCGAATCACTTGTGATTTCCGGATCGATCTTCATATCACCCAAATTATCTATACTGAAGAGATTCTGCATCATCGTATATATTCGTAATTTTTGGATTCCACGAGCTTTCATCCACTTGTCTGGCAAGGTATATCCAATCTGAAGATTTCTTAGTTTTATATAATTTACATTGGTGAGCCAAAAATCGCTATGCCAATAATTACTATGGTTTTGATTTCCGCGAATCAATGTTGGATACTTGCCGGGAATCAATGTACTATTCGGGTTGGTAATATCACTGAGCATCCATTGATTCTCCATGTAATATTGCGGATTATTTCCACCATCGTGGAAAGGGTTCATCGCTTCGTAATTGGGACGATAGGATGCAAATGCTGCTCCTGTCAAATCCATGGCCAGATCAAATCCCTTGAACTGTCCGCCCAGATTAATTCCAAAATTGAAATAAGGAAGTCCGCCTTGCCGATATCCTATTGGCCGCTGATCCAGCTCATTGATCACTTTATCCCCATTGATGTCTTCATATTTTATATCTCCTGGTCTCAAGGTAGAATTACCTTGACGGTCATTGTCTACATCGTAATTGGCAATTTCTTCCCAGGACTGAAACTGTCCAGTAGCATGTAAGCCCCAATTTAGATAGGCGTAGCGGTCAAAAATGGAGTTCCGATACTGATCCCAGGAATTCCCAAACCGGGGTTTATATTGTTCACCATCAATCTGACGGGCAAATGTAAAATTACCACCGACAAAGTAATTGAAATCGCCAGCCTTACTCCGCCACATAATTGAGCCATCGATACCCTTATGCATATCGGAGTTTAGGTTTTCATAAGGCAGACTAAAACCAACCTCATTTGGTATCAATACATCATTTCTGGAAGCCGGTAGACCACTTCTTTTCCTTCGAAAGAAATCCAAGCTACCCGTCAATCTTCCCTTTAATGTGCTAAAATCAAGCCCCACATTCAACATGTGCGCCTCAATCCAGGAAAGTGTTTTAACAGGAAGTCCACGGGGTTGGGTGCCAATAACATATTTTCCGTCAATCGTCGAACCTTTGGAATTATAGGTATATCCGCTCAGGTAACCAAAAGCATAATATTTCCAATCATCCAAATTGTCATCCCCCAATATCCCGTAAGATCCCCGAAGCTTAACATCATCAAGTACCTTCCGCATGCCATCTGTCCAAAACTTTTCAGAAGAGATCCGCCATCCCGCGGATGCTGAAGGAAAAAATCCCCATCGACTTCCAGGAGCAAACTTCCAGGATCCATCATAACGCGATGAAAGTTCTAAAAGATATTTTTGATCGTAGTCATAATTGACCCGACCTGCAAAGCCGGCTCTTGCTTGCGTATTTACTCCAGTATCATTATAGGTATCCATCGTTTGAAAATAAATCAAACTCAATGCATTCGATGCTGGTCTGTCGTGGACATAAATATCGGGGTTATCTCGTTTTATTGACTCCGCGGCTAATACAGCATTTACACCATGCTTTCCAAAACGTTTGTTATAATTTAAAGTGAATTGTGTTGAAATTTCTTCGATTTGAGCGATAGACCGCTCCCGCCAAGGGTTATCCATGCTAAATATAACTGGATAGGTATCCGTTTTTTCATCATAGCCATACAATTTGTAAGTGAACTCCTGATTATCCATCCACTTATTAGCCAAATAGTACCCTACCGTTCCTTTGGCAACCAAATCATCTGTAATCTTATACTCGGCATTAAAATTTAATTGCATCACCCGCCATTTTTCCTGATATGTACCCGATAGATCATAATTCAGCATCGCAAAATTCGTCTCGGTATTGGCGGCAGTTTGTGTTGGATAGAGCGGATTGTCGTTGGCAAATGGCCGCGCAGTAGGTAAGTTGCGGTAAATGGCAAATAAGGCTTGCCAAGTATCGTCAGCACCGGGTACCCCAGGTTGTTTGCGCTGTTCGATCCGTCCGTTCAAATTGGCTCCGATTTTTAATCGTTTAGATACGCTCGCATCAATGTTCATCTGTACATTAGTACGTTTGAAACCACCATAATTACGGATAATGGATTGTTGGTCGAGATGCCCAGCACTTAAGTAATAATTTATTTTTTCGGACCCACCGCTCACATTTCCAGAAACATAGGTTTGCGGACTAGTTTTTAAGATATAATCGTACCAATCAAATGGGCGGTAACCTTTTTCCGTCCCCTGCTGCCATTTTTCAAGATCGCTTAATGAATACTTGGGATCCTTCACACCAAGAATGGCATCCGATTGAATGTAGCTCTTTACATAGGTACTTGCATCTGCAGGCTTAGGAAAACGAAACATACTTTGCCAGCCGTAATAGGAATTGATATAAAAGGTATTGTTATCGCCACGCTTTCCTTTCTTTGTCGTTACAACCACCACTCCGTTGGCTGCGCGTACACCATAAATCGCTGCGGACGCATCCTTCAAAACCGAAACAGATTCGATGTCATTGAAGTCCAAATTATTGAATTGGCCTTCATCTTTTTGAACACCGTCGATCACATACAAGGGAGTTCCCATATTCCGGATGCTGATCCCCGTCCATGCTCCAGGGCGTCCATCCGACATCCGGCTATTGACCCCTGCAATCTTCCCGACCAAAGCTCCCGAGGTTGTAGTCGCAACAGATCTGGAAATATCCTGCGAAGAAATTGCCGTGATTGCACCAGTAACAGATTCCTTCTTTTGTGTACCGTACCCGACCACAACCACTTCGCCGATACGTGAATTTTCATCGTCCAATGTAATAGCTAAATCCGCGCTCGCGGCCACTTCTTTTGAGAGATACCCAACTGAACTTACAGTCAGTAGATCCCCAGCATTCACACCTATTAGACTAAAATTACCTTTTGCATCCGTTGAAACGGCAGTGCTTGGTTTGGATTTTAAAGCGACTGTCGCTCCTACGATCGGATTGCCACTTTTATCTTTAACCACACCCTTAATTAATTTTTGCAAAGCAATGCTTTCTGCAGGAACTGGAAATAAATCTGCTCCCTTTGCTAAAGGAATAAAACTGCTCGCACAGCAGAGTAAAGTAGCAGAAATTGGCAGACATTTGAGACCCTTAAACATACCTAGATTGATTAGTTTGTATAATTGATTTGTCCAAAATTAAGGTATATTCAATCGGACAGGCTTTCGTTTTTTCTCAAAAAACTGCCTATTTGTATCAAATAATTAATACAACCTAAAACGTTTTAAAGTCTATTAAACAGAGAAAGTACACCTCTTTTCAGTGGTATACTTTCAAACCAATCATTATTAAATATGTATTATTTTACTGAAAAACGATACAGGGATTTCGTTTGATATACTTGCCCCGGGTTTAGGACTGTTGTTGGAAAAGCTGGCTGATTCGGAGCGTCCGGAAAATGCTGCGGTTCAAGGCAAAAAGCCGTACGAAAGGAATCTTTTTTACCATTCTTCAACTGTACTTGTTCGTTCATAAAGTTGCCGCTATAAAATTGAATACCAGGTTCGGTTGTCAGAATATCCATGACCACCCCTGATTTATCACCGATCACATGTGCCGCTTTAAACCAGTCGCCATCTTTCTCTTTACTTAAGACAAAATTGTGGTCATAGCCCTTTCCAAAACTAAGCTGCTGGTCATTGGCATTAATATCTTTTCCTATCGGTTTCAAGGTTGTAAAATCAAAAGCTGTTCCCTTTACCGGTCCTAATTGCCCTGTGGGTATTAGTGTACTATCTACTGGTGTGTATTCATTGGCAAACAATTGAAGTTGATGATCCAGAATGGTACCACTTCCTTCACCGTTTAAATTAAAGTAAGCATGGTTGGTCAAATTGATCACCGTCTTTTTATCGGAAGTAGCACGATAAGCTATCATCAATTCATTATTATCGTTCAGCGTATAAGTCACCTCCATTTGGATGTTTCCTGGAAAGCCCTCGTGTCCGTCAGGTAAGGTGTAAGCAAATGTAAGGGATGATTTATCTGACGATTTTAATGTCCAATTGGCAAAATGCACACCTTTAAAACCGCCATGCAGCGTATTAGGACCGTTATTTACTGCCAATGTATAGGTTTTATCATCCAACTTAAATTTGCCTTTGGCGATCCGATTACCAAAAGGCCCTACAATAGTACCAAAAAATGGTTCTTTGGGATTATTATAATCAGCCGCTTTAGAAAAACCCAAAACCACATCGCATAACTCACCCTTATTGTCAGGCACCCATAATCCCACTAAACGTGCACCAAAATTGGTAAAATAAGCTTGTACGCCATTTTTATTGCTCAGTTCATATAGATACGCCTGTTTTTGATCAATAGTTCCGCTGAACTGCGCGGTATCCATGAAGGCCGATAAAGAATCTGCTTTGGGAGTTTTAGAACCAGTCGGTTGCTGGCAAGACACACTAAAAGCAAGTATTGCAGAAAGACCAAGCAAGGTCAATTTTCCTCTCATTCGTAATATTTTAAAGGGTTTATAATCTTTGTTTAGATAGAACTTACGTCCTTTTCTAGATTTTTTATAATTTTAACGATTACAATCTATAAGCTAAAGTCTTAAATTTTTTAGAAATTTTAAGATTAAATTGTTTCATTTTAGCTCTATTTTGTATCAATAACCAAAAAATGATCATGATCAACCTGAAGCCTTTACGATTGCTATTTATCCTGTTACTCCCTTCCTTGCTATATGCGCAGCCCTACTATTTCAATCATTATCAAATCAATGAAGGTTTGTCAAACAATGCTGTCATTTGTAGCATGCAAGATAGTCAGGGTTTTCTTTGGTTCGGCACAAAGGATGGATTAAATCGCTTTGACGGTAACAATTTCAAACATTTTGATGCCACCCAATCTGGGAAAAACAGCTTGGGTGGTAATAATATCATCTCCTTGAAAGAGGACTTTCGAAAAAGAATTTGGATTGGAACAGATCAGGGAATCTATTGCTACGACCCCGTCGACGAGCAATTTAGACTATTGAGCAAACAATTTGAAAATGCGGACGTACCCGTCATTGTTACCGATCAACGCAAAAGGATCTGGTTTATATCCAATGGAATGCTCTATTGCCATGATTTGGTTAGTCACGCAATTCAACAATTTACAAAATCGGACCTCTATATTACGTCTATCAGCTGCACAAAAAATGGAACTGTATTTTTTGGAACTCCTGAAGGTAAGATCTTCCAGATAGGTTCTTCTGGAAAACCCGCACTCATGCTTGACTTTCAAGCAAAATATGGTCCTAAAGACTGGTTTAGTATTGAGAAAATAATGGAAAACCGCGATGGAGACTTATTGATTGGCACGTCGAAAACTGGGGTTTATAGCTACAATTTTAAAAACAAGTCCCTCAAGTCAATTCTTGGTCCGGACAGGCTGCATCAATTTCTCTATGTAAGAGATATTATACAGCCAAACGATCATGAATATTGGTTTGCAACCGAATCTGGCCTCTTCATTTACCAAATAGCGAGCGGAAATTACATCAACATTCAGAAAGAACAAGAAAACCCTTGGGGGATATCTGACAATGCCATTTATAATATCCTACAAGATAAGGATGAGGGTATTTGGCTGGGAACCTACTTTGGTGGGATTAACTATTATCACAAGAATAATAGTATAATCGAAAAATTCCTCCCACAAGATCGCCCCGGGAGCTTAAAAGGCTCTGTCGTTCGGATTATCAAAAAAGACATCAACCACAATATATGGATAGGCACCGAAAACGGAGGTCTATCTAAATTGGATCCTAAATCGGGTTATATCCAGAACTTCTCCGATAAACAGGGGAATCTGGCAAATAACAATATTCACGGTATTCTCCCTATTGGCGACAAACTACTGATTGGTACTTTCGTCAATGGTCTGGACATTTTTTCGCCAAAGCTTCAAAAAGTTATCTATCACATCGATCGTAACAGCAATGTATCAACATCCGATCTCCAAAGTAATTTTCTTTTTTATCTCTATAAAACTCGAAAAGGAGAAATCATGGCTGCATCCACACGCGGCCTATACCGCTTTGATCTAGAAAAAAAATCTTTCCACCTTATTGATAATGTCCCAGAATACATGTTTTATACAAGCATTTTGGAAGATAAAAAGGGGAATATCTGGGTCGGAACGTGGCGTGATGGACTATTCTGTTATCATCCGACCACACGTTATTTTAAACACTATACGCATCATCAGAACGATCTCAATTCCTTGCCCAACAATAGGGTCAACAGTATATTTGAGGACTCAAAAAATCAAATTTGGATAGCTACCGAAGGTGGGATGGCTAAAAAGAAATCAAATCAGGATGGCTTTGAAAACATTGGCCTGGAAGAAGGAATGCCCAGTAATGTGACACTCGCCTTTTTAGAAGATAAACAAAATAACCTTTGGGTGAGTACTTCCAAGGGCCTGGTACGCTACCATCTTCCCAGTGGAAAAAAACGCATCTTCAACTTGGAGTCTGGCCTACCGACGATTCAGTTCAATTACAATTCATCCTTTAATGATGACAATGGAAACTTTTATTTCGGCACCATCAATGGACTGATACGTTTCAATCCCGAAAGGCTCAACCAAATCAACTACAAGAATCAAATTCCGATTTACATCACTAATTTTTACATCAACAATAGGGCGATCAATCAGTACACCGATACAAATATTCTGTCCAAATCAATTCTGTTCACGGATAAAATCAAACTGAAACACGACGAGTCATCCTTCAGTCTTGATTTTGCGGCATTACACTACCAAGCCCCCCATTCCATTCACTATAGCTACAAAATGGATGGTCTCGACGACAATTGGATAGACATTACAAGCAATCAACGGGCTTACTTCACCAAGCTAGCGCCCGGAAACTATGTTTTTACTGTAAAAGCAGAAGATCCAAATGGCAATACAATCCCCACTTTTGCTAGTCTTAAAATCACTATTCTTCCTCCGATCTGGGCAAGTATACCGGCCTTTGTTTGCTATGCTCTAATCCTTGTGGGGCTGATTATATTTGTTATTCATCATTTCAATGAAAAGATCAAACAACGCAATCGACAACATCTTTTAACCGTACAAAATCTACGCGAGCAAGAACTCTATCGCTCAAAAATCAATTTTTACACCGATGTTGCGCACGAAATACGCACACCGTTGACATTGATCAAGGCCCCCTTAGAGAAACTTATGGACAAAGTCGATCACAATCCTGTAACCGACAAGCTACTATTGACCATGCAAAACAACACGGAGAAGTTGATTGCCCTTAGCAATCAGCTATTGGATTTTAGACAGGTCGAAACGGAAGGATTCAAATTACACTTTGAATCAGAAAACATAAGCCAAACGGTCCAGGAAATTATCAACAATTTTACAGTCACACTGCAGGCGCAGGACAAGCAGATGGTATCGCACATTATGCCAGATATCATAGGTCAAGTCGATATCGACGCATTCGACAAGATATGTTACAACCTATTGAATAATGCCCTGAAATATTCTTCATCCTATATTGAAGTGAATTTGAATATGGATAAACAGAAAAATATCTTTATATTGACCGTGAAAAACGACGGAGCTTTAATTCCTTCAGAAGAAAGGGAAAGAATTTTTGAACCATTCAATCGCTTAAAACAAAATAAGAATGTTCCTGGAAGCGGCCTAGGCTTGGCATTGACAAGGTCCTTAACGTTAAAACACCAAGGTACCCTGTTATACAGTACAAACGACCTCCAATTGAACGTATTTAGTTTGACATTGCCTTTGAATCACAATACAAACCCATAATTATGAATGCCAAATCCAATTTATTATTAGTAGATGATCATACTGAACTACTTGAATTCATTGCGGATGATCTCAATGAGGATTATCAGATAACAACGAGTTCCAATGGTAGGGAAGCGCTGGATTTATTAGCCACTGAATATTTTGATCTGATCGTCAGCGATGTGATGATGCCAGAAATGGATGGTTTTGAACTCTGTCAAAAAATTAAAGAAGATATCGCATATGCACACATTCCAGTTATACTCTTAACGGCAAAAAATAGTATTGAATCAAAAATTCAGGGTTTGGAGTATGGTGCCGACGCTTATATTGAAAAACCTTTTTCACCTGCCTTTTTAAGAGCACAAATCGCGAGTTTATTAAAGAATAGAGTTAAAGTCAAGGAATTTTTTATTAAAAATCCGATGTCGCAAATACAGCAAATCGGTCAAAATCAAAGTGAACAAGAGTTTTTGTTGAAGATTGAAGAAATCATCATGCAACACCTCGATGACCCACAGTTTAATGTCGATCGGATGGCCGATATTCTCTGCATGAGTAGACCTACCCTCTATCGCAAAATTAATGTGGTATCGAGCCTATCGCCCAATGAACTGATTAATTTAACGCGGCTCCGAAAAGCAGCAGAACTGCTCATCCAAAAGCAGCATAAAGTCTACGAAATTTCTAATTTACTAGGCTATAGCTCCGCGACTCATTTCTCTCGTAATTTTCAGAAGCAGTTTGGACAGAGCCCTACTGAATTTCAAGACGCCCAAACTGCTTTATCTAAATCTTGAACAAGCAAATAATCATATCTGAATAAAAATAGGTGTCCGTCCACGCGTGCACCTATTTTGTTGGTTCAACTTGCGCAAGTGTTGCATACTGTGCTGCATAAGTGAACATGAACATTCCTTCCAAATCATTCTTACCTTTGTCATTTGCCCAGCCTCCAAGCAAGTCATTCGGCAGAAATCCATCTTTCAAGAAGTGGGTATAGCCATAATCCAAGTTATCCTGAAAAGATTTTGCATACAGTCCAGCCTTGCTGTAATTCGGAGATATAGTGGTATACCCTCTTAACAACACGCCGTTAAACCAATTATTAAAACCATCTGTCGCATAGGTATAGTGCTCAGGAATCTGCTGCCCTAACTTTCCAAAATAAGTAAAAGTCGCATCGGCCAGTTTCTTGCCATCTTCTAAATAGCTTTTTGCTTTCGTAACACGATATAAGTCTGCTGCTCCGGAAATCATCGTGCCACTATTATAGGAAAATGCTGTTCCAACCGCTTTTCTGAGCTCAGTATTTTTTCGATATTGTACACCATTGACCGTTTCATAAGCTATCGAACAATCTGGAAAGCAATCACCCATCATATCCGCATAAACACCTTTTTCATTAAGAAGATTTGCTTTTTGCCAGTCATAAATCCTTTTAGCATAACGAAGATAAAAATCGGCCTTCCGCTCTTTTTTAGCAATACGGGTTAGTTTATCTTTCTGATCGATCGAATGTGCAATTATTTGGTCTCCTTTGTTTTTATAGATTTCATACAATGTAACAAGCGGACTAATGATCGGTGCATTACTACAGGCATGCTTCGTTACATATCCTGGTCCCCATGGAATTCCGCCATGCTCTTTCCCTTTCTCATCCAAAGTACAATCCCAACCATCAAGAACATAAGCCGTAAGGTACTCCGCTTCTTGCAAATAGCGATCTTGCCCGGTCAAATGATAAGCTTCCAATAATTCCCGTACCAACCACATCTGATCATCATAGACGTTCAATACGCCCGTTACATTTGCTTTTCCTTTTTCTCGAACGCGATCGACAGCATACACTGTCCATTCTTTATGCTGCGTAAACGACGTTAGCGTAAAGGTCCCTAAATAATAGGCTGCATTTGCATGAAGCTTAGCCAATAAATCTACATAGCGGGAATAATACATTTTATAAAGCTTGCCGTTATCTACCTTCTGTTGCTTTTTCAAGCCACTCAACACAGCGTTTACAGCTTCTATGGAAGCAGAATACATCCATACACTAGCTGTTTCTTCGGATCGAACCTTCGTAAATGGGTTATAAAAACGATGCATTTTGAAATCTTCACCGGAAAAATAGACGTCCATTGATCGATCAATCAATTGGATTGCCCGTAAAAGATTCTGCTGGCTTTTATTTTGATCATGTACTGATCTTTGGGTGTGCAATTCTTGCGCATAAGCCTGTTTTACGCAGAGGGGTGATACTGACAGCGAAATTAGAGAAAGTGCCCAAAAAGGCCGGTTGGAAAAGAATTTGATCATGATACGGTTTTAAATTGATTAAGTAGTCTTTCATTCGCTTCGGTAGAGCGTGATAACTGTGTATGAAGATAAGCATTTTTTGGACAAAAAAAATCGCATTTTTTGAAATGCGATTAAACTATTTGCCCTTTTGCTTAGCTAACCAAGAACTTGCTCAGTCAACTAAGCTGCCACTGGTTGACGATGACGATTCACAAATTGCTTTTTCAACAGATACAATTTGTAGTGATCGTATAAACCGATGACTAAAAGAACAAAACAAACCACGTAAAATGTTTTATTTGATAGGTAAGTGAATGAAATACCGCTCACAAGTCCGCCAACGACATACGCGCTCACGATGCTCAATAGCAAATGGAATTTGTCGACCAATGCCTTATTGCTCCGGTTAGACTCCTTGGTGAACATCGAAATCAATATGGCCAAATCTGTCGTTAGCCCGGTCAAATGTGTTGTTTTCACAACAGAATTCGATATGCTCGCAGTCAAACCGTTTTGTAGCCCCATCGCAAAGAGCAATGCACCGACAAGTATCTCAGTTTCTTTCAAAGAATCCTCATAAAATACATCAAGATATATCCCAACAAATAATATACTCAATATTTCCAATACCAAGGGAATGGAATGTGTCAAATAGGAGCTAAAACGTCCTTTACCATGAATGATGATCAGATTAGAAAGCATACTCCCTACTAGAAAAAGTAAAATCCAAAAAAGCACCACAGCACCTTGGTACCAATTCCCTTTCGCTATCTCCTGTGCAAAAACAGCATAATAACCCGTTACATTCGAGGTAAACGAGAAAAAGACAATGACAGATGCGACATTGACCATTCCTGCAGAAAACGCGGTAATTCCCCCCAGCCTAATGTTATCTTGAATCGTCCTATGGTTACTATATTTTCTCAGCATACTTTTCCTTTCCTCCTTTTTTCAGCACGATACGTGCAATTCCTTTCGTCTGCATATCCAAATTAAGATGCAGTATCAATTGGTTTTTATTTAATTTTTGTATGACAAAGCTCTCTATAAGCTCATCATTTTTCCGAAGCTCAAGGATATGGCCTCGTCCCTTCAAAAACCAATTGTATTGTTTGTCCTCGTGATGGGCAATAAAATTTTTGTCACCCATTTTTTCAAAATGCCATAATCCATCCTGCAAGGGTGGAAGGTGAGCGATTGCAGCATCTTTTATTCCCTCATGGATAACCGCCTGTTTTTTGAACGTTGGAGACTTCTCCACTTTCTCAAAGTACCAACCTTGCTCTTCCCACTCCCCTTCTAAAAGCCGCTCGGGGTTTTCATAAAACATAACCATTGAACTAGCTCCTAAAAGCAAAAATGACAACAAGACGAAGTTGAACCTCGCCAATATTTTTCTCTTAATAATTAACATCCCATTTCTTGTTAAAAAATAAATCCGCCAAGACATTTCCTCCTGTTTTGTTTGTCCCAGGTCTTGCTACAATCGAGACATTCTTCTGTTTACTTTTACTCAAGTGAAGCAAAGCCCGTCCGACGTCAAAAAAATGCCTTGTTCTTTTTTCAAATTCATAATCTGTGGGAACCTTGACTTCATCAATCCGAGCTCCGCGCAAATAATGTTGTAAATAATTGAGATTGTCAGAGCCGATAATATCTGTATAGATATTTAGCTTACGATTTTCATAACGATGACAGATCATCTGGCAGGCTTTCAAAAAATCTTCTGATTGCAGATTATTAAGCTGATCTTCCAGTGTAATCCCTAATAACTCACTAATCGAAGTACTGCTCTTATTGCCATAGACCAAAATAATGTCTAGCTCTTCAGCTGACGATTGTTCTATACTATGAATCACAAAAAAGAGCGAATCAATCGTAAAATCACTTGGAATCAATACACGCGTTGCCTTTGCCATATCCAATTATTTTTATACAAAATTAACAGGTCATCATGGCAACCGAATGAATCTGAAATTAACTTTCTATTAGAATTTTAGGACTTGTATTAAAATGAGATTAAAAATAAAATGTAGATTAAAATGAGATTAAAATTTAGTTCCGGCCTTGTAGTATAACTCTGCCAGTGCCTTCCGATAGTCCGTAAAAAGCTTCTCTTGCTTGATACGCATTTCAATCAGCTTGTTTTCCCTGCTATTGACAACAAACAAGGTTGATTCACCCAGCTCAAACTTATTTAATTCACCCTTAAGGAGCAATTCCTGGTTACTTATATTGATCGATTGAAGTTCAATCTGTTTACTGTAAGCATTTAAATCATTGTACTTTTTAACGACGTCATTGTAAATATTTCTTTCAGTCGCTACCTGCTCAAATCGTAGTTGATCTTGCTTAATCCGTACCTCTTTGAGCTTCCCACGTTCGGCGCGAATAAAAAGTGGAAATGCAAATTCAAAACCTAGCTTATAGTTCTGCCAATTAAAATCATACTGCGGTGGTACAAAATCATTTAAACCGCGACGGCTAGAAATGAGCGTACCCGACACATTCAATTTAGGTTTAAGCATTTCTTTTCGATAACGTTCTTCAAATAGCAGTTGCTGATTTTTACTAGCCAACTTGATCATTTCGGGATGAGCAATTTTTGCCGAATCCAGTAGTGCCTCGATCACACGATTATCCGGCAAAATAACTTGGTCTTCGAGCTTATGTGGTATGGCGTGATCGGGAAGTTCAACCGGAAATTGTTGATCATTCCACAAATGATTGGACAATACAATTTTCGCATTTTTAAGTTCTACTTCATACTTTGAAAGTTCTATCCGTCGTTCTTTTACGACGACCGAAGCTTCGATAGAATCGATTGCAGGTTTGTCCCCCAGCATAGTCTGCTCACTGATTGCGCTAAACCGCTGATCCGCTAATTTAACGCCCTCTAATAAAAGTTGGTATTGCTGGTAAGCAAAATACCAGTTCCAATAATCTGAAAGTGCCTGAAACCAAATGGCATTAATTTGCTTGATCTTTTCGCCTTCCAGATAGCTGATCATCGCCTTTGCCTGCTGTAACGTATTCCTTCGGCTATCGACGATTAAACCTTGCCCCAAAGGAATACTTAAACCGATTGCAGAGAGCCCCGCATTATTCGTTCGGGATTGTGGGTTTGTATATTCACCTACATTTCGATCATAAGCTATTTTCAGATCAGCTCCTGCTAACCAAAGTGGGATTTTCAACTCGCTATTCCACTGATTGTAATAATCCGTATGACCGAAATGCTTATTTTTAAAGCTCGAATTTAGTGTTGGATCAAACTTCCCTAACGCTTGTGTTACTTGGGCTTTTGCAGTTTCACTCAGTAGATTTACTTGTTTAACAATGGGATGATTAGCCATTAAAAGCTCTTCCATGTCATCAACTGTAAAAGTCTTCGGTGCTCCATATTCCTTTTCCTGAGCCAAAAGATGAGAATAGAAAAAAAAGCAGAACACGATAAAAATAAAATTCAATTTATTCATATAACAATTACTTTTTCTCACTTTCTTTTGGTTCTCGTTCCAAACTCGGGGGAAAACCATTCAACTGTCGCCATATCTCATACCACAAAGGAACTTTGTTTAAAATAACCCTTCCATAAGCACCTGAACCTTGGTTTAACTGGATTGGCCAAGGCTCGTCACCCTCAGGAACCGGATCGGTCGCGCGTATCAAAATCCTAAATCGACCATTCGTACTGCTCACTTTATCGATGACTGAAACTTTTCCGGCAAAGGTACCCACCGCGACAGAAGGCCATCCGGAAAATTGGATCGATGGCCAGCCATCAAATTGCAGCCTTACATCACTCTCCGGCGCTATCAATGGTACATCCATTGCATTTACATAAAGCTCTACGGCCAGCAGTGGTTTTTTAGGTTGCAATGTCGCAACGGACTCCCCTTCCTTCATATTTTCACCGATTCCTGCTTTAAAGGTTTTTACTATAAAACCATCTTGTGGGGCCCTCACGACATATAATCCTCGTCGGACATCGATATTGGAGATCTCATTTCTCAGTTTAGCGATATCGCCCTGTACTGAGGCCTTGGAAGAAAAAGCGGAACTTAAATCAGACTGCGCTTTCGCTAATGATTCATTATACTTTGCACGGATGTTGTTTAATTCGATGCTCGCATTTGTTAGTGATTGTCTTGAATTTGATAATTTGTTATCTGCACTTACTACTTTAGCTCGATCATTTTGTAGATTTAAGCGTCTTGTTTCAATATCCGTCAATGAAAATAAACCGTCACGATACCCCTCTTCGTACCGTTTAAGCCGCTTTTCACTGGTCTCAAAAAAGCTCATGACAGCGACAAGTTCTGCACTATCTATTTTTACCACATTTTGTGCTTGAACCACCTTATTTTTAGCTGATGCAAGCTGAAAATCCAGCCCATTTTTCAATGCTTCAATCTGTGCTTGGGTAGCTTGCATCTTTTGATTAGCGGCATCTTCTCCACTCCTTTTGGCATGCAATTGTTCTTCTAATCTCACAGGTAGCATGGGATCAAAATAGGATTGTGCAGTCTCCGAAAGGACCAAAATTGTGTCACCTTTCTTCACTTCCTGCCCTTCGGTAACTGCCCAATACTCGATGCGGCCACCAATCTGATTTTGGATAGTCTGCGGTCTATCTTGTGGACGTAAAGCGGTAACCGTTCCTACTCCAAGAATTGTTTGCCGCCAGGGGAGAAAAAGTGCCAGTACAAAAACAATCCCAGATAACACAAGGATCCGCCCCAAAACTAAGGATCCCCGCTCTTTCAATAAGCTATCAACAGCATCATGAGAAAGATCTCTCCAAGAGAGCGTTGTTCGATTCGAATGATCCTTATTAATCAACATAAACCGCAGCGTCCTCCTCCAACGCAAGATCGGTTACAGCCGCCAGTTTGACAACTCCCGTAAGCATATCAAAAATCGTATTTAAGTTAGTCATCAGTTTTTCAATGGCATAACCAATTTGAACGATCACAACTTCAGCAGCTACAAATTGACCAAAAGTCATTTGCCGCTCGACAACAAAATAGGATCCAAGCAGGAGCATCGCTCCAAACAATAGCGTCCGAAGCAGGGCAGAACCTAGAAAAAAACGCTTTAAAACTTTAAAATGATCGTTTCGAGCCGATAAATATTTACTGACAATGGAATCTGTTGTTCTCGTCACTTCGTTCATTTTCATCTCATCTCCACGATAATGGTCGATTTGTCCGGCAACAGCTTCCAAATAGGCTACCGTCTCATATTTGTATTCAGACTCTTCAATACTTGTTTTCAAGCCTCTTTTATAGTATAAAACAAGTATCGTAATGACAGAAAAAATGACAATAAGGCCAAAGGCCAAAAATGCGGGATGATAAAAAGATAATAAAACCACACTGAAGAAAATTGTCACGACCGCGGCGATGATATCGATCAAAAGTTTGATAATTCCCTTTTGAATAATGATGACATCAAAAAATCGGTTGACCAACTCCACTAGGTTTTTTCCAAGTAACTCTTTAGGTTTAATTCTTGGCAGTCGATACGAAAATTCAATCGCCGATTTTAGAAAGATTTTCTGCTCCAAATACTCGACCAAGGTCAATTGTCCGATCAATAATACTCCACCCACGATCACGCCAAATAACACAAAAGCAATTAAGATATAGGTAGAGCTATACATCGCTCCATTGCTTAAAAAATTAAATATTGCTGTTATCCCTATTGGAATAGTCAAACTAAAAATACCGATCACAATAGCATAAATAAATATATAATTGATCGTTTTCCGTTCAGTATGTAATAGGCTTGCCAACCGCTGTAAGGGGGATGGTCCGCCTTGTATATGCCCCATAAAAATAGATAGAAGATAAGTTAGAAATGATGAATTTCGGCTAAAACAATAGTAAAACTCCGAGCGATCATTCAACTAGTCCGGTTGCTCTGTTTCCGATACTTGATTGCTCTTTAAATATAATCGTAGAACAAATTTGGCCCTCAACCTTACGGAGTGCATTAGCGACATTAAAAAAATTGCGTGTTTTCTTTTTATAGGTATAATCTCGCGGTATTATGATCTCATCAACAGACTGTCCCCTAAGATAATGCTGCAAATAATGACTGTTATCGGTACCCAAGATATCTGCAAAAATACTGAGCCCACGGTTTTTATAGCGCTGATAGATTACGCTGCAGCCTTTTAAAAAAGAATCCGATTGAAGTGTTTCCAGTTGATCTTCCAATCCAATTCCGAGTAATTCACTCGCAGAAGTGCTGCTTTTATTGCCATACACAAGGATAATATCGATACAATCAGCCGTTGACTCTTCAATACTTTGACGCACAAAATGAAGGGAGTCGACTGTAAAATCACTGGGTATTAATATACGCGTTGTTTTAACCATGCTTTTTTTTAGCAAAGTTAAAACGCACATATGACAACGGAATGAATCTAAAATTAGCTTTTCATTAGAAAGCTCGCAACTGTATTAAAATGAGATTAGAAATGCCATCTAAATTAAAACTACATTAGAATCGAAGGTAAGTGGGTAGTTCAATTTCTACAGTGGTACCTTCACTCACAACAGAATTGACTTTCAATGTCCCACCATGCAGCTTAATAATATTCCTGGCTAAGGGAAGTCCTATACCATAACCATCTATCCCACTCGTATTGGAAGCTCTAAAATAGGGATCGTAAATATGGTCCAATTCACAGGAAGGTATTCCGATACCTTTGTCTTTTATTAGAATAAAGACTTTATTGTCCAATGCACCCAAAGCAATGTATGCTGTTCTATCCGATGAATACTTACATGCATTGCTGATAATATTGGATAGCGCAAGCTGTAGCAAAATTGCATTTCCATTCACCTTAAGTCGCATACTATCATCTGGTAATAGACTGAAATCTGTAATAATCTTAAACTTGTCATTGATGGCCTTAACTGTTAGTTCGGCATCCATCACAATCTGATCAATACGAACGGGGCTAAATGCAGTCGCATTATTAACAAAACCTGTACGCGCCAGCAGTAAAAGTGCTTTTGTTTTCTTTTCCAAATGCTCTGCCGACTCAATGATCTTAAATAATGTTCGTTGGTACTCCTCCGTTGTGCGTTCTTTTGATAAAGCAAGATCTGCCTGTCCTATGATGGATGTCAATGGCGTATTCAGTTCATGTGATGCATTGCTGATAAAGTTCTTTTGTGTTTCGAAAGAGGTTTCCAAGCGCGTCAACATCCGATTAAAGGTGAGTGCCAGACCATGAAGCTCCCCTTTATATTTATCCTCATCCAATCGTTTATAGAGATTTTCAGAACCAATCTCCTGCACCTCTTTCATCATGGTCAATATGGGCTTTAAAAACGAGCGCTTCATAAAAACCGAAACAACGAATATAAAGAGAATTCCCAAAATCAGACTTATAATAAGGAGATTACGAAGATAGGCCAAATGGTGTGTATAAAAGTAATTTTCAGCAGAAGCGCCCACGATATACTTTCGACCATTTTGCGAGAAATATTTGGTTGAATAGAATTGATTGCCCGACTTGAAATTTGAGCTTCCGTTTTTATTGATTTTATCCCAAAGCTCTTTATGGAATCCCTGGCTTCTTACAATAGCACCATTGCTATCAAATTCCACCAAAAATTCATGCTGATTATTGAGATTTTCAATAAAATCAAGGCTCCACTGATCAGTTTGGGAGGCAGATTTACTATTCAGAAATTTCTCTGCAGCAATATTTCGCCGCAGGTCCAGCCGCTTATAAAAATCTGTAAAAGCAAAATTCGTAATGGAATAAAAAATAAAGCCAACAAAACAACTCACATAAATGACTAGAATTGCAATGAGATAAGTAAGCTTTCGGTTATAATTGTGCATGTTTAAATATTCAGTCTTCTATTTTTAAAACATATCCCATACCAATAACCGTATGGATCGCTTTTTTGCTCGTTACTTTTTCAATCTTTTTTCTCAGATAATTCACATAAACATCGACAACATTTGATCCGATATCGAAATTTATACCCCATATTTTGTCCAAAAGCTCCGTGCGCTCAAATACCTTTTTGGGGCTCTGAATAAACAACAAAAGTAAACGATACTCTGTACTTGTCAGATTGAGTTCCTGCCCCTCACAGTAGGCTATTTTTTTATAATCATCGATACGCAGAAAACCATAACTAAATGTGTCTTTCGAGGGCTGTAACTCACGTTGTGTTGCCTGTACGATAGACTGTTGCCTGCGGATCAATGAACGTATCCGAGCCTTCAATTCAATTAGCTTAAAGGGCTTGGAAAGATAGTCATCGGCACCATTATCGAGTCCGAGCACCACATTTTCTGGAGTACCAAGTGCAGTCAGCATCATAACAGGTAAATCGGTATACCCCCACTGTCTGATCTGCTTACAAATATCCAGGCCATTGGTTCCCGGCAAAAGAATATCCAATAGCACAAGAGAGACATCTTGCTTCGCCAAAAGCTGTTCCAGACCTTCCGAACGCCCCAGATGAATGACCCTATAGCCATCCTCGCCTAAGCCTTGTACGATCAAATCAGCAACATCCTGTTCATCTTCAACCAAAATAATTTTTTGCTCCTCCATATTCGTCATGATGTGTAGCTCTCTGTAATGAACTACGATCCAAACCATAAAAATAACGTTTTGACACAAGAGACACAAATCCCATTTTTGCCCGAATCCACACAAAAAGATCCGTGCTTTATTTTGCAAAAGCGAAAGCGCTGTGTTCATCGATCGTGAAACAGCGCTTTCGTCCTAGTATTTAATTGGTTCAGTTATAATTTTACTTTACCCATCAACGGATCCGTCTTACTTGATTTACCAGTCTCTATATGTCCAGCATAGCAGAATTTGACCGCATGATCTTCTGAACACGTTATTTCGATATCATACCAACCTTCACTCTTGCTGCAATCGATTTCAACCAAAGCAGGATCATCCTTGCGCATTGCCTTCGCATGGAAAAGATCATAGGAACAGTCTTTAAGATGTAAATCCCAATTTAGCGACTCTGATTGTACACAAAGAATAGGCTTTCCAGCAACTACTTTCGTATACACATCAATAGCTGGAATATGTGACTTTGCGCCTTCAATCGCACGATAGAAACCATTAGGGCCATGCAATGCAAATGATATGTACTCTCCTACAATTTTATCGAGTTCCCATTCATACGCTAATTGATCCCCTTCCCGTACCGTAAAATTCCAAACTTTACCCGCCGGATGGCCATCATACGCCTCATAGGAAATAACATAATAAGGCATGCCCGCTCCCGCTTTAGCTGTATTGAGCCTTCTTTCCAAGGTTGAGCTGATGGAAAGCATCGTTGGTGTATGTTGTACTTTTAGCTGCAATTCATAAGGTAAAGCACAAGCATCCTTCCATCCCTGCTCTTGCATCTGCATAGCTGCATGATACTGACCTGTCGATTTGATTTCCTCCAGTTTTTGGCTGTCGATTTTCACAAAATCTGTTGGGAGTTTTTTATTCCTGGCGGAGAATATACGTTCAACATACCCGTCTCTGTCTACCGGATTAAGCCTTGTTTTGGAAATGTTATCTACAGGACGAAAAGAAGTTGTTAAGTCGCCACAGACCATTCTTCGCCATTGACTGATGTTTTCTTCCCGTATCACCTTACCCGTTTTCTTCTCCAAAAAATATTCTAAAAATTGAAGACAGGAGGTGTGGTCAAAAACTTCGGAATTGACCCAACCACCCTTAGACCAGGGTGAAGCTATCACCATTGGTACGCGATAGCCCAAACCAATAGGACTTTCAAAACTTACATTATTACTATTTCTCCTTTTTCGCTCCTGTTCTAGCGTAACATATTCATCCGAAGTGTCGATTTCTGACACGGCACCCCGATCTTTGTTCGTGCTCAATGGCGGAACAAAAGGAGCGATATGATCAAAATATCCATCATTTTCGTCATAAGTTAAGATGAAAATCGTCTTTTTCCAAACCTCAGGGTCTTTGGTCAATATATCGAGGACTTCGGATACGTACCATGCCCCATACCAAGGTGAGCCCGGATGATCCGAAAAACGACAAGGTGCCACTAACCACGACACTGTAGGTAATTGGCGATCTTCAACATCTTTTCTAAACTGATAAAAAACATCTCCGGCTGGCACCTCAACTTCCTGCCGCTTTCCACCTTCTTTATAACTTAATTTATCAAGTTTGTGAAAGTTGGGATCAGCTAGATTAGTCACAAATGCATTGTGATGGATATCTTTTTCGAACTGGGATAGCTTTTCAAAATTCTCGGGCGTATAATGAATGACATCCCTTTTCAAATCCTCCAATTCCGCTTTGGCTTTGTGCAGCAATTCTTCTTTTGGATTTGTTTCCAAAAATTTATGCAGCTCTTTTACCCGTTCTTTCATCCACTGATAATGTGCCAAATGATATCTTACACCATATTGTTGGTGAAACTCCAGGTTGTTATCTGTAAAATTGGCCAACCAATCTTCCTCTTCTCCTTTAAAGCCTACTGGTAAACTTAGTTCATTTTGATAAACTTTCCACGAGACCCCTGCTTTTTGCAGTCGTTCAGGATAGGTTTTCCATTTGACATCCTTGTAGTTGATCTGACCATTGTCTACATGCGCAACAGATTCGGGATTACGGGGTTCTTCGCGCACTGTACCAGTCCAAAAATACGATCGATTAGCGCTCGTTCCCGTCAGTGAAGAACAAAAATGCTGGTCACAAATTGTAAATGCATCTGCAAAAGCATAATAAAAAGGAATATCCGCACGGTTATAATAACCCATTGTTAAAGGCATAGCCTTATATTCTGAATTGCCAGAGCTCTTTGCTTCCAACCAATTATCCATTTTCCCGTCATGACGAGCAGCAACCATATCACGCCAACCATGCGGAAGCGACCCCATCCAAGTCGATTTACTATTGACGATATCTAAATGGAAAGGTGCAAAATATGCACCTTCCTTATTTCCTTGTATCCATACAGGTAGACCATTCGGCAATTTCATCGCGCGGGGATCGTTAAAGCCACGTACACCCTTCAAAGTTCCAAAACAGTGGTCAAACGATCTGTTTTCCTGCATCAAAAAGACAACATGTTCGGCATCCAAAAAAGTTGATCCTTTTGGAGCTTCAATCGCCAAGGCTTTTTGTATTGATTCAGGCAGCCAGTTTATGGCGACTGTACTCCCTGCCAGCATGGCTGCTTTTTTTAAAAATACCCTCCTTGAATCCATTATTTTAACCACCAAGTCTGTAAATTAATATTGTCATTTCCGCCAAATTGTGATTTGATCGCATCAGATACATTCGCTGTATTATTATTGTACTCATCTTGAGGATACATCCAGCGATAGGCTGTTTTCACATTCGCCGATTTACGGAAACTCGGATATCCCGTGCGCAAATGATCAAAATAAGCCGAGTATCCCCCCTGATGAAATGAGCGCAGGTATTTCTGCATCAAGATACGTTCGAGCTTTTGCTCATTGGAGCTAGCCCCGTCAAGACTTACCGAATTTTGTTCAAGATATTTGGCAGCTTGTGCTTCATTTGTATAAGTTCCTATATTTTTCGCATACTTTTCATAAAATTTGAACGATGCCTGTACTCCTTTGGTATACGTTGCATTGAGATCGCCCGTTATCCAACCTTTCAAAATGGCTTCAGCCAAAATAAACTGCATCTCCGAACAGCCCAATAAGACCAATGGCTCAGCTGTGGGATCTTGATAAAATCGTTCGTGGACTTTCGATAATTTACCTAATACAGCTTTTGCATTCACCTGTGCATAAGGAACAATCGGATCTCCGCCTTCATAAGCCGTAAAGTCATTAATCGCTTTACCCGCTTCTTTACCCAGTCTTGTTTGTGTAGCGACGGCAAATAACCGCGGATCTTTCAGGTCCTGCAATCGTTGGATAAAAGTGGAATCCATATACATTCCCGATCCATAACCGCTAGAGTTAAATTCAGGATAGCGATTACCCTCTTGATTCAAAAAGATGAGTTGCCCATCTTCACCACCACCAACATCAGTGATTCTAGACTCATTGGTAAATATTTTTGAAAATTCTGTTGCTGCATTAAATGGAAGATCAGTCGTTTTCTTCGAAAGCGTCAATAGTACTTTTAGGCGAAATGAATTGACTAACTTGTTCCAATTGCCACTATTTCCACCATAAATAATATCCCCATTTATGGTGTTATTGTTCTTCTTCAGAATAATACTTGCTTCCTCGAGCTCCTTCAATACACCCACCAAAACGTCTTTCTGTGTATCGTATTTCGGCGCAAAAATTGCTAAATTTTCACCCTTTGCTGCTTCTGAATAAGGGACATCACCAAACGTTAAGGTAAGATTATAAAAATAATACGCACGGAAAAATTTTGCTAATGCCAAATAACTTTCAGCGCCAATACGTTCAGCTTCTTCGGTCATCTTGGTAATATTGCGAAGATTACCATATTGCTCAAAGCTTCCCCTTTGCCAATTATAAATTTGATTCGCATTTTCACCATCTGTTTGCAAAATCATTTTCAAGGCATATAGTGGTGAGGTACCGTGCCAGGTCCGAAAAGCATCCCATTCTACCTTCGTCAATAAAGCTTGCGGGTGGGTTGTTGTCGCTTCATTTGGATTAACATTTACTTCCGTCAATTTCTGACAAGAAGTCATGATTGAAAGAGAAAAGAATCCAAGAAATATATGTTTATTAAATAATTTCATCGTACTACTTTATTAAAACTTAAAATCTAGAGAAAAACCAATATATCGCGTGGAAGGATCTTGTAAGTTTCCATCGTTTCCAACACCAAAATCAGGATCGATATAAGGTACTTTCTTCCACATAGCCAAATTATAGCCAAATAGTGATGCATTTAAGGCCGTAAGCTGTTTTAATTTAAACACCTTATTGACATCATAACCTACCGACAGTCTACGTAGTTTTACAAATGATCGATCAAATACATTGGCAAACAGTTTACTTTCAGACTCTGTAACTCTGGCCTGATAAGGATAATTTTGACTCCAAGCCTGCCAATCAACAGCTTTTGTATTACTTGTATACGTTCGGGTATCTGAAGTAATATTACCGTTCACGTCGCGGGTAAGCTCACCTCCTGTTACGATCACCCCATCTGGCACAAAAACTGGTTTCCCTGCATCGTATTGTTCCTGACGATATAAGACCGAAGAAGGATGCTTTCCACCCCACCACATTTTTTCTATGGTTGTCGAGTTCATCACGCCGCCAATAGATCCGTCGAAATCAAGATTTACCTGAAATCCCTTAAATTTAAACTGGTTTGCAAAACCAAATTGCCAGTCCGGTTGAAAGTAACCTAAATACTGTGGAAATGGATTTTTGGTCGGCATACCCGTATTCGGATTCAAGATAACCTTACCATCAGCCGATTTTTCCCAGACAGTACCATAATAGCTGTCTGCACGATCGCCTTTTTTAAGATTACCGTATTTCGCTTGGTTATTGTAAATTTCTTCCAAACGCTGAATTGCACGGGACCAGTTTACAGTCGACGTCCACGAAAATTGTTCATTTTTAATTATATTTCCTGTCAAAGAAATTTCCAGTCCTTTTGTACGGTATTTATTTCCATTCACCTTGCGCGAAGTAAAAGCGGATGCTTGGGAAATACTCAAATCGATAATCTGATTTTTATCAACAACATTATAGTACGTTACATCAGCCGAAAGCCTATTTTTAAAGAAAGCCATAGAAGCACCAATTTCTAAAGAAATGGACTGCTGTGGAAGGATATCAGGATTAATAATACCTGCAGGATAGGTTACTGATGGCGTCGAACCATAGGTAACATCTTTTTTATAAGTCGCAGCAATGCTATAAGGATCCAGATCAGAAGATACCGATGCCCAGGAACTGTACAATTTAACAAAGTCAATTTGCGCTGGCAGTTTAAAATAATCGGAGATAACACTACTTAGCGAAACCGATGGATAAAAGAATGACTGATTTGCTTTTGATAATGTGGAAGACCAGTCATTTCTTCCCGAAAAATTCAGATAGGTGGACTTAAACACATTTAAGTTTACCGACGCATAAGCACTTCGGATTATTTTCTCAGTTGTTGTATTTGTTGCCTTAACTGGACCTTGGGTATTGCCTAAGTTGTAGACAAATGGTACAACTAAACCATCAGTAGTTTGATAAAGCTCACGATAATCTCTTTTGAAAGTGGAAGATCCCGCATTAACGGTTACACCGAAATTATCAGACAACTGCTTAATATAGGTTGCTAAGACGTCCGCATCAAAATTGAGCTGCTTGCTATCCCAGTTTTTATAATCCCCATTCCGTGAATCGCCATAATTCATGTAAGACTTGGGACTCTGCATGTCCTGGAATAGATTTTTTTGTCTTGCTGCAGCACGACCTTTGATGGTAAATTCAGGTGAAATGCGCCAAGTTAAAGCAGTCTGCCCGGCCAAAATATCCTGATCGTATACTTGGTTCAGCTCATTAGCTGCAAAATAAGGGTTGTTGTACCAAGCATAGTTATAGTTTGCTTGACGATAGCCTTCCTGTCCCGGAATATAGAGGTGATCCTTTAATTCCTGTCCATTTACATCATTTCCCATCCACAACAGAATCGTATACATATGATTTTTAGGTCCATATCCATACCTTGGATAATTTGGAGATTTCACTTTGTTATAGGATAAGTTAAGATCTAATTGTACCTCAGGAGTAAAACGGTAAGAGGTATTCAAATTTAATCCACCTGTAGAAAGCTTTGTATTGGGCACCTGACCTTTTTGATAGGCATATTTTCCTGTTCCAAATATGCTTACCTTTTCCGAACGATACGATAATGTCGCATTATTCTCGGTAATCAGTCCAGTTCCAAGGAAATCCTCTAAATTGTTATGTGCGACCCAATCAATCGGCACTCTTTCGTAACGTGACTTATCATTATACTTGGTTCCACTCACATCGCCCCACCAAGGAATCACTTCACCAGTTTGCTTATCACGAATCGGACTGTTCCATTGTGCCACCTTTATTCCGGAGTTCAATTTGGGTCCCCATGTCATATCTCCATCTGAAATCCCCCCATCAGCACCATCCCAAAACTCATATTTACCGTTGGATCCACTTCCGAACTCCTTTTGCGACTCAGGAAAAACTGTAAATCCAGCAGAAAACATATTACTGGTTCCAACCGAAAACTCCAGCCTATCACTTTTTGCACTTTTGGTTGTAATTAAGATCGCGCCATTTTTACCGCGCGATCCATATAAAGATGAAGCAGCTGTTCCTTTCAGCACATTGATATTTTCTATGTTTTGACTGGACATGTCGTAAAAATCAGATTCTACAGGAATACCATCTACGACAATAAGAGGGATCTTACCACGCAATTGAAAAGATGGTGCCTGAAAAATCCCCGTTGGATTATTAACGATAAGACCAGATACTTGTCCCGTTAGCGCTGTACCAATATTCATTGTTTTAGACTCTTTAAGTACGTCTAATTTGACTTCTTGGGTAGCGTAACCAATTTGCTTCTTTTGTTGCTTGATACCAATTGCCGTGACAACAACCTCATCCAACTTTGAATCATCCTTTTCCAAAACCACCACAAGATCCCCATCTGTAGCAGTTATTGTAGCTGTTTTATATCCTAAAGAAGAAACACGGATTTGGTCGCCAACCTGACCTTTCAGATTGAATTTACCATTAAACTCTGTACGCGTACTCTGTTTGCTGGTTTCATTGATGATCGTGCCGCCGTCAATAGGTTTGCCGTCCTGATCCTTAACAATCCCTTTAATAATAGCTTGATCGGCAATTTCGAGCTTGGTAGTTTCATTCGCAAAGTTTGCCCATACGCTATCGACATGTGCCGCATTCAGCAATGCAATAGCTAAGGTCACCTGAGCTGTTTTCCTAAATTGAGGTAGTTTAATAGGTTTCATTATTTTGAATTTTGCCCAAAAAAATGAAACCTATATTACTAGAAGATGAGTAGTATATTAACAATGCAATCTTAAAGATTGCTTAACTTAACATTAACATCGTTCGTGCTGCAATGTCTTATACATCAGTTTGCATATTGAGCTTCCGCGTGATTCGTCGAACCGCATAGATGACTATAATGAAAATAATCCAGTCTATCGCCGCGCTCGCTACATAAATGCTGTGTACACCAAAATATTTTGGCGCAATAATTAAGATAGGAATATAAAATACAACCTGTCGCAATACACTAATAAAAGTCGCAGGCTTGGCATGATCAATGGAAGGAAACCACACCATCGCCATAAAAATAAATGGAAGAACCAATAAAACACTCATGTAAATTCTGAAATCCATTAGCTGCTGTATTGAAAAAATCGCTCCTGGGATCATGATCGATATCACAGCAACGGGATGCAGCATCACCAGCAACCAGAACGGGAGCAGAATCAGCAGCCCAGTAATGGCAAATAAACGGTACGAATTGATACTTCTCGTATACTGCCCAGCACCATAATTCATCCCCGTTACAGGCTGCAAAGCCCGCATAAGCCCCCATAGTGGGGTATTTAATAAAATATAAAGCCGATTGATCGCCGTAAAAAACGTAATATCCATATTATTTCCGTAATTGGCCAATGCGTTGAAGACAACAATATTCTGGATTACAATCATGACCATCATGACAAAGCCGGGCATTCCTAATGAAAGCGTTTCTTTTAAAATCGATAAATCCCAAGATAAAGACCAAAACTTTGTTTTGAACGAAGCCTTTCCCCCGGCGTAATACCATACACCTAAAAATGTGTAGATGATCATCGATATATTGGTTGCCCAAGCTGCTCCTGAAACACCCCAACCAAAGTGTTCTATAAAAACCGGTTTAAGTAGGACATCAACAAGCAATCCTATTGCAATCATCCAGGCCGCAGTTTTCATACGACCCTCTGCACGAATAATCATGTTGAGGGACAAACCATAAATCCAGAAAAAACTACCCAATATGGTTGCTCGAAAGTAATCCACCCCAAGAGCCAATAAATCACCTCTACCCCCCATCATGTAGACTAATTTGTCGGCAAATGCATAGCAAGGGAGCGTAATTATAAGAGAGAAAATAATAGCCAAAAAATGCACCGTACCAAATGACCTATGTAATTTCTCCTGTTGATCCCCACCTATCCAAATACTAATTGCTGCCCCCATACCTGTTCCGATCAGGGTACCAAAACCTTGTGCAAATTGGGCTAAAGGATAGGTTACACCGACAGCTGCCAACGCTGTATTGTTAATCAGATGACCAACAAAAATACCATCCAGAAAATTATTCAGACCATACAGGACCATTGCAATCACGGCAGGCCACGACATCTGCCACATCACCCTACTTAACTTACCGTTTAAGATCAGTTGTTTCTGTTTCTCCATAACCTATCGTAAACGTTAGGCCTGGATTTCTTCACTCTCACTACGGCGATCTGTAGCAGATTTATCTTCAGCAACTCCAGCTTTCCAATACGAATAAGCATAAAGCTCCTCTCTTCCCCAACCGAGATCCTTACGCAAATAATTGCGAATCTCCTTAACTGTCGAAAATTCAGCAGCTACATAAGCAAATTTATCCGCTACAGGCAAGGATCTGATCTTCACCAAATCCGCCAAAAGGCTACCTTCCTGTGGCGTATCATTATGTAACCAAATAAAATCAATAGCAGCCTTAGTCTTCAATTGCTGTATATCTTCGCTACCATGTACTTCAATCATACAGATTCCCTTTGCCAAAGGTGGCAAATCTTCTAAGATTGCCCCCAGAACAGGAATTGCAGTTGCATCCCCAACAAGGAGATAGTTAGCTGCAACTTCATATAGAGACGTCTTACCTGCTTTCATCAGAATCCCAAGCACGTCGCCAGGTTTTGCAGCCATAGCCCAAGCTGAAGCTGGCCCCTCATCACCATGGGCAACGAAATCAATCCATACTTCATTTCTATCAAGGTTGATACCGCGATGTGTATAAGTTCGAACTGTTGGCCTAATCGCCTCATCCATCGGCTTCCACTGCCCTCGTTCATAATCAAATTCTGGAAAATAAATGCGATCTACATGCTTTGGCGGAATCAAGATCTTGTTATTGACTCCGACGGTCGTATTAGCGATTTGATCTACACCATCACCAGTCAAATAAACACGAATATAATGTGGCGTCAGGTATTCTTTTCTACTTACAGTCAGGGCGAGCTGTATTACTTTCATTTCAGTTTTTCCCATGATTTTCTAATTACGTACATATTTGATCAAAAGACCATTATTAAGAATCTTTCTAAACAAAGGTAATTATTCGACTTTTATCAAACCCGATTCATGCGCTATTAAAACTTCCGTAAGAAGGAATAAAAGGTCCGTAAAGTGTAAAAAAAACTATTCCACATTACAAGGTATTTTTTAGCTTACTCGGTGGGATTCCAAATTTACGTTTAAAGGCGTCCGAAAAATGGCGTTGATTTTTGTAACCAACCAAATCAGAAACTTCACCGATTGTTCGATCTTCATCTAAGATCAGTTTCTTGGCATGTTCCATTTTTGCGTCATGCCAAAAACCAAAAACAGTCGTACCAAATAGCTCCTTAAAACCTTTTTTCAATGTGAATTCATTGGTACCCACCAGATGCGCGAGATTGACTAGTGTACTATTGGTATCCATATTTTTTAGTAGAAACTCACGAACGGCATATATCTTATCGATATCGGCTTTTTTTAACGAAACTGCTACAAAATCCTCTTCCTGAAACTGTTCCAATTGAAGAAGCAAGAGCTCCATAATCTTTGCTTCCAGGAAAATTTTCTTAAAAATTCCCTTTCGTTGACAATTGATTACATCGTCGATAATTTCATACATATCGTGGGTAATCCGTCTATGCATATTGGTTAGCAATCCCGATTTACCACGGTCAATAGCATTCCGAAAATCTGCAAAGAATTTAGAATCTTCGGGCAGGAATCTTTTAAAAAATTCGGGCGATAAGTTTATTTCACATAACTGAAACTCCTGATTCCCCCACTCCATTTGACCACACATTGAATTTCCGTAAATAATATTATGCTGGTATGTCTCAAAATTTACACCTAAGGGCATCATTTCGCCACTCGCCTGACTATTGCCTTTTAAGGCAAAGTGCATTTCAACTGTTTCAAAATCACTTTCAAAACGAAACCGCATCCGTTTAAATAACTGTGCATGACCGTAACCAATATGAATACCATCGAAGAAAACCTCCTTATAAAAACCTTTTCCAAATCTAGTATCTAAATGTGTTACAGATTCATAAATTCCAGTGTCGACAGAAAAGTAGGTACTTGGGTAAGTCCGCTCCAATAATAAATTGGGTGAATCAATATCATATAATCTTAGTGCCATTTTTAATTCCTTTTAGGATTCAAATAGTCTTACGCACATTAGGTAATATACCTTAACAGAAATATTCCCTTCGACGGACATTTTACTCCCTTATGCAGACCCCATAACAATAGAATGCCTGCTATCTTTGACTAAAGTATAAAATTATTTAGAATCATTCTTAATTATTTGAAAAATAATTCACTATGGATACAAATAGAAATCAGGATATGGCAGACAACTTTCCACTCATCCAGGATAGCATTTATAATAACATCAAGATTGCCAATCCAAATGCAACGAAACATGACATTATTTTATCCGCAGAAAAAGCGAAAGTCTTAGATTTCGCCTGGGAATTTCCAAAGGGGCTCGACACATGGATTGATGATAGCAGATATCCTTTATCCAGCATACAACAACAACAAATTCAACTGGCCCGTAAATTTTTAAGGGCATTGTCGTAATGACAATGCCCTCCTTATGCTATGCCGGGTAGCGTACTGGGGGAGCATAACTATTTATCACCTCAGTTTACAATAACCAGCCCTTTACGAGATCGTTATGTTTCTTGACCCATTCTTTTGCCGTAAATGCTTTGTCCTGGCTTCCCTGCATTTTTGACAACAAATCAGCCATTGTTGATTCATCGAAGTAGACTTTGGAGAAAAATCGGGCTAGCTCAGGCTGCTCAATGTTAAAGTTTCCCCGTGCAAAAATTTTAATTTGCTCGGCATCACCCAATGTCTTTTTGGGGTCATCCAAAAACTTCAATTTCATTTTAGCAAACATCCAATGCGGCTGCCAGCCAGCTACCACAATCCAACGTTTTGCTTTGATTGCATTTTGCAATTCCGTGATCATAGCTACGGTAGATGAGTTCACATGCTTATAATCGAGGCTATAATCTTTGATCACCTGATCCACGGCACGTGTTATTCCAGCCCCTTTTTCTATTCCAATGATCCGTTTATCAAACTCTTTTTCATGTTTTTTCAACTCTTCAATTCCATCAATTGTTACGTAATCCGGTACAACAAGTCCATTTCGCGCATGGTTATAACTCGTTCCAAGCTCTTCAATATTGGGGAATTTAGCCACTTTACTTCCATGGGTCAATGGCAGCCAGACATCCATATATAGATCTGTATCGCCATTGTTCATGGAGGCTAAGATCATATCTGGCGTAGCCCGCTGGACAACAACATGATATCCCTTTTCTTCCATAATAACTTTTGCGACCTCTGTCATTGCGACCCCTTCGGCCCAGCCATCGACCATACCGATATGAATAATATTTTTATTCCGACCTGTGCTGCATGACGCAAGCAACAACACCATCAGACACAATACCATACTTTTTATTTTCCTCATACTATGCTTTCTTTTTTACAAAGCCCTGCGTGATTCGATCCAAAATAATAGCGAGAATCACAACGGACAAACCACTTTCAAAACCAAGACCAATATCCAAGTTATTAATACCCTCAAGCACTTTTTCTCCCAAGCCACCAGCAGCAATCATTCCGGCAATAACAACCATAGATAAAGACAGTAATATGGTCTGATTGATCCCTGCTAAGATTGTTTTTGTAGCCAAGGGCAGTTCTACTTTAAATAAGATCTGACTATTGGTCGCGCCAAATGAACGTGCAGCTTCAACGATATCTTTTGGAACCGCATCAATCCCTAAAGTCGTCAAACGGACGGCAGGTGGCATAGCGAAAATAATGGTAGCAAAAGCTCCCGGGACTTTACCGATACTAAAAAATAACACCGCTGGAATCAAGTAAACAAAGGCAGGCATCGTCTGCATTAAATCAAGTAAGGGCCGAATGATTTTCGCTGCTAGTTTATTCTTCGCGGCCCACACACCCAAAGGAACTGATATAACCAAGGCTGTCAAGGTAGCGACCAATACCAGCGCCAAAGTCTCCATCGTTGCAATCCAAAATCCCATCAGATAGATCAATGTTAATCCCAACAATGTCGTCAGTGCGACCCCTTTCCCAGATTTCCACCAGGCTAATGCTGTAAATAATGCGATGATAATAAAAAAAGGTATCGTTGTTAACACCCATTCCAGTCCAATAATGGATGCATTCCCTGTATTTTTTATCAGGTTAAAAAATGGCTCTAAATGATCTGTCAGCCAATTGACGGCTACAGCGATGTATTGTCCTATATCGATTACTTTATTCATTTCTACTGATTATTTGCTTTCTCTTTTAATTCAATAATTTCTTCTTCATTATACTTTGTCGCTTCGATAATCAACGATGTCTGTGTTACGATCCCCAACAAACGATTATGTTCATTCACCACAGCGATTGGCGACCGGATCTCCGATATCAGGGGCAACATTTCTTCAACGGTCACCTCTTTTGATACGGTTGGAACGTTGGCATGTATAATGGATTCTACGGTGGGTTCCCTACGCTTTGCCGATTGAATGACTTCACTCATATGAACAAAACCAAGGAAAGTATCATGCGCATCGACTACGGGGAGAATTTCAATTCCTGTCGCCCGCATTTTCCGCAGCGCCCCCTCAGGGCCATCTTTTTTGAAACGTACAACAGTAGGTTTCTCAAACATCAGTGAACCTGCCGAAATGATCGACTTGCGATCCACTTTTTCAACAAAGGCTTTAACATACTCACTTGCTGGATTTGTCAAGATATCTTCCGCAGTACCGATCTGTTCGATGACACCATCTTTCATAATAGCAATACGATCGCCCAATTTGATCGCTTCATCGAGATCATGGGTAATAAATACGATTGTTTTTTGTAGATTATCCTGCAACTCCAGTAACTGATCTTGCATTTCTGTTTTAATCAGGGGATCCAGAGCTGAAAATGCCTCATCCATCAGTAGTACTTCAGGATCATTTGCAAGTGCCCGAGCCAGTCCAACCCGCTGTTGCATACCACCCGATAACTGAGAAGGTAGCTGTTGTTCAAATCCACTGAGCCCGACGACATCAAGCGCTTGCTGCGCTTTAGATTCCCGTTTGTCCCGTTCTTCCCCTCGTAGTTCTAAACCGAAAGCAGCATTGCTCAACACGGTATGATGTGGCAACAGACCAAACTTTTGAAAGACCATACTCATTTCTGTTCGACGGACTTCAAGAAGATCTTTATTATTTTTCCCTGTTATATCCTCACCATTGATATAAACCTTTCCTGATGTCGGTTCGTTCAATCGATTCAGACAACGGAGCAGGGTAGATTTCCCACTTCCCGAAAGCCCCATTATAACGAAAAATTCCCCCTCGAAGATTTCAAAATTAGCTTTGTTAATCCCAATAGTACAGCCCGTTTTCGCTAAAATATCCTTCTTCGAGAAACCCTCGTTCAGTAAATGCAAAGCTTGCTTCTTTTGCTTTCCGAAAACAAGTACCAAGTCTTCAACTTTTACTTTTACCTTGCTAGTTTTATCCATTCTTTAATTTTTTTGAACATAAATAAACCAAAAGGGCATAAGTGATCCACTAAGGCCATACGCCTACGCTATTTTCTTACAAATAAAAAATATCCCTACAGTTGAGTCCGTTTGATCGAAATCTTACTCGTACAGTTCAATCAACTTATTAACTAACATACTTTACTCTCGGTTCGGTAAGAGCAATGATGAAAAAGAAACTAATCTTTTAAAGACGAAATGCTCCATTTATAAAGCATCTCCAAAATATACTTCAACAAGTATAACGAACAACCTAGGCTGTGCCAAAGGCACAAAGCCATAGCGGAATAAACTCACGCCATTCTGTCTTTTGACGATACAAAGGTACGAAAAATAAATTAAACGCATTTTTCACAACCTATATAGTTAAAATACAGCTAGTTAAAAAAAACATATCGTAATATTAAAAATACGATCAGCGGGAGAAGCACTCGACCACTGATCGCATTTTTTAAGGTGTATTATTCTCCCCAGTTTGGATTTTGGGTAAGGTTAGGATTTAATTGTCGTTCTTGGACAGGAATTGGATATAAATAGTCTTTCTTTTCATCGAAAACTTTTTTGATATGCGCATTAATAATCACATTTCCTTTATTCCCATTTTCCAATAAGATTTCCGAGCCCAATTTCAATAGCTGAATTCCCGAGGCACTCGGCTTGTCACCTTCATAAATCCAAACGTCATCCTTACCATCATTATCTAAATCAAACTTGCCTGTACCCGGAAAATACATCCCTTTAAATTGTCTCGTGACCAACTGGCCGCTTTTCCATCTTAAGATATCATCCCAACGGAAAGATTCCATCACCAATTCAATACGGCGTTCTCTTCTTATTTCCAATAGTACCCCCTTCATATCACCAACTACATTCGGATAGTCTTTCGCTAAAAATGCATCTGGATTTGATTTAGCCGCCTGCAGATTTAGATTTGGCATGCCTACACGATCGCGCAACAACTTAATTGATTTGTCCAAATCGGCCTGGCTCAATGTGCCTAACTCTGCTTTCGCTTCAGCATAATTTAATAAAACCTCGGCATACCTAAAAATCGGCATATCATTTTCAGAACGATTGAAGTTATCATACTTTACATCTCCCACAAATTTGATCAATTGATATCCCGTCACTGAATTCCCAAAGTTCGGAGCAACAGCAGCGGCACCTCCAATACGCTTATAGCCCGGCGTACGAATCGTCTGGCTTAGACGTGGATCGCGATTTAGGACCTCCTCCTTAAACGTCATTGTTTGGTAATTTGATTTATCGGTAAATCTCGTTCCATCTTTCATCAGGTAAGAATCCACCAAATTTTTATCCAATCCGGGTTTTCCGTAGGAAGCTGTAATCGTATAATAATTTACATTGTGCCAGATTTGCAAAGCATCCGAGAATTTCCGCGCTAAAATAACCTCTTGTGGCAAACTATTAACACTATAAAACAATGCACCATAAGAGTCTGTTCCCGCGGCATTGTATACGCTGTATTGCGCTCCCTCCATAAGCTTGCTGGCTGCATCGGCCGCCTTCTCCAACAGGCCGTTTGCATCGGGTAAATTAAATTCTGTATGATATTTACGAAATGTTCCTTCAAAAAGTGCGACCCGGGACTTTAAGGCCAATGCAGTCCATTTGGTCACTTTTTCATCACTTTTGGTAGCCGGTAGATTGGCAATCGCATAGTCCAGATCAGCGAGAATGTTTGATACAACCAAAGTTCTCGGATCCCTCGCCTTCTTAAGTTGTTCTTCGTCATTTTGATCAATGACCTTGTCATACCAGGGCACATCTCCAAAACGTTTCAGTTTATCGAAATAAAAATATGCCCTAAAAAAGCGCGCCTCGGCAGCATAGGGCGCAGCAGTCGTTTCTGAAACTGTATTAAAGCAATTCGCCAAAAAGTAATTGATATTACGAAGATTTGCCCAAGTCCATCCACCGCCACTTATCGGAACCTGTCTTTTTCCGGTCAATTCATCATCCAATGTTGTCTTAACGATATTATCGACCGATTCGTTATAAACTCCTTCGGCCGAAGGTAGTGCGGCATCGTAAAATGACTTTGTAAATAACGCCAAATCCTTTTCTGTTTTAAAGGAAGCCTCAGGAGTAACTGACGATTCAGGCAAACGTTCCAAATAATCTTTGCTACAAGCCATCATGCCACAGCTCAACAATGCATATATATATACTATCTTTTTCATACTATTAAAATGTTAAATCTAGACCAAATGAAAATGTTTTAGAGATTGGATATGATCTTCCGTTGACCTCTTGAGCCGACTGTTCGGGATCAATATATTTGGAACGGAGCTTAGTCGCAGTCCAAATATTTTCACCAGACACATAAATCCGCGCATTGGCCAATTTCACGCGCTTTAGCCAGGCCTGAGGAACCGTATAGCCTACGGTTAGATTTTTTAGTCGTATATAGGCCAAATCCTGTAAGTAACGATCCGATTTGACGTTCAAAGATCCACGATCATTCAAGGCAATATAGCCTCTTAACAATGGATAATAGGCATCTGTATTTTCAGGCGTCCAAATATCCTGTTCAAAATCCTTCGGCACAAACGAATAGTACGGTCTTGAGTATGGTCCCCAAAACTTATCTGCATTTGCTCCAGGCCACCAATGTTGTCGACCTATCCCCTGAAAGAAGGCCGAAATATCGAATCCTTGCCAATTTGCCCCCAAATTAAAACCAAATGTATAACGGGCTCTGTTGTTCCCAATGATCACTTGATCCCCAGGGTTCATCAATGTATTGTCTCCAGCATCAACCTTTCCATCCGGAACGCCATCCTTTCCACCAATATCAACAAATTTCAAATCTCCAGGATGAAGCTTGGACCAGTCTCCCGGTGCTGCCAATCGTTGTTTATCCACATAATCCTGGTTAACTTTCCAATTGTCGATTTCCGCCTGAGACTGAAAAAAACCATCAGCCTTATACCCCCAAATTTCGCCCAAAGTCTGGCCGACATAATAGTTACTTAGCAGCATTTCCTTATTGTCAAAACGTGTGATCTTCGCTTTAGAATCCGACAATCCCAACCCAATATTATAGCCAAAAGATTTTCCATCCAAGTCAAATTGATCACGCCAAGCCACAGAAACCTCCCAGCCTTTATTTCTTAGGTCTCCAGCGTTTGTCCGAGGCGACGCCGAACCAAAAACCGCTGGCAATGTTTTGCCCGGGATCAACATATCGAGCGTATTTCGAATAAAATAGTCAGCAGATACACTCAGTCGAGTTCTAAAAAATTCGAGATCCGTTCCGAAATTTAATGTATTCGTTCTCTCCCAGGTTAAATCAGCCGAAATTGGAGTTGGTGCACTCAGATATTGTGTTTTTGTACCATTGGTTATGTAATTGGACAATCCCGCATTCAACAATTGGATATAACCATACTCAGTAGCTTCCTGTGCGTTACCCAACGCCCCATAGGAGACTCTAAATTTAGCTTCATTCAAAACAGGCTTCAGATTAGCCATAAACGACTCTTCCGAAATCCGCCATCCGCCCGAGAAAGAGGGAAAAAAACCATATCGCTGACTGGATGGAAATTTAGACGTTCCATCGTAGCGACCATTCACCTCCAACAGGTACTTCCCTTTATAATTGTAATTCAACCTTCCAAAATAGCCTCGTAATGCCCAGGTATTTGCATTCCCGAGTAACTGCATTTGACCAGTCCCCAGCGCAAAATCATTCAAATCCTCCGACAGCAAATTAGTATGCGTACCGCCGATTCGTTTGTATCCTGTGGTTTCCTGGTTAAAGCCTACCGTGGCGGCAAACTGATGATCTCCAAATTGCTTGCTATAATTGGCGAATAGGTTGAGTGAATGTTTTGGCCTATTGATGATCGTTTCGGTATATGTATCATTTCCCAAGTAATTGATCACACCAGGAAAAACAGACCAAGGAGCGGCCGTTCTTCTATTCCAGTTATGGATCGGATTATAAGTAAAGGTATAATTACCCGTTAAGGTCAAGTTTGGCGCCAACTGAAATACAGTCTCAAACATATTGATAAACTCATATTTATCCTCGCCACCTTTTGACTTTCCATGCAACAAATCTGCATATATACCATCGCCAATATTATAATTGTTCAGTTCCGTCCTATAGGTTGCGGTACCATCGGGATTCATGGGCACATAAGATGGTAAAGCGTGTACCGTTGTTGAAATAAAATTATTGTTATTATCTGGACTTGTCGCCCATCCTGGATAGGTGTAGTTTTGGTAATTCAGCTGGGTATTTGCACTTACCTTCAACCAAGGGGTCACCTGCGCATTTATGCGCGATCGAACATTATAAGCATCGAATTTATCTTGGTTAATTTTCATTAGCCCCCCTTTTTCATAAAGTCGCCCCGACACATAGTAATCAATTTTTTCACTACCGCCAGAGAAATTTAACGAATGTTCCATTGAGGTCTGTGTTTTTCGATACATCTCATTCCACCAATCTGTATTGCCATAATATACATATTGATCTTTTCCATTTCTATTCTGAACCACTACGGAAGGCAGACTAGGATCTGTTTTTCGTTTCAATAGTTCAGCATAGTCATCTTCTGTATATCCCGTATAACTATTACCGGTGGCACGAATAAAAGCTTCATCATTTAGTTTAGCAGCATCATAACCGCTCGTCATAAAATCTGTCCGCACCGTCAGTCCAGACCAACCAAAATTATTACTATAATTAATGTTCATTTTTCCGGCCTTTCCTTTTTTAGTTGTTACGAGCATAACACCAAATGCCCCACGAGCGCCATAAATCGCTGCCGCAGAAGCGTCTTTTAAAACCGATATCGATTCAATATCACGCGGATTGATTGTATTGATATTACCCGGAACCCCATCAATGAGAATAAGGGGCTGTGCATTAGCTGAGTTTATCGAAGCAAAACCCCGGATATTAACATTTCCTTCCCCTCCTGGCCTACCATTGGTAAATGTAATATTCAAATTTGGTATTGCTCCCTGCAAAGCTTGAGTTGCATTGGCAACTGGGCGATTTTCAAGTATCTTCGCATCAATCTGTGTAACAGCACCTGTTAAGTTTACCTTTTTTTGCTTACCATACCCGACAACAATTACTTCATCAAGGGATTGATCTGTCGAAACTAACTGAATGGTTAAAGGTATTGCCTCTACTTTTACGTGCTGTGTTTCAAAACCGATCATCGACAAGCGCAATGTATGCCCAGTTTTCCCTTCGATGACAAAAGCACCTTGTTGGTCAGTTTGCGTAGTTTTGCCAGTAGTTGAATTAAAAATTGACACACCCGAGATAGGTTCACCGGTTGCTGTTTTTACAATGCCTCGAATAGGCCCCTGAAATTTGGCGGAAATTTCAACATCCGGAATAGATGTCAGAAAGACAGGTTTGCTCTTGGCCCACGCGCCGAGAGACATCCCGATCATTACAGGAAGTAATACGTGTTTCGTTTTCATGAATTTGGTTTTGTTTTTCTTCGGTTACAAAGAAAGGTTATTTAATATTTGTAAATTATTAACAAAGCATTACTAAACAATTAAACGACAATTGGTTAAATCAATATTAAGATAATACAATTTTAACACGAAACAGAATGTCTTTTTTAATTTTTTAATAAAACAAAGAACCAATCAGTCTGACATAATGAATCAAAACACTATAAATCAACATGTTAAATAATATTAAACAAATAATATTCACAAAAACCTTATACGAAATAAAATGTAACATATTTGAAACAATACAATACAAAAAACAACAAAGCGAGGGATCACTTATTTCACAAAACACTTAAACAATTAGGTTAATTATTTTCTTCGTTTTAACGTAAAACTTCGTCATAAAAAATCCTTTATCCAATACATCTGTTTTCTATCGGTTTTAGTCAGGGCGAAAACATACAATTAAAAGCTAAAATTCAAACAGTTAGCATACCTAAAAACCTGTATTTACTACGGAATAAGATTGCTTATTAAAAAGATTAGAATCAAGACCGTCACATTCAACTTAAATGGCCTATCAATAAGGAAAAAATGCAAAAGGCTCAACTTAACACACATCACAGAGAAGGAGAAAAAGCTACTTTGGTATTGATCAACCGCCAAAAATACCCAGGAATTTATAAGGGATCATTATTCGTCAGCCGGTCCCTAAGTCCATATTGCAGACATAGTCCCTTAACCTTTTCCGCAAATGCCTGTCGATAATAGCTAGGAAGTTTGCCGTCCGCACCAAACAATCGTTGATATTTTTCCACGAGTTGTGGATAGTGTTTTTCAACCGCACGCATAACCAACGTCCGATTGTCACCAGGATCAGAACCATACAAGGCCAAGGTTGCTGGAAAAATATAATTTGCATCAATGGATCGAAAAGTCCCAAACATCTGATCAAGATGAGTTCCGGTATCCGAAATAAAGGGCAACAAAGGCATTAAACTTACGCCACTACACAATCCCATCTTACGTGCTTCACTCAATGTATTCAAACGAAGCTCAGGCGATGGTGCACCTGGTTCAAATATGCTGGCAATTTCCATATCGATGGTTGAAAAGGAAAAAGTAATAAAAGCGCGATGTGTCAATTTACCCTGCAGATCCAATGGAAGTATCGCTTCAGCATCGATCTGCTTCAACAAATCAAAATCCCGACTTACTAGATCCGATTTGGTGATAATATGCACTGGAAAACGATAATGTAGTATAATTTCCAATAATTGCCGCGTCAGTAGCTCGGTTTGCTCAAATTGCAAATAAGGATCCGTTGCAGACGACAATACAATTATTCCATATTGTTTTTTACGGGCACGAAGCGCTAGGGCTCGGTCCAACAAATCCACCGCATTGCGCTTTACACTTAGCTTTTCGGCCATATTAATACCATATTTACTACCTCTGATATAACAATATAAACAATTGAACGAGCATCCGCTATAAGGGTTAACGGTGTAATCGTCAAGAAACCAAGGATCTCTTTGTTTTGTTTTATTGAGAATAGATTTGACAATTACAGACTGCATAGGATACGTTATATTATTGAACGATTTTATAGAACAGATTTCAACAGACTAAGTTAGCTCAAAATTACGCCTAGGCGACAAAAAATGCTATGAAATTATTCTCTCAATCGATTTTTCAAAACGCCTTTTGACTCCTGTCCAATTCCGTCCCACTAATTTGATTGTCGCTTTCTATTGAAATTACGAACATTTTGGCTGTTTAGAAAGCGTTCTTAACCATGTAGACTAAGAATCCATCGGATCCGTTAAAAGTCTTTCACGGCAAATAATTACAAATATTTCATTTTCAATGCATAATAAATGCATTTATTCATTACCTTTATGCTATTGAAACAAAACTCAACTCCAGCCATGTTTATCGGCGCTGTCAAATGGTTCGACAATAACAAAGGATTTGGTACTCTTGCGTTACCTTCCGGAGAAGAACTCTTTGTGCATATACGCAGGTTTAAAGTTCCTCCAGAACATGTTATTCAACCTGGAGAAGTTATTGTCGGAGACAAGAAACCTGACCCAAAAAGAAGCGGTTATCTCGCTCAGAACTGCAGGATTCTCAAAAGGCCCGAAGACTGGAAATTCGTCATCTCGCTCCTCGACAAAGAACACACCGTGCTCCTCCCCGATAGCCACGGTCGAGAACAAAAGCACAACTTAACCTCATTAACAGCAAGACAACTTCTAAGAATCCAGCCCAAAGAACATATATTGGCTATGCTTACCGCTAATTTTGATGTTCATTTCGATAGCTCGATTTTCATTCCTTATGCTGAATTGATAGACAAAAGCATTACCGGTGTTTTTGAGAAGGAGGCAGCTTGCGATCTACTTTCCAAGGTGTTCGAATACTTTGGAAAACATGTCTCGCATCAAATTCTATTTCGTGTATGGAAGGAAAGCATGTTTAGGTATATCGGCTATCCGGCAGAAGGCGACTACGAAATACCTGAACTTGTATTTAATCTGAATGCCACGGAAATCGATTGTGATGATCTTGCGAGAATCATCACGTATAGCTTTGGCAAATCTTTTTGCAGTGATTTTGTAAATGCTTTATTTGAAGACATAGAAACAATGGACAAAAAAGATATCGAACCTTTGTTACCGTATCTTGAGTTTTTGGAGAATGAGGATTCTATTGAGAAAATACAGACTCTTATGCAAGACTAGCTGAATCGAATGCCTGCCTAAAAATCCCTGTTTGATTTTTTTGGGAATATCATCAATTAAGGCAGAAAGCACAGAAATTGATGATTGAAAAACCTGTAGAATAGACAGCAACAGCCTATTCTACAGGTTTAAATCGAAGTGCACTGAGACTGACCTTGTCACCATCACCTTCAAGAAATGAAACAGTAACGCTGTATCTTCCTGCGGCTTTAAATTTCATCCATCCCCATGGGTACCAATTATACACTGAAGCAGCGGCTTGTTGATTCTGCACGATCTCTCCAGCCGAGTTTTCGATCTTCCACACCACTCTCCCCTGCCCTGTATAATTTAGATCAACTTGATAATAGCCTGGCTTAACAATGTCTATAGCATACGTTAGTTTACTTTGATCATTCCATTGCCCTACTTGAACGACATGTTTCCATTCACCGAATTTCTCCATCCAGGATTTCCCGGTTTTATGGCATCCTTCAACTTCGGCAAAGTCTACAGGAAGAATTGTCTCCATCGCCGGATCGACACCCAACATTTTATCAATAAGAGGTGTCCCCTGCATAACGACCTCAATCACAGAAACCAGTGGATCTGGAGCTACCGATGGGATATTGATCTCCAACCATTTTCCATCGGTCGTATAATTTAACTTTTTCTTCCCATCTGCGTTTAAAAGATTGATCGACGTTATCCCCTTTGTTAGGCCCGGAACAAACAACTTTCCATTAGTTGGCCAGTGATAGACCAATAATGAAATTTTACGTCCTTGTACAGTAGCATCCCCCCAAGGCAAAGCGTGCCCCCAAGGTGAAGCTTGCGCACCATAAACGGCCGCTGGATACTTTCGGATCCACGCACCAGCACCACGCAAAGCTAAGCTCGCTGGCTCAGGAATAGTCCCATCTGGTTTAGGCCCAACATTTAACATGTAAGTCCCGCCACGGCTAATAGTCGACAATGTACGAGACAAGATTTCACGGGCACTCTTCCAATTATTGTCGTACCAGGCATACCCCCAAGAGTCATTGGTTACATCGACTGCCTCCCAAAGACCTGGAACATTCTGCCGTGGTACTTCCATATCCCCCAAAGTAGAATAATCACCAAGTCCGTGTCCAACACGTCCCGACACGTAAGCCCCAGGTTGATTTTTATGAACCAATTCGACAAGTTTTTGGGCGTATTTCTTATCCATCCCACCAGGCGTATCGAACCAGACCAATTCTATCGGCCCATACTGCGTCGTAATCTGGTTCACCTCAGGATAGCATTTCTCCCAAAAATAATCGTCAAATGTTTTCGAATGACCGGCTGCGTCCACCTTGGGACCTCCATTTCCGCCGGGATAAGTCCAATCCTGATTTTGCGAATAATAGAAGCCAAAACCGATCCCCGCTTCCTGACAGGCTTTCGCGAGCTCAATCATCGGATCACGTTTAAAATCGGTCGCCTCAACAATATTAAACGAATTCACTTTCGAATGAAACATCGAAAATCCATCGTGATGTTTGCTCGTAATCACGATATAGCGCATCCCCGCATCTTTTGCAAGCTGCACAATCGCCTTAGCGTCAAAATGATCTGGATGAAATGACGCCGCCGCGGCCATGTAGTCAGCGACGGGGATATTGGCCATGCTCTTGTTCATGAGCCATTCCCCTATGCCATAAAACGTTTTCCCCTTCCAGGTATTTGCCAGCTGCGAATAGATTCCCCAATGGATAAACATCGCATATTTGCCGTCACGGAACAGTTTCCCTCTATTTTGGGAAATGGAATTTTTTCCTCCTTGACCATCCCACATTTTTTCCATCTGTTGCGCCGAAACTTGCTTTGCAGACAATGTCGCCAGAGCGAGCCCCAATACGATACCTTTCATACCCATATTTCCCTAGACTTTGGGCAGATTATAGCCATTATGATAAACTTTCGCTAAGTACCCGTCCGCATCTTTATCATTGAAACTGCGCTTTTGTTTGTCCCAAAACAATTTCTTTTTAGAACGGTATGCAATATTTCCCATCTGTGAGAATATCGCAATATGAGCCCCCGCTTCTATCGGAGCATGAAGACCTTCTACTGATTTCTTTCTAACAGCTTCAACGAAATTAACCATATGCTTGTCCAGTCCATTGTCCTGCGAACGTTGGAAAGAGACAGCGTCCATTCGTCCTTTCTCGGGAATAACTTCCCAGCCTTCACGATTAACGACCAAGGTACCATTATTACCAATGAAAGCAACGCCGTGAGTCTTCTGATAAGGGCCCAAATCTATACCTGTCGCCTGTTCCCATTGAACATTAAATCCATCAAACTCATACACCGTTGTTAGACTATCTGGTGTTTCAGCGGCGTCGTCGGGATAAGCAAATTTACCACCAGCAGCCATTACCGAAACAGGATCTGACACTTTCATTCCGATCAGCGCATAATCCAACATATGTACACCCCAATCGGTCATTAGGCCACCCGCATAATCCCAATACCACCTGAAATTGAAGTGAAAACGATTGGGATTAAATGCACGTTTTGGGGCTGGCCCCAACCATTTATCATAATGTACTCCAGTAGGAACATTAGCGTCTGCCTGAACCGGAATACTCTTCATCCAACCTTGATAAGCCCAAGCCTTAACAAGGCGTATCTTTCCCAATTTTCCGCTATGAACAAAATCCATCGCATCTCTAAAATGTTGTTGGCTTCGTTGCCACTGCCCTACCTGTACAACACGTTTATACTTTTTAGCAGCTGCAACCATAATTTCACATTCCCGAATGGAGTTGCCAATCGGTTTTTCGACATATACATCTTTTCCTGCCGCAACAGCATCAACCATTTGCATGCAATGCCAATGATCGGGCGTAGCGACAATAACAACATCAACGTCATTTGCTTTCAGAAGATCTTTATAATCGATGTAAGTCTTCACATCAATATTGCGTTTCTTTAATTCCTCAGCGCGATTCTTCAAAACATTTTCATCGACATCACATAATGCCGTACACTGCACGCCTGGTACTTTCAAGATAGCGTTCAGATTAGACCAACCCATACCGTTGGTACCGATCAGTCCCACACGGACCGTATCAGCTTGAAAACCGAATACTTTCGTCTGTGCAAAAAGTGCCGATGCCGCCAACAGACTCGTATTTCGAATAAATTCTTTCCTCTTCATTGTTTAGTTTGGTTTATATTGATATTGCATATTCAATACTAGGAAGACGATTATCTTGGGCATCCCCCTAGTGAGATCACTAATATAAGATTTAGTCTTTAGGATGAAGAATATTAATCCAACAAAATGGCTGAAATAAAGGACTTTGAATACCGTAGATAATTTCTATATTTGTTAAAAACTAGCATAAAACCATGGACCGAAGAACTTGTCTTTCTCCACCAGCAAAATAACATAGCGCAATGTCAAACGAATAATGATATCTGATCAGGAGCAAATTCGGATGATACAAGGATTAACTATTTATTTAGCTTTTAAATTTCCCTTTATGGGAAAGACATTTTTTTTATGAAAAAATCATATTTAGTACTTCATACCGCGGTACTGCTCGCAGGCTTCACCGGAGTTTTCGGCAAACTCATTACCCTCAATCAGATACCACTCGTGTGGTTTAGGGTTTTACTTTCAACACTTATTCTTTTCGTTGTCCTCAAATTATTCAAGATTGAGCGATTAAAATCGACAAAAGATATACTGAATATTGCAAGAGGTGGATTATTGCTCACCATCCATTGGATATTTTTCTATGGAAGTATCAAGTTTTCCAATATTTCCATTGGCGTAGTGTGCTATTGCCTGACCAGTTTTTTCACAGCCATTCTAGAACCTATCATCAATAAAAAAAGATTTAGTGCGGCGCAGCTGATGTTAAGCATGTTGACCTTGATCGGAATCAGTTTAATCTTTCATTTTGATAGCTCTTATCAAGTGGGCATTATTTTGGGTGTAATTTCAACTATTTTCGCGGCCCTATATACCATCTACAATGAGCGATTGGTCAAACAATATGATAGTAAATTACTCAACTATTATCAAATGCTTAGTGGAACCATTGTATTGGGACTTGGACTGCCTATTTTCTATTATTTATTTCCCACCGAACGTTTTATACCAAGCTTTTCTGATGGGATCTATTTAATCTTGCTGTCTTTATTTTGTACGGTTGGTCTTTATGTTCTTTTTGCCGAATCACTCAAGAAGCTATCTGCATTTACGGTCAATTTGAGTTTCAATCTTGAGCCCATCTATTCGATTATCATTGCTTTTTTATTCTTCAACGAAGGCAGACAAGTCAATGCTTCTTTCTATGTGGGGCTCGCTTTTGTACTTGTTTCTGTTCTTCTTCAAACGCTGCGCTCTATCCAGAAAAAAACTTAATAATTTCTTACTCTGATCTGAATAGGCAAACATCGCATTGATTGCCTACTAGAAATGTTGTTTTAACGTTAAATGTAACCACCGATGGCCTGGGCCGACGCTATCCGGCAACAACATCGGATGGAAAAGCTGGCATTATAAAGAAAAGGATCGACTTTCATAAACATTTTTTAGGTAAATGCTGCCTTTGGCAAACGCGCAATATGTTGTCCGGCTTTCATGCCTGAGAATATACAACCGCCCAAGAAAGTACCTTCTAACGCTCGATAACCATGCATGCCGCCACCACCAAATCCAGCCACCTCGCCTGCTGCATACAAACCCGCTATCACCTTGTTATCCTTTGTTAGTACTTGCGAATGGAGATTCGTTTTGAGACCGCCTAAGGTTTTACGCGTCAACACATGGAGACGTACCGCAATGAGCGGTCCATTTTCCGGCGCCAGGATTTTATGGAGGGCTGCCACCCGACCTAATTTATCACCAAGGTAGTTTCGTGTATTTCGAATGTAATTTACTTGCGTATCCTTTGAAAACTTATTATCGACCTCCCGGTCACGCGCTTCAATTTGCGTTTTAATCGTTTCATAATCCAAAAGATCTTCGCCTGTCAAACGATTCATACGAGCGACCAGATCCTTTAGATTGTCCGAAACAATAAAATCAGGTCCCTTTTCCTTAAAAGCCTCAACTGGTCCAGGTGCATTTTTCCCAAAAATGCGTTTCAAAAATAACCTATAATCCTTGTTGGTGATATCCAGATTCTGTTCTGAACCTGAAAGAGCAAACTCCTTTTTGATAATCTTCTGTGTCAGGATAAACCAGGAATAAGAAAAGCCTGTCTCTTGCAGGTGCCTGAGTGTACCCAAGGTATCAAATCCAGGTAAATAAGGAGCTGGAAGCCTATTACCGCGGGCATCAAACCACAATGAAGACGGCCCAGGTAAAATACGGATGCCGTGCATAGGCCATATTGGATTCCAATTTTCAATCCCTTCCGTATAATGCCACATGCGATCGCGGTTTATCATATGAGCCCCAACCTCTTCGGCAATTCCAACCATTTTTCCATCGACATAGGCGGGAACACCTGAAATCATTTGCACTGGTGCTTTCCCTAATCGTTCAGGCCAATTTTCGCGTACCAATTGATGATTTGCTCCAATCCCTCCCGAAGCAATAACGACCTGATCTGCATAATATTCAAACGCTGCAAGAATATTTCTGTTGGTAGCAACACCCCTTGCTTTGTTATCATCTTCCAAAACATCGCCCGCAATTCCGAAGACCGCGCCATCTTGCGTTAGCAATTTTGTCACGCGATGTCGAAAGCAAAACCGCAGCAGACCTTTTTCCTGCGCAGCAAAAGCTTTATCCACAAAAGGTTTCACAACGCCAGTTCCAGTCCCCCAACTAACATGAAATCTAGGAACGGAATTACCATGCCCCGAGGCCGATCCGTCACCGCGCTCAGCCCAACCGACCATAAACATCAGCTTAATACCGAGCTGAGCGACGTAAGCAGCCTTCTCTTCCGTCGCAAATTTCAGGTAGGCCTCTGCCCATTGTCGCGGCCAATAATCCTCCTCGCGGTCAAATCCTGCAGTTCCCATCCAGTCCTGCCGAGCCAGTTCAAAAGAATCCTTGATGCCCATACGACGTTGTTGAGATGAATTGACAAGAAAAAGCCCACCAAAGGACCAATAGGCCTGACCACCAAGATTTTCAGCTGTCTCCTGATCCACAAGAAGCACTTTCTTACCAGCATTGGTAACCTCCATTGCTGCTGTAAGCCCTGCTAAACCCGCTCCGATAATAATCACATCAGGTTTAAATTGTTCAACTGTTTGCATAGATATTCTTTTACTGAACGGTTATCCCAATAAAAATGTAAGTACTAACAAGACCTACCACACTATATAAATCTACTAGTTTGTGTAGGAATGTACAAGAAAAAGTTAACAGAAATCTGCTGGCGCTTTTCAAAAAAAGGATCTAGCACTATATCATAAAAATAATAGAATAACCTAATTTAAATTATTTTAATAATAAAAAATAGCGTTATAACTTTGTGCCATCAATCATTCAGATAATAGTAAGCATCCTTTCGAACAGATTTATTTAGTAAAAAAAGGCGCATTAGAATAACAAATAAAATTTAACAAGAGACATAAAAAATAAAAAAATGGAATACAGAAAATTAGGAAAAACAGATTTAGAATTATCAGCAATTACGTACGGAGCTTTTGCAATTGGCGGCAACATGTGGGGCGGCAATGAAAAGAAAGATTCTATTGATTCTGTGAAAGCATCGATCGACAACGGTGTCACTACATTAGATACAGCCCCGTTTTATGGCTTTGGTTTGAGTGAAGAAATGATCGGTGCGGCAATTCAAGGTTATGATCGGACCAAAATACAGGTATTGACCAAATTTGGTTTGGTATGGGACGGTAGTAACCAAGGAAAAGGTGAATTTTTCTTTGACGCAGAAGAAGCTGGTAAAACTATTCCAGTTTATAAATATGCATCAAAAGCTAGTGTAATTCAGGAAGTAGAGAATAGCCTAAAACGCTTACGCACCGACTATATCGATCTACTACAGATTCACTGGCCAGATAGTACAACTCCGATTCCCGAAACGATGGAAGCCTTGGATCTTCTTTTACAACAAGGTAAGATCCGTGCTGCCGGCGTCAGCAATTATAGCGTTGATCAAGTTTCAGAAGCACGAAAAACCCTCAATATAGCGAGTAATCAAGTTGGTTACAGCATGCTGAACCGAGGTATCGAACAGGACCTTGTTCCTTACGCAAAGGAAAATGATCTGGGTATCATTGTATATAGCCCTATGGAGCGTGGTTTGTTAACCGGTAAATATTTCAATACTGGTAAATTAAAAGAAAACGATCACCGCAATGGTTATTTCCAACAATTTGATCTGGCCAAGGTAAAGACCTTCTTGGATACCATCAGTCCAATTGCCGCAAACAAAGGTGTCACGCTTTCCCAATTGGTATTACGCTGGACTAGTTTGCAGCCGGCGATCACTGTGGTCTTGGCAGGTGCCCGAAATGCAGAGCAGGCCATCGCAAATGCGCAGGCCATCGACATCACGCTTACCGCAGAAGAACTATCCTTTATCAATCTTGCATTAGCAAAAATTTAATATTCAACGATGAAAAAATTCAATCAGTTGACAGTACTCCTCATGGGGGTACTGTCACTCACAGCATTGCAAAGCAATGCGCAAAATAAAACACTGTTGGTAGACCCAACAGATAGTACATGGCATCATGCTGCTTATGGTAAGAACGACGAGATCGGAGCTGCCAATTTAATATCACCAAAATTGGTGCTACAGTCGTTAAAACTTGTCAAAAAGGGAAAAACTGTCCCTCTTGCTGTCCCTGTAAACAAACAGCTCCCAGCTTTCCGCCACCGTAGTTTTAACTTGTATAATATACAACCCGGAGAACAGGCTGGTGCAACACTTGGTCCCAATAAATTCACTTTCAACGACGAATTGGTAAATGCCTGGACCGGTGTCGGCACCCAATTGAACGGTATTGGACATATCGGAATCAACAATATCTACTACAATGGCAACAAAGCGCAGGATTTCGTTACGGTAGAAGGCGTTAAAAAACTTGGAATAGAAAAAGTCCCACCACTGGTAACCCGTGCTATTGTCTTGGATATGACAGCCTATTATGGAAAAGATATCGTTCCCGGTGGTACAGAATTTACCGTTGAAGCCATTCAATCGGTGTTAAAAAAACAAGGGATCACGATCAAAAAAGGTGACATCGTCTTATTCAACACAGGTTGGTTAGAATTGATCGGCAACAACAACCAACAGTTCCTGGAAACTGAACCCGGTATCGGTATGGATGCAGCAAAATGGCTAGCAGATCAAAGTATCGTTGCTTTTGGTGGTGACACGTGGGCATCTGAAGTATATCCAAACCCCAATACCAACGAGGAATTTCCAATCAATCAGTTTTTATTGGCCAAACGTGGCATATACAATCTTGAATTAATCGATACACGCCCCTTGGTAAAAGAAAAAGTCTGGGAATTTCTATTTGTCCTTGGACAGCCCTTATATGTAGGATCCACACAGGTCAATGTCAATCCAGTAGCGATCTATTAATTGCTTTTAAGATCAGTTCGGTACACCTCTTTATGGCACCAACTTAGAACTCATTGCTCCAATGGGTCCATTCAAAAGAAGAATACTTAATAAAACCTTCATAACTTCGCAGACACCAACAGCAATGAAAGCAAACTGAAGGTTCTTTGTGGCCAATAAGATCAGACACTGTCAGAAAAATTAAGCCTATTTGGAAGACGAAAATCATAACTATCTTCCAAATAGGCTTTCCATTATACATGCTTCATCCTTAAAGACTACAGCTTATCAGCAAAGCAAAATATTATTGCCTTATTGTCGAAAAGTTATCGATGATCTGCATCAGGACCAAGGCTTCCTCAATCGGAGATGGATTTGGCCCGATGCCGCTAAAATAGTCTACCGCACGCGAAATCATCGGCAATTGAATATTTTCGGGATGGTCAAATCTGAATTCCTGCTCTCCATCCCCTGTTTTGATAACAATTGAATTTCCAAAAATGGAAAAAGTAATATGACCAAGGCTTCCAACAATTTCACAACTGTCTACCTGATTTTCTTTGGCAACATTAAAACACCAACTTCCATTAAAAACAAGCTGGTTATTAAATAAAATGGTCCCTGTGGTCTGATCGGCAACAGCACTGTCCTTATCCTGAATTAAGCTAAAACCATCGTATGAAATCGGCATTCCAAAAAAATAGAGCATCAAATCCAATTGATGAGGGGCTAAATCAAAAAAGTAGCCGCCGCCCGAAACAGCAGGATCAGTACGCCAATCTCCGCCACTTTTAGTTACCAGGTCGGGCGTTCTGCTTTGCCATAAACGGAGTTGCACCGTCCTTAGCTGGCCAATTTCACCGTTTTCAACAAGCTCTTTAACCTTTAGAAACAAAGGCAATTGTCTACGGTAATGCGCAACAACCAATTTCCCGTTCCTGTTTTTTACTTCCGCCAATAATGATTCAGCCTCTATCGCATTTAACGTAACGGGCTTTTCAACGTAAACAGATTTCCCTTTACGAAGGGCTGATAGTGCATACGCGAGATGAGAGGACGGTGGCGTTGCGACATAAATCGCATTGAGATCGATATTATCAAGTAAATCGTCAGCGTCTGAATACCATAGGGGTACCTGATGTCGCTTAGCATAATCAGCAGCTTTCGCCGCATCCCTTCGCATGACAGCCATTAGCTGACTATTATTTATCCGATTAAACGCAGGTCCACTTTTTTTTTCTGTGACATCACCACAGCCGATGATACCCCATACTATTTTAGGATTGTCCATAAGTATATTCAAATTATCACTAAAATTCTAACCAATCCTCCCTATATCTGGCCGTAATTACAGGACATACATGGAAGTACTGGTCTGAGTTCTTAGGGCTTTTCACGCCCCACAAATCGATTTTTACCCAATAGAAAACCGATCGCCCTTGCGATGTTTTTTCTTCGACTATCCGCAGTTTTTAAGTTAGAAATATAACGGATAATTTCCTTTTGCTTTGATGGAGACAATCCATCAAACACCTTTAGTGCATCCTTATTTAGCGCAAATGCTGCTTCGAGTTCTGGATGAGGCAAAATAGTCCGGTCTTCCGGATCAAAAGCGATTGTTATGGTTAAGGTCTCGCCGATTCGTTTCGGCGAGTTCGCCAATATAACCGTGTTAATGTACAGTCTCCATTCCCCCTGAAATCGCAGCAAGGTCTGAACATAATCTTTTTCATTAACTTTTCCCTTCACAGGAATATAACCTTTGTTCATTCCCGCATCCTTAAATAGGTTTTCCAGAATATCAGCAGGAACAAAAACAAAAGGATTGATACCGATAATTTCCAATTGTGCTTCAAAAGCAAACATGACACGATCAATTAGGTGATTAATTATACTTCAGAATAGCATCAATAAGTGCCAATTCATCCGCCGTAAAGTCTAGCCTGTCCAGGGCCTTGAGTGAATCAACCAGTTGCTCACTATTTCTCGCCCCTACCAAAACGGAGCTTACACGTTCATCTTTCAACAACCATGCAATTGCCATTTGAGCCAATGTTTGGCCTCTTTGTATCGCCAGATTATTCAACCGGTCTATCTTCTCCATCAATTCAGCAGTGATCATGTCACTTTTCAAAAAATGCTCTTTCGAAGCGCGCGAATCTGCCGGAATGCCACCTAAGTATTTATTGGTCAACAGTCCCTGTGCCAAAGGAGAGAAAGCGATCGCTCCGATTCCTTCTGCCTGCAGCACATCCAAAAGCCCCTCCTCAGGTGTCCGCACCAACATCGAATATTTAGGCTGATGAATAAGGCATGGTGTCCCCATTGCACGCAATAACGCAGCAGCTTTCTGAGCAAGATCAGGAGGATAATTGGACAAACCCACATAGCAGGCCTTTCCTTGATGAACAATATCTCGCAATGCGACCATCGTCTCTTCCAACGGTGTATTCGGATCCGGTCGATGATGGTAAAATATATCCACATAATCGAGCTTCATCCGTTTTAAGCTCTGGTGTAAGCTGGCCATCAAATATTTACGACTTCCCCAGTCACCATACGGACCCGGCCACATGGTATATCCCGCTTTAGTGGAAATTAAAAGTTCATCACGATAGCCCACAAAATCGCTACGCAATATATGTCCAAAGTTCTCTTCTGCACTTCCCGGAGGCGGACCATAATTATTGGCAAGGTCAAAATGGGTAATCCCGTGATCAAAAGCGGTCACCAAGGTTTTGCGGAACACCGCTTGAATATCGGTTTCACCAAAATTTTGCCAAAGCCCCAATGAAATGGCTGGCAAGAGAATGCCACTCTTCCCACAGCGTCTGTAGGGCATATGCTGATATCGGTTTGGATTGAACGTCACGTTACAAAGTTTATACCTGCAAAATACAAAACTATTTCCAACAGTCCAGCCTATTTCCCGTTTTCGTGTTCTTTCCTGAACCTCTTTTTAACATCATTTCATTTAATAGCTGCTTATGTTTATAACACCATATCGATTGACAACAGATCATGATAACCTTCGGAGAACAGCTTTGATGAATAATTGTTTTTACCTATAAACGTATTTATATTGCATATAAAAAGCAATTTATCTAAGTTTGGTCTTATCCAAAAGTAAGGGGATTAATTAGATATAACATGATCGGCAGATTCTTCAGAAAATTCTATTTACATATTGTCATCTGGACCATATTACTGCTTTTGCCCTTTATTACGTACCTCTACCAGCCGGATAAAATCGCGGATTTCAAGCCTTATTCGGCATTATCGCATTTAGTAAATATTGTGTTCCTGGCTACTCATTTTTACTTGCACTGCTACGTTGTTGCACCTACCTATTTTTTTGGTCGCAGAAAGATCTTTGTACTATTAATGGCACTTGGATTCGCCACCTATGTAGCACTGAACTACTGTATAGTCTATTTTAATCCAGATGGGGAGCTCGCTCATCTGAGCAAGGAAAATATTCTTTTCGTACGATTGGTCATCGGCCCGGGCATTATTTACTCACTCTGTATGATCACCTCTTCGATGATCTTTCTCTACGATGAGCAAGCCCGACAAAAGGAGCTCAACAAACAGATTGCGCTTGAAAAAACAACGGCAGAACTAACGATGTTAAAACTTCAGATCAGCCCACATTTCCTATTCAATACGCTCAATAATATCCGTTGGCTCATTCGTAAACAATCATCAGATTCCGAAGACACTATTGTTAAGTTGTCCGAAATGCTACGCTACATACTTTACGAAGTAGACGGCCCCAAAGTCGAACTTTTTAAAGAGATCGACCATATGCGCAATTTTATCGCCTTACAGACCCTTCGTCTTCCTATTCAAGGAAATGTGGCACTAGATATCGAAGACAGAGTCAAAAATAGAATGATCCCCCCATTACTCTTCATCCATTTTGTGGAAAATGCATTCAAGTATGGTGTGGATAGCAAAACTGAACCACAGATACAGTTTCAATTTCAGGAGACTCCAGGTGGCATTATCTTTATATCTCGCAATAGCATTTTACAACATACGGAACCGCGTCCAAACGAAGGGATAGGACTGACCAATGTACGCAGACGATTACAATTACTGTATCCCAACCGACATGACCTCAGGATCGGAAAAACCGATGCTGGAGATTTCGAAGTGACTTTAAAACTGATGACCGATGAAGATTAAATGTATACTAATCGATGATGAACCCTTCGCGCTCAACATTTTAGAAGACGACTTATTGAATTTTGAGCAAATCGAAGTCGCCCGTAAATTTAATGCGACGGCCGAAGCTGAAGACTATTTAAAAGATCACGCTATCGATCTGATTTTTCTGGATATTGAAATGCCCGATCAATTGGGTACGCAGTTTATTCGCGAACTCACCCCACGCCCCTTAGTTATCTTCACCACGGCCTATCACCAATATGCTGTTGAAGGTTTCGAGCTAAATGCCGTAGATTATCTGCTTAAACCCATTTCAAAAGAACGACTCGCAGCCGCAGTCCGAAAAGTGGAAGAAAGTATGCTGCTCCGTGCAAAACAGCTACCCGAACAGGATCATATTATCGTCAATGTAGAATACAAAAAGACGAAAATTTTCCTCCATGAAATCAGCTACATCGAAGGCTTGAAAGACTATGTGAAAATATACCTGGTCGACCGTGAATCGCCACTTCTTACGCGCAGCAACCTCCGAGGGATGGAAAAAATATTACCTACAGTCGATTTTCTACGCATACATAATTCTTTTATTGTCAACAAAAATCGTATTGAACAGATCGGTCAAAGCAAACTCACCTTACCCGAAACTGCCCTTCCTATCGGTAAAAAATATATTAAAAATATCGAACAGTTTATCTAATGCTACAGGTACAAATTGAATCGATACAACTATCCGTTCGTCTACACATTCGCCGCTTCGGTCTACAGATGATTGCATAGCTAAAAAATCCTTTTCAAATTTGCGTACTATCGAACAGCTTAATCCGCGTAGCCGATAGCATAGCAAAGAAAAAATGAAAAGATTTATAGCAATAGCATTAATGGCAACTGCGGTTGCTTCTGTACACGCTCAAGCCCCTGCTGGCGGTCGTCCTGCTTTCGCCATGTCCGAAGGCCAGCTCTCCGGCCAAATTGTGGACGACAACGGGAAACCGATCGCACAAGCTTCCGTGAATTTATTGAAGGTCATCAAGGATCAAGCTACAGGTAAAGAAAGGGAAATTCTCGTAAAAAGTACCAGCTCTTCAGAAAATGGAAAATTCAATTTCGCAGCCATTTCACCAAAAGAAAAATGGAAGCTAAAAATTAGCTCTGTAGGCTATGCACCGATCGATCTAGCTGTAGACTATAGCGATAGCAAAACAACAACCAAAGATCTCGGCGCGATCAAACTGGAAAATGACAACCGTAAGCTCGATGAAGTCACCGTGACTGGCCGCAAGGCATTACTCGAAATGGACATCGACAAAAAAGTCTTCAACGTAGAGAAAAATATCGTCGCGGCTGGCGGTACAGCAATCGATGTACTCCGCAATATGCCTTCTGTACAAGTAGATATCGACGGTAATGTAAAATTGAGAAATGCAGCGCCAACGATTTTTGTTGACGGAAAACCGACCACGCTTACACCGGATCAAATTCCGGCTGATGTCATTGATAAAATCGAGATCATCACAAATCCATCTGCCAAATACGACGCTTCTGGAAGTATGGCCGGTATCCTCAATATTATTCTGAAAAAAAATAAGAAAGCTGGATACAATGGTATGGTCACCTTAGGAGCTGACCGCTTTGGCGGGACCAACTTTATGGGTAGTTTAAATCTGCGTCAGAATAAATTCAACATCTCACTGACGGGAATGAATATGCGCATGCGGACCAACACCGAGGGCGACAGCCACCGTACCAGTACAATTAATGGCATAGAATCGACAGTAGATCAAGATATCGAGGGCAAAACAAAAGGTATGATTACCTTTGGCCGGCTTGGCGTAGATTACGACTTAAGTCCCAAAACAACGCTATCTGTCGCCGGAGTGTTGGTTCAGGGTAAATTTAAGCCTAATGAGAACTCGTCGATCTTAACCAAGTCCGGAGGGAGCGAATCGGTTAGTGATCGGATTTCCGAATCTGAAAGAAGCTTTAAACCCCGCGGATTGCAAGCCGGTCTTGTCCAAAAATTCAAAACTGAAGGCGAAGAATTGTCTGTCGATTTCAATTACTTTGGCGGCACCAACACATCCAATGGGCTATATACGACCAATTATCGCAATGCTAGCGATGAGGTCAGCGGTACACAGATCCAAAAAAACATAGGCTCCGGTGACAATAAATTTATGACTGTGCAGGCAGATTATGTTAAACCGTTCAAAAATGGCATGAAACTCGAGACCGGTGTGCGTGCCCAGATCAATAAACTCAAAAACCTCAACAATAATTCCTTAAAAGCAGTAGACAAAGTTGATTTTGAAAATATCACCGCAGCTTCAGCAAACTATAATAACAAAAACAGCGTCTATGCAGCTTATGCCTCACTTGGAGGAAATCTCAAAGACTGGGTTTCCTATAAAGTTGGGCTGCGCGCAGAAAGCTCAACGTACGACGGCGAACTTTTGAATACAAACGAAAAGTTCCACAACAAGTATCCCCTTAGCTTATTTCCTTCTTTGTTCCTAAGCAAAAAGCTAACCGAGAAAGACCAAATACAGATGAGCGTAACCCGTCGTGTCAACCGTCCGAACTTCTTTCAGCTTATCCCTTTTGTTGACTACACAGACAGCTTAAATATTACACGTGGTAACCCCGATCTTGTACCAGAATTCACCACTTCGGGCGAACTTTCTTACAGTCGTACACATGGAAAAGGTACATTTTTGGCAACGGTATACTATAAATCTACAAACAACCTAATTACACGTTACCTGACACAGGAACTCAATCCGGTGACGAACAAAATGGACTTCATTAATACCTATATCAATGCCAATTCCAGCAAAAATTATGGGGCCGAATTCACGTATACCAATAATCTCAAAAAATGGTGGGATCTGACAGCAGACCTCAACTTCTACAATTCTAAAATTGAAGTTGATGAGAAAACACCATCGGAAGGTATGTGGACAGTATTTGGAAAATTGAACAATACATTCAACTTACAGAAAAACTGGAACCTACAGCTTGCTTTTGAATATCAAGGCAAAACAAATATGCCAGTTACACAGGGCCAGACATTCGGCCCACCAATGAACCAGGCACAAAGCTCTTCCCAAGGCTATATCAAACCATTCTATGGTATCGACTTTGCCATCAAGAAAAGCTTCTTGAAAAATCAGGCTGCCTCCGCAACATTGGCCATCAATGATATCTTCAGAACACGTGGCAATACCATTGTTTCATCGGGTGAAGGATTCTCTCAAACCTATTATCGACTTTCCAATCCGCAGTTGATCAAATTGAATCTTTCCTACCGTTTCGGAAAAATGGATATGAACATGTTTAAGAAAAACAAAAACCAGAATTCAATGGAAGGCATACAAATGCAATAGCATGTGGATCATATCGCAATCAAAAGCGGGTATTTCTTGTAGGAAATACCCGCTTTTTTATTCAACAGTGTCAAAGAACTAGACAACTGTATTGGATATATTCTTCTTTTCAAGTATTGGAACAATTTCCAGTAGATCATCAATCACATAATCGGGATTTGCGGATTTGAGTTGAGCCACATTATGTGCACCGGTTGTGATACCGATACTTAAACCACAGCCTGCTTGCTGCCCCTCCTGTATATCGATAATAGAATCTCCAATCTTTACGACAACACCTGGATCAGCAATTTCAAATTTTTGCATCGCTAATTCAATCATATCTGGATAGGGTCTGTTTCGAGGCACATCAGACGCTGTAATTAATGCATCTACATCCTTTCCTACTTTCCAGTTAAGCTTTTCTAAAAGCGACTCCGCAGTTTTTCGGTCATATCCCGTATTCAACACACGTAAGATATCACGGTCTTTCAATTTGGCAAAAAGCTCCTCAGCATTCGTATTTGGATAAATTTCTTCCACTTCATAAGCATGCTCCAGCTCCCCTAAAAACAACGTAAACATGCGTTGTGCCAATTCATCATCAACAAGATTCAGGCTATTTTTAAGTACTGTTTTGATCGCTTGTAACTTTTCCTTACCTGCGCCATGCGCCAATACTTCCGTTAATGTAAGTTCATAGCCTCCTACCGTATTTATTGCATTTCTAAGCGTCTTATACACAATATTATTTTCGTTCACTGTCGTACCTGCCATGTCAAATACGATCATCCTAATTGCTTCTTTCATTTGATTAAACCTAAAAGTTTAGCAAAAATAAAAAATTGTTAAATAAAACTAAACAATACCGTGTTAATTTAATGCTATATTTTAGTTAAGAAACTTAATTTAACGAATCGCAAAATAATAAGTCCAAGCGATAAGCAAGATTTGAAACGGAATACGAAACCACAAATAGTTTGGACCAGGTCCATCGAAAGTAGCCGTCTCATAATTTATATGCTTCAAGTTTGCCCGGATATTTGTGGGTAATACCAGTAGAAAGAAGACAATTAAAAGGATTCCCGTTATGCGGCTCATCTGCGGGACAAATAGCCCAATAGCAGCAAGGGCTTCCAACAGTCCGGTTGCATAGATCATTTCCTTTTTAAATGGAATAAATTCGGGCAGCATCAAGGTCATTCCCTCCGTATATAATAAATGCCCCAATGATGTAAACAGCAACATAACGGCTAGTGCTATTTTGCCAGAAAAAAAATAATCCACCGTGCCTTTCAACAACAGGGTACTTAAATTGGAGACAACAAAGACAACGATCAATACAAAAAATGGTTTCATCTTTTTTATAACAAAAATAGGTACCCTTCTTTTTGTTATCAATGAACATTTGTTAATAAATGCCTTTTCTGATTCGGCTCAATGATTGCGGTCTAATACCAATATAAGAAGCCAGATATTTTAAGGGAATATTGCGAATCAGCTCGGGCTGCTCACGCAACAAATTGATATACCTGGTTTTTGCCGAATCTTCGAGTAGCGTCAGTTCCCGTTTCATTTTTTTTAGAAAAATGTCCTCAACCGCTTTCCGACCAATTAGATTCCCAACCGTTGTTGTTTGATATACCGCATGGAGATCCTCAAACGATATCCGCCATAAAATACAATCCGTTATTGCCTCGAGATGATACGATGAAGGCTGCTGTGTCAAGAAGGAATCGTACCCACTTACAAAAGAGTTTTCAAAAGCGAATCCAAAAGTAAAATCATAGTCCAGTTTTGGGATATTGAAACGTACAATTCCTTTTTCAATAAAAGATAAATACTGTTCAGTTTTTCCGATTTCCAAAATCAGTGATTTTTTTGGAAACTCCATCTTAACAAGCTTAGAAGAAAACACCTCCCAGTCCGTATCATTCATGACAACGAGCGATTCGAAATACTCTCTGATCTTGTCCATGATTCTTATTTTTTAGGAGCAAGATAAAAACTTCTGTCCAAATATAGCGTAATGATTATTTACTATTTAATCGATTATTTATTTCAACAAACATACGGTCTATTTTACCAAAAAATATTAACTTAAATACTATAAACTTTAATCATGCTTATTCTTAACGAAAACGGTTCAGAACGTTGGCCTGCCTTTAGAAAATTAGGTTTTCGATTTTCTTTTATTTTCATTTTGTCATTTATTCTTGTTTTCAACAACGGCACTTATCCATTATATTGCTATATCAGCTCTCCCCTCAACCATTTTATGCAAAAGTTGACTCCCTGGTTTGCAGAAAATATATTGCGCTATTCTTACGACCACAGCATCTTCATCAACGGAAGTGGGGATACCTCCTATGCTTGGATATCCTTATTGATCTTATTCCTACTAGCATTAGTCGGGGCAGCTTTATGGTCCATATTAGATCGAAAAAGAGCGAACTATAGGATCCTTTTTTACTGGTTAACCACAGCAATACGTTATTATGTTGCTTTTATGCTCATCAACTATGGTCTCATCAAAGTCTTCTATATGCAAATGCAGCCGCCGAGGTTAACACAACTCCTGCAGCCATTGGGCGAGTATTCCCCCATGGGCCTCGCATGGACTTATATCGGTTATTCTCAAGGCTACAATATACTCATCGGTTCAATTGAAATATTATCGGGCCTATTGCTTTTCAGAAAAATGATGGTTTTGGGTGCACTTATCACGGTTGCGACAAGTATCAATATTATGGCTGTTAATTATTTTTATGATGTTCCTGTCAAAATGGTCTCCACAGCACTCCTGCTATTTTCCATATTTCTACTGCTTCCCTACTTAAAAGCATTGTGCGAAATTTTTATTTCAGGAAAACCTGTACAGTTACTTCCTATTCAACAACCCCTATTCAATAAACGCTGGAAAAGAAAAAGTTTGTTTATCATCAAATTGGCCGTGTTACTTCTCTTTATAGTGCAACAGGGCATGGGCATATTAAGTACAAAAAAAATGATCGCTGAGTACCTAACGAAGTCACCACTATATGGAATCTACCGTATTGATCAAGCGGGAACACCACGCAAAACAATCCCCGAAAATTGGCGACTTATTGTTTTCGAAATTGATAACAACAAGGTCTTAATACGCAACACAGACTATAGCCCGCAAAGAGAGAGCGTTGTTATTGATGCTGCGGGGAAGAAAATTACCTTAAACAATTATCAATTTGATTATAAAATCAACCAAGATGGAAATATTCTTCTGACAAAAACCTTCGATGACCATACAGCGCAAATTAAACTGATTAAACAAGACGTGCAAGCTTTCGAATTAAAGCAGCGCAAGTTCCATTGGGTACAGGAATATCCCTATAATCGTTAGATAAGAATCGCAAAATTGAATAAACAAATCGTGCATTTAACGCCTCTCAGACCAAAATAACTATGTTTAATACTGCAAACATAACAACATGCGACGAACAGGTAGAGCATCTCGGTTTTTTATATCGAATGCGGAATATCAGAGTACACACCTGCCATATGCTCAAAAGCAAAGAGGTGCTGACCCTTATCTTAATACACTCGGGAGGAGGTATCCGTCAGATTGATCAAGGGCAACTTAATATAATGGGTTATCAAATTCATTTAATGTTCCCTGGTCAGTCAAGTTCTTTCTATTTTTTCAAAGAAACCGCTGTTTATCATTTTAGAATTCCCTGGCAAAATTTTGAAAAATTATGTCATACGCTTTCAATCAACATAAAACTTCTTAAAGATTATCCGATACTTCAAATCGCAGCATATGAATTTGAGAGGCTTCGCTATGAATTCGATAAGATCCGTGAGGAACTCTCTCGTTATCAGCCACTATTATCACTCATTTTATCACGTTTGGGAACTAGCTTACTAGAGATTAACCGCTCCTTAACCAAACACATCGATAATTTAGCACCATATACTTATCCAGCCATCCTGAATCGCTTTCTTGAATTAATAGAACTTCATTATAAAAAAGAACACCATGTCGCTTATTACGCAAATTTATTGAATATAACTGCAACAACTCTTTGGATACAAACACAGCAATACATGGAGACTACCCCCCTCAAACTGATTCATAATCGTTTGTTAAAGGAAGCTATACACCTGCTGCGTTTGGGGGCCAATCCAATCAAGACTACGCTAATTGAATTGGGTTTTGAGGACTCCGCTACGTTCTCTCATTTCTTCAAAAAACAGACAAATATGTCACCTTCAGCATATCAAAAGAAACATTTACCACATAAAAAAACATAAAAATGGCTCCTACGTGATATACATAGAGCCGTTATTTACTAAGAAAACAACACTATAACTATCTTTTTTTCAACGTGATATTATCCAATAATGCCTTTTCCGTTCCTATATTGATAAATCCGATCCGAACTATTTTTTTATTCGGATTGATCTCCTTGCCAGTAACAAAATCAACGGCCTGTTTTCCACCTCTCTTTCCTGAATCAGCTATTAAAGTCTTTAAAGTCGATAACTTTCCTGTTACGACAGCAACATCATCCACTTCCGCCTGAACTTTACCTCCTTTACTCCAATAGCCAAGCTTGAAGTCTTGTTGAGGATTCAAATAAACATATTGCTCTATTTTTTGACCCGGCGCAAGTACGACCGCTTTACTGCCTTTTTCTCCACGCCCTTCTTCGATGACCGCTGCTCCTTCCCAAGGTGCAAGGCCAGCCTTGCCCTCAAAATCCGGATTCGGCAGTTCATTACCATCCTTTAAAGGCCAATTATAAGCCCGAATATAATCGACCTCCATATTGACTCCGCCTTCAGAACCATAGGCTCCAAGAAATACATTCAAAAAGTGGTTGGGTGAATAAATCTGATTTTTATTCGTATACTCCTTGATCAGGTCTCCATTGATATAATGTTTAATACTGGTAGGTGTCCATAATACCCCATGTGTTACCCATTGTCCCACATGTTCATACCCCTCCGCAATATGTGTAGCAAGATTACGTTGAAATACCCCTTTTTGATCGACATGTCCATGTATCACAAATTGAGCTGTAATATACTCGAAAACGTCTATTTCAAAAAGCTGTCCCTTGGGACGAATGCCTTTAATTCCGTCCACTTCAGATCCTTCTTGAAGATAATAACGAATATCTGGTCCTGGTGAATCAAACCAAAAAGCTGTATTTGTTCCCTTTGGATTACCCTGGCGGTTGCGTCTCACCTTAACTTCAAAGTACCCACCTTTGCTGTTGTCCAATAGATTTTCATTGGACTTCCAATCGTAGGTTTGGATGGATGAAATCTTTTGGTTGCCACCCTCCGTAAAAATCCGCTTGGGAATGGTATCATTGACATACAGATTGATCGCTGATCCATTTAAAGTATAAGCGGGTTGTGGCAAACGATCATGCAACATTTCATCCTTGGATTTTTCATTCAGATAGTTCAGGGACGAGAAATAGTTGGTCGTCCATTTATTCCGATTAAGTAACTGATCGTTAAATTCATCCTGCCAATAGACTTCCATACCAATAGGAACAGCTCTTGAGCTTGGATTCTTTTGCTCCTCATCGAGTTCAGTATCATCCAGCTGCCACTTCTTGCTCGTATACACTTTTCCATTCGCCAAGGATTTTCCTGTAGCAGATTCTATCCAGATATAATAGGTCGTTTCAGGCTCCACCTGCTGAATATAATAACGTTTGGCACCTTCTGCTAATATCGCATTGGCTGTTTGCGGTTTCTTATTCGTTTTTGCCCAAAAGACTTTCGCTCCGGACATGCTCGGTTGATTATCCTTCGTGTCTACACGGATCCAACTCCGGGTACCCAATAGCTGTAATGGCACAGTTGACCTTGTCGTTTGGGCTGATAACCCTAGCACTGACATTACCTGAATACCCGCAAGAAATAGATATTTTTTCACAATTTTCTTATTTTATAAACGAACAAACTATAGTCAATCTGCTTACGAACAGACTATAACCTTACGATAATAACGAGAATTATCAGCATTGACAACTCTGATCAAAACGCAACCGTTTGTTCAATTTAGCGATTCCAACAAATTGTGGGTCAATAACGGTTTATCCATCCTTACGGCAGATAAAACAGTTAAATTATGTATATTGCTTTAAGCGGTTTGGTTTGACAATTCCGTCAGATACATCGATTAATTTTTAATACAACATGAATACACTAGATAATTTTAATCAGCCTGCAGATCTTGCGCAACATTGGGTTGATGCCTGGAACCAACACGATCTAGATACAATTATGCGACACTATAGTGAAGACATTGACTTTCGCTCCCCCATTATTCAGAAAATGGGTGTGAATACGGCGGGAAATATAAAGAACAAAGAAGAATTAAAAGCTTATTTTAAAAGCGCACTGGAAAAATATCCAGAACTTCATTTTGAGCTTTACCACATACTTACGGGCGTAAACTCCATGGTACTTTTCTATAAAAGCGTCAACGATTCGCTTTCCGCGGAATATATGGAATTAGACGTACATGGAAAAATATGCAAAGTTTCAGCGCACTATAAGGGACTATAGTGAAAAATCTCCACAGGACGATGACTTGTGGAGATTTTTAGGTTAATTTAAGGTGATACTGATTGCCTGCTGGCTCAAAATTGGTTTCTGAATTATCAATCCATCATTTTGTCATTGAAAAAAAGCCGCTTGGAAAATCCAAAACGGCTTGATATATAGCGTAAAAAAGTTTCGACATAGACTATTCATGCAACACCAAAACCGCTTTAACCGATCGGTTCAGAACTTCATTCACCGTACTACTTGCAAATAAACGATAAATCATATTATGGTTGCGTTTGACCAAACATAGAATATCGGTCTGATTGTTTTCCACAAAATCAACGATCGCATACGATGGGCGTGTATCATCCTCATCCACATAGTTAAAGTTGATAGTTACGTTAGGAAGCAACTGACACATTTTTTTCTCCCCATTACGCACCAGCTTTTCGTCCAAATCCCTTTCTGAAACATGTAGAATTTCCAACTTCTTGGGGTCCGAAAGTTTTAAAATACGATTGAGCGCTTTGACATCACGCACAGACAATTTTGTGGTTTTGTAATCCGTTGCCAATGTAATGACCGGAATAGCGGACAGATTACTTTCAGGAGGTACAATCAAGGTCGGAATACGCAATTTTGTCACAGCCATACTTGCATTACTACCGACAATTTCTTTAATGCCCGTCGCCCCAGTGATTCCCATCACCAAAAAAGAAACATCGGTATATTCAACATACTTTGTGACTACATTACGCAGATAACCTACTTCGACAACAGATCTCACTTTAAGGTCATTGTATTTATTTTCCTGGACTACCTGATCAGTCCATTCTTGCAAAGCAGCGCGTTTTCTAGCGTAATAATCTTCTATAAAGATCGCGTTATAAGTACTGTTATTGATTCCTTCTGTCGGGTGTATGGCGTGTACAACAGCAACTTCCATATTCAAACGAGAAGCCAAAGACAAGGCATAACGCAAAGCATGACTTGCATTGATTGAAAAATCGGAGGCAACAAGAATTTGTTTCATTTTTTAAGTTTTTAATATTAACCTGCCAATAGCCATGTGTACAAAGTCAATGGATGACAAAAACATTCAGATAACAATCAACTAAATAAAAAGATGGAAGAACACAAATAGTAATAGGGCCAAGCCAATCGACACAGGTAAAGTAAGTACCCAAGCAAGACCGATACTTTTAAGTGTTCCTTTATTTAGATTGCTCTTTCCGCCAGAAGCGACCATTGAACCGGCAATACCACTTGAGAGCACATGCGTTGTGCTAACAGGCAAACCCAATACGGTACTGATACCAATTGTCGAAGCTGCGACAATCTCGCTTGAGGCCCCCTGAGCATAACTCAAATGTTCATTTCCTATTTTTTCACCAATCGTTACGACAATACGTTTCCAACCGATCATTGTTCCCAAACCTAATGCTACCGAAATCGTTAAGATCACCCAGATCGGGGCAAAGTCCGTAAGATGCTTCAATTCGCCCAACTTACGATTGAGCTCCAATCTATTTTCAGCATTGATATTGATCTGTTTATTACGCTCCAATGTAGCGATGGATTTGACTAAACCTTCAACCTCTTTTCTGAATTTAAACGTCCCGGCTTTATCCGTTACACTTTTATCCATCAAATGTAGCTTGACTAGCTCAATCTCCTGATTGACTTGCGCAAACATCATTCCCTGAGTTACATTACTGGAAGCAATTGTCTGTAACACGATCTCCGTTTGATCGAGCGTTTTAATGACAGCGGCATCTGGTACAGAATGGTTTATTGCAAAACGGGCAGGCAGAAATGCAATTAAGATCAGCATAAACAGCCCTACTCCTTTTTGTCCATCATTACTTCCGTGAAAAAAACTGACCAATGTACAGGTCAGTATAAGAATACCCCGTACTAAAAATGGGGGTCTGTCATCTTCCCCTTGTGGAATGTGAAAAAGTGCTTTATAACGGACGACATGCTTCAAAAAGAGCATCAATAACACTGCTAGACCAAAACCAATCAAAGGTGACAGAATCAAAGAAAGACCAATTTCCTCGGCCTTATGCCAATTGACACCACTGCCCCCATAATACCAGGTGAAACCTATACCTGCCCCGATAAGGGCACCGATCAGGGTGTGTGAACTCGAACAAGGAATACCAAAATACCAGGTCCCTAAATTCCAGATAATAGCAGCCAATAATACAGAAAGGACCAGACAAGCGCCTACGGAAACCGGAAGTGCCATTAAGGTATCCAGAGGCACCAATTTAAGGATTCCCATAGCCACGGCTATCCCACCTGCAAAAACACCTAGAAAATTCCAAAAACCAGACCAAGGAATGGCTACAATTGGTTTAAGTGCTTTGGTATAAATGACCGTTGCAACAGCATTTGCGGTATCATGAAAGCCATTGACAAATTCAAAGGCCACAACGGCAAATAAACAAAGGGCAAAAACAATAAGAAGTCCAGTACTAAGGTCGGTTTCCCCTAAGAGAGGAATCATGTTGCAGAAAATGTGCATATTATTCTTTCATAAGATTTATGGCTGTCCTTGCTGAGTTTTTCTTACTTACTGAGTTTTTCTCAAGGAAAACTACCGCAGGAACAATCGCTTCATTCAAATCAAAAGTAATTTTCACATATTAACTTTTGATAAAGGAAATATTACCTTATAAAACAAGAAAGAAAAACTTAAAACACTGTTAACGAATCTTATTCCGTCGCTATTTTATTTCTCACAAATTTCTTAATTTTCAGGGAGCTAATACGGACTTTATAGGGACCTCATTCGGACTTCATAAGGATGAAAGCGAATAAAGACCGAATAAGTTCCGTAGAAATAATGATTATAAAACGGAATAAAATCAAATTTGACCACTAGTTTTTACCCAAATAAATATGACAAATCAAAACCCCGTAAAAGACCAGCTGTGAAGTAAGAGTCGTATTAGACCAACCGTAAAGTAAAAGCCGTGTTAAACCTTTTTCAAGAATGGACATTGCTATCTGCAAAAAACCAAGCAGACGATTCAAGGGAATTTTGATCCGCCATTTACAGCAAAAACAGGACGATTTACCGATTCAAACCTACAGTCCACCGAAAAGCACAAACTTTTTAAATTTAAACTCGTTACTTTAGACAAAAATAAATTTAACACCGAATTAATTATGCCTAAATCCTCCTCATTAAACTGTTCCCTGACGAACTATGCTCCCTTACAGTGGCTTACACTTCGTGCGCTACCTTTTCTCTTCGCCATTTATTGTCTGTTCTTTGCGCAACATGCAAAAGCCCAATCTTTAGACTGGTCCACAAAAGATATTGTATTTAAGAGTGAGGGTATTAAGTTAACAGGAACCATACTTCAGCCTCGCCGTGCCCATGCTGCCATTGTCCTTATCCATGGTTCTGGACAAGAGAAAAGGATGATGGAGTTTGCCTCATATTTAGCCCAAAACGGTATTGCTGTATTTACTTATGATAAGCGCGGAGTTGGTAAATCTGAGGGAACCTATGCTGGTCCTGAGGTAGGTACAAATAATATCGACTCTGCCAACCTCCACCTGCTGGCCAAAGATGCACAAGCAGCGGTAAAAGCATTCCATCAGCAACTCGGGAAGGCGAACATTCCAATGGGACTACTTGGATTCAGCCAAGCAGGATGGATCATTCCCTTAGCTACCAACCAAAATCCTTTGGTCGACTTTTTTGTCTTGTACAGTGGAGCAGTCATCCCTGCCCGTGAGCAGCTTCGCTTCCAGTTCTTTACGAATGGGAAAAAAGATTTTTGGGATAAACATACGGAAGCCGATGCTAGACAACATGTGGCAAATGATCCGGATCGCTATCAATTTACAAATACCGATCCCATGACACCACTTAAAACGATAACAACTCCAGGGCTCTGGCTTTTTGGATCCAAAGATATCCAAATACCTGTAGGTTTATCCATTGAACATCTCAATGCACTTAAAGCACAAGGAAAGCCTTTCGAATATTGCCTATTTCCTTTATTAGATCACAATACAAGCCTTTCGGCATCTAGCGAACCTAGCACTATTGCATTGAACTGGATCAAAAGTAGGAGTAAAAAAAAGTCATAAAAAACCTCTTGACAAGGTTTCATGAGCATAAGATCAAGCATTAAAAAAGGCCTAAATAAAAAACTTAGGCCTTTCTTCAATCAATTCAAATGTTTAACTCGCTGGATTAATGCAAATCTGCACGAAGCACTTTATTTTTGTTCAATGCTCTATTGGAATAGATGATATACAAGGTGCCGATGATGGTTGGCGTAATCCAAACCAGCGTTGAACCAAGCTGAATCCCGGCAACTAAAAAGGCAGTCACCGACGCAATCAATGCACCTACCATACGACCCAAGTGACTGACCAGCCAGCCATTTTTCTTTTCTTTGAAACTTTTAAACAGCTGAAAATCCCGAATACTCATAAATGCACCAAAACCACCAAAAAAGACATATAAAACAGAATTTGCCACCTGCTGTATTAATCCAATTAAACCAAGACATAACATACCAACCGATGCAAGCAGCATCGTAGCCGAAATAAGTTTGTCTTTCCAATCGGCCTGTTGTTTAATCTTACTGCGTAAAGTCAACGCGCGATTACCCGCCAGAATGAGATAGATGGTAAAGATACCGATCAAAAATAAAAATGTGTTTTCGTGGCCCGGCATTCTCGCAATAACGAGTGAAATTAAAGAACTAATCACCATCGCATAGGAAAATATTATCCCCATTTTCTTATGCCCTGCTCCTCCCTTTTTTACAGCCACACTGATCAGGCCGGTAATCAATCCTACCCCACCAAAAAACGCGTGAATGTAGATCAATGTCTTAATTGTTTCTTCCATAGTTCTTCTTTAATTGTTTTTAGCTAATAATGGTATTGAAGCAAAAAGGCTAATTAATGGTTATGCCATGTTTAAAATAGATAGACAGGAAACTGCGCTATGATGCCGTTTGCGACAATAGCCCAAATGTAAAAAATATCCTTTTAATTATCCAAATGTTTAAATAAAAATCATTCTTTTTCCTCACGGACGAGAAAATCATAAGAGTACCAGAATTTCAGGTCCCCATAGGAATTAAGGTTTCCTAGACTATAGCTAATGGGGTAGTCAAAGCTATTCTGTTGCAGTTCAAGTTCATTTTTATAATCAATGACAAGTTTTTTAATAGCGTCCAAACCTGTTGCGCGTCTAATAAAACTAGTTTGACGTCCACCACGCAAATAAACCAGCACATCGGAACGATTTAACACCGTTTCGTCGGTTTTCGTCAGAAATTGATTGTACAGCAATTTTTCCAATACGTTTTTAAGATCACCACGTGGAAAATCACTTTCTCCCATCATAATCGAGTGGGTACCATAGTTGACTGACGAAACATAGTAGGGATTATATCCTGATTTTTTTAACTTCCCTAGTGCATCCTTACTAAAAGCCTGTTCATAGTCTTTCAGATCCGCATGGAGACTAAATGTAATATGTTCTCGACGCAATAACAGGCTATTAGCTCTTTTTATCGTGGTAGAATCATGGTGACGGACCAATTTGAGTACACTATCTACGTCAGGGCTATTATTAAGATGGTAGCGTATCGCTCTATAATCGAAAAATGCCCCTACAGACGACTGCCTCAAAACAGCCGGTTCCCCCTTGCTTTTCTTAGCGAAAGCTCGCACAGCATCAAATCCAGGAATGATACGGATTGGAGCTAAAGTTGGCTGTGTAGAAGAAATTGTGCTCTTGAAAGGTTTATAATTGCGAAGGGAAGTTAGTTTTAGTTGCGGCGTAGTATCTTTTAATCCCCAAACTGTCCCCAAATAGAAGTTTTTATCTGTAGTGCCATCCACGTAGATCTGGCTAACCGAAAACCCGACGGAACGCCCTACAAATTGATACCTTTTAGCCATTGTTCCATCACCGATCTCCCTAGCGTCAAAATCACTATCTTCTTTGTCACAACTGGACAAAAAACAAATGCTTAATAACAACAGGAAAAGATATTTCATAATTTAAAAAATTAATCGTCAGCTCTGGTGCAGCACTTCGATCTCATCTACCCGTCGGACAATGGCCTTTAGATTCTTCTCAAAGATAGACAAAATTCCTAATCCAATATACATAAAAATAAGAATAACAACACGATACAAAGCTAAAGGAACATAATTAACGATCCATTCCGAAGAAACCAACCCGATGATCAAAACCATAATCGGTATTGTTAAACCAAGATAATTGCGATAAACGCAGTATTTGTTCCCTCGAGGCCGATGCCGCAATAGGTATACTGGAATATAAAAAACTAGTGTACCAATCATCCCTAATTTTAATCCCGTCCAAAAAGCATCTGCATCGAGCGGCACAAAATAATAGAACAATGTGAAGTACACGATATAAATTGCACTATGCCAATGCTTGACGAACTGTAAAAAATCAGCAGGAAATTTATTGATCTGTTTTCTTTGCAGATTCAATTCATAACTAGCTGCAATGCTTCCAAACCCTGCCTCTCCAAAACTGGCATAAGCGAGATCAATGGCTCGATTGAAATACATGCCGGCATCTGAAGACATCAGTTCCTCTACCTTACAGGCGAAGTGATCCAAAATTTCAAGTTGAACATCAACATAATGATATCCTTTAGAACGGATAAAATCCATCAGAATACCTAACTCCGCTTTGGTCAATTTCTTTTCTGTCATGATACAATTGGTTTCGTGTTCAAAATAACCTGCAACTTCTCCACAAAGGTCAACGCATCTTTCATTTTACTTATCTGCGCTTTTTTTCCCTTCACTGTCAGGGAGTAATACTTTCTTGCTCTTCCATCGACAACTTCTATTGCTGTATCCAGAAGCCCTTCCGCTTCTAGCTTATGTAATGCAGGATAGAGCGCTCCCTCAGTGAGGATAAACTCCCCATCTGTTAAGAGTTTTACCTGCTGGGTCATTTCATAGCCATACATTCTTTCCGTTCCAGACAATAGCTTCAGAATAATCGTTTGTAAAGTGCCTTTTAATAACTTCGTATCTTTCATTCGTTCATCTTAAAAAAGTAATTAAATATACCTAATTTTATTATATATACAAAAACATAAAAAAACTATGATACAGCAGGTTGCATTTTAACTTCAATCATCAGATTTGGTCTTTGCACGGCCTTTTGACTGCACTGCTTCTACCCTGCTTTTGCCTTGCTTTTGGAATTCACCTAGCAAATCCCTATGAATCGCCCAGTCTTAACCTAGTTCACTAGGTAAACACAAGGTTTCAGCTAAGTGTTTACTAGGGACAAGAGCGAACAAAGGTAATGACAGGAGCGAATAAAGGCATAAGCAGGTCGGGAGCGAAAAAGCCGCTAGAGCTGGGAACTCCAAACGGCTTTGCATTAACAATTATATATAGAATGATATGATTATCCTGCTTTTAATAGATCAACAATAAGACGATCTCTATTTTCATTCAATGAGGGGTAAAACTGATTTAGATCGACCAATATAATTGGCATCCCCCTATTTTCGGGCTTATACAAGACATTATCCACCAAGTCCCGACAGAAAACCAACGATTCATTATCCGTAAACACTTCTCTTGACCTTTTGAGGAAACTATCAAAAAAACGTCTGGGATTATTGATGATTTTAAGATGCTCTTGGTTTGGAAAAACTGTACTGGAGAGATCTAGCCCTCGAGAAAATATAACGTCCTTTAATTCTGCATGACCAAAATTTACCAAGGGAGTCTTTAATGGTTTGGCTTTTTTGAGAATAAAAAGATTGGTGGAATATAAATCTTCTGTAAAAGGAATTCCATAAAACCATGAAGAACTGATCTTTCCCTTAAATACCACATGAATCAAATTCGTCCCGTCGAAAGTTGTTTTGTCAAATGTATTGTAAAGGAAGGACGATTTTTCAATTTTTAGATTTCCAATGATGGCTTTCGAAAAATCATTCGCTTCGAATGTACTTTCCATCCAAAGCCCAGATTCCTGAAAAACAACAGACTGAAAGTTACAGTCTACAAAGGCACAGCGAATGAACTTACAATCACGAAACATGGAGTTCATGAAGCTTTTCCCTTTTATCTTGCAATCGATAAAAGAACAGTTTTTTAAGACTTTGTGATTGAATTCAAAACTTTCAATCTCACTTTGCTGGAATATTTTATTAGTCAGTGCCATGCTAAAAATGATTAATAGGCTAAAATTTCATAGTAGTTGCATTTCAAATGGATATTTAACGGCCAAAATCTCCATTTATACAATGATGACAACGGGAAAGACAAAACGTCCTAAAGGAATTTTGACTTTTTTTATTTTTTTTATCCCAGCCTAAAACAGCCAAGACATATAACATGTCGTTGCAAACTAATTATAGGAATATGTCAGCCATTCTTCAACTGACCAATAGGCACAAAAAAGCCGCAAGGACGGGAGTCCTTTACGGCTTACTACCTATGAAAAACATTTACCTTACGTGTAAGGCACTATCTACTATGACAATTAAAATTAAAATGTCGCACATAAATCTGCAGCACAATAAATTAACAAATTAAGATTGGCTCATTTTTTACTCTACAAAAGCGTCAGAATTTGTTTCGGCATTTCTTGTATCCAAATATAAAGTGCTCGGTCAGCGATTCAAGCCACCGTTTACAATTCGCCAAAAATGATTTACGATTCGTTTATTGTATTATTTTAATCGGCTGGTTAATTAGCCCTTTACTGCTATAAGAAAAAAAAGTATATCGGTGGACGCAATTAAAACTGTTTATGAAATTGATAAAAAATATCTTGGTAGTGCTTGTACCGCTTACCTTATTCAGCGGCATAACCTTTTCCCAAAGCAAAGAGGAGCTTAAAAAAAAATATGAAAACAGCAGTATAGATGAAGAGCTCAAGAAGAAGATGGCTACGGAATATGTCTTTCCCGATAGCCTCATCTTATCCCCTTTACACTATACCAATTCCTATTAAGCCTAAAGAAACCTATTTCAGCTGGGGCGATTATGAACATTCCTGGGTCACTATGTATGTCGAAGATTTAAGCACAAAAAAAGTGGTCAATGTAGGCTCACTGGCCTTCCCGGGTAAAAAGATTCAGATGAAAGGGCATATCACATCGTTCTTAGAGCAATACAAGTATTTCATCGATTTTGCACAAAGGCCGAGGGATCTTGAAGGATTAAATGTCATCCGATACGACAAATTACCTAAAGTAACCATTGTTCAAAAAAATCTACGCATTAATGGTAAATTGGTCAAGTTTGAAAAAGTGCCGACTTACCATAACCGTACACACAACCCCGAACAAAGTAAAGTTGCCGGTGAAATTCCTATTCTATCCAAGGATATTTATAACCCTACGACCGGTGAACTGACACTCGAAACGGGCGTGTCTGTAAAATGCCCCCCCAAGAAAGAGGACGGCAAATAGCCGGCAATGAATTATGATAAAATGCGATCATCGTCTACGACGACAACTTTGATGCCCGCAGTTTCAACAGCGATTAGGATTACTATTTTTAGGTGGAGGATTTTAATGAAAATGGTCGTTCGAAACAGAGCAAAAAATTGCTCCATATTGAATAACGTATAGAATGCCCTATCCCATCGGGTAAAAAAAGAGTCTTCTCATCACAATGATGAGAAGACTCTTTACTTAATCACAAACCAAGTTTGACTTTTTGCTGGTATATTGACCTCAAAGATCCCTTCCGAGGCTGCATTTAATGGCATTGTCATACTGTTCTGATCTTGCTCAACCACTTGCACATTTCCTTTCAGTCCGGTATAGTATAAGTTGACCTTAATTTTTCGTGTTATCGCTTCGTCCAATGGATTATAGATCATTAGTAATCCCTTTTCTTTTCCCGCTGGATTTACGTGCAAAATAGCATCATAATCCATCCCGTCAGGACGTCTCACATGGATGATATCACTGTCCAAAACTTCACGGTGTTTCTTGTAAAAATTCACCCATTTGGTTACTACATTTTTCGTCTCTGGGGAGTCATAAAGCTGTGGTCCACGATAACAAGCCTGTACACCTGCGCCAAATAGATTGGCCAAGCGTTGTTCATAATGAGGCAGGTGATCCTTCAAAGGCTCTATCGTTGCCTCTTTGCCGCCACCTTGATATTCTACCAATGGAACAAACATCCACCCCATCGATGGTGCCTTCGCCCAGGTACCATCGAAGATATTCTGTCTTTCCACAATTTCCTGTTGTGCCCTCGGTAATGACCAATTCGCTTCGCGGTAGCCCATTCCTACTTTGTTGCCGCCGTTCAAGAAATACATATCCGGAATATTCAGGTAGATTCCCTTTTCACGGCACCATTTGTAAAAGTCAGTAATCCGTTTAAACTGATTCCATTGCGAGTCTTTTTCATTGTGATGTCCGGGATGATCGGTGGCGTAACACCAATCCCCTGGATAAGAGCCATCATGCTCAAATACACCCAGTCCCGAACTTTCATACAGGTTATACAGCTTTTTGAAGTAAGTCTGGCCCCATTCACTCTCAATACAGGGTGAACTTCCAAAGCGAGGATGCATGCCTTCAGGTAGCACAACGTCATTTTTAGCATCAATATGCCGACTGGCCAGGAGCGAATAGCCCCCAAGTTCAATCCCTTTGCTATGTGCATAGTCAGCGAGCTCCTTCATGCGCTTAATATTCTCGGGAGAATCATCTTCGGCATTGAATCCAGACCAAAAGGTCATGATCACCATTTCAAAACCCACTTCCGCTGCTTGATCAATTGCCTTTTTAACCGACTCGTTATCCGAGCTCCGTACATGCATCAATATCGGATTTTCAGTTGCCCATGGCGCCATGGAACGCATCATTTTTCTGTATCCAAGGCTCTTACGTTCACGTTCCCAGCTATCGTTCAACAGTTCCCAAACGCGATAACTCGCAAACTCAGCACCAGAAGATACCCTCTGCTCAGGTCCCATTTTAGGTGCAACCTCCAACAGACAGGGCGTCTCCCGGTCATAGTGTACCTGTGTTGTATATAGGGGGTCTTTTTTCCATTCCACACTCGACGAATAAATATACTCTTCGCTCATCCCGCCAAAGTTATAATCCGTTTCCAACGTGATGTTTGGCAACAGCCATCGATTGCGTTGATCTACCGAACTTTCGGGTTCGAATACAGCCAATTGCTCACTCTTAAAGCTATTAACCACAATTTCCCGGTCCGACTGATTCTGCACAGTAATCCACTTACTAAAGATCGGCATGTCATCATAAAGATCATAATGAACCTGTACCGTAACGTTTTTCATATAAGCAAGTTTACTGGACAGATCGCCTGCAAATTGGGATGAAAAATCACCGTATGCCCAAAAACCTTCTATTTTGGAGCGACCTTCCTTTGTAGAAGCCTTTCCATCTTTGTTCCCGCCGTTTGGATCCATTTTTCCGACACGAACCAACTGTATCTTGTCACCTGACTTTAGCGAAAGATGACCGACAGTATGCCATTGTTGTCCATCCAAAGAGGCTTGTGCCAATAATTCTTTATCCGCTATTTCATATCTAAACCATAGCTGATCTGCTTTACCAACTTCGAAGGTTCCGTTATCGCGTTTGCCATCAAAAAAGACTACTTTGCCTTCGCTTGCTCGCCAATAAAGTCTGGGGCTACTATTCGTTAGTGTTAGCCCAAAACCCAATCCCCAATCGTTGGATTGATCAGTACCTTTATTCATCTTGGCGACGAGTACCTTTGCGTCTTGAGGAACCGCTCTTTCAGCAAATACTGCCGCATTCTCCAGTGCCATAATCTCGCCCACTTTTCCTTCATTGACAAAGGAATTACGTGCATGTGATTTTGACACCATCAACTTCCAGTCGGACGCTAAACGCTGAAATTTATCTTCCAACAGCAATGATCTGTTTTGGTCACTTTTGCTCTTTGCGGCAAGAGCATCAATCGCCTGTTGATCCAATGTATAGTTAAATGTCAGCTCTTTGCCCGGCACTGGCCAGGGCATATCTTTAGGCATCCAGTTTGGTCTTTTTTTCCAGCCAAAACGGGGTTTTGTCTCTTCAATTTTATAGTCATGGAACTTAAAAGCCATGGGATTAGCCTTTAAACTCGGTATCCATTCTTTTAGTAAGTAATTATGTACTTTCTGTCCTTCCAATCCACCGACATCAAAGGTAAACCCATCGATTGTTACACTGGCTTCAGGTCGAATCGACCTTAGAAATGCTGTATTTCCAGTCAATTCGTCCAAACCAATACTGGCTACATTTGGAAAAGTCGTAAATGTACGGCTGACCAAGCCGTTGGAAAATACCAAATGACCTTCTTTCGTCTTGAAGAGCCCTGCTTTCGCATGGGGAGTTCCTATTAGCCAGTCTCCAGACAGGTTGTTGCTTTCTTTGTTAAATAGCGGCAGCTGCTGACTATAGCTCTGCTTTGCCTGGCCCAACACGCCTAGTAGACACAGGATATAGAGTTGTTTTTTAAAGTAATTCATCTTTTTAGTTTGCCAATACATTTACTGACGCGACTTTCAGATACTTGCTTAAAACTTTGATTTTATTTGCTTTCAACAGTATTACCGAGCCCCATTGTTTATTTGGTTCGTTCCCCATTACTTCGTCAAGTCTACTGGATCCAAAGATATCTGCAATTTTACCACCTAAAAAAATGCTTAAACAATTGATTCGGTTTGACCAAAAGTTTACCATAGACTATAAAACTGAAACAAGATAATCAATATCACAATAATCTCATTCTTTTTGTATTCCCAAATCAAATTCCCTTAAAATCTCAAATACCCGTTCTTTGCGCAATAACCACATGCCTAACTTTTCTTCGGCAACACCATCCAAAAGTCGGTATGTAAAGATAATTCCCTCCTTTTCATCCAACTGAACCCCCAAATATTTCAGTGCAATACCTTCTTTATACAGTATGGGGCAAATTTCCGTAATATGTGAGGACAATAAGAATACACAGTTCTTGTATCCTTTCAAACAGTTAACTAATTCCAGGGTTGCTTCACTGGCATCACCATGGTTTGTCCCCTTGAATAGCTCATCCATCAGAACAAACATTTGCTTACCGGATGCCAGTAACTCCGCCAAATGTTTAACCCGTAATACTTCGTTAAAAAAGTGACTTGCACCTGCATTTATATTATCACCTAAATTTATGGTCGCCGATATTCCGTCAAAAAGTACTGTTTTCATCGCATCTGCTGAAACCGGAAAACCAAGATGTGCCAGATAAACGCAGCTTCCAATTGTCTTCAACAAGGTAGATTTACCCGTCATATTTGCTCCGGTCAGATACCAAAGGTTGTTTTCTTTTTTTATTTCTACATCATTTTTAATGGCATCTTCAATAAATAAATTATAAGCTCCACGTATGGTGATCATATCCTCTCCCCCTGTCTTTTCCTCAATTTGAGGAAAAACAAGATTCTTTCCTTTGATACTTTTTGCTACACTGAACAAAGCATCCAAATGATACAAAACATCGAAAATCTCACGTATTGCATTTCGTTTTATATTTCTAAAAAGATAATCGTATTTGATCATCAGCTCCTTAGAAAATTTGTTATTCAGCAACTGCTTAAACTCATCCCGATCGATATCTTCCAAAACACAATCTACGTGCTTACGATATTCTTTGAGAATAGCTAAACTAAGACCTTCTGATTTTGCAGATGCTAAAAAAATAGCAAGACCATCTGTAATCTTAGCGATCTCGTGAATAGATCGCTTAATAAGTATCTCGCGTTTTTTAAAATCCAAAGACAAAAAATTCGTTGATACCATTTCGAGATAATAAGTAGCCCTGGAAGGTGAATAGGGTTCTTGCGGCAGAGACAAATATTGCTCCAGATCCTGCATCATATACTTATCCAATAGATCCGAAATCTCAACTTTTTGCATAAAAAGAATTAGATGCTGTCTGCTTTCTATTTCCAATTTAGAGGAAAGAGGTTTAAGAAAATAACTATACAACATATCCCGCCCACCTAGCGTAACTGTACAATCGAAAAAATCGACCATATCCTTATACCTATTGTTGGTAACATTTAAATCCGCTAAGGTTTGCTTGTCAACGATCGACATAATTTATTTATTGTGGCTCTTTCCTTAAACTTACTCAAAGTCATTATAATTAGCAACACTGTAGCAGAATCGTTATACAGCGAAATAAATTTTCATAATCATGAGATTACTAGCGATTATTCTAGAATATTAAAACGGAAATATTTAACTAATGAGCCAATCAGGCAAGATATAGGTTCTTAAGCATTTAAATTTATAGGACATATCCAAGGAAATAACGCAAGGGTAAAAAACAAAAAAACACCCGAAAGCATGGGGTACTCCGGGTGTTTTAGCCATATTATTAACCTATTTTATGAAAAGTGCCCTTGAATGGGCAACACTAAAATAGAAAATAACTTTGTATAAACAAAATAAAATTTAAAAAAATCATTTTTTATAAATCACTAAACCGGTTAAACATGGAAATTTAGCAGCACGGCTAAAGGATTTCAAGTCCCCTTTTTGTCTAGGAACAAGTTAAAATCAAATTAATATTATTTTAATATATTATAGGGATATTACAGGGGGTTAACAGGGGTATAACAGGGGGTTAGTAGGGGATTTACCCCTACTAACCCCTTGTTAATACGCTGTAAAAAGATTGTTATTTCCCTATTAATTGGGGATATGAAGGGAACTTGATGCATCCCTTCGCTATCCTTGTGAGATTTTGTTAATTTTAAATCGATCAAGTAACTGTTAGCTATGAACGAACGTGAAATTCTGAGACAACATATCGACAAGACCGTCCAGTTGAACGACGAACAATTCGACTACTTCTTTTCTTTTTTTAAACCGATCTCCCTTAAAAAGAAACAACAGATTATCAGCATAGGAGATCTGGTCGAACAAGAGTATTTTGTGCTAAATGGTTGTTTAAAGACTTTTTTTACCAACGATGAACAAAAGATGCATATCTTACAGTTTGCCACACAGACCTGGTGGGCTTCTGATTATAATGCATTGCATAATCAGAGCAGGGCTACAGTCAATTTAGATTGTGTAAGCGAGGCAGACACGCTCTGCTTATCGAATGAGGACAGGGAAAAAGTATGTAAGGAAATTCACGAAGTTGAAACCTTTTTCAGATGGCGTTCTAATAAAGGATACATTGGGCTGCAAAAAAGAATAATGTCACTGCTGAACAACAATGCGCGGAGCCGCTACGAGGAACTCATGCAGCAATACCCTGAACTCTATAATCTCGTTCCCAAACATTTGATCGCAGCATATCTGGGCGTTTCCCGCGAAACACTAAGCAGGCTATACCAAGCCAAATAATGTGATCTAGATCACAAAAGCAAAACCATTCTCCAAATTGTGATGTATATCACATAGGGCTCCGGCAATTTATCCCCTACTTTGTACTATCGTTTTAAACATATAATTTTTTAACAGACTTGGTTATTTAATATGAAAAAAGACAAATTAAAAGTATTGGTTGTATTGACATCACATGACCAATTGGGTGATACAGGAGAAAAAACAGGTTTTTGGGTGGAGGAATTTGCAGCGCCTTATTATGTTTTACAAGATGCAGGAGTGGACGTCACCATAGCATCTCCAAAAGGAGGGCAACCACCAATCGATCCTAAAAGTGCGCTCCCAGATTTTCAAACAGAAGCAACCAAACGTTTTGATGCAGATAAGGAGCTCCAAACAAAATTGGCAAATAGCTTAGCCTTGGATACGATCAATGAACAGGACTACGATGCGATTTTCTATCCTGGGGGCCATGGTCCTTTGTGGGATTTAACCAACGATAAGACATCCGTTGCATTGATCGAGTCATTTTGGGCCCACAACAAACCTGTCGCCGCCGTATGCCATGCGCCAGCTGTATTTCGCTATGTCAAGGATAGTAATGGTCAGCCACTGGTCAAAGGTAAAAAAGTTACCGGATTTTCAAATAGCGAGGAAGAAGCGGTTCAATTAACGGCTGTTGTTCCCTTTTTAGTAGAAGATGAACTCGTAAAATTGGGTGCACAGTACAGCAAAGGGGAAGATTGGCATAGTTATGTAGTCAAAGATGGCCATCTCATTACCGGGCAAAACCCTGCGTCTTCGGAAGAAACTGCTAAAGCTTTGTTTACTCTATTGAGCAAGGTATAATAAACAATTAGCTAAAATCAACAAGGTTATTTCCTTGAAAGGAAAAAACCTTGTTGATTTTTATATAGGTAGCAGCAAAGTACAAACTGGCTTTGGCCGTTTATATTTTTTGTGAGCAATATTTAAAAACCGGCTCCATTTATCTGTACATTCTCCCCTCCTTTATTGAGGTTGGCTGCATCTTGTTGGATTTTAAAATATTGTGCCGCTGGGCAGGCCATCTGCGTCATCCGTCCCGCATGCATAGGTACTTCGATCACTTGCTTTGCATCATAGCGGAGTAAAGTGCTGTAGGACCAAATCGCTTCCAATACTTTCGTTTTTGTTGCCTGCACAGGTTTTCCTTCATTGGCCACCTGATCAATGGCGTTCACTCGTTTAAACTCCCCCAATCCACCCAAGGTATATCCTGCACTTTCAAACGTAGCTTCATATTTCTTGCCGTTACCCTGTATAGCAAATTTTAATATGCCTGGACCAACAATTTCCAATGTCATCAGCACCTTTTCGCCAGGATACCAATAATATTCGTCTTGTGCCGGTGCATTTTGATAAAGACTTGCTTGACCAGAGCTGTGTGCTGCCCTTCGCAAAAAAGGTCGGAAAGCCCGCCTGTCTTCGGTCACATTTCCTTTTTCATCTTTTACAACTTCCCAGGTAAGGCCAATATCCGTTTCTTGTCCCCCCATGTTACCGCCCATATAAACAGAGGGGTTATCCAGGTATTGCTTGGGTTTGCCCGGGTTCAATCGCGCCGGATCAAATTCCATCTTTGGTAAGGTAACTTCGGCCTTAATGCCGACCCAGACATCTGTACTGGAAACGACTTTTCGATAGTAGGCTCCTTGAAAACAAGCTTTTGAAGAAGCCGGACGCACCTCATTTTTGAGATACTCATTCCCATCAACACCTACAACCGGAAATTCTGGTTTAACAAATTCATTTTTTGCACTGCAGGCGGTCAAGCTTAGTAAAAAAAGTAAGCGTATGTGTTTCATAATTTCTTCGGATCAATGGGTACAAAAATTAATGGGGTCGGTAGGCAGGAAGCTCCCGGAGGAGAATAGGTGAATTCAATTTCCTGTATTTCCTTCTTCGGGTCGGGCCAATAAGTTTCGATTAGAATTGCCTCTGGATAACCTTTTGTAATCAGCGCATTTTTGGGATATTGCATCACGGTCTTTTGACCATCTTTACCCACAAGTTCCATGGTCAGCCCCATGCCACCACACCATTGGTTGTCACCAGATCGGCTGTTCCAGCTGACCAAAGCCAATCCTTTTCCGTCTGTACTCTTCCATTTGATCTTTGTTTTATACAGCACACCGTAGTTTCCGGCATTCTTGGCAAATTCTTTTTTCGCACCAATCGTTCCCGTGATCCATGGATCGTCCTGCCCGTCGGCCACAATCAGCTGCACTGCTCCTTTTTTGGTATCGAGCGTATCCGTCGGATTAATCTGATAATTAGAAATCGGAAAAATACCGCGACCAGCGTTTGCGTGACTATGAGGAATCAAGGTCTTGATCCGCGGAAACACTTTTGGCCCAGACTCATCTGGAGCAAATTGAATGACAGCGATCTGCGCCGGCTGGTCAACCACAAACTCATAAAACCCATGGACGAGTTCATCGTATTGTACCAGCTGTTTTTCCAGTTTTTCATCGATAGCCATTACTTCTCCTGGTTTAAGCACTTTCACCTGATTGTTTACAGCAGATAAAAAGTAGTCCTCAAGCCCCTTCTTTCCAATTTCAAAATAGTTTGAACTCGGTTTTTGTGAAGCATACTTCAGCATGCGAAAATGCATATTTTCATGGCCTAGATTTTTAATGACCGCTGAAATCTTACGCGGCATTTTTTGTGGTTCTTTGACACCATTGACGTTATAGACATACAACCTAACAGCCCCAGGGTCAACCGTCTCCTGTAATGCAATAGCCTCAGGAACACGAATATACTCGGGATCATCAGATATGATATACTGCGGTCCTGGTAATACGGTCTTTGTGTAAGGCAACTTAGGAAAGTCCGTTTTTAAAAAATTCTCCAACAGGACGATATCGCCTTTATTTGCGCTGACAATCTTTTTGGACACGCTACTTAAATCATTTTTTTGTGCAAATCCAACTTTACACGAAACTAAACCTAACATCAACAATAAGCTTGTTTTGATGTGCTTGTTCATAATTTTATTTTTTTACGAATGAATACAATGTTCCTCCACTGCAACACAAGCTGCATGAAGGAACGATTATTTTAATTTGAATCGGCATAAATTGTAAACTCCTGCGCAACGAGATAACCAAAGGTTGTCAACATATACACCTGAAGCCTTTGTCCATTTTCTGAGGTTCCCATACAGATGTCGTTGGTTGCATTACCGTTGGTACCGCCAGTAAACAGTTCCGACTCATAAACACGCAATTGGTTATAGGTAGGTGAACTCAGTGTGGTACCAATGCGGGCTCGATCGCTAATATCATAGACATACATCTGCCCGATCTCATTGCTTCCAAACAATTTGACCTGAGCCAAAATATCTGCATTGTTAAAACGCTGAAAGGCGATACCACCATTCATGGCAGTACCGGTAATTGCCGGGAATGCTGCTAGCCGCCCCCATGTACTTCCCGAAACATAAGCAAGTTCGGCGTTAGTGCTCGCGATCAGTTCGGCGTTAGCGCCGACCCCTAAAGGAAGATATTCCGGTAGAAAGCCTAATGATGCCGCACCATCCTTATATTCCAGGACATCGGCAGCTGTAGATTTTATCTGGCCATTTTCGACTGTCCAACGCAGGAGGTAACGACTGGTTGCAACCGAAGCGAGTAACTGACCGTTTCCGTCCATATCCCCTACCCAGTTAAGTTTACGACCGATATTGCCATCGCCGGCAGCTACCGCAGCAGGTTTGCTATAAGGTAGATCCAATAACTTGACAGGACTGGTATCAAAAACATCTTTGTATTTGTATAACACAAAGCTCTGTCCATTCGGCGTATAAGTTCCTAGCATAAATCGTCCTTTTTCATCGCTCACACCTTGGAAGATCAAGCGACCTGCCGGGAAAGGATTTGTTAGGTTATGGGAATAAGCTCCTGTGAAACGGTTGTACACCTTAAATACAGATGGTGAAGTCCGGCTCACAATCACCAAGTAATCGCCACTCACAAAACAGGACGTTTCACTATTTGCAGTGAAGCCCAAGTCTGCCGCTTTCTTCAGGAACAAGCGCCGGCTAATGCCCACCCCTTTATCAAGCTTTACAGGCTCCTTGACAACTAACTTTAATTGTCTCTTGATATTCCCTGCACCTGAAATTGTCAGCGGCACTTCCACACCGTTTGCCAAATTCACCTGTCCGCCGCTTACTATTGAACCGCTGGAGTGTTTGTTGATGACATAACTCAAATTAACTTGCGATAGATCCATTCCCGGCACGACATAAAACGTGACTGTATTCCCATTTAAAATCCCCTCGACTTCATTGACTTTCTGTTCGCTATCCTTAAATGTAATTTTAATCCCCGAAATATCGGTATTGCCCTTTTTCTCCGCAATGACCACATAGTCCTTTGCGTCACCGTTTCCCGCGGTGACAGTAATTTTCTTGGGTGCCGTCAAGTCTGTAAATCCATTTAAACCCGGCGTCACCTGGGCATCAGCTGGAACGGAAGCACGCAACATCAGTCGCGAAAGATCTACTTCATTGTCCGAATCGATCGGATAATAATAATCTACGTGCAAATACACCGTATCATTGCTGATCGTACTCAAGAAGAGGCGATCTTGCCCTTTCCCATCAATCGTAGCGTAAAAATCCATCAATTGATTTTTCACATTCCGCTCCAGATAATTAGGTTTTTGACATCCTCCCAAAAGGATTGCACAGGCCCATAAACTATAAAATTTTATTTTGTCCATTGTTAGTCTTTATTATTTTTACCAACCTTTAATTTGAGTCAACGCACCGTTCAACTGCACTTCATTTTCAGGTATGGGCAGATAATATAATTTTGTACTGAAACTTCTGTTGGTTGCGTCTGCTGAGACAACTTCATACGTTAATCCTGTTGCGTTCGGACTGATCTTATGCCCTGTAAACTTCACATTATCCAACAAGAGGTGAGCTTTTCGCCAACGGCGCAAATCCCAAAAACGGTGTCCCTCGAAAGCGAGTTCAACTTTACGCTCATGCTCTACAGCGGCCATTGCCTGATTATTATTGGCAAGGCTAAGAGCATTAAGTCCACGTTTCTGGCGGAGCTGATTGATGTAGGTTGTTGCTGAGGCAAAATCGCCCAATTGCGCTTTCGCTTCCGACATAATCAACAAGACCTCGGCATAGCGCATTTCAATCCAGCTTTGTGTACTCTTATTTTGAACGAATGTCGTGTTTGTAGGATCAAGCATTTTGCGTACATAGTATCCCGTAACGGTACGTTTGGGGTCGCCACTCGCGCCAAATGTTGTAAATCCTTCTATCGCATCGGTCGTCGACGTATTCAGTGTTCTTCCTTTCCAGGTTGCACCATTGTACAAGATCGTCGCATAGAAACGAGGTTCACGATTTGTATAGGGAGCCGCTGCCTGCGCAGCATTCTGCCAGGAGAATTTGGATCCGTCAGCCATTTCAAATTCATTGACCAGTTCCGCGGTTGGTACACCATAAACCAATGTATTACCCGGAGCATCCCGAGGTGGAGCATAGCCCAGGTCGTATTGATGCGTTACATCAGGTGCTGCAAAATCTACGCGAAAGATTGCTTCCTTTGTATTTTTATTGGTAAAAATGCCTGCAAAATTATCGTCCAAGGCATAGAGTCCCCCATTAGCCATATCGATGACTTTTTGCGCTGCATCGGCTGATTTTTTAAAATACTCCGCACTCCTCGCCTGTGAAATACCCGTCAAAGGATCCTGATTGAACTGCTTGAGATCATATTTAGCAATAGAGCCTGCATACAGTCCTACACGCGCCATCAAGGTATAGGCCGCGCCCTGGGTAGCCCTGCCGGCAAGATTGTTGAGCGGAAGATGATCCACTGCAAATTGGAGATCCTCCAGGATAAAATCATAAACGGCTTCCTCACTGGAGCGTTCGTGATCTTTTTCAGTATACTGATCCATACTCTTGAATAGAATCACGCTTCCATGGATCTTTGCCAGCCAGAAATAGGCATATGCCCGCACGAACCTGCCCTCAGCCTCATAAACCTGTTTTTGAGCATCGGAAAGAGTGGACTTCGTATTAATCCCATTGATCATTTCGTTGATACGACGGATACGTTCATATCCGCTCGCCCAATAATTCAGACCCACGCTCGCGGAAGAAAACTGGTTTGAGTTGGATACAAGAATATTGACTGTACCATTCCCAGCCGTATTTGAGGTAAATTTCATTCCATCGGCTAAGGCATCCATTGCATTGTCATAGCCTAAATTGGGAAATTGACCAAACTGGAATTTTTTAAATTCAGCATAGATGCCCGATACATATAGTTCGGCCGAATTGGGGTCAGCCCATACTTTCTCTTCTGCGATCCGGTCCTGTGGAATTAGATCGACAGAGCAACCTTGCAACGCCATAAACAACAGGCCTAAAAATGAAAGTTGCCGACAGCTGGTATATAGAGTTGATTTCATCTGAAATAGTAATTTTTAGGAGATTAAAAAGTAACGCTTAAGCCAAATTCAAAAATCCGTTGCTGCGGATAAAATCCATTATTGACATTTGGCATTTCGGGATCGAGGTATTTCAGGTAATCCCATGTGAAAAGGTTTGAGCCCGAAGCAAACACACGTACATGTTCAATCTTCGCGGCATTCAGCAATCCTTTCGGGAATGTGTAGCCCAACTGCACGGATTTAAGTCGCAGATAATCGCCTTTTCTGATCCATCCTGAATTGGCATTTGCATTGTTCGTCGACATGCCTGTTGCTTTATAGGCACTCATACGTGGAAATTCGGCGTTCGGATTGTCTTCACGCCAGGAGTTTTCAACCAAGAAATAAGGAGAGTTTCCATAGTTGTAAAAAGGACGCGTAAAAGGTGTATTATCCTCTACCCCTGAAGTTCCTGACGATCCTTCGTACGCTCCTGCGAGGGCAACATCAACTCGTGCGGCACCTTGCAACAATGCCGAAAAGTCGAAGCCTTTATAAGCCATATCGAAATTCAAACCAAATGTTAATTCAGGTACGTTGGAGCGTCCAATATAGGTCATATCGTCCGTTCGGGTAATCCGGCCGTCGCCATTCAAATCTTTAAATTTGAAAAAACCGGGAGCCATAAATCCCGAACTTGGTGAAGGTGTGTTACGGGCTTCCTCCCAGGTCTGCACCATCCCCTCTTTGACAAAGCCGACTTTTGTTCCGATCGGTTTGCCGATGAGACTTTGCCAAGAAGGAATCCCATTGGCTTCATCGAGTTTCAGATACCTGTTTTTCGCCCAGTTGATATTCCCAGTCAGACCCAATTTAAATTCGCCAAAATGGTCGTTATAACGCAATTGCGCATCGAACCCACGGTTATCAACTTCGCCTATATTGGCCAAACTCGGAAAATATCCACCCATCGACGCTGGATAAAGGTTTCCTACCTGTCCCAGAATACCAGAAGTATAACGGTAGAACCATTCGAAATCAAAACCAAACTTGCCATTTAAAAACCTTGATTCAAAACCCACGTTTGATGTGGTTGATTCTTCCCATTTCAACAAAGGGTTTTGAGGTGCATTGGTATATAAAGCTTTGACCGGTTTGCCGTCTATGACAATGACTGGTGTTGTATTTTGCGAAAGGGTATTAATGTAAGGGAAACTACCCACCTGCGCACGATCATTGCCAGTACGCCCAATAGATCCTTTTAATTTAAGGAAATCTGCAAAAGGGACAGCTTCCTTAAAGAAGGACTCATTTGAGACAACCCAGCCCAATCCAATGGCCGGAAAAGATTTCCAGCGGTTTTCCTTGGCAAAGTTAGCGGAGGCATCCCAACGCGACACCAACTCTACTAAATAACGATCGCGGAAAGCATAATTCAGTCGCGTCACAAATCCCGCCCGTGCAGATTCCGCATCACTGGAACCTGTAGACTTGATAACATCTTCCTGGGAAGCCGAACCATAGTTTATTTCCTGAATAATACTGATCGGAAAATTACTTGCGCCGGCACCAAATTGATTACCATGAGTTTTTGCATATTCATATAAACCTAACACACCGATGCTATGATCACCAAAAGTCCGGTTGTAATTTAAACTCGCTTGCCATGTGCTTCGGTAGCTAGCCGCAAAACTCTGACGAAGGGATGTTTTGGTGATCCCGGGCAATGTGGTCATGGCTACGAAATCGCCTGCAACCTGGTCCCGCTGTCTTCCCATCGTCGGATACGGAGTCAGCCAAGATTTGGATTCATCCGAATTATAGTCGTACGCACCCTGAACTTTTGCCAGCAAACCTGTTACTCCTGGAACTTTAAAATCGATGTTTGCCGTTCCCTGAAAGATATTGCTTTTGAGCTTCTGATAGCCCGAATTTGCTACGGAAGCAATTGGATTGACCCAGCCTGCTCCGGCCTGATACGCTACTGGGAGTCCATTTGGAGCATACATCGGCAGATTGGGCAGCATCCGAACAGCCTGGTAAAATGGATTCATATAGGCCGAGTTGTCGGGTGAAATACCCGGTAAATTGGTATTCTGATTACGCAAACCAATGTTCAAACCGACCGTCAGGTATTCATTAAGCTCACTTTTAAGGTTTGTACGAATGTTGTAGCGTTTGAAATTGGTATTATCGATCACCCCATCCTGGTTCATGTGACTGACCGATGCAAAATACTGCGTTTTGCTCGCTCCACCAGAAATTGTCGCGGCATGATGTTGCGAATAGCTATTATTATCTGCCAATAGTCCAATCCAATCGGTGTTGCCAAACAAGGGATTGGTATTGGTTCCATTTGAGACCGCATCGATAAGTTCCTGCGTGTAGATGTAGGGTGCTTCAGTTTGCTTCGTATTTCGAAGAAAATCATTGTCCAATTCTGTCCCTTTATTGTACCAGTTCATATAATCCGGTCCATTGAGGAATTTTGGAAAGCGGGTATTTTGGCCAATGCTATATCCAAAGTCATAGGTTACTTTGGTCTGCTCCTTTCGTCCATTTTTTGTTTTAACCAATATAATACCATTGGCAGCCTGTACACCATAAGCCGCTGTGGAGACGGCGTCCTTTAAAAAGGAAATGGTTTCAATCTCACTTGGATCCAGGTAAGCTAGGGTAGAAAGTGGGCGCTCGATATCATCGACAATCACCAAAGGACTTCGATTACCACCATAAGTCCCCACTCCGCGCAGATATAATGTCGCATTGTCTGCTCCAGGGCGTCCTGATTGTTGCAATGCTGTCAATCCGGGAACACGCCCTACAAGTGCATTGGTCAAGTTCATCGACGGGGCTTTCTTGAGCTGATCACCTCCAATCTGTACGACAGATCCAACGACGTTGTTCTTTTTTTGCGTACCATAAGCCACAACAACCACCTCATCAATCTGACGTTCATCGGGCTGCAAAACAAAACTCTGTGTGCCGGCAACTGTAATCTTTCGCGACTGCGACAAATAGCCGATATAACTTACCTGAAGTTCAGCCGGAAGTCGGTCTACCTGCACGGTAAAACTCCCTTTTTGATCCGTACGTGTTGTTACAGAAGTCCCCACTACTTTAACCGTCGCCCCAGCAATAGGCTGTTCATCGCGATTTCGTATGGTACCATTTACAATGGATTGAGCAAAGCTTATTGCGGATTGCATAAAAACAATAAGTAATCCCAATGCCTTAAAAAGATACCTGCGTTTTACATGTGTTGGTTTCATAATTTAGGAATGAAAAAATAGTGTTATGTTAAAAAATAGTATTTATGGTCACTCGGTTACCTACACCATGATCAGACGTTTTCCATTGGATAAAACACGCAACGTTCTGACACGGACAAGGCAACGTATTTTGGTTTACAATTATTAGGTATATTATTTATACAACACTAAATAAGAAATAAAATTTTAAATATTCAAATTATTTCTAATTTTTTTTATTAATTCAAACAGACTAAAGAAGAAAAAACATAAACTTAATTTGCGATGATGAGATATTTACTATATTTACCCAGAAGTTAACGTAACCAAGTTATGGGTATAAAATTTTTGAGTGACTTACATGATGCGAGCTATAGCGGTGTAGCGTATAAAAACATTTTACTTAAAAAGGAAATTTTAACCTTTTTTGCGACCAAAGGTCCTTCGACTATTCCTGAGCTCAGCAAGGAATTCAACATTAGCATTCCCAAGATCAACGAATGCATCAATGAACTCATCGAAGACGCATTGGTTCAGGACAATGGAAAATCGACTTCGGGAATTGGCAGAAAACCGAATTCCTACGGTCTACTTCCGAATGCAGCATTTTTTGTCGGTGTTCAGGTAAGCCATGATCATCTCAGTATTGTGGTCATGAATATGAAAAAAGACATTATTGCCAGTCAGGAGGAAATTCCACATCGTTTGGAGAATAATCAGGAATCACTCCAAAATATATGCCGGGAGATCAATCAGTTTATTGCCACCCACCAGATTCAGAAAGACAAAATATTGGGGGTAGGTATCAATCTTTCTGGCCGTATCAACTATCGAACAGGTTATTCCTACAGTTATTTTAATTTTTATGAAGATCCTTTATCGAAATATTTCGAACAGGAGCTGCAATTACGTACCTATCTTGAAAACGATAGTAAGGCGCTTGCCTATGGGGAATTTTCCAGCGGAATTTTAAAGGACGAGAAAGATGCACTTTTTGTCAATGTAGACAACGGTATCGGATTGGGTATTTTAATCAACGGAAAGATCTATTATGGGAAATCGGGTTTCTCGGGTGAATTTGGACATATTCCCATTTTTGACAACGATATCATCTGTCGCTGCGGAAAAAAGGGTTGCCTCGAAACGGAAGCATCTGGTTTTGCACTTAGAAACCGTGTAATAGCAGCACTGCAAAATGGCGCAACGAGCATCCTAACAAAAAAATTCAATGATCTGGAAGATATCCGGCTCAACGATATTATCGCTGCTGCAAAAAAAGATGACAATCTCGCTATTGAGTTGATCAATGAACTTGGGGAAAAATTAGGTCGTGGACTTGCCACATTGATCAATATTTTCAATCCAGAAATCATCATCGTCGGTGGAATTTTAGCCAAAAGTGAGGAATACCTGATGTTACCGCTGAAGAATGCAGTCAATAAGTTTTCATTATCCATTGTCAACAAGGACACCAAACTTGCTTATTCAAATAATGGGGAAAAACTTGCGGCCTTTGGAGCTTGCCTTCTCATTCGGGACCGTCTGCTTTCTATTATCGATTAAGACATAAGGCGTGGATTTCAGTGAAATCCACGCTACTTTATCTTTCTACAATCTCCTTCACAACCTCTCCATATTGATCTTTCACCTGCTCTTTCCTTTGTGCAAGGTATATCCACTTCTTAAACGTTCCGATAAATACAATCGCCATCAATGACATCGCAGCTACGGCCAAGCCCGCCAGTAGGTACTGTCCTTTAGGCACATATCCTTGTACCACCTGAAGATAGCCGGCCCAAAATGTAATCACGGCCATAAAGACACCGGGAACGGCTGCAAACAAGACATATTTTCGTCTATTCATCCGGATGAGCATAGTTGTACATACAATTAGACCACAGGCTGCCAAGAGCTGATTGCTAATACCAAATAATGGCCAGATGCTACTTACGTTACCGGTATAAACCAAATATCCCCAGGAAAACGTAAACAGGGCGCTGCAAATCCATACACCTGGTTTCCAGTTTTTATCGCTAAATTTAGGAAAAACAGTTCCTAGCATTTCCTGTAGAAAAAAACGTCCCACACGGGTACCTGCATCAATCGCTGTAAGAATAAAAACAGCTTCAAACATAATAGCAAAATTATACCAATAGGCCATTATATCGTTCATAAAAGGAACCTTATCGAAGATATGAGCCATCCCTACAGCCAACGACACTGCTCCGCCCGTCCTACCGTGCAGATCTACACCTATTCTGTCTATAAAATGCGGTAAATCCACAGCTGAAAGATGGGGGTGCTGCGCTAGAAACTGTGCATAATCGACTACCGGCGTATTGATTGCAAAATAATCACCAGGCATCAACGTACAAGCTGCAATCAATGCCATCAAGGCAACAAAGCCTTCAACAAGCATGGCGCCATACCCCACAAACAAGATCTCGCGTTCATTACCGATCATTTTGGGTGTCGTCCCGGTTGCGATAATAGCGTGAAATCCCGATATGGCTCCACAAGCAATCACAATAAAGATAAAGGGCAAGACAGTTCCTGAAATTACGGGGCCGCCACCATGGATAAATGAGGTCAAGGCGGGCATCTGAATTGTTGGTGCAACAAAAAATATTCCTACCGTCAGCATAATAATTGTACCTATTTTGAGATAGGTCGACAAGTAGTCTCTCGGAACCAATAATAGCCAGATGGGCAATACTGAAGCGAAGAAACCATATACAGCAATACCGATAGAGATCGTCTTCACATCCCAGTTGAAAAGTGCGTGAAAAGTTGGAACTTGCATCAGGTGATGACCGGCTATAATACCTGCAATAAGCAGGATACCGCCAATGATACTCGCCAAGGTCACCGAGCCCTCCCGATAGCGCATCATCAAGCCCATGAAAATAGCAATTGGCATTGTCAGTACAATCGTAAATAAAGACCATGGTGCCTCGTGCATCGCACTGATACAGGCCAGCGATAATCCGGCCAACGTTAGGATCAGAATGAAAAGTACAGCAATACCAGCAATAGTGCCAATAGGTTTACTGACCTCCTTGGAGGCAATGGTTGCCAAACTTTCTCCTTTATGTCGTACAGAAGCGAAAAGCACGACCATATCGTGCACACCACCACCTAATACACAACCAATTAATATCCACATGGCGCCCGGCAGATAACCAAACTGTGCCGCGAGTACTGGACCAACCAATGGTCCCGCCGCAGCTATAGCCGCGAAGTGATGGCCAAACAACACTTTTTTATCGGTTTTCACATAATCATGTCCATCAGCAAACTCCACCGCTGGTGTCTGGCGACTTCCATTCAACCTGAGCAGCTTATTTGCTAGAAACAAGCCATAAAAACGATACGCGATCGCAAAGATCAATATCGCTGCGAAGACTAAGGTCAACGCATTTATTCCATTGAGAGCATCCATAGCAGTTAAGTTACACGATTATTTTTGCTTTTTCAAACACCTCATATACCTTCCATAAGGCACGAGGCACATGAAAGCATCCCTTCCATTTTCCGCCTTTGAGATCGAGTAATACCTCACCTCTTCGATTGAGGTAGCCAAACCATTCGCCATGTTCGGGGTCCCTAAAATGTGTCCAGGTATATTCATGAACCCGTTCGAACCAACGTTTAGCCTCTTCATTCCCCGTCAGTACCCAGGCTTTCGCCATACAGACCAGTGTTTCACAGTGCACCCACCATAACTTCTGGTCCCATTCCAACTGCTGGGTTGGTTTACCCTGCGCATCCATAAAGTAGAATATACCTCCATATTTTTCATCCCACCCATGCTCCAACATACGAAGACCAATATGCATGGCTTTTTCAATCAACGCTGGTCGCTGCAGTCTTTCTCCCAAATCCATCATAAACCACATGGCCTCTATCGCATGTCCAGGATTGAGCAATCTTCCTTCAAAACTATCCAGCAATGAACCATTGGGACTTACATTTTCAAAGACAAGCCCCTGCTCCTCTTTATAAAACACATCCATTACCTCGACCACGATATCCTCAATCAATTCCTGCACCAGATTAGGTTCCAATAAATGCTCCAGTTCGATGGAGAGATTGCTCAAGATCATAGGCAAAGCAAAATTCTTTGATGGACGTACCCCTGGAACAGCCTTATCGTATATCCCCTTCGTATGTGTTCGACGTTTCAATATATTATGAAAGGTATCTTGAGCAATTTCCGCGTAACGCTGCTCCTGAGTTGCTGTATACAGGGCACCAAATCCCATAGCAGCAAAGCAATCGGAAAAAATATTATAGGGCTGCACAAGCGCCTTCCCTTGCCGATCAAGTGAAAAATACCAGTTCCCCTCTTCGTCACGTCCATGTTTTTCCATAAAGCTGGCACCATGAACTGCAATATCCAACCAGGATGACCGTGTTTCAATTTTGTTGTAAATACTCGAAAAGAGCCAAACTTGCCGCCCCTGCAGCCACATAAACTTATCCGTGTCAAAAACTCCACCTCTTCTATCCAGACAGGTAAAATAGCCACCATACTCCCTATCGAGCGAATGCTCCGTCCAGAAAGGAAGAATATGATTAAATAATTCGTCTTTATAAATTGTACTGTAATGATTCATATATAAATGAATTTGCTCTTTAAAGGCCATTTAAAATCTCTGGCCTACTCTTATCAATAATGCTATTTCTTGTTCTCTGACTTCTTCGAGATTGCTTTTGTCGTCATTTCGCGTGCTGTAAACACGTGATCCCTATCACCAATTGTGGTTCAGTGCATATTCTCGGTACCGATTGTAAAGGTGTCCTGCCTGTAAATAAGCGGATTGCGGACTCATAAAGTGAGAAAATTCGAAAGTAATAGCCTTATCATAACCAGCCTTCGCTGCAGCTTCAAGTTTTAGCCTTAGTTTATCAAACTTGATCGGAAGAAATTTGATCGGCATATCCCGGTCGAAAGATTCGGCATTCGTCCAACAGGCCATACCATATTTATCAGCCATTTTCTTATTGACCTCAAAGAAATCGGGAAGCTCATCGTAATCAATGTGTCCATCCTGAAAGGCCACTGCGTCGACAGCTCCTTGTATACCTTCAAAAATTTCGCCCCATTCCCTTTCATGTTCCAATACCGAAACTGCATCGGCTTTACTAAGCTCTGGAGAAGCAGCAAGCACGGCTTTTTTCCCATCAATCCAGGGCGATATGAATGTCGGCAAGCCCCCACTGACGGCTTTACACTGTAAGCCAAGTGTACGAAAAGCATGAACAGCCCCTTTCGTTTTACGGCTGATTTCCGTACTGATATACCATCCACCGAAGCTTTTATAATGCCCATATTTAGCCCAGACCTCTTCAATTACATATTGATTGGCATCGATTTCGTGACTCAGATCTCCTGTCTCCCAATATATACCGCTGTCATAAAGTCCAAAATAGAATTTCATCTCATACTTATCTGCAAGCTGCAGATAAAGCGCTACAAGATCCAACGATGGTTTAAAACAGCCATATTTGTCCATCAGATAAGCCGATGGATAGGTTATAAATTTACGATAGCCACTGCGAATCATAATAACAGTGTCTATACCAATTGCCTTCATATATGCAAAATCCCGATCCCACTCCTCCGGACCCCAATTCTGGTGCGGAATATCGTGGGAAATCTCGTCAATAAATGTTCCTGTAATTCTCATAAATATTTCTTTTCTTTTAATAATTGTACCCATTTTATGTAGGCACTTGGTATCAGATGGATACCATCAGCAGAATAAACCGCGTTAAGTTTTCCCTCATTGTCCTGAAAAAGTGGACAGAGGTCGACAAATGGAATATTTTCATCTGCTGCAAGCTGTCTTAGTTTTTCATTTAAGATTGGAACCAGCACATTTCTATCTTTTGTATAGGGCTCTTTTGTGAGTTCTTCATTGATTGGTAAAGCACTCTGAAGATAGATAAGGGTCTTTGGTGAGATCTTTTTTATTCGTTTAATGATACGCTTGTAGTTATTGACCGACACTTCCTGCGGAAGCTTTCTGAATTGGTCATTAATGCCATCCATCAGAAAAATTGCCCGCGGACGTCCGCGCAACACCTCATCGATACGCGCAAGAATCCCAAACGAATTATCTCCGCCTATCCCCCTGTTCAGTACAGGATATCTTGAATCTGCAAGCAATTCCTGCCATTCTGCCCGTTCAGTAATACTGTTTCCCAAAAACACGATTGCTCCTTTAATGGTTGGACTTTGTTCGAAATAGGCCATTCGTTGTAGATAATACCAGTTGGCGTAACTGCTATCTATTTTAATCTCCTGAGCTGAGAGGGGCTGGGAAAATACCGATAGATATATTCCAATGAGGAAGCAACCTTGGAAAATACGATACACCTTAAAAAATTCCAATGATCTCATAATAGTTTTTGCTGTTTTAAATAATTGGCCCAGATCAAATAGCTGGCTTGCTTCAGATGTAAGCCATCAATTGTTAGCTCAGCTTTTAGTTCCCCATTACCGTCCGCCAATATCGGCTGTAAGTCTACAAAACGAACTTGATGTGCCTTACACAATTCCTTCAACGCATTGTTCAGTAGCACTATCCTGTCATTCCGAACCTCTTCATAGATTTTTGGCAGTAAAGCTTCATTCACAGGCAGAATTCCCTGCACAAAAAGCGCTGTATTTGGCGACTGCTTTTTAACCTGCTTTATTATCCTTTCTATATTCGTTGAAATAATGGAAAGCGGTATTCCTCTTTTCATGTCGTTCACCCCACAGAGCAGAAATATTTTTCGTGGTCTGGACGCTAATATCTCGTCTAGTCGTGCTAAAATACCGTAAGTCACATCACCGCTAATCCCCCGATTGATCACATGCTTACGTTGGAGGATTTCTTGCCATTTTCCACCTTCGGTAATGCTATTGCCAAGGAAAACGATTTCGTCCTTCTGATTGGGCATCGCTTTAAAAAACTCAAGCCTTGCGCGATAATGCTGATTATCAAACGTAGAATCAATACCTTTTGATTGCGCTAAAGTCAATGCCGGTAAAAAAAAAGGCAACAACAAGGCCTTCCAGTTCCTATAAGAAAGTATGTTCATATGCATTAATTATTTTCGTCGGTATGCTCTTTTTCGGGTTTTCGCAATGGCACCCACCAGGAAACCAAAAAGGCTGGAATAGTAGAAATCAACACCCAGATAAAAAATTCTTTATAGCCCAAATGATCACTCAGCCAGCCGCTGATCATCGAAGGAATCATAAATCCCAGATTAACAAGTCCACTTCCGAAAGCGTAGTGCGCCATCTTATATTTACCTGGGGCAATATTTTGCATGATAAAAAGAATAATTCCGATAAAGCCAAAACCATATCCAAAGTACTCGATGGCGACAGCAGTAGCTATGAGATAAAGGTTTGTCGGCAATGTGATCGCAAGAAAGGCATAAGCTACAAATGGAATATTAAAGAAGGCACAAAGGATCATAAGTGTCCTGCGGTCTAAGCCCTTTTTGGATACAAAATGCCCTGCGACAATCGACCCCAACACAAAAGCTATGGCACCAAATACACCATAAAGCAATCCAATTTCCGAAGTACTCAGGCCAAGCCCACCTTCGGTACGTTGTGCTTTAAAAAATAACGGAGTGATCTTAATGGCCTGCCCTTCAGCAAAACGATAAAAGACAATAAAAAGTAAACTAAACCAAATATTCTTTTTCTGAAAAAATGTTATGATAACGTCTTTAAGCGTATCCATCCCCTCCTTTAAAGAAGTGGATTTGGGAGCTTCGTGGTGAGCAGGTAAAGCACGTATGCTGTACAATCCAATCGCCAACATAATAAATCCATAAGCAAACATCACCACCATCCACGCGGATTTAATGCCGATTTCCTGCTCCAATTGCCCCGCCAAATAAACGAGTACGCCTCCAGAAAACACTTTGGCCACATTATAGAAGGCACCCTGCCAGCCGACATATTTTGCCTGTTGTTTTGCATTCAGTTCATTCAAATATACCCCGTCGGCTGCGGTATCATGTGTGGAACCACTAAATGCAATCAGGGTCAATAAGGCAATGGAGAAGCTAAAGAAATGATCCAACTGCAGCGTAAGACCAAGCAGACCAAAGAGTAGTCCCGTGAGCAGCTGCGTGGTATAGACAAAAAATTTCTTGGTCTTATACAGCTCCAAAAAAGGACCCCATAAGGGTTTTATTGTCCAGGGCAGCATAATCAAAGAGGTCCAAAAAGCAATCTTTGCGTCCGATACCCCCAAATTTTTATACATAATGGAGCTCGCACCCGAAAGGGCAACAAAAGGTAGCCCCATGGCAAACCATGTTGTGGAGATCCAAAAAATAGGCGGAAGTGCCTTACGCCCTTTGCGAAGCTCCATCGTTTGTTCTAATAATTCATTCATTTTATGACTTCCAATAAAGTTTTAACCGGCTGCTCACGATCGTCAACAGCGCCACGATTCCAGTGAATAATACACCTCGCATCACTCCCCCAAAAACACCCTGTGCCCCCATCTGATCAAGAGCGCTCTGTAGTCCCGTAAGCGCCAAAAGTGGGATCAACACTAGATTTCCTGCGGTATAGGCGACCATCGGATTTTTACCAACCAGTGCTATACCTCGAAACAGCGATTTTCCAAAAGCAAGTTTCTCGATACAACACAACATTGTTAGCGCATAACAAGCTAAGCCCGTAGAGACAAAATAATAGCTGTATGTAGAATAATCCTTTTTTATTCCACCCTCATACGCTTCGAAGATCAGTCCTAAAAAAAGCAGATAGCTTCCGAGCACAGCCATTTTTGCCTGTAGTGTCAGTACTTCGCCCTTCCGAAAAATATCTGAACAGAAACATAGTGAAAAGATCAACATCAGGGTAAGTCCGATATTGATATCGAGATAACGCATATAGAGATTGAAGACATTCAGCCCAATGAGAATGGCACAGAGCAAGCCTTGTAACGCTAGTTGAGACCGCCGCATCTTGGGTTTGTCGGCCAACGACCTATCAGCAATAATCCACTCGCCGACAACTGTAGCCGGAAGGATAATAAAGAGGTATTTGAGGTAATAAAATTGATAAAGCCAAGTCGCAGGGCTAAGTTTGTAGATAAATTCGTTGATACTACCGACTTCTTTCGCGCCCAAAAAAACGCCCATAATAAATGGTAAAATCGCCATACGTAACCACATGGATTTCGCCGTCAGCCACCACCACAGTGTTCCAAACAAAGCCATATTGGCCAGTACCAGAATAATAATATCTGTCTTCTCGAGGGTAAATTTATCCGTTTGTGCATAAAGCAGATATAGCATCCCTACAGATAGCAACAGGGCCGCTACGTGAACAAGTCTCGCGGTCCGCATCGGTAAATACGACTTTAAATCGGCATAGAGTGCAAAGAGCAGGACAAACCCCACGATTGACAAGATATACTGTGACGCAGCAGGCTCTCCACTCATAACCCAAGCGCGCATATAAAAAGAAAATAAGGCGAAAAAGAATAAAGCAACAAAACGCTTAAAAATTGTACCCACGATAGGCAAAGCGTTTAGGTTAGCCACTTTTTTCCGCATAGCCAATGGGATGGCCGCCCCCATCGTAAAAAGGAAAATCGGAAAAACCAGATCTACCCAGGTTATACCCGCTATACTGGGATCAAATAAATGTTTAGGCGGTGGCACCTGTGCATGGTACATCCAAGCAGGAAGGTTTCCAAATGAAATGCTCGATGAAAGCACCATTAAAAGGATGGCAATTCCCCGCAGAACATCCAAACTATCGTTTCGCTGCTGTGGAGTCGTTGTAGAATTTGGTAAAATTGGGATCATCTCGTTTTTCTATGCGTTCGGAAATCAATTTTTTGTTGCTATAAATTGGCCGGTAAAATCCACCGGCCGTTCAAACGGCTTTAGGATATGATCCAACACAACCGCCACTTGAGCCCTTGTTAACACTTGATTTTCTTTTGCTGCAATGACGGACCAGACTTTATTTTTATTCAAAGTGGGGTCGACCTGGAGCAATAGAGCCGCAAAAAATTCTGCTGTGACATCGGCACCCGAGCCAGCGACTTTATCAGCCGATGGATAATAACTACGCATACCATCAATCAGGTCTACTTCGCTTATGCGATGTTCGGGATAGAACCAAGTCTGATTGGCCCATTTGTAGGGCACCCCTTTTCCTTTAAGAATCCCGGTTGCTCCAACACGTTGGATTGCCTGAAAACGACTATCTTTTGGATCAACATCGATAAAGGGCATGAGATAGGCATGATGGTCCAAAAGTACTTGCTGGACCTCCCTTAATGAAAGATCTTTGGGCGTAACACCTTGTTTTGCAGACAGCGCCGCCAGCACTCCAGCAGCTTGACCAATACCCAATACAACTGGCTGAAGGCGGGTGGCCCCAGCCACAATATTGCTCACACTGATGCTTTTTTCAGCAACAATAAAATCCGCTATTTTCTCAGGAATCAAACTTCCAAGGGGTACATTGTAGGATGGTACCCGAATCTTAACAAAATCAATTTTGGGTGCATCCGGGTTCTTCAGGTGATGATGATCGATGGTATAATCGCCTACTATCCCACCTGTGCGGTACAAAGGCAGCTCCTGCTCATAAGGACGCTGCACATAGGGCAATGTCAACTGGACCAAGCCCTTAGCGCGTCTAGACTCGCGATGATAAGCAATAAAGGGAAGTTTATCGGCTGTATCATATTCATCATCGGCAAGCCCCAAGTTTTTAAAACCAAGCTGATTTTGAAGATGATATACAAAACGTAAGGTATGATCTTTCGCCTTTTGCAACTCCAAAGCCCTCGCCTTTGGCGACATTTCGATAATATTCAGGTAGATATCATTTCCATCTTTAGGCCAGTTTATCATGTATTTTCCATTCGGCAATTTCCCATAGGTAATCATTTGATCACAATTGATGATAGGCGTATCACTGTGTGAAGCAGGATCTTTAACATCACAGGCATGTTCAAATTCTTTAGGATCATAACCCTGAGGTTTCTTTAGCAATCTCTTTGGATCAGCACCATAGTCTTTCAGAATAGCGACATAAGTAAGGTCTTGAATTATTGAATTGGCCTTTTCGGGGGCAAATTCTTCTTTCGTATCGTAGCGGCTATCCATACCGATGCTGTAAGCAACACCCGCACGCGGCAAGAGATCACCCAATTCCGTCGCATCGACTAAAATAGAAGCGTTTACGGTTTTCTTTTTTCCTTCCTGTTCAATGGCAACGGTCCAGCCTTTAGCCTGTTTTTTCAGGTCTAAAAGGGTACTTTTATACCAAACGTCAATATTTTTTTCGGCTCCAACCATCTTTTTTAGCAAACGGTTACCGACCGAAGGTTCAAATAGCGTATTGCTTACCCAGCCTGTTTCTACGGCCTTTGGACCACCATAATAGGCATAAAGCTCTGTCCTAAATTCGCCCCATATTCCCGAAGGCATACGATGGTTACCGTCAATAGCGGAGACCCCAGCGGCAGTGAGCATACCACCCAACCAGCTTGTCTCTTCCACCACAAGGACCTTACTTCCCAAACGGGCAGCCTGCAAAGCCGCAGAAACACCGCTTGCGCCTCCCCCAACAATCAATACATCGTATGAAGCAACAGCCTGCCCCTGCGAGGAGAGCGTGACAGAAACCAATAAAATAGAAAAAAAAGATTTAAACCAATTCATATGAAGTTAATTGCAGTAAATAATTTGAAAAATACGCGCCGAATACCGACGTAAGAACCAGAGATACACGGTTTTGTTGTCGGACTAAAGGATCAGTATGAGGTGAATAAAACATAGGTTATCGATTAATGGATCAGACGATTAAAATAAGCGAAATGAACCGGAATGGTTTTAGCCCAATAGCCAGAGGTATGAGCGCCGGGCTGAGCAATATAAGTGGCTTTGATCTTGAGTACATCACAGCTATCCCGAAGGGACTTATTGGCCCCATATAGATAATCTTCAGTACCACAATCAAAAATAAATGTCTTTTCAGTCCCTACGATCTTATGGACATTATGAATGGCACTAAAACGATCGAATAATGGATTTTGATCGCTGTATTGCCCTAAATGTTGTGCTAGACTTGTCTTCTTGAAAGCCGAATGTCTCAGATTGACAACTCCCGAACTGCTACCGGCACTCTTAAAAAAAGATGGATAGTTAAAAAAGAGCCAAAGTGCACCATGCCCCCCCATGCTCACACCCGTAATAAATGAGTTGTCCCGATCCGTATGATATTTATCCTGTATGTAAGGCATTAATTCCCCTGTCAAAAATCGACCAAATTGTGCTCTGCCTTTTTGTGGACTGTCTAAAAACCAGCTCGTACCAAGACCATCAGGGCATACAACGACAAAGCCATATTGATCGCTCAATGCCTGAAAATCGATAAATCTTGACAGGCTTTTATAATTCGCCCCATGGCTATGCAACACATATACAACAGGTAACGCACGGTTGTCCGGCTTCATCTTTGGTGTATAAACGTAGCCAGAATCTACTCCAGAAAGATGAGCAGACTGTAAGGTATAAAGCTTTTGTCCTTTGGCCAACATGCTGCCGAGCACACATAAAAGGCATATGATTAAACGCATTGGTATAATTGAGTCAGTCTTTAGATTTATAGTGAAGCTAAATTAATAATAAAATTTATAATAAAAAAAGTATTTAATAATTTTTTTTATTTAATACTGCTTTATTACGGTATTTTATAACGAAGTAATTTACGGATAGACCGCTGAAATAAAAAAGAGCATGGAAGGTTTTTCCAATGCTCTTTTTATCCCCAAGATGAAACACCTGGTAATGAATTGACTTACTTATTTCGTAAACCTTATTTATTCTTTATTTTATCCGGCATTTTACCGTTGCTGTTTTCAACCAAGGTGCGGTAAAACGTACATCGACCGTTTCTCCAGATTTACCCAAAGCCTGAATATAAGTGATCATCTTTCCGTGATAAACGCGCTGCTTCTTGTCCGTATAATCGCCCATATCGGCATTATTTCCAGCTTCCATTCCTAGTAGACGCGCATTTCCCACGATATCACAGGTAATTTCATCCTCCGAAATAACGACAGGAACCCCCTTTTCATCCAGGATCTGCAAAGCAATCTGGATCACTCCACCAGCTTCGACTTGCTGATTACCCAACATGACAGCTTGAATAACTGCGGGTCTCTCGCTGGATTGAATCGCATGCCGAACGACCTCCTTGCCATTCGCATCCAGACCCACAACCTCTAGCTTTCCTGCTTTATAAGGAATGTCCCAAAAGATGATCCCTGTTTTCTGATCGTAGTTTTTCTTTTCGCCCACCACTTGAGCATCCAATTCTAAGCGCGCGCTAGCACTATTGGTATAACAGACCACCCTGATCTGCTGCCCCTCTTGGTAGTTCCAGACTGGCCAGGCGTCCATGGAAGGTGCCTCATTTTTCCGTTGCCCCTGTTCAGATTCCAATGCAGACCAAACATCTGTGGCTGCGGCACCTCCCTGCAATGGATAAGTACCCAAGTAAGCCATCGGTTTATCCAACCACAGTGATTGACGGTAATAGCCTCGCGGCTTGATAAAACCTGCGAAATCCAGCAGTCCTGAATAAAATCCACGTGAAGGCCAACGCCCCGACTCTCCGAGGTAGTCAATACCTGTCCACAAAAATTGGCCAAATATATGGTTGTTGTCACGTACCGCAAGCCATGCTGGAAGATCGTGTCGATTCTCACTTCCAAAAATTACCCGTGCTGGATAGCTCTGATGATCCTGCTGATAACGACTTTCGGTATAATTGTATCCAGCAATATCAAGTGCTCCCGGATAGGCTGTTTCATTCGACATCGCTACCCCGGCAAGCCCTGCTGTAACAGCCCTACTTTTATCATATTTTTTTACAACCGCTACCAAGCGTTTGGCGATATCCCCCAATCGCATCGCATCTGGTGCATCCTTTTTGTAACCACCATACGAGGCCTGCGTGAAACCACCTTCCTTCTTCTTGCCGTTAAGGACAGGATGTGAATAAGGGTCATTTGGATAATCCACTTCGTTGCCTATGCTCCAGGCGAAGATCGAAAGGTGATTGCGGTCTCTTTTGACCATATCGGCCAGATCCTGCTCTCCCCAGGATTCAAAAAAGTCGTATGATCCCTCAAAACCCGGTGTCCCGACATTCCATCCCTGTAACCATTTCCTCTTCGGGTACTCCCACTCGTCGAAGGCTTCGTTCATAACAAGTAAACCGAGCTCATCACATAAAGCATAAAGCGATGATGCCTGCGGATTATGACTGGTTCGAATGGCATTAACCCCCAAAGATTTTAAGGTAAGCAGTCGGCGGCGCCATACTTCAGTATACATTTCAGCTCCCAATACCCCAGCGTCGTGATGCAAACAAACGCCTTTGACTTTCATCCAGGAATTGTTTAAGGCAAAGCCCTTGTTCGGATCAAATGTAAAGGCCCTAAAGCCTGTTTTCACCTCTGACTGATCAATCCGCTTTCCATTTTGGCTTACGATGGTCCGCAGGGTATATTGTGTGGGTTGATCCAAACTCCACAACGATGGATTCGATACTGCCAATTGCTGTGTTACAGTTGCCTTATTCGCGGCCCCGACCTGCACTTTCTGCGACTTTTTGGCAACCACCTTTCCTGTTGGATCAAGCAGCTCCTGCTCCACTTTAATCGGGGCAGCAACTTGCGTACTGTTGACAAGGGCTACTTCTGTATTTAAAATACCTTTTCCTTGTCTTAGTTCTGGACAGGCATAGACTCCCCATTGATCGATATGCAGCGTATTCGCCTTTACAAGCCATACATCGCGATAGATTCCTGATCCTGTATACCATCTTGAATCGGCGCTTTTACTATGGTCGACCTTAACAGCAATGGTATTTTCCTTCCCAAACTCAATGTATGGTGTGATATCGTACGAAAAGGAAACGTAGCCATTGGGCCGCTTTCCAACCGATTTACCATTGACAAAAACTTCGCTTCGGTTGTAAACCCCCTCAAAATATAGAAACAACCTTTTCCCCTGATCTTCCACTGGTATGGTCAGTTGTTTTCGATACCAACCAATACCGCCCGGTAGAAAGCCCGTCGCACTGGCGAGCGTTGGGCTCAGTGGATATTTGACGCTCCAATCATGGGGCAAACTAATGGGCTGCCAGCCTGCGCGATTCTTTTCAGCGCCTGCCTGTCCTTCAATATCGCCCAAATGGAAACGCCAATCCGAATTCACACGTTCGGCGATACCAAATCCGGGCTGTGCATATAAGCTATTCATACCCAAATAACTTGACACAGCTAAAACGGCCAGATTTCTTATTATTTTTTTCATTGTACTATATGCATTAGGTTTAGTGATTAAAGTGTAGGAACGACAGGCAATACATGGCCCTGATCATCAAAAAATAACCGGTCCATGCACACCTCTCGATTAAACCCAGCTGCATCGCCCATATCGATACCTTTGGGATAATTAAAACGATGATATACAATATACCATTCATCTTTACCTGGAATCTGCAAAATAGAATTATGTCCTGTACCATAAATTCCTTGGGTAGGATCCTTTTGCAAGACTAAATTATTTTCAGGAACAGTGATCGGTCCATCTGGAGAAGTCGCGGTTCCATAACGTACCCGATAATTTTCACTTCGGGTGTCATCCTCCGACCAAAAGAAATAATAAAGACCTTTTCGGTAGACAACATAGGCGCCTTCCCGGAAAGTCTTGTCGGGTGTTAACACTTTGATTGTATTTCTTTTAATCGAGATCATATCCTTATTGAGTTCAGCAACAGCTAGGTAGCCATTTCCCCAATACAGGTAGCTTTTTCCCGATTTCGGATCGTTAAACACTGCAGGGTCAATTTCCTGCCCTCCTTTTACACCATTTGGTTTGAAATCGATCAAGGGTTTACCTGAATCTTTAAATGGGCCTGTTGGCAAATCGGCCACCGCAACACCAATCTTTTGGGCCGCTGTAAAGTAATAATAGTACTTATAATCGTTCTTGATTTTCTTTTCCGTAATTGTAGGTGCCCATGCATGTCGAGGCCCCCAAGCAACATCTTTTTTCAGATCCAAAATCACACCCTCATCTTTCCAATGACTTAGATCTGTGGAAGAAAAAGTTTTAAAATAATAACCACCCCAACCGTCAAAGCCATCACTCGTTGGATAGATATAGTATTTCTTTGTTTTGTTGGAATAGAGGACATCCGGATCGGCATAAAAGCCATCCAATACTGGATTCTTTCTGAATGTGAATTCCATATCTTTGGGTTTCCCCCATTTGGTGGTCAAATCTAGAATTTCTTGTCTTGAAATAGGAATGATGGTCCCATGCCGTGGATGAAAATCCATGTCAATTTGATGGTCGATTACTTTAAAACGATCAAGGTCTTCAGAGGTGCAGAATTGATACTTCCCCTTACCATAGACATCATACATCAGGATATATTTGTCCGACTGATTGAGTTTAAAGACACTGGATCCTTCCACAGCATCATTGGTCTGCTGTTTATAGCCCGGTTGTTCAATCCACTTACCCGAAGTCAGGGAATCAGTTATCGCCAGCTTAATACCATTTCCATGTCCTTCGGTCTTGTAAAAAAGGTAGAACAAACCATTCTTTGCAATAATATCGCCATCGATACAGGATTTACCATTTTTTGGAAGAAACAGCACGTTAGGTTCGGTTTCAAAATCTGTAAAGTCCTTGTTTGCATAAGCATAGTAGATGATATCTGGACCATTTCCGTGCTGCATGGACCAGTACACCATGTATTTACCGACCGAAGGGTCAAATATAGTCTGGGGCGCCCATACTCTTTTCAACGCTTCCTGACCTTTGAAACGCTGCTGTATATCGATTGCCTGATGGGACCAATGCACAAGGTCTTCGGATTTTAGCAGGATCAAACCCCGATTAGAATCCCAGCCTTTGGAGGAAGTCATGTCGGTGAGCACCATATAAAATGTTTTTCCATCTTCGCCACGGAGAATATGCGGATCCCGAACACCGCCGGTTTTACTGATTATCTTCGAATCCAGGATAGGTTGATTATCATTCAACGCGCGATAGGTATAGCCATCTGTGCTGATCGCAAAACAAACAGCTTCGTCTACAACAGCATTCCCTTTGAAATAGGCAAATAAGTAACCTGCAAAATCTTTGTCGGTAGGTCCGCTGCGATAAGCCTGTGCAAAAACACCGCACGTAGCATGTATTAAAAATAAGGTAATTAAGATTGAAATTCTGTTTTTTTTCATGAAGATTTAGTTGAAGAAATAAGCATTGGCATATTTTTGCGTCTATACATTTTTGCATCTCTAAAAGCCACGGGATTTGATCCCGTGGCTTCGTAATCTGACCATTTAACTTGTCGTCAGTACCTATTTTAAAGCTATTTTTTGAACGGCAGTATAGTAGTACTCTCCCGATACCGTAGCTTTCACCCCTATTCGGGCAAACACATAATCGAGGTTTTTCAAATTGTCCGGCAACTCTCCGACAATCCTCGTCGGTTGACCAAAAGCAACGTTAGCCAAATTGGCGTCCACACGTAGCTCGCGTTGTACCTGATCTGTCAAGACAGATTTACCGAGGTAAAGACGCACAAACTCCAAATTTGCCGTACCTACTATTCTGTTCACCGTAAAGTTAGCCGAAATACTGTTATTATTTTTTTGAAAAGACTCGTTTGTCACCGTAAAATAGGGTGTTACAGGTACATCAATGGTCGTATTGCCCTTCACTTGTACCAAAACCGTATCAGTTGCCTGTTGCAGCCATGGTGAATCTCCTTTCCGCACCAATTTGTATTCGCCATCAAAAAGACTAACAGAAAAAGAGCCATCCTGATCAAAATATACGGGTATTGCTGAGCGAAGCGGGTACCCATCCTGCCATAATTCCAATTGAGGGCCGTTATTCCGAACGCCAATCGCCTTCCCCTCATAAACAACGCGTCCTGAAAGGGTTGATTTTGGAGCTTCAAAATTATCATATTCGCAACCTACAACGAGTAGACTTGCAAAAGCTATCAATAAGCTTAAAAATTTTATTTTCATGGTTCAATTAGATTAATGGAATGGATTTCTAACTATTTTAGGATTTTTATTGATGACATCCTGACTAATGGACGCATAATAATTGGCCATACGGAAAAAGCGTGCCTTTCTGAAACGCGCAGGTCTTACCCGTTCATAGATATACTTACCGTCATCGGCATGCCCTGGACGCACGACACGATAAGCATATAGTCCATATACAACCGCGTTGGGATCATTTTCAGATCCGTCCCACACCAAATGTGCAATACGCCACCTTTTAAGATCATAGTAACGATGATCTTCGAAGGCAAGTTCGACACGGCGTTCATTACGGATGATATCCATCGTTAGGTTACTGATGCTATTGGCCGGAAATCCTGCTCTTTCCCGCAACTTATTGACATAAGTTCTTGCATCTACAGTCTGCCCCAGCTCAAATGCAGCTTCTGACGCGTTGAGATAAATTTCACCCAGACGAAACCACGGCCACCAGTTAGCAGCTGATGTACCACGTGTGCTGGCCGCCGGCGCATCACTGACAAATTTCCGGATATAGAAACCGGTGTTGCTGACGTCCTGTGCATCATAAAGCGGTCCATCAAAGCCGGTCCACAAACCACCACTCGCATAATTCTGTCCCAATTGTGGAGCTGCTGTAAACTGGTAAGCGCCATTCGCCCCCCAAGTTGCCACTCCAGCCTGAATACTTACAGCACGTCCGCGGAATGAAGTTCCCGGATAAATCACCGTTCCAAACAAACGGGCATCTTTATTTGCAAAAATATCGTTGATATTTTGGTAGGCTACGTAATTTCCTGCGCCGTTTTTATCATGTAATGTACCTTTGCTACCGTCTAGATAATCAAAACTTTCTACAAGGCTCAATGAAGGCGAAATCGTCGATGACGACTCATTGTCTTCGGTCAGACTTCTGACGATATTGTCATAAGCAAAGCGGTGAACTTTTAAACTCGTTACAAAATCCTTTGCAAAGATGACCTCAGCACCAGTTTTCTTATTGAGCATATCATAAAAATTGGCACCTTTATCGGCATTCTCATTGTAAAGCGCATAGGGACCGTTCATAATTTCCTTGGAGGCAGCCAGCGACTTGGTATAATAACCAGTAGCCATATTGGCAGGAATTCCCACTTCTCCCCCTGCAGTCGTTATCGGTGAGGCCATCAGATTATTATATTTCGCGATGGATGCCGCATAAAGCATTGCCCGACTTTCCAAAGCTAATGCCGTATACTTGTTGGCTCTGGTCTTACTGGCATTATAGACGGCGAGATCTTCCTTAATCTCTTCCAGTTCTTTGTAAATAAAATCGTAGACTTCATACTCTTTGGCACGTGCCACCTGCAATGGTGTTGGATCGCCGCTAAAGTCATAGATAAGTTGCGTAGTGACAATCGGAACCCCTCCCATGCGTTTGACGAGTTCGAAGTAAACAAAAGCGCGGATGAAGCGTAATTCGGCTTTATACTGCTTGCGTTGTGCATCAGACAATTGTGTACTGAACTGATCGATATTTTCTAGGGAAAGATTCAGATCCCGAATAAGTCCATAGTCCCAATAGCGACCGTAATCGTCACCAAATTGGTAATCGTTACGCCAGTTTTGATCGCGATGTCCCGACCACATCGCATCATCCAATTCGGTCATTCCTCCTGTATTGAAAACACCATGTAACGTTGGCATTCTATCGTAATAATTGGCGACGAGTGAAGTCAATAGTTTCGGATCATTCCAAAGCTGTGCATCGGTAATCAATGATTTTGAATCCCGGTCAAACCAATCGTCGTGATTGCAGCTGCTCAACGAGGACAAGGTCAATAAAGCAACGCCTATGTAAGTAAGTTTAAATCGTAGTTTCATGTTAAAAAGTCATATTAAATCCAACCATAAATACCCTTTGCTGTGGATATACTACTGCTGCTCTCGCTTCGATCTCGGGATCAATCTGGTAGTCTTTGACATTGTCAAACGAAATCAAGTTTGAAGCATTGATATAGAACCGTATTTTTTCGGCCTTAATCTTTTGAATCCATGCTTTTGGCAGATTGTATCCAACCTCCAGGTTGCGGACTCGGAGGTAACGCACATTGGTCAACCAAAAATCACTGTTTCGACTATTAGGACCTGAGTTGCCGTTACGAATCGCAGGGTAGCGTCCCGGAATCCATTCGCTGTTTGGATCATAAGGGTCTTTGCGATGCCATCTATCTTCCAGCAGGTAGGCTGGAGAATTACCACCACCATGGAAGGCATTACGTAACTCATAATCCTGAAACCAGGATTGCACCGCACCACCGGCCAAATCAATATTTAAGTTGATACCCTTCCAGTCAAGTCCTATCCGGCCACCGAAGCTCATCATCGGTGCCCAACCTGTCGGATAACCAATCGGACGCTGATCCATATCATTGATAACACCATCGCCGTTTACATCTTTATAAATCAGATCACCAGGAAGTTGTGTCCTATTGTTCTGACCATCATTATTGATCGGATGGTTGCGGATCTCTTCTTCGGACTGAAATCTTCCGACAACTTGGTATCCCCACCATACGCCACCCCAGCGGTCTTCAATCGAGTTACGGTATTCATTCCACGAATTACTGAAACGAGGCTTATAGGTTTCTAGGTCACGATAACGTGAAAAAGTCATATTCCCACTGACAACATAGTTAAGTTCACCGACCTTATCGGTATAGGTAATGATACCTTCCGCACCATAATAGCCGTTCTTACCGAGGTTTTCATTGGGAAGGTCATAACCGATTTCAGCTGGTAATAGGACATCGTATCGTTTTCCAGGATATCCAGTACGGATAATTTTAAAGATATCGGCCGTCAATGTCAGCTTATTATTCAACAAGGTTGCATCGACCCCCATATTATAATTGGTATTTTTAACCCAGGAGAGGTTGCGCACTGGTAAACCTCTTGGCTGTACCCCGGGTACATAGGCTCCGTCTAAGACAGCACTTCCAGCCGCCCAATTATATCCGGCAAGGTAATCATGCATTCCCACACCCTCTTCAAGTCCGGTTTGCCCGATCGAAGCACGGATTTTAAGGTCACTCACGACGGATTTCAAAGGCTTGAAGAACCCCTCATCCGAAATACGCCAACCTACTGATGCTCCTGGAAACAATCCCCAGCGTTTACCCTCATAATATTTAAAGGAGCCGTCATAACGGCCCAGAACTTCCAGAAGATACTTGCCCTTGTAGTTGTAATTGATACGGCCAATATATCCAGCCCGAGCCTCGTAAGCCCATTCATCGGCCAAACTATTGAGCTCCGACAGTCTTAACAACGGAATATAATTGTTTGAAGGATTTGCGCCCAATGCCTTATACGTCCGGTCCCAGTCTGAGCGCTCATAGCCTAACATTCCCGCGAAAGTGTGATCGCCAATCTGCTTGTTATAATCGATCTGGAACTGTGCAAACCGAGAAACAATCTCCCTCGTGGTATCGTAACGCCAGCCAGCATCACTTCCGCCAGTTCGCTTATAGGCATTATTTTCGTATCGATATACATCATAGGTATATTGGAAGCCTTCAAATTTATTGTTGGTATAATTGTAAGAAACAGTTCCCTTTGCCGACAAACCAAAATTTGTCTTATAGGCCGCAAAGAGATTCACGTTTCCAGCAAGGTATTTATTGTCTTTATAGCCGGCAATATCGCGGCTAAAGAGCGCCGGGTTATAGGGAAAATCATTGGTATGATTGATATACTCTGGATTGTCATTTGCATAGGGGCCTACAGTCGGCCTATTTTTCATAATAGCCAAAATAGACGAGAAGTATCCATCCCCACCTGGTAAGCCAACATCCTGTGTTCCTTCATGTCTTCCTGAAATCTGCGTCCCGACAGTAAGTCCTTTGAGTACCTCAGCTTCCATATTGGCCTGGAAATTGGTTCGCTTATAATTGAAATCCTTGATCATTGCATCCTGATTGAGGTGGCCCAATGACAGGAAATAATTTGATTTTTCACTTCCACCGGTGACATTGGCATTGATGTATCGCTGTGGGATATTCTTACGGATCACCATATCATAATAATCATAGCCTTGGTAGCCAGGCTCTGTTCCAGCCTGCCATTTAGCCAACTCCTCGGGCGTATAAACCGTCTTCGGATCGCGGTTTTCATTCTGCGCAGCCTCAACCAATCCACGCGTGTATTGTTTCGCGTTTGCCATGGTCGGAAAACGTGTCAAATTCTGCCAGCCTTGGTAGCCATTAATATTGATTTTTGCACTTTCTCCTTTTGCTCCTTTTTTGGTGGTAATAAGTACAACACCTCTAGAAGCACGGAATCCATATACTGCCGCTGCGGCATCTTTCAAAATAGAGATACTCTCAATATCTTCGAGATTTAGCGAGTTGAAGATATCTGCTCCGGAGCCATTCTGTGTACCGACCCAGTCCGTACCTTCCTGACCTCCGTAGGCAACCCCATCAATTACATATAATGGCGAGCCCATATTCCGGATTTCAATCGCTGCACCACGACCGGGACGCGCGTCTTTGGCACGCACGGAGATCCCCTGCACCTTTCCTGCCAAAGCCCCAGCAGTTGTCGTCGATGATGACCGTACAATATCCTCTGATTTAATATTGCTTACTGCCCCCGTAATATTACGTTTGGACTGTTTACCATAACCAACAACGACGACATCCTCCAAAACATTTTCATCTGCCTCGAGCTGGATTTTTAAATTTGTTGTTCCATCCAATGGAACTCGGCGAGTCTTATATCCAACAAATGACACAACGAGCGTTCCTTTGTTGGCATTCAGCTCAAATTTCCCCGATTTGTCTGTTGAGGTTCCCTTTCCCCCTTCTAGGAGGAGTACACTCGCACCAACGATAGGCTCGTTTGCTTTGTTGAAAACTTGTCCCGTAACCTTCTCCTGCGCATACAGCAATGTTGGCATCACACTCAACATGGTGTAAAAAGAAGCAATCTTTAAGTTTTTCATAAATTTAAATACGAATTAAACAGTAAATAATACAATCTAGCCGGACAAGACAATATGATGGTAAACTATGGTCTACTTTGGTTATTTCTTTTGCATCGTTGCCACCCCTACCTAGATTTTATAATTGGATAATACCTCAAACTTAGCCCATTTTGCAGCATTACATCATATACAAATCCGTCAAAAATCATATAATTTTCAGTCAAAAACAGCTTTTATAATATATTTAAGGCATATTTCCTGTTTGATGAAACCTGAGCCTGCTTTTATCGGTCTGCCATGGGGAGGCTGTTTTATGCGAAAAAAAATGCCCCTCGCCACGGAGGAGTAGCAGGGGCATTATGAGCTTTTGTGTATTCTTTTAATACGTTACCCGGATCTTATTGTCGGCTCGTTGGTATTCGGAAGGTAGCTGGCCAAACTCTTCCTTAAAGCACTGCCGAAAATAAATCGCACTATTGATTCCGACCATAAACGACACTTCAGTCACATTATATTTCCCCGTCCGAAGTAGATCCGCAGCCTTATGGATACGTATCTTGCGAACCAGCTGATTGATATTTTTACCTGTGATCCCCTTCAACTTGCGGTATAAGGTAGACTGACTCATATTCATTCGGTCAGCAAGGGCAGCAGCGTCCAATACTTCATCCTGCATATGCTGCTCGACAATCTGCATAAAGTCCTGAACAAATTCATTTTCCCGCCACAGCTCCTCAGGAGGTTTTTGCTCGGTATAATCATCTGAATAGGGTGATTTGCTGTTTAAACTTTCCAAAATCAGTTCATTGATCTGTTTCTGTCGGCTCAATAGGTTGTCGATACGTTTGAAGAGTAACGCTGCCGTAACAGGCTTGATCAGATAGGAGTCTATCCCCAGATCATAGCCCCGTTGCCGGTCTGCATCGGTGTTTTTCGCCGTCAATAGTAGCAGTGGAATATGACTTGTACTGCGTTCCTGTTTGAGCTGCTGTACCAGCTCAAAGCCATCCATATCGGGCATCATAATATCACTGATCACCAGATCAGGTATTCGTGCCATCGCCGTTTTATAGCCCGCAGCTCCATTTTCGGCAAGTACCACATCATAATGCCTTTGCAGGGTAGTTCCAAGATACTCCCGGAGCTCCGAATCGTCCTCGACCAGTAGAATCAGGGGGCGCTGCGAAGCCGTGGGCGGTTCGCTTTCTTGTGCGACAACTTGGTCTACTTTTAGCTTGACCGTAAATCTAGTGCCTAGCCCAAACGTACTACTTACCTCTACCTTTCCATGATGTATTGCAACTAGTTCCTTGACCAAAGCAAGGCCAATTCCTGTACCTTGCGTACCTGTGCCTAGAATCTGATAATACTTTTTGAAAATCCGCTCAATATCTTCTTCGGCAATACCAACCCCCGTGTCTTCTACAGACAATATGGCCCAATGATTTAGATCTGCACCTTCGTAGCGCAGACTTAGTTTAATATAGCCCGAAGCTGTGTATTTATACGCATTCGACAATAAATTATCGACAATCAATTGCACAATTTCTGCATCAAACAACGTACGTATATCCGCTGTAGGGAGTTCGCACAACACGCGAAGACCAGGTTTGTGATTCAATGTTTTATATTTATTTGTCAGATCGGCGAGCATTTCGCCCAAGGATCCTGCTTCGGGAACAAAGGGTTTAAATTGCGATTCTACCTTCCGAAACTCCAAAAGCTGGTTGACCAATGTGAAAAGTCTATTGGCACTTTTCTGAACCGTCTGAACCAACGCACGGTGTTTCTCAGCAAGCTGCTTTTCTTGCGACAGATCCTCAAGGGGACCCAGGATCAACGTCAGGGGTGTACGTAATTCATGGGTAATATGCGTATAGAAGTTCATCCGCTCGGCATGCAGCTGTTCGTCTTGTAGATGTTGCCGTTCTTTAAGTTTGAGTTCCGATTCGGCTTTCATCCTTTTGAAATAAAAGGATATAATCACATATCCAATCAGAAGCACGAGTAGCATATAAAATGCCTTAGCAGGTAAGCTCAAATAAAAAGGTGGCGCGATGTTAATCAGCAGCCGTTGATACTCTTGCGACCACTGACCGTTTTTCATTCGCGTACGAATGAGCAGCTCGTGCTCACCATAGGGAATATTACGAAAGTCGAGGTTTGTCTCATTGCCCAAAAAAATCCAGTCATTATTGAGTCCTTCCAATTGATACCCAAATTCGACCAATCCATCCAAAGCAAAATCCATGACAGCAAGTTCGATGCGAAAACTATTTTCATCATAATTGAGCTTAATCGTCTTTGTATCCGACGGATATTTATCAACCTGCGCATTGGATTCGCCCGATTGAAAAACAATAAATCGGCTCAGGCTTACAGGCGAAGTAGGGAAATCGGACGGAATATTAGCAGGATTGAAATAACACATTCCTTCCTGCATGCCAAAATACAGTCGCCCTTCGCGGTCTTTTCCTACACTTGCATTGATAAATCCGCCCAAGGGTAAACCAAAGGATTGGTCGTAGTGGAGAAAACGCCTCTCTTGCAAGACATAGCGTAACATCCCCGATTTGGTTGCGCACCAAATATTTCCGGTATGATCCTCCGCAAGTCCATTGACAAACAACCAAGCATTACCTCCCGGCGGCAACAATAAAGCGAGATCACCGATCTTCTTACCTGCATCCTGCATAGCCAATCCGTGGTTTGTAGCGATCCAAATATTATTATCCCTATCGCGTAGCAAATGATTGATTGTATTATTACGTAATCCACTCTTATTGTCCATCTTACGAAGCAGTTTACGGTCGGAATTATATACATAGAGTCCTTGCCCATAAGTTCCTACCCACATATTGTGCTGACCATCTTCCACTAGCGTTCGCGGTGCATAATCACCAAGCATAGGCTTATTGATCAGAAGCTTTTGAACATGGTGTGCCACTCCATCGTATATAAAAAGACCTTGATGGGCAGCAATCCAAATGTGCCCCAAATGATCCTCATATATCGCACGAACTTCGGTCACCGACTCCCCTAAATCGATCATATGCCAATCGGAAGATCCAGCATATTGGACAGCAATCCCGCCCTTCCGCAATCCCATCCATACATGCTGATGCCGATCCTTAAATGCCGTAAGTATAAAATCGTCGGGCAATCCGTTTTTTTGGGTAATTTGTCCCAACAAACGGCCTCCAGCATTCATTTCTACTATACCCGAGCCCTCAGTTACCAGTCGAGTCCGATTTTCACCAGTTAATACATTACTCACTGTTGCCAATCGGTCAGGTAACATATTGTCTGAAGGAAAAACACTAAAAAAAGGAGCCATATGCGAAACAACCCCTACACCTCCACCATATAACGCCAGCCAAATATTTCCGAACCGATCCGGAGTGATATGCTGGACCATGGTATTATTACCTTTGCCAAGATCAACAAGCTGTATGTGCTGGACGCCTTCAAAACGTTTATCAAACGTATATTTCGGCTGCAACAAAAATAGTTGCGACGACTCGCCTCCTATCCATAAGGTATTGCCAATTTCCTTGATTGCGTAGACAAAAGGTTCATTCCCATTTTTTGCTAATCCTGCCAAAGGGACTTGCTGTAATTGACCTGAAGCCGGATGATATACAGCCAACCCTTTACGGGTTCCAATCCACACATTCCCCCCCTGATCGCAAAACAAGACTTTAATTTCATTATCAGGAAGTTTACCCAATGTATTCTGATTAGTCAATCGTTTCAGTGACCGACGGGCGGGATCCAAAATTGTCAGGCCTTCATTTACATGCCCAATGTAAAGCATGTTACTGCGATCTTCAACTAAAGACCAAACACTATTCTCGGGAAGTCCGGGACAATTTTTCTTATTGAAATGATTAAACTCTTTGGTTATTGGATCGAAATGCTGTACACCTTGATGATAGGTGGCCAGCCACAGTTTTCCATCTTTCCCTTCAATCATATCGGTTATATCATTTGTCGCGATGGATTTCGGATTAGTACCGTCATGTGTGTAATAGCTAAATTTATTTGTACGTAAGTCAAGTACATTCAGGCCATTGGACCGCGTTCCGATATACAATTTCTTGTCGGTATAAAGCAAGGTATTGATTTCATTACTATTGACCGATAGCCCATCCGGCTTGTCTGTTGCATAAAATGATTTAAAAGACTTCCCTGCATACCGGTTCAATCCCAGCTCGCTGGCTATCCACATAAATCCGTCATCATCGTGCACAATATCCAGCACCTGCTGATTGGTCAGACCATCTTGAAGGGAGAAAAAATGGACACGATTAGGCTGTCCATAAACGTGGGCCAACTGCCAAAAGAAAACAATGCTAATAAGAAAATTTTTCATAGCTCTACCACCACCAATAAATTAACAACACCAACCTACTTTATTGAAAGGCTTCTCTGCAAAATATCAAAGCAGTCAACCCACAGGCAACTTTTTACGATCTTGTTTAAAACAGCAGTAAAACAATTATGCAATGAAAATATTCAAGATATAAACATACTATAGGCCTATTCAAATACAGGTTATTTTCAAGTTAAAGATAAGAATAAATATATAAATGTCAAACAAACATTTATAACAATATTAGGAGAAATGCTTTGCTTATAATGCTAAGAAGTACAGATCAACCAAAATTGCCGGCCGATACCCGAAATATTGGTATATTGCAGCAAAATCTAAAACTACTTGTGAATCACAAAAAACACATTTATGAATAAAATCTTCTCAACCTTACTTGTATCCTGTGCCCTGTACCTGCCGACATTAAGTTTTGCACAACAAAAAAACATACTTCCTCAACTTATTCCGTTTCCTCAACAGCTGGAAGCCGGGCCGGGCCTTTTTCAGCTAAATGGTCAAGAATTGGGCTACGCTATTGATCCAGCATTTTCTTCTACGTCACTGCCGGCATGGATCAACCAATCGCTATTCGGTCAACTGAACAAAAAAAGCGTGAAGAAGACAAACGCCACGCTGCAATTGATCAAAGTCCAGGGCCTCTCAAATGAAGCGTATGAATTGAAGATAGATCAAAAAGGTATACAAATAATCGCTTCTTCAGAAAAGGGCGCATTTTATGGTTTACAGACAGTCCAGCAATTGTATCTACTTTCGGGAACAACAGGTAAGTTTACTCTTCCCTATGTAACCGTAAAAGATCAGCCCGCTTTCAAATGGCGCGGTGTTGAGCTCGATGTAGCCCGCCACTTCTTTCCAAAAGATTATATCTATAAATTCATTGATCTGCTTGCAACCTATAAGTTCAACAAATTTCACTTGCACTTAACGGACGATCAAGGCTGGCGCATAGAAATCAAGAAATACCCTAAACTAACCGAACAGGGGGCTTGGCGTATTTATAACAACCAAGATTCGGCCTGCTTTGTGAAAGCCAAAGAGAACCCCGATTTTAATCTGCCGAAGGAATTGATCCGCACAACAAACGGAAAGGAAGAATATGGTGGTTTCTATACACAACAAGATATCAAGGACATTGTTGCCTATGCGGCCAGTCGCCAGATAGAAATTATTCCTGAAATAGACATGCCCGGACATATGATGGTGGCTACCAAGGCTTATCCTGAACTCCTATTAGACAGCCAATCCGCAGGCTGGGGAAAGCAATTTTCTGTCCCCATCAGCCCCTGGAAAGAGAGCAGCTATACCTTTGTTGAGAACGTACTAGGCGAAATTATTGACTTATTCCCTTCGCATTATATTCACATCGGAGCCGATGAGGTCGAAAAAGACTCCTGGTCAAAATCAGCAGCGGCTCAAGCTTTTATGAAAGAAAAGCAAATAGCGAACTTACATGATCTTCAAAGTTATTTCGTCAAACGAGTAAACAGTTTTATTCGTTCAAAAAATAAACAGAGCATTGGTTGGGATGAAATATTAGACGGTAGTTCGGACACGAGCATGATGGTGATGTACTGGCGTGGTTGGGTAAAAAATGCACCGATAGAAGCTGTAAACCGTGGTCACCGGGTCATTATGACACCTACAAACCCGCTTTATTTTGATTATTTACCCAATAGCAGCAGTTTGGATGCCGTGTACAATATGAATGTCGAACCTACGGATATTTCCAGCCAAAAAGCACCGCTGATCCAAGGTGCACAGGCCAATATCTGGACAGAAATGATTCCTTCCACCGCCCGGTTGGAGTTTATGATTCTCCCGCGGTTAAGCGCTTTATCAGAACGTGTATGGACCAACAAACCGCTGTATGATAGCTATAGAAATCGAGTAATTGCGCACTTTGGACTTTGGAACAAAATGGGTTTACGCTATCGTATGCCAGACCTCACAGGATTCGCCGAAACACAGGTTATTGTTGACGGACAATCTGTTCTAAAGGTTGTAAACGAACTTCCACAGAATCAAATACACTATACAACGGATGGTAGCCTTCCAACACAGCAGAGCCCAGTATTGAACGGTTCGCTCGTGGTTAAAAAAGAAGGGCCAATTCGTTTTGCAACAATCTCCTCTTCCGGTGCAAAAAGTGAACTTTATCAGGTTGATTTTAAAAATGATACCTGGAAAAAGAGCGTAAAACCCAATGAAAATAGCATAGCCCCAGGGCTTATGGCAACACTTTTCAATGGAACTTTTGCCAACACTTCGGCCATTACAGGGCCCGAAGTACGCCAGGAAGTGATCAGCAATATCGCTTTAAACGATACCATCAAAATGCCTTCATTTGGTGCAAAAATACGGGGATATATCTATGTCAAGGAAAAAGGAATCTATAATTTCTACTTCACCTGCGATGATGGCGGTGTCTTGCGGATACATGATCAGCTCGTCGTCAATAATGACGGGCAGCATGCACCGATTATGAAAAGTGGACAGATTGCTTTAGAACCAGGCTACCATCCAATTGCTGTAGATTTCCTTGAAGCTGGAGGCGGATTTACCCTAAAACTTCAATACAGTCTCAATGATTCAAAGGTAATTGATATTCCCAAAGAGTCCTTTTTCCATAAAAAGGATTAATAATCATTATGAAGTATAGAAACACCCCAGTATGGTCAATTCCATCTGGGGTTATTTTTTCGGGCCTAGGGACTTTGCTTTATTTATAGAATGGCATAAGTTTTGCCTAGCTGTAACCATAATGTTACTAACTATGAAAAAGAACTTTATTCTCCTTGCTCTAGCGACCCTGGTGTTGTTAGGCAGCTGCAGCAAAAATGATGGTCCCTCCTCACAAAAAACACCTGTCACAGTAAAAATTACGGATGCTCCAGGTTACTATGACGCGATCAATCTTCACATCGATGCGATCGAGATCCGAACTACTTCGGGTAGCACAACGATAGATGTCGCCGCCGATCCATTTAATATTTTGAATTATACAATGGGAAAAGATACCGTCATAGCCGGACAGGATGTTCCTTCTGGTATGATCCAAGAAATTCGGCTCAAACTTAATGACTCAGGAAATGAAATTTGGGTCAATGGCGTTGTACATCCGCTAAAAACACCTAGCGGACAGTCCTCCGGCGTTAAACTCAAAGTACAAGATGAATTAATTCCGGATGTAGCGTACACACTTCTTTTGGATTTTGATGCGTCAAAATCGATTGTAAAGACGGGCAACGATCAATATCTTCTTAAACCCGTTATTCGCGCCATCCCAGTGGCCACATCTGGAGCAATCACTGGCACAATTAGTCCTGCGGAATCACAAGCCAATGTATTTGCTATTACCGGTGTAGATACTGTAGGTACGTTGGCAAACTCAGCCGGAAAGTTTTACTTTCCTGGGATGCCTGAAGGCACTTACAAGATTGTTGTCGAACCTTCGGTAGCTGGTTACATGAACAAAAGCATTGAAGGCGTGCAAGTAGCCAAAGGAAGTGTGAAAGATTTAGGAATTATTTCTGTACAATAACGTACGATCGGATTAAAGTATCTGATAAGAAACCTATTGTAAAATTGGACATGCCCCAAATAGTTGCCACTATTTGGGGCATTTTAATTGTAGCGGTCTTCTAATCCATCCACGAAAATGTGTTGATTCAATTTTTAGATCATCTCGCCTACAACACTTATTGATCAATAAGTATCTGAGACCGATGAAAGTGAAAGCATATTGGCAAAAAGACGATATGCTCCCGCTACTCCTGCAGGCAGTTGTCTAAATAGAGACAAACTATTGTAGATATAATAACCTTTTCCTGTTTTGCGAAGCAGCAACAAACCATCTTCATGCTGATTATTTGCGTTTTGCCCCCGTAGTATTGGTTCAAAGTCTGCACTCCATTTTTGCGGTAAAAAAAGTGCCCTGTCCTGCACCCAATTTTGAAAATCATGCTGCCCAATTACATTAGGGTAGTTCAATATACGATGGGATGGGTCCAAAAATGAAATGCGGGTTTCTGTATTTGTAATTCTTTCCTGAGAAACAACTAAAGGATAAGTCCCAACCTCAGTCAAATGCAAATCATATGGCGTATTATACTGCCCTATCAATACACCGCCCTGCTCCACATAGTCACGGAAAAGCTGATGAAATTCCGCAATTAAAGGATGAGTATTGTAAATCCGTACCCCCAGGACCACTGCATCAAAATCGAAGAGATTTATTTCACCAATGGACTCAAATGGAATAACATCCAATTGCTCAACAAGTTGGCACAAGCTCCCTCCAAGTTCATCATTCATCCCCGAAATATAAGCAACTTTCCGGGCCGTAATATCCACTGGCAAGTTCAGCACCCGTAGTATTTCCTTGGGAAAGTAAGTTACTTTGTTAATATGCGGATAAACAATACTTTTAGCTGTGAACGGATATATACCTGAACTGGTCTCAATCTCAAATCCAATCTCTTGAATCTCTTCCTGTGATGCTGCTGAACTCAACTCAAAATAAAGTTTTTCCGCTGCATTACCTGCGATGTTGAGATCAATTTCTTTCGGAAATGCGCTCAATCCGTCCGGAAGCGTTAACCTCACTTTAATAGGTAAGGATTCGGCTATATTGGATTGCAGCTCCAAAGCAACTAAACGTTGGGTCGCTTTAGACAGCACAACGATGTCCGAATCAAATGCTGCTGTTACCGGGGGAGCTACGACAACGAGACTACCTGCATGTCTTACAGGAAGCTTAATCGCGATCGGTAAGCCGGCAAATTCCAGTTCCAGATGAACCAACAATTCGGTCCCATATTGTGTCAATACAACATCAGCAGACGATTCTGGTGTATAATTATGTGCGTCACCATTAGCATTAAGCCAAGTTGGAAAAGAAGGTAAAATTGTATCAAGAAGCTGACCATTCAAATGGATCATTTTCGATGGAGACGAGGGAAGATCTATTTGCCTTGCCCCCCTTATAAAAGGAACATTTACCGCTGTCAACTGCAAATTAGACTCCACTGGAATATGCGCATGCAAGATCATATTAACCTCGGTTCCCGGCACCCATAGGGCGTTAGAAGCCTGTACTTCTAAGGAGACACCAGCAAAATCAAGTAGCAGACGTTCTACCTCAGCTCGTTTTTTATGAATAATATTATCTTCGGGAACGATCTTCATCCAAAATAAAATCGAAGCAAGCTCCAATGTAAGCTCTGCCGTATCAGACTCACATTTTGCGATAAGGTCATCCACCAACCGATTGAATACATTTGCATAAGAATCTTGCACTGAACAATGCGTAAAAATAGTATTCACAGCCTCTGAATTGATCGATGCACTTTTTAATACTTCAAAATACTCGATACTAGAGTGATGCTGCGCCAAACTTCCCATGGCCTGAGAACGATGTCGATTACGACTTTCTGCTGCAATTTCACCATAATGTAAGTCAAAAGAGCCATGTCTTATAGGAATATCCAAAGAAATATATGCTGGCAAAGGTGTTACTTCTCCGCCAATATCTTTAACACCACTCTCCTGATATACATTCCACAGCAATTGCTGAGCTTGCCAAGGTGCTAGTTCTGCTAACTGTTCGCTGTAAGCTGTTGGATCAGCGGCCAGATCAAAAGCTTTCGCCATTAGGATTGCTGAGGCCTGATGGTGCCCATGCGAGTCAGGGACATTCGGCGAAAATCGCGTTACAATTACAGTGGGACGAAAATAACGGATAGTCCATACCATATCTGCCAGTACACCATTTTCATCCCATCGCGCCAACGTCTCATCGACTGATTTTGCAAAGCCGAAATCCTTTGCCCGTGTAAAGAACTGTTTTGTTCCCTCAATTTCACGTGCCGCAAGTGACTCCTGCACCCGAAGTACCCCCAGATCCAATCCCTTTTCTCTACCTATAAAATTCTGTCCTCCCTCACCTCGCGTAACAGAAAGGTAGGCAGTATCGACCACCTGATCCTGCGATAGAAATGTCAATAATTTATTGTTTTCATCGTCTGGATGGGCACCGGTATATAAAACACGATCCGAAATTTTAAGCATAGATAGCCCGCGCATCATCATTTGTTTTTTACCTGAAAAAGCTTGATTTAAATGCTGCGTTTGTGCCTGTTGTGCTAAAAATTCCATTGCCATATCCTTCCTGCTAAAATTCTTCGGTTCAAATATAGGAATATTTTTCAATAATCTACTAAATAGATAGATTATATATCAATACACTTTAAAACCAGTAGAAATAAGCATTTTAAAATAAAAAGGCAAGAGACAATTTAATCCAATCGTGTTAACACACCTTCTTTATGACAGTAAAATTCATAACTAGCCTTCCTTCTAAAACGTATAACCTTTTCGATATAGATACTATTATGTTTTTTGCTAAGGGCAAAATACTTTTGCTGAAGTTTGAGTGGTAAACCAGTCCAGTGAATAGATCGTTCGAGTTCTAAGCCATGCGTCTGACTAAATTCCAAGACAAAATTTGTGTCTCGCCAGCTCAATGCAATTTCAGTTTTATTCTTCGAGCGATCTAAGGCTATCAGCACGTCATTCTGATCGACAATCTTACGCGAACTACCTGTCAGCAATATCGCCCCTGAAACCACCATAGCACCATAACCTATTTTTTTAAATACCTGGTCGCTGAGGTAGGGTAATATAAACTGAACAGTAAATGATGAGACTATTGTTGCAACGGCAATTGCCAGGCCCAGTCCCAGCGCTGCCTTAGAATACAGACCTAAAATAATATAAATAATAAGTTTTACGAGATGTAAAAACACTTCATTTGCAGCACGGGTGGCAATAATCTCCTCTTTGGAAAGCCCCATTTTCAAATAAAACCGATTGAACAACAAGCCGATTGCACCTGTAATTCCTGAAATAAAGCCCGAAAGAAAACCTATAATTGCCAAAAAAGATTTCGAACACTTACTTTCCGAAGATAACGCTGCATTTTTTGATTTAAACAATTGAGGGATATTTCCCATGAGGAAAAAAGCAACAATCAACTGCAAATAGGAAGGTTCTATATATTTAATCAGATATCCACCTAATAGTACAGCCGGAATTGAAAACGGTACAAACCACAGAAAGATCTTCCAGTTGATATGCCGCTTAAAAACAATTATTCTCGATACTGAGCTGGTAAACGTACCAATCGTCAACGAAAATGGAATTAACGATGAAGGCAACATAAAATTCAATAAAGGAATAAGAATAAGGCTTGCTCCCCCTCCACATATGGCGCTGATCCAAAAAGCGACTATGGTACTTAAAAACAGGACAACTAAATTTATCATAGGATTTCAACAAAAAAACTACTTCACTGTAGCCTCTGACAAAAATGCACCGACTTTCTGTAGAAATTTAGAATTGATATCCCTAGCCCTCCATATAATCTACACCATTCATCTGCTCAATGCTCAACCTTGTTTTTGTATAAAAACTAAATGCTTTCGTATAATATAGGTTGCGTTAAGCAATGAAGAATATAGATTTGTAACGATATCCCATACGTTAAGGGTATCAAATAATTTTGAACACATATAAATTAGTCGGGATGAAAGTTAGGCAAGTGTTGATTTTTAAAAGTTCTGTAAAGACCAAAAGCAAGAAAGAGTTTTTGATGCAATTGGTCAAAACTCATCTTCCACAAGTACAAGATGCTACTGTCGATCTAGATGATGAGGATGCCATATTCAGGTTCGAAACAGAAGAGTGCTCCATCGACTACCTGACGAAGTTCCTACATGGTTATGGTATCCAAGTTGATTTCCTGGATCGCTTTGTAGTTGCCTAAGCCGCCAGTAGATTACAGCAGTCCTCCCGTGTATTGTTTAAAGAAAGCTTCTCGATAGATTTCACCGATCGGAATTTCAAATTTGTCGATGTAAACAGTATGGTTGTCAAATGAATCAATAAAGGACAAATTAATCAGATAGGATTTACTGGTGCGTGCAAAGAGGCTCACCGGAAGTTTCTGGTGAATTGTCTTCAAATTCATTGCAGTAATCAGTTTATTGTTCCGGGTATAAATAACCACATAATCTTTGAGTGCTTCTATAAAGCGAATATCAGTAAATGCAATTTTATAGTATTTCCTATCCGATTTAATAAAAAGTGCATCCTCACTGGCCTTCTCAACCGTACTTTGATTTTCTTTTAACGCTAGTAATTTTTTATAGGCTATTGCTTTATCGATCGCTTTGGCTAAGCGGTCTTTATTGATCGGCTTCAACAGATAATCTATTGCATCCAATTCGTAACTTTTCAGTGCATATTGCGCATAGGCAGTCGTCAGGATAACCAGCTTGTCATTGGGAAGAGACTGTGCAAAATCGAGTCCATTAACCGTTGGCATCTCAATATCCAGAAAAAGCAAATCCACCGAATTTGTTTTAATACATTCTAATGCCGATATCGCGTTGGAAAATGTACCGACTATCTGAATGGACGAAATTTCTTCGATTAAATTTTTCATTTCTTCCCTAGCCAGGGGTTCATCGTCTACAATAATGCAATTCATAATGGAATAGTAAGTTTAACGCTATACAATGTTTCAGTCGTTGACACCGACAGTTCATAATCATTTCTATATAGGAGATCCAGTCGTCTTTTGGCATTAGCCAATCCCAGTCCGCTGTATTTGCTTCGGACAAATAAGCTGTCGGGATCTTTCGAATTTTCACATTCAAAACAAAGCTGCTGATTAGCTTCAGAAAAATGAATTGTAATAAAGGTATCACCGGAGCTGAGACTATGTTTAATTGCGTTTTCAACAAAGGCTGTAAAAAGATGTGGTGGTAGGAATATACCTTTCTTTTCCAATTCTGCTGGGCAGGATATACGCGTTGTGAGGTTATCACGGCGTATTTCCTCCAATTTTAGAAAATTGGAGATAAAGTTGATTTCAGACCTCAAAAGCGTCCTATCATCATTATTTTCATAGAGCTGATATCTTAGAAAGTCTGATAGTTTCATGATGACCTCCGTAGCCATATTCGGATCTTTTCGAATTAAAGCCTTAACATTGTTCAGCATATTGAATAAAAAATGTGGCTGAATCTGGTTCTTCAAGGATATAAGCTCTGTGGTCAGCGCCAAATTTTTCAGTTCAGAAATGCGCTTATTGTCTTCCAACCAACGCTTAAAAAGCTTAAATGTCGTCGTCGTCAGAATAATCGGAATACAGATAAATAATGCGGCGACTAGCCCCATAGAGTCCGACTCCGGTTTTTTTATAGCGGGAATATGAATGGAATAGATGTAATTTGCAATGTACATGACCACCAGCAAACTGGCCGTTACCAGCAGTATCAATGCTAAGACATATAGCTCATATTTAGCCTTAAAGAAAAACTTGGGTATCAGTACATACATATTAGCGTAAAACATGCATACAAATACAAGCCACAAGATAATAGAAAAATAAAACCGATAACTACCCTGAAAATGAGAACTCGAATTTGCATTTGCAAAAAGTAAAAGTAAACCGATCAGAAAAAACACATGTCGCAGTGGCCTGAATTTATTTTCTGTAAAATACCTTAAAACAACGCTATTATTGAAGTCCTGCATGCTTTAGAACAATTTTTAACCTGAATAACAAAAATAGCGCTTTTCTTGGCAAGTACCCGATCTCTTATACGAAGGCCTGTTTTTTTTATACCAAAACTAATGGATGATTTTTAACTTTTCTTTCCGCTGTTCCCCCAAAATGGACTTTTGTATAAAAAGAAGACCTGTTGGTCTAAAAAAAGAATCCCACCAACAAATTTCGGCTATTCTTACAATGATTTTAATCATATATTTATGCAAAAAACACTTTCAATGTTTGTGCTGTTACTTAGCCTATCCACGTCCATCGCACAGACTAAAGATAGCGTGCAGCAAAAAGTGAGGGCTGTGGTTACCGACAAATTTCCCATAACACGGGTCCTCAATTTGACCTATGAATCCAATACAGGATACAGTTATTCATCAAAGCTCCAAGGTCAGGATTTACCTAAAACAAAAGTAGAATCGATGTACCAAGCCGGAGGTAGTATCAACATTAATTTTTTAAAGGGCAGAACCTGGAACTTGGGTACCAATATTGGCTATCAGTTCACTTCTGTAAACTCCAATCGTTTAGACCCCATCGCACAATCCACCATACAGTCAACCCATCAATATCATTATCATTACGAATCACTTAATCTTACCCGTTATTCACGTTTGTGGGGCAAGGTAGCATTTTATACCGCAACGGTTGCTGCCAATGGGAGTGAAAAAGCAATAGAACGCATTAATGGGATATTATCTGCTACTGTGGTACTAAAAGCTACGCGGGAGATTCAAATGGCGGTGGGCCTCATCGGCTTTATAGATCCGGCAGCAATTATTCCGGTTTTACCAACCTTTGCCTACAAGCAACAATTTGCCAATGGGATGATACTTGATGTCATCTTACCTAAAGGAGTCTACCTTCGAAAAGAGGTCTTGCGGAATGGCCGCGTTTCAATAGGTTCCGATTTAAATAGTACGATCTTTTACCTCTATAACTTTCAAGGCGCTGAAAAAGTATATACCTTCAGTCAGATGGAGATCAATTCGGGTCTGACTTATGAACATAACCTGGGCCGATCTTTTATTGCCACCCTTAAATCAGGACTAAAAACCATACCCCGTGCACGCGTATTTGAAAAAAACAAAACCCAGCGCGATTATGTATGGGAAGCAAATCCCGGTCCTTCGTTTTATATTAATGCGGGGCTTTCCTTCAATCCCTTTGCTAAGAAAAGGAAATAATATCTTTTTTTCGGGTTATCCACCCCATATAAATCGATGATTGAAAGAATCGAATAGGAGGTTCAAATCCGGCTTCTTCACAGAGCTCGACTAATCGTTCTTCCGAGACATGCAACAATTCGTGCTCGATTCTTCGCAATCTTTGAGCGACCTGTGTTTCATCTATCCCCTTGGGCAGAAGAAGCCGCAACAACTGCAAGTTTTGTTGAATCTGCTCCTTATTGCCCGTAATATCTAATAATAACAAGGGTGCTTGCGACATCATTCTCTTGGAAATATCTTGGAGCATAACCAATTTTTCGCCATTGTCTTCTAAAAAGTGTAATACAAGCAAAAGCGTCGCAGCACCAAATTGTTTCTCTTCGTCCAAATCACCTACCACACCTTCGACAAGATGAACATTCTCATCCGCTTCAAATTTTTCCAGGGCCTGGCTAATCATCTCAGGCGACGGATCTACCCCGGTTATTGTCCAAGATTCTGCTGTGTCGACAAAACGTCCTATTTCATTTCCAGTACCACATCCTACCACCAGTAAATCCTTGTTTTCAGTTTCTCGGAGGAGCTTTGGCAACTGATCTAAAAAATAATGGTAATTGGGAATCCAGCTCTCAACAAATTGGTCATAGCCTCTTGCGCGCTCATTTTCAAACAGTTCTACTTTATTCATTTATATAACAAAAATCATTCAATATAAAATTAGCATTCAATTGAAAGGGTGCCCTTCGGTATTTCAAATATACATGGAAAACCAGTAGTTTAAAACAATTCTAAATAACATACTACTATTCTGACAATCCCGTTACTAATTTCACCTCTTTGATGCGTGAGCGAGTTTTATCTTTAGACTATCAGTGCTGTTTTTTTGAAAGTCTATCAATTACTTTTTCAGATCAATTCCTTTCACCACCCCAGGTTTAAAGATATTACCCAGCGTATGCATGCGTTCAATTGCATTCAAGTTTAGCCTATTCTTTTTTTGATGCTTTTTCAGTATTGATTTAGGTATGAAATTAAACCTTTTAAGTATTATTAAAATCAAGCAGTCTGCTCATTGTTAATTATATCATGCATAGTGACTATGATTGTTCCTTAACTATACTGTTCTTTTACCATGACATCTTTGCTATGACTCTTTGAAATTTTCGGAATCATAAAGATGATTTTCGACCATCATGATTAAGCGTTTTAGGGATAGATTTCTATATTTTTAATAGCGCGATTGATGAAGGCTGATAACCGTATCTTGATAACATCTGGCAAATCAGTATAAAAAAGGCCAGAAAATTAATTCTGGCCTTCGAAAAATACAATATCTAACCTACATTACTTACTTTTTTAACCGATGCCGATCACAAATGGTTTTAAATATTTTTAGGAAATTCGTCTTTCCACCAAGTAAAACGCCAGTCATCGCCTTCTTCTTCGGTCAATAGGCATTCTTCAAGCTCCGACAGATATTTTTCTTTCTCCAGATGCTGACCTATAAATACCAATTCATTTTTTCGATCTTCCCACTCCGGGTGCCAACGTTTAAGAAGTTCAGCGCTGATTTCGGCATAACTGGGATACTGATAACGCTGCTCTTCGGGCATGCTACTCCACCATGAGCCTGCACTTTCCAATCTTACGCTGCCACCTGCCTGACTAAAACTAATCGCAAGATTCGGCCGGGATGCCAACCAGAGGAGACCTTTAGCGCGTATGATATTATGTGGGTACCGCTCATTGAGATAACTGTGCAGTCGCTGGGGATGGAAAGGCCGTTGCGATCGAAAGACAAAAGATGAAATACCATACTCCTCTGTTTCGGGGCTATGTTCATTTTCAAGTTCTCTGATCCATCCAGCCGAAGAGGAAGCTTCATCAAAGTCAAACGAGCTCGTACCCATAATTTCCTTTGGATCAACACGTCCAAATTGTGTACGGATTAATTTGGCTCCAGGATTGAGCCGCCCAATAGCAGACTCGAGAGTGCCCAAAGTTTCCTCAGATACCAGATCGGCCTTATTCAAAAGGATAACATTGGCAAATTCGATCTGATCAGTCAACAGATTTACAATTGCCCTATTGTCATAGTCGTCATCCGTCAGTTTCCGATCTAATAAGGTATCGGCGCTTCCAAAATCTTTAGCAAAATTGAAACAGTCCACCACAGTTACCATAGTATCAATGTAACTGAACGTAGACAGATCAATCCCATTGTCAGCACTACTATAACTGAATGTCTGCGCTACTGGAATAGGCTCCGAAATACCAGTACTCTCGATAAGAAGATAATCAAAGCGATTTTCTTTCGCTAGTCGCTCCACCTCCACCATCAAATCCTCCCTTAAGGTACAACAAATACATCCGTTGCTCATCTCCACTAACTTTTCTTCTGTTCGCGAAAGCACATTTTCACGTTCAACAGCTTGTGCATCAATGTTCACTTCACTCATATCATTAACAATAACAGCAACTTTCTTGCCTTCCTTATTGTGTAGAATATGATTCAATAGTGTGGTTTTTCCCGCACCTAAAAATCCACTTAAAACAGTGACAGGTAATTTAACTTTTTTGGAAATGCTGCTCATAGTAATTTCGTTTAAACAAATATAAAAACAAAACAACACAAATGCAACATTGTTGCTATATAAAGATATACGCTAAAACAATAACAGGTGAACTTCCTTAAAAACTTTCGCATGATGAAGTACAAACCTCGTTTAACATGATCAGCATCCCCTTGTCGTAACGTACGTTCACGATCAGCATCCCAGTATTTGCAGTCTAGTTTGATAAACGGGGAAAATCCTTCAGCCCTATAGGAGCTCCATCCTCCATCAGCCCGTTACAAGTACATCGATTGGTGTGTCGAGCTAGTCCTGCAAATATCCTTGATATCCAGCAATACATATCTCCACAACAAATCGTAAATCATTAATAAAATTAAAGCCGCCTGATGTAGCAAAATCAGAACGGCTCAGCTTACAGCACAGGAAAGTCTGTAAAGGTTACCTACCAGTGGAACTATTAGCTTAAAACAAACGCACTTTAAATCCCAGTTGATACTGGTCAATATGTGCATCCCAATTGTCTACAATTTTATTATTCTTTTTGAATTGTCGGTATCTAAAATACAGCGCGCCAAGATCTATCCCTAATGCGTAACCTATCCGTGTACGACTGTTGAACGCTGGTTTTCCATCATTAAGTTTATACCTGTCGTCGTTGAGCAACATATTCAAGTCTAGGCCACCCAAGATTGAAAATTTTCTCGTAAAATTAATTTTTAGGTATACGGGTGTATTGAGATATTTCAGCGAACGGGTCCCCTTGGATAAGCCTCCAGCAAGAGAAGCCGTGTTACCATTGACACGAATTCTGGTTAAGTTGTAACTAGGCTCAACTTGAATATCCATCTTGCTATTAAGTCCAAAAATCAAATCCCCTCCCAATTGATATCCCATTCTATTGGCGCCAAATGTATTGCCACTTGCACGCGAAATATTACCACCCACCCGAAGTCCAAACCCCATTTGTCCGTAACATGCGGTCTCGAAACATAACAATCCCATGACCAAAAAACTAACTAGTGTACAATGTTTCAACTTTAATCGATCTATCTTTATCATTTTTATCATAAAACACACCATTACATTAGACCGATGACTGTTTTCCTGCAATTTGCAACTTCACAAAATAGGCAATATTATTCTTCTTTATACCTTCCTTCAATAGGCGTGCTTCCTCTGTAAAGTACGTATGGTTTCGTAAGAAGACCAGGGTCAGTGCATACCATATGCGTTCATCGATCACCTGATTCTTTCTATAATTTACCTCCAGATACATCCTTTGGTTAAGGTCAACAAAGCTTTTACTTCCCAAATGAAATGAGACCGCATCCGCAACCACAAATCTATCCTCGGCCGTCAAGGCATATTTTTCACTTAGGGTCATTACTGCGTTTACAATATCTCGAACCCTTTCAATGGTGTGAAAATATAGCTGTGGGTTGTGGTTCTTGCGGTAACTATGCACTAAAAAAAGATCTGCCTGCTCAAGTAAGTTTGTGTAATCCATTTAAACAAAGCTAAAAATTCGTAAAAAATAGATTTAACATATTATACCAAAGGGCTTATTTTTTATACCAAAAGCCCCCTTTAAACAAAAAAGGCTAGGTGTGATTACCTAGCCTTTATCCTTAATTTTCCTTTTTCTATCAATTATCCTAAGCACCAAATCGCTTTAGATCGTTAATTGCTTTTATTTATTAGACTATTTGATCGTTACAGCAAAAGCATATTCATCTTGAGGAAGACATTGTGAAGCGTCACAAGCTTGCCATTCCACGGTACCTTTTACTGTTGCTGTTCCTTTCTTGAGCGAAACCTTTTGCTGAAAGATCACTTCATTGGTGAAGTATCCCACATCCATTTTGAAAACCTCTTCGTGTTTGATCTTCGGTTTTGGTTCAGCCGTCTTACCGACCAAAACGTAGTCAGCAGCTTTACCGAAATTGAAAGATGTTGGAATTGGGCCACCGTCTTTTACATTTTGGGAGTAAATGTGCCAACCATCTTGAATAGTGGCCTTCACATAGACCATAGCTTCCTTGTTGTTCAATTTTTTGCTGGCCACAGTCCATTTAACAGGCTTATGAATCTGAGCGAATGCGCCCGAAACGACGAACATAACCACGGTTAGTAACAATAAAATCTTTTTCATCTTTGTATCAATTTTTCAGTTTATTATTTCATTGGCAGTACATCTTAGACAGTATTTCCCCTATGAAAGATCCTGTCTAAATACTTACAACAATATTCGTTATAAACAGAATAAAATACAACACCACTTTAATAAAACAATAAATTTTACCAAAAAAAACACATAAAACCATATTTTTTACGATTTAAGGTTTATTGTTTTTTCAATTACAATAATATATTCAAAAAGCCTATCAGACTAAAACAAAAGGCATTGTCAAACATTGTCTGCTGTGGGCTTGTGAACACGTTCTGCTCTACAACTCCATCCCAAGCTAATCAATTATACATAATTATTTGTATCTTATGTATAATTCACATTTATGCCATGGCTATACCAACCACAAAAGACGAACTCCTTCAAGCTATCCGTATAAATTACAGCAAGCTTGTCTGTGAACTTTCCGATATTCCGAACGATCAAACTAATCTTCTTATACTCCAGGGTCATGCTAAAGGAACAGTAATGAGTATAAATAACCTAATTTCCTATTTAATTGGCTGGGGTGAGCTGGTTCTCAAATGGAATAAGAAAAGTGAAGATGGCAAAGAGGTTGATTTTCCGGAGACTGGTTTTAAATGGAATGAGCTAGGCAAACTGGCTCAAAAATTTTATCAGGATTATAACAATCTAGATTTTAATACTTTGTGCGCAAAACTAGACCAAACTGTTTTAAAAATTGTGGAACTCATTGAGCAAAAGACAGACATGCAGCTTTATGGTGTATCGTGGTATGAAAAATGGACCTTAGGCAGAATGATTCAATTTAACACCGCTTCACCTTATCAAAATGCAGTCGGGAGGATCCGTAAGTGGAAAAAATAGAAAAAATACTAAACCATCGCTGGATAAGTATTGTTATTCAATAAACACATATATATTCATTACTATGGGAAATCTATTATATACTATCGCTGTTATTTTGGTCCTGATATGGGCAATCAGTTTTTTTGGAGGCTTTGTTGGCGGAGGGCTAATTCATATTCTTTTGGTAATTGCAATCATCGCAGTACTTTTACGTGTGATCAAAGGAAACGCGTAACAGATTTTTTCGATAAAAGTTTGGTTAGAAAAAAGGTCCTCATTTTGGAAAAGAGGACCTTTTTAGGGTGCTAATTACTGTGTTGATATTATAGATTCCGTTTATATTAAATATTAAGATCTCCTTCTTTACCTATATCTTGTGTATTGCCTGTAACAGCCGCTTTCAACAGTTTAAACAAGTTGATGACCATATTTGAGTTTGAATCCCAATAATGCGCTTCTTCAGGTGTGATCTGTAGCAATTGGATATTGGGATCTTCTTTTCCTTTCTTAAACCAGCCTTCCATCATTTTGTTCCAATAACGGTCTATCCTTTCCTGATCCCGCGAAAGACTTGCTTTACCGTTTATACTCAAAAAGGTGTAGGTTTTGGGATCGGCATAAAATAGGGAAACTTTGGGATCCTGTGAAATATTTTTAAACGTCTCACTTTCTGCCGAACAGATGTACCAAATGTCACCATTTGCATCCACTTCCTGTCTGCTCATCGGAACACCATGGGGATAGTCAGAATCTGATGGAAATGAACAGACTGTTCCTACATCAATTTGATCGACGATCCCTTTTAGCTTTTCTAGCGCTTCTTTATTATTCAAATTATTCTCTGCCATAATATGTAGTTTATTCATGAACAAAATCCCGTCACAAATCGTTTATTTTTTTAGCAAATTTGGGCATCCTCCCGCAGTTGAAGATGAATAGTACGAATCTAAAAAAGGCAAATCAAGTAATTTTACGGGTATTTATTACTAATAATATTAGTAATTTTACAGCAAATTACTGGAGAACATATCATGTTTGGTTTTGATGATAAATTGCAAATATTAGCTGATGCCGCTAAATACGACGTAAGTTGCAGTTCAAGTGGAAGTAAACGAAAAAATAGTGGTGGAATAGGCGATTCATCGGCTAGTGGCATTTGTCATACCTACACCGAAGATGGCCGTTGCGTCTCTCTACTAAAAATTTTAATGACCAATTACTGCATCTACGACTGTTCCTTTTGTGTTAGCCGACGTAGCAACGACGTGCAACGCGCAGCATTTTCGGTGAAGGAAGTTGTCGAATTGACCATGAATTTCTACCGTCGAAATTACATCGAAGGTCTTTTTTTAAGTTCGGGTATTTTCAAATCTGCAGACTACACCATGGAACGCTTAATGTTAGTTGTCAAGAAACTTCGGACGGAAGAACGTTTTAATGGTTATATCCACCTCAAAGCCATCCCCGGAGCAAGTGAATCATTATTAAAAGAAGCAGGTTTATATGTTGACCGAATGAGTGTAAACCTCGAAATTCCTACTGAGGAGGGACTCAAACTTGTTGCTCCGGAAAAGGATCATCAGTCCGTTCGCGAGCCTCTGGGGATTATTAAAAATGAAATTCTCAATCTTCGTCAGGATCGAAAAAAAGACAAGAAAGCACCCTTATTTGTACCAGCAGGCCAAAGTACGCAGCTGGTTATTGGAGCAACTCCAGAGAGCGACCTACAGATTATGCAGGCGGCCAATACATTCTATAAAGATTACAATCTCAAACGGGTGTATTATTCGGGTTATATTCCCATCAACGCGACCGATTCCAACCTTCCCCAAATTGGAACAACACCGCCTCTTGTACGTGAAAACAGACTTTATCAGACAGATTGGCTCCTTCGGTTTTATGGTTTTTCGCTTCATGAAATACTCAACAGCACGCATCAACATCTCGATCTAGAAATAGACCCTAAGCTTGCTTGGGCGCTACGCAACCCGCAATTCTTTCCTATCGACATCAACAGCGCTACTTATGAGTGGATTATCCGAATCCCGGGTATTGGCAGACAATCTGCCAACAAAATTGTACAGTCGCGCAAATATGGAAAATTAAAGGAATATCAACTTCGAAAAATGGGAATTGCCTATAATCGCGCCAAATATTTTATGGTTTGCCAGGATACACTCATCGCTGGAGGCTTCCACTATCCCGAAAACATCAGAAAGTCTATTCTTGAAAGTAATCCTCGTACACAAGCCAAGGCTTCCAATACACAGCTAACACTTTTCTAATGGACTATATTTTTGACGGAAGTTATTCCGGTTACCTCTGTTGTGTATTTGAAGCTTTTGAACGGAAAGAATTTGATAGCATTCCCACAACAGAAAAGTCTATGGCAATTAGTATTTTTTCGGAAAAGCGACAGGTTCATACTGAGGTTAAAAAAGCCATGCGCATTTTAGTGGGAATGGAAAAAATACTTGGAGCACAAGAAACAAAAATCTTTTATCATAATTTTTTGTCCGATAATCAATCTGAATGGCTCAATGGATTTCAATTGATTGTTGAACTTTTTCGAAGGGGAAAATTAGATATACGCAATTATGGATACCCACCCATACTCCGTATCCATCAGACAGTCAAAAAGATCAGCCGCGAACGACACCGCATGAAAGCTTTTATCCGATTTGTCAAGTCTAATGATAATCTCTACACAGCCATCGTTGAACCCGATTTCAATGTGATTCCCCTGGTTGTAGACTTCTTTAAAAACCGATTCGCCGACCAGTGCTGGTTAATTTATGATATACGGCGAAACTATGGCTTCCATTATGATGGCAAAAATATCTTGGAGGTATACAACAACAATAAAGACGAGGTTCAAGATCCATATCAGCTAGAAGTGGATCTCGATCCTCAAGAAAAAGATTATCAGCATCTCTGGAAGACTTATTTTAAAAGTACCTCTATTGAATCACGTAAAAACCTGAAGCTTCACTTAAGACATGTTCCCAAACGTTACTGGAAATATCTCGTCGAAAAACAATAAGTGCCTAAATACAATAAGTCCCAAAATAGCGAAAATCCCGTTCATAAAATCATTTTGATCCACCAAACAACTTGCTGATCAACCAAATGACAATTGCGACTACGACAACAACCAATAGGATGCCCGACCATACGCCTGCTTTAAATATACCTTCAATTGCTGCACAACTCGACACGAGCATCAATAAACTCGACATGAGCGCAAATGGAATTATCTTTTTCATAAATACCTGTTTTTATTATTAATCGTAAGTATGACAATGCTGGCATAGAAAATGTTTTACAGCAAAGACGTTCATGTACTTTTTACTTCTCATTGCCGATTCATCTGATATTTTCACTGTATTAAATACCTGAGCAGTCCGTATTTTTTTGTCAAATAATGAACGCTCTACGTTATTTATGCCCTAAAAATACGGTTAGCGAGCCTCGGGAAAGTTTTGGGTACAGCATTTGATTCTGTTTACACAAATAGCAAAATAAAATTTAAACAACAATTGACTAAAGATATGGATACGATACACCAAAAAGCACAAAAAATGGGATTGGAAAAAGGTTATTATCTATTACTAATGGCTATATTGGATTTACCTGTTGATGGTAAGGAAAAATCGGAAAAGAAAAAATAAGGTTGCGTAGGCTATAGGACATTTTTTTTGAAAAGTAAAGCCTTTTTTAACTACATGAAAAAGGCTTTTAATCATATTTACATCAACAATTTTTCCTAAACTCTTTAGGACTCATTCCTTTATTTGCTTTAAAAAAAGTACTGAAATATGGTACATTTTCAAAACCGAGTTCAAAGGCAATTTCTTTTACCGTTTTAAAGGTATGATAAAGCAATCGCTCGGCCTCCAATAGTATCCGTCCGCGGATAATAGTGCCGCAGCTCGTCGATCTGTTTTTTCGACAAATCCGATTAAGATAGTTGATCGATATATTCAATTGCTCTGCGTAAAATGACGGATAACGCTGCTGTGCATAATGACTATCAACCAAAGATTCGAAACTCCGGATTTTATCGTCATCTTCCTCCTGCTTTGCAGCCATATGATCGACCACGATTTGCCGTCCCAAAATCTGGAGCAGCATGGTTAAGTAGCGGCTCAATACACCGTGAGCACTCAATTTAACTGAATTATAAGCTGTTTCCATCAAACTTACTATATGTAGACAACTGATGATATCTTCTTTCGATAGCACAAAAGCGTGTTTACATCTACTCCTTAAAAAATGAAAGAAGTTTCTTACAGCAGTGTTCTGACTTTCCATGAGAAAGGATGCTGTAAATAAGACACTGTATCCTTCTACAGACGAACCTGCATGAAAACTACACACACAATTTGAATTTATGCTGATTATATCATGGGCAGCTATAATCTGTACGCTCTGATCCGCTACCATAGACAGTTCACCACTATTGATAAACAAAAGGGTATAAAAAGACCTTAGGTGGAGCGTATTTTGATTTGCTTTAGCTTGTAAAAAAGCTGCTATAGGCATAATAACGATTCCCTGCGAAGTGGAATCAATATCTTCTAATTTTAGAAAATCTAGTTTCTCTTTTCGTATTACCATTTCTTTATGATTATTCTGTGAAAAAATATTTGTGGAATAATCAAATGATTGGCGGTCTAAAAACTTCAGGCAGTATACCTCCGAAGGTATCGGAGACAAAGTCTTTCGGATAGACAGTTTTCACATCAGGTACTATTGGAGAGTACAGCAAGACTTCCTTCACATACTGCACAAAGACCAATATTTCCATCCCCTTCATTTTGGCGAGCACATTGTTCACATCCTTTTGTTCAACCGTCTTTTCGCTAAGGAAACAGAAGCCTTTACAGCTCACTGCCGGTTCAAAACGATTGACACAGAGGTTTTGCTCGATATAGGTACGATTGCACTCAAATTCAATAAATGCCCACAACAGATTGGTTGCCTGCACACATATTGCCCAAGCCATTGTCATACAAAACCACCATCTACAGTGTTGAGACTTCATTGATCCGATCTATTTTGTAGTGCTATTACGTTCGCGCAAATATTCTAAAATGGCACGTGCCTCTTCTTGCTTCAAGCCCAAACTAATCATTGGCGACCCATACTCCTTACTCAGTGCTTTCGCGTCGGCATCTTTCTCCAGCATGGTTGCCGGATCTAGCATCATGTTCATAATCCACTCCGGGGTACGACGTTTGATGACAGCGTCCAACGATGGACCTACCAATGTACGATCAAAACTATGGCACATTGCACATTTCGACACAAATAGTTCTACGCCCCTATTTGCAAGCTGCGCATCAAAAGGTTTGTGTTCGAAGGAAGAAATAGTTCCCACCCCTTTGGGCCCCTCGGTTTTATAATCGAGCATGGTCCCAGACTCAACTGCGGAAGGTTGCTGGGCACTATTTTCCTTCTTGACTTTTGTCGCCTCATTTCCGCTACACGCCAGTATAGCTACAAAACCGAAACAGCCTAGGATTACGTTGATTCTCTTTTTCATTTTTATTGTTTAAGTATATTGGTAAAATAAATTCTGTTTGTATTAAGTGACCTGCACTAGATATTTTATATCATCCTGATTTGATTTTTTGCCCGCTTTCCATAGTTCGACAATGACTTCCCAACGACCAGGCATAGAAAAATTAACAGTGCCTTCATAGTAACCATTACCTGTACTTTCAGCAGCAAAATTTTCCGAAGACCCCGTTTCCGTAGTAGGCCTATTGGTCTTTAGTTTAATGACATAATGATCTAATACCGGAAAATGATGACCATCCATTTTATTCATTAAAAATCGGATGGGATGCCTTCCCTGCTTTACGCTATCAGGCAATAGGCAGGAAATAAATACGCGGCTATCGTCTCTGGTTCCAGAGCTCATTGTTCGCATGGTTGCTGCTGCAGTAACCGGAATCTTGATGGCAAGTGTATCTTTTATGCGATTGTGACTACGTATCGTATGTAATTGCCAGCCCTTCCCCATCTGCGGGATATCCGCCATAATAAAAACCATTGGGCTGCTATACCAGCCTTCGCCGAGCGCGACGGGATGCTCAAAGGGGCCTCCATGCTTCATACGTCCCATACTCATTTCTGGATAGAAATCAAGGGATTTGTCATTGATCGGAATTCCCGAGGTATCTCTTAAACGCAGATAAATGGTATGGTATTTATTGTTGAGTTTGGCATCCGCATATATGGTATAATTGGTAACATCCCAAACAGTATCCGCTATACGGACCAGATCGGATTCCTTAGGCAAGATAAAATCCGTAGCTTTCTTACCGTTCTTTTTTGAATGATCGGCAGTACAGGATGAAGTTGAAAAAGCAACTGAAAATGCGAGTAGCAGTAAGATTACGCCCCCGACAGTCCCGACACGGGAATATAAATTCATATGTATTGATTTAAATCTTTTGAAAATAGACAGTACCTGCCATCAGTCAATATGCCGACAGCCCGTACGAAAAGCAAAATGACTTAAACCAAAGGTGGATGAAAAATAGTAAAGATTGGTCTATAGCTATAGTTTGCCTGATATGCTGGAAGTAAGGTCTCCGCAGCCTCTTCTTCAAAAAAAGCGATATCAAGGTTAAAACATTGCTGATTATTGATAAATACAACGTCGATTATACGAGATTCCAGGTTCTTTTGTTCCTTCTCCTCATGTTCACGCATTTTCTTCATCAAGATACATTGTCCTCTACAGGAAAGTGCCTTTTCGTTGAATCGATTGATACACTCATTCTTAGCAATATAATCTCTGTTAAATTCAAAAACAGTCCATAGCCATACCGACGAGAAGCTCTGCAGGAGCATCAGCGGCAGTAGAATCCATATCAATTGTTTCGCTTTCATGTATCGCTAGTGCAGCAAATATACTAATTATTGACATACCAGCAACGAACTGCCTCTTTTCAAAACGCTCAAATGTTTTCTAAAACATCAAGAAGTTTTAGTACATTTAGCTAAAAATCACGCGCTTTGAACAAATGAAGTTTAATCCTCTTTCAGTCATTAAATTATTACTTGGGCTGTTTATCTGTATCGGAATAGCTTTGACAATATTGATGATGGTTCATGGCAGCAAAATTGTGGGGGCTTATGTCGTTTCTGTACTTTTCATACTATTCCCCGGTATTATCCTGTACGGTATGACCCTTGGATTTCGAGTATCCGAGAAAACCATAACACGACAGATTGCCCAACAGGAAAGTGTAACATCCGATCATAAAGGCATATCCTATCAAATCCCCTTGCTAAAAACAACCCAATTTATCTCCTGGGAAATTATCGAGACCATTATCTACAGCAACTACCACAGCGACGATCAGGCGCAGTTCAGCTTTTATCTGACACAACCGGCAATTCAAATCGCGTCAGAAAAGCCAGGATGGTTAGCGAAAGTTCTCCTACCCTTGATTAAAACAAGTAAAAAGGTCGTTATTTACGAAAATTGCATCAATTTTCGCGAAATCCCGAAAATGCTAGAAAAACATTTTTCCTCCATCAACCCTGTTGACATAAACGAAGTCCATGGAAAAGGTACACTACTGAGATCAAAGACCATCTTAAAGGAAAATACGATTCAGATCGAAGAATATTGGAAACCTAATCCAAATTTTGAACCTGAAAAAGTTATTTATGATCGATACAACCGGACGATTGATGAACTAAAACAATCAAAAAACAGCTAAAATTTGTTTTCCTGGGCAAATTCACCCACGTCGTCGTGCAACATTCAATAGGTATTGCTTATTATTTAATATTACGTTTGTGGATTGGCTGGGTGATATTTATGTCCGCAGCTGAGGCAAGCAGAATAAAAATCCAAAATAAGCTGGTCAGAGATATGACATAAATTCCAGCAATTGTTGCTGATAAAATGGATAAATTTGTACCTGCTAACACTATTGCGATGATTAAAAGAATAACAGCATATTGGAATGACCGTAGTAGCTCCTGGCGCAAGGAAAGGGATGAAGCTTGGTCCAGGCCGGAGACCGAACGCTGGCTAGCGTTTTTCAAATCCGTCCGTAGCCAGACTACGGGCAATAAAGTACTTGAGGTTGGTACTGCTACGGGATATTTCGCCAACATTATGACCCTTGCGGGTTTTGAGGTTACTGCCGTTGACCTCTCCCCGCAGATGATTGAATATGCAAAACTCGTCAGCCAAGAACTAGAACTTCGCGTAGACTATCGGGTCATGGATGCGCAAGTACTACAGTTTGAAGCCAACACCTTTGACTTCGTCTTCACCAGGTTGATGACGTGGACCATCCCCGATCTCGAAAAATGCTACCGCGAGATGGAACGTGTGCTCAAGCTGGGCGGAAAAATGATCAACCTAGATGCCGATTTTGGGAAAACGGTCTTTAGTACCGAAAGGCACGATGAATGTCCATCGGGCGCTATAGATCAGATCAATGACATCAAATCGGCATTAGACATCAGTGCACATCAACGTCCTGCCAAAGACATCGAACTATTGGAAGCAGTTGGATTTGGTTCTATTAAAGTCGATATGGATGCCCAAAATCGTATTCTTGAACTCCCTTTCGAAACTGAAGGACTTTTTATGCTAGAAGCTCTCAAAAAGTAAAACTTTTTCAAGACCTTTGAGGTGTTTTTCGTCTGGAAAAGCCGCAAAATGATTGGTTTACGGATCTTTCATACCAACTGATCATTCATAAAAAACTAAGTTTGTCATTTAATTCTTCATAAAAAAAGCCCGATATAGATCGGGCTTTTATAGTAGATTGATTGTTATCAAGAGACAGCCTGATAAGCCTTCCGCGGAAACGAGATCCGAACAGAAACGCCTATACCATGCTGATTCTCGAACTGCATTTTTCCATCAATCCGTTTGATCAAATCCTTACAGAGGGAGATACCCAACCCTGCACCATTTTTGTTTTCAGATCTTTTACGGTCCCAGCTATTAACAAAATTTAAATTGTGGAGGACTTCCGATGAAAGTTCTTCCCCATCATTGCTAACGATAAGCTCCCATCGATCGCTTTGGTCATCGATCAATTGCAGCACGATGCTACCGCCGACTCGTCCATATTTAATGGCGTTGCTAATCACATTTCTTAGCACAAAAGCGAGAATTCCTTTATGTGTATCCGCGCAAAAATCCGGATTCACCGAATTTATGATCTGTATATTGAAACGTTGGATTTCTAGCGCATAGATTCCCAATACCGCATCAATTTGATCGCGAATATTACAGTTCTCGGTATTTTCAAGCTTATCTCGAAGTTGTGATTCTGTCCAAAGTAAAACCTCTTCCAACATCGTCCGCGATCTGGCCACCTGACCTTTTAGATTTAAAAAAATGAGTTTAAGATCCTCCTTATCAACGAGAGAAATATCATCAATCGCCAGCAAAATTTCGACCGATGCAAATGGTGCCCTGAGATCATGCGATGCAATGGATAGGACTTTAGTCTTGAAACTCTCAGCAATTTTTAACTCCTCATTATAATGATGAATACGAATTGCCTGTTCACTGAGGACACTGTTGGCAGTCGTTAATTTGAGCTGTTCGACCTTTAGCAACCGGTTCTTTCGGATTAAAAAGTAGATCAGTACACCTATCAGCGTTTTACTGATGACTATTCCAACAATAAGTAAAGTAATAATAGTTTGGCTTTGCACAATTTTTAGGTAATAAATTAATAATAATGACTAATGGAATATCAAAGCTAAACAATCACGTGCTAATTAAAAAATTTACCTTAAAACGAATCTCATTAATTTTGATCAATCGTTGACCTTATTCACAAAAACTTAATCATTTGAAAATATAGTATAAATAAACTTTGTTTAGTATTACATAACTTATGTATTTTTATGCAAAATGAAACAACTAGCAACATATTACGTTTTTGATCAAGCTAATACGGCGCTCGCTAAAGTGAGCAAACCTATTCCACCTTTGAAAGATGGCGAAATTTTGGTCAACATACGCTATACCACTCTTTGTGGTAGTGATCTTCATACCTATTGTGGGTTGCGAAACGAACCATGTCCTACGATTTTAGGTCATGAGATTGTGGGCGTTATCGCAGCGATTTCTTCTGATCATAGCGGACTTGATGCACGAGGCAATCAGCTACAGATTGGCGACCTAATTACCTGGACTGTTTTTTCCAGTGATCCCAATAGTGCCAATTATCAGCCGGAGATTCCGCAGAAAAACGATAAGATCTACAAATATGGTCACCGTCAGATAACCGAAATGGATGACCTTCATGGTGGATTGGCAACCCATATCATCTTACGGCCAAATACCTGCATACGAGTACTTCCAAAAGATATCTCTCCTGCAGTAGCTGCCACCATCAATTGTGCTGTTGCTACTTCGGCAGGAGCCCTTCGCCTGGCAGAGACCATTACGAAAAAAAACATTCATGTTGCAGGCATTGGATTATTGGGACTGGTTAGCATTGCCATGTGCAAGGAAATGGGTGCTAAAAGTATCATCGCTTCTGACATTAATCCTGCACGTTTAGAACTCGCTAAAAAATTTGGCGCGACAGCTACAATAGATCTACGTGAAACCACATCCAGCACAGCATTAGAAGCTACAGTTATAGACCGATTTATCGACATGAGCGGCTCGCCAAAGGCGATGGAGCTTGGCATCGATACGTTGGGGCTCCATGGGAATGCTGTTCTCGTAGGTGCCGTGTTTAAGCAGCGCGCTACTGGGATAGACGCCGAAAAAGTAATTCGAAAGATGCTCACGATCAAAGGACTGCATAATTACAACTATACCGATTTCTCTGTCGCTGTAGACTTTATCATTGAAAACTGGCAAAAGTATCCCTTTGAATCATTGATCGAACGTGAATTCCCACTTGCTGAAGTCAATGATGCAATAAGCTATGCGTTAACGCACAAACCAATACGAGCAGGTTTATTCGTCCACCCCTCAACGGAGCAGCTTTAATGGAAAGAAAATTTAGAAAAGATCAGTGGAAAATGTTGTTTGTAACCATGTTTTGTTACTTATTCTTTTACACAGGTCGACACAATTTTGGATGGGCAGCAAGAGGTATTGCCAAAGAGCTAGACATCAGTTTTCAGCAAGTAGGCTGGATCAGTTTTGCAATGTTAATGGGCTATGCGATCGGCCAGCTCATCAATGGAAATCTAGCCGATCGATGGAGTCCCAAAATTATGATTGTCGCTGGAGGAGGCTTGTCCATTCTCTGTAATCTCGCCATCAGTTTCGCTGGTTCTTATACAGCTATTTTGGTTCTTTGGACGCTGAACGGTTATTTCCAATCCATGGCATGGGGCTCAGGAGGTAAGCTTATTTCCAATTGGTGGAGCAGCTCCGAACGTGGCAAGGCTTTTGGCTTTTATACCATGGCTGCCGGAAGCTCCTCCGTTTTGACCTTTCTGATGGCTTTGGTACTCGTCCAACAGGAACAAAGCTGGCGTACCCTATTTCGCTATCCTATCCTATTTCTCGCCGGCGCATTATTGGTCTTTCTTTTTGTCGCATACAGCGACCCTAAAAAAAAAGGATATACTCCTGCTGACAAAAAAGAAGGAATAGCGGATCAGGAAGACACACCAGAACAAGTTGCAGCATCAGAAAAACAAGAAAACTGGAAGCAGTCCTATCTGCATGTATTTCAGCATCGCAACTTTATGATCGCTTCGCTCGCCATTGGTTTTCAAAGTATGGCACGTTATGGCTTAATCTTTTGGGTACCGATCCACTTTTTAGGGAACAACTACAAAGAATCATCAGGCAATATGTGGTTAACCTTACTCATCCCCATTGGGATGGCCCTTGGTGCTGTTTCTTTCGGATACATTTCAGACCTCGTCTTTAACAAAAACAGAAGTAAATCGATCGCTGCGGGTATGATGATCAGCTGCATTATTGCCCTTCTCATTTATTTGGTACCTGTTCACAATCACCTCCTGATGGGCATACTCATGTTTACCTCAGGATTCTTTGTGTATGGTCCGCAAGCCAATTTCTGGACCCTGAGCCCAGATCTGCTTGGAACCAAACTTGTTGGAACAGGTATCGGCGTGATGAACATGTTTGCGTATGTATTTGCGGCCGTTGGTGAACCTTTGTTTGGTAAGCTGATAGATTACACAGGCAACACGGCCAATATATTTCTTTTTGTTGCATTGATATGTGCGATATGTGCAACAATCATTGGTTTTGTCCGAAGTCCAAAATCAATATCAAATAAAAAGCCATGATAAACCGAAAACAATTCTTAAAAACTTGCAAAAATGCGTACCGACTTTGACACAGCTCCAACCTAGAAGTTGATGCTAGACATCAGAACTTAAAATTCGGTGTTATCACCGATCTACATTACGATCTGATGCAGGATGGGAACCGTTGTGCCCAACGCTTTATCGATGAAATGAACCACGAACAACCCGACTTTATTATTTCCTTAAGTGATTTTTGTGTTCCCAAAGGAGGACATTCTACCCCATTTCTTCAAAAGTTGACTCTCGTAAACTAATGTGCTGATTCGACCATCAGTCAATACCATGGTAAAATAATCTCCTGATCAACTTTAATGATTGGGTTTCACTTTTGTTTCGCTATTGGTCTGATTGAGGATTACCTGTTGAATCGGCAAAGCCATATCGATACCTTCATCAGCAAACGCGTTATAAATCTTGGTTAATAGTCCGCTCTTGACACTACCACCGTCTTTAGATATTCTGACCCAAAAATAGAGTTCGACCACCACTGCCTGTGAGGTTACCTGTGCAAACTGCACAGCATTACCCCCAGAAGAGAGAATCTGCTCGTCCTCATCCATTATTTTTTTGAGCAACTGAGTTACCCTTTCAAGATCTACCCCATATTTTACCTCAAGCCGAATGCAGAGACGTTTTTTTGCCCCACCCTGACTCCAGTTCATCACATGCGCATTGAGCAGGTCCCCATTGGGCATAATCAGATCCGCGCCCTCGGCCGTCGCAATGACACTGCTGCGAAACCCTATCGATTTCACTTTTCCCGATCGCCCACCGATCTCAATTAGGTCGTCCACATTCACAGGCTTTTCAAAGGCAATAATCAAACCACTCACCAGATTGTTGACCAGCGTCTGCAGGCCAAAGCCTATTCCTACCCCCAATGCCCCTAAGATAATACCAATCTGTTGAACAGGGATCCCCAGTGCCGAAAAGGCCAGAAAAAATCCAATCACGATAATCGTGATCCGAACGAGTAAAATCCAGCTTCCCAGTCGAAATTTGTTCTGAGCTGCCCCTTCCTTTTTCTCCCATTGGGAATCTGCTGCGAAATAGGAAACAATCTTTGAAAGCACCGTCGCACAGACCATAATGAATAGAAATACCAGGAGGTTATTGACGGAGAACTGATAGTTAACCAAGCGGTGTCCGGTTTCCAAAAAATCTCGCAAGGGGTCTGCGAGGAATCTGAATTCGTAGAAATTTCGGCCAAAGAGCACAAACCATCCAACAATCAATACCGCATAAAAAAAAGCTGGAGCTCTTTTGCCTACCCTATTATAATTAATATAAAATAGTCTTCTTTCCTGCTTCTGATACACCGAAGAAGCCAATTGCAATCCATCATTGACCAATCGAATCACCCACAAAAACAAAATAAAGACTACAGCATTTGTTAACCCTGCTACCAGAAGAACTTTACTGAGGTTAAAACGGCCGAAAAGATTCAGTATAATGGACGCAAATTCCAGGAAAACCATAAATGCGATCGGAAAAAGTATCCAACGTTCTTTTATCTCATCGCGACGTTTCTTATGACAGAGCGCAAGCAGACCCACCAGGCAGGCAAGGGCGGCAATGACAAGAATCAGCCAGCGTTCCAACCGTGAAGGTTGAAGCACCAGGTTATCCAATCCGGCAAAAATAAAAAGGGTTAAAATGGAAAGCCAAACCTTCATCCAGTACCCCGTTATTGCCGGTCTAAAAACAAGAGATAAAAAGATTGATGCAATCGTCAAAATTGTGATCGTGAACACAAAAGGCGGCGTCGGGAATATAAATTGCATAACACACAATCCAATCGTCAATCCGCTCAATAGCGGTCTATGCAGTAACAGACTTGCCTGAATCACATTTTCATCGTTGATCTTTCTACGCAAGACATGGACATAGATGACCACAATCAAAGTCCCCAAGAAAAAGAAAAACAGCTTTCCAAGATGCGCCCTTAAATAATAGAAGTAGAGCAATTTGGCTTTCACGAATGAGAAGTAAAGGATTTCATTCATGGGTCGTTCAAACTTACTAGGGACCCAAATATTGACAAAGTTGCGGCCTATCGTTCGGTTTGAGAGTCGGTTCTGGTAATATAATACCTCCTCCATATCCGATTCCAGCCGTGCCAGCTCTAAATTAATTTTATTTTGTAATTCATGCACACCGTTAATCCGTTCTGCCAATTTCAAGGTGATGGGTGCGATCTCCAAAGCAATCACCCGAATCCTGCCCAGATAACGGGCAAGGTTAGCAGAATCTTTGGAAATAACAAAAAGTGCAGGATCATTACTTAATGAATCAAGTTCCAGCTGATAGTTTGTGAGCCGATCCTGATAGCGGTCTATGTCACGTTTTAAGCTCCTTACTTCAATGGACAAAGCATTCAAAATATTAAATGTTACGGTAAGATTGCGCGAAGACTGTGCCGACCCTTTATTCTCAAAAACACCGTCCTTAGCTATATCGTGTAAAGCGACCAATTCTTTCAACCCTTGGTCCACACTCAACGAATCGAAACCTTTATGCAGGAAAGAGCGCGATTGACTCGCCAATAACTTAACATCTTCCAGTACCCGATTCTGGCGGATGGCCGCACGATCCATCTCCAAATCCTGGACACTCTTTTTTGCCGATTCTTTAAAAAATCGGTCCATCTTGGCGACGAAACCCGATTGGACCGAATCTTGCGAATTGCCTAGAAGCATTTTCGAACACAGCATGATGAAAAAACACGCTAAAACTTTGCTGTTCATCACAATTGAAGTTTATTTTTTCCTTTAGGTATTTAAATTGTACGCTAAACATCTAAATGTACATATATTACTTCAAAAAACACGCGTTAGATTATGTGGAAATGTAGCACACCGCCATCGTTTTAAAACGCAATCAATAGCCGAAAAACTCGTCCAGGATCATTTAACCAGGCTTCTAAAGCGAATTGCGCATCTTCCGCCCGATAAATAGCTGTTATCAGATCTTCCAATGGACAGGTCTTCATTTCCAGGTAATTCATTACTGCGACAAAGTCTTTTGACGTAGCGTTGCGCGACCCCCTGATATCGAGCTCCTTTTTGACAAAAAACTGTGTATCAAAGGGAATAGCATCTTTTGCATAGCCTATATATAGCACTCTACCCGTATAGGCCGCTGCAGCAATAGCAGCTAAGTACGTTTCTTTTCGGCCAACGGCTTCGATCACGACATCAGCCCCCATGGCCTGGGTCAACATTGCCAACTTCGCATGCAGATCTTCTTCAACACTGTTAATTGTAAACTTTGCACCGAGTTTTCTTGCAAGAGCAAGCTTTTCAGCACTGACGTCAACTGCAATGACTGTGGCCCCTCGTAATGCCGCCCGAATGATTGCCCCCACCCCGATCATACCGCATCCAAATACCAATACAACGTCGCTGTCCGTTACTGAAGCGCGATCAACAGCATGAAATCCTACACTCATAGGCTCTACCAAAGCCAACTCTTTGGATGAAAGTTGTCCCCCTGCGATAACCTTGTCAATAGGTACAACAAGATATTCGGCCATGGCACCATCACGCTGCACCCCCATAGTCTCATTGTAACGACAGGCATTGGGCCTGTTATTTCTACAGGCCGTACAAACACCACAATTGGAATATGGATTGACGGTAACTTTTGTACCGATCGTAAGATCAGTCACCAAATTAGCGCCCAATTCCGCCACCGTTGCCCCAATTTCATGCCCCGGTATCACCGGTAAATTGACCAATGGATTCAATCCCTTAAAAGTATTCAGATCCGAACCACAGAATCCAACATAATCAATTTTTAACAGGACATGTCCCTCTTTAACAGTGGGGCGCGGTACATCCGTGATTTCCACACTCCCCGCTTTAATAATTCTTATTGCTTTCATTTATAAATGGTATCAAGATTTAAACAGCAACTGCTATGGGTTATTGTGCTACCAAAGATCATATCAGAATTCCGAAGGTTTCCTATTTCAAAATCTTTGTATTATCATATAGCCAAAAATAATTATATAGCATGGAGAAAGAAACTACATTAGCGATAAAAAATAATACGATATCGACCCATCTCCACTAAGCATCACAAAATGCTCCGTTTAAAAAACACAATTAATTTCCTAGAGATACATCGATTGTGCCAAAAAGAAACATTATCGATAATTGCACGTAAAAAACGCTATTTTTTTTTGGAGAAAACGAGTATTATTGTATCTGAGATTAATATTGTATCTAATTATTTTCCTCTTCGCATAATGATAAATAACGAAAAGAATAAACTTGATTTTACACTATTGAATATTGGCTATGCGGAACATCAGGCAGATTGGAATTTTAAAGATATTAAGAGTTCTTTTGCCAGAATACACTATGTCTCTGAAGGAGAAGCAGCTATTATTGTAAATGACGAGGTCATTAAACTCCGACCTGGCCATCTCTATCTCACCCCAGCCTATGCCCATCACAGCTATGACTGTTCCGATAAATTATCCCTCTATTATATCCATATTTATGAAAACCCCGAAATAAGATCGAGTATTTTCGACCGTTACACTTTTCCGAAGGAAATCAAATCGGATCAGCTATTGGAGACAGTCATCCAGCATCTCTATGCATTAAATCCAGGTCGTGAGTTAAAAATTTACGATCCAAAGAGCTACGATAATTCAATAGAATTAATGAAAAACATGGCACTACAGACGGCTTCACCTTTCGCCAGAGCTTCCGAAAACCAAGCGATCATTCATTTGTTGATGAGCAGGTTCCTTTCGGAAGCAACCAACAAAATACCCCAAGTCGAAAAACGCCTTCTACGCGTACTCGATTACATAGATGAAAACATCCATCATCCAATTTCCATCGAACAGCTCGCCAATCAAATTTTTATTTCCAAAGATCACCTAATCCGACTGTTCAAAAAGCATATAAATACCACACCAGTGAATTACATCAATCAGAAGAAAATAGAAAAAGCACAACTAATGATGTTAGTTGAGGAAGACAATATTCAACAACTGTGTTTTAGACTCGGCTTTGAAAATATATCTTACTTTAATAGACTATTTAAAAAACTAACAGGCGAGACACCGATGAGCTACAAACGTCGGATAAGCAGATGAAGTAATCCATTTATGAATAAGATCTTGAAGTTGCTAATTATGATGCCCCATCGGCAACTTGATTTTCTTTAGCTCCTCTAAATTATGTATTGGCCGCTCCAACTCGTAAGGAATCGGCTGACGTGAAAAACACTGAAAGTACTGCAGACAAGCATCTTTCCACCAAACTGCATCTCTAGTTTGGATTCTCAGTTTAGCTTGAACAGCTGAAAAACGTGATCGATCAATATATCTTTCCATACGATCCCAAACTTTTTGAAACGCTCTCACTTTTTGGACCCCGTGATCATAACGGAAACATAATTCGCTCCAAAGCGTATTGCCGCTATTCATTCGATGATTCCAGGAAACATGATGAAACCACAATAAAAGGTGTTCCGGACAAGTGGCTCTATTTCCATATATTTCGTTCAATGGTGGATTGTACTGTGATACGGCATTACTTCCCTTGGCTGTTCGGTCAAAACCCAATCCCACGCTATCCGCATTATGGTAGTACCAGGGCATCCAGTCTGGACGCCCCCCCGGAATATCGCCCCAAGGTTCCGGACCGTAATGATGCTCAAAAGCAAAAAGGTGATGTAGACCTAATGGCATCATATAATCGACCGCTGCCTCCCGAGATTCCAACATCAGCTTCTTGACTGGCTCGAGAAACTCCTGCGCTCCCGTAAACGTCAACCGTATCCATTCATCCGCTATTTTTGCTGAAGACAGGCTATTGTTCCAAGCCAAACGGCCGAAAGCGTACCAGTTGGCTTGCGCGAAATGGTGCCCCGTCCAATTGGTATCCAAACCAATATTAGCTACTGCAGCGATTGCCGTTTTACGCCCCGAATGCCTACTACTGTCGGTCTGCTTTGCCACCGTTCCGCCTTTTCCAGTGGCATAGGTTTCACTATCCAATACTTCCTTAAACAAAGGTGCCAAATAGACCAAATGGTTGGAAAATCCTAGATACTCTTGTGTCAATTGAAATTCGAGCATCTTCGCTGTGTTTGGCATCGCCCCCAATAAAGGATTGAAAGGTTCCCGGGGTTGAAAATCTATCGGGCCATTTTTTACTTGAAGAATAACATTGTCACGAAACTGACCATCGAGTGGAACAAATTCTTGATAGGCTTGTTCGGCACGGTCATCTTTAGTCGGATGATAGACAAAAGCACGCCAAAACACGGTACCGCCATAGGGGCTGAGCGCATCGGCAAGCATATTGGCTCCGTCCGCATGGGTTCGTCCATAATCTTGGGGGCCTGGCTGTCCTTCAGAATTTGCTTTGACCAAAAATCCGCCGAAATCCGGAATTAACGCATAAATCTCCTTCACCTTGGATCTCCACCAGTGCTGAACATCCTTATTTAAGGGATCCGAGTTAGCTAAGCCATCTAAATTTTTCGGCGCAGAGAAATTGATCGACACATATATTTTTATACCATATTTACGGAAGACATCCGCCAGAGCCTTAACTTTTATCAGATACTCCTTCTTCAATAGATCCGAAGAAGCATTCACGTTATTCAACACGGTAGCATTAATTCCAATCGAAGCATTGGCCCGTCCATATTGTTCATATCGGGGTGAAAGTTTATTCGGCAATTCCTCCCAGTTCCATAGCGAATGCCCTGCATATCCACGTTCTATCGTCCCATCCAAATTATCCCAATGATTCAAGACCCTAATATCGTAAGAAGGTATTGCAATGAATCCTGTAGGAGGTATCCCTGCTCCTGTCTTCTGAAGCCGCAATAAATGATAAACAGCATATAATATACCTGCTGATCGGGCGGCAACCACATAAACCTGATTTTCATGTTGGCTTATTTGATAGCCATCTTTTAAATCCTTTCTGCTATGATCAAGTTTTAAAATGACATCCCCACCCTTCCAGTAATATTCCAGTTCCTGTTTTGCCAATGCCAATGTAACATCAGTTGATTTTCCTTTTATAATCTGGACGGTGCCTACTGGTTTCTCCTGTTTTGAAAACCGCAGCCATAACTGACTACCGTCCTCAGCTCGTAAAGCAGTGGGAACACAATACAGTATGATCACCAAATAGAAATGAAAACGCATGATATATCTCATCTTGAACTAAAATATATCATTACGAAGACAATCCATCAATCGGCTTAATATGACCATTTTCATCATAGCTCAACTCAATAACTTTCATGCTTCTAAGCCAGGTCTTTCCTCCAGAAGGTACCGAATCATGATAAAATAGGTACCACTTACCCTTGAATTCGACAATGCTGTGGTGCGTGGTCCAGCCAACTACGGGCGATAGAATCACACCCTGATAGGTAAATGGTCCATATGGATTGTCTCCTATGGCGTAACAAATCAAATGGCTATCGCCTGTAGAATAGGAAAAATAATACTTACCTTGGTATTTATGCATCCAGGAAGCTTCAAAAAATCGCTTTTCCGTATCCCCATGCGTTAATGGTTTGCCCTCTTTATCTAAAATAAGAAGATCCCTTGGTTGTTCCGAAAACTCCATCATATCAGCAGACAGCTTGACAACCTTTGGAGACAATGCGGGTTCATCAGATGTTGGCAATTCATTGGGCGAAATAATTTTATTATTCCGATAAAATTGAAGTTGTCCACCCCATATACCACCAAAATATAAATAATAGGAACCGTCTGTATCTTTAAAAGCACATGGATCAATACTGTAACTTCCTTTGATAGGATGCTCCTGCGGAACAAATGGTCCATAAGGATGGCTTGCCACAGCAACACCGAGTTTAAAAATATCGTTTCTATCCTTCATGGAGAAATACATATAGTATTTTCCGTCTTTCTCAGTCACATCAGAGTCCCAAAGCTGACGACCAGCCCAAGGAATATCTTTTACATCCAGTACCTTTCCATGGTTAACAATGTCCGCATTGATATCTTCAAGAGAAAACACGTGGTAATCCTGCATATCGAAATGGTCGCCGTTATCATTTTCGGGAATACCGCTCTCCCTGTCGTGAGAGGGATAAATATAAATTTTGTTTTCAAACACATGAGCTGAAGGATCAGCCATGTAATCTTCGGAATATAAATACCTACTTTTGCTCATATTTCTTATTTCTTTTTTTTTTGAGTCAACGCAATAATATCTTTTACAAATGGTTTGGGCTGGTAATTCCGATCAAATAACAACGGATAGTCTGTACGTCCCGGAATAGGCCAACCATTCTTCCATGAATCTCCATCGCCTACACCCCACAATGTCACACGCGATATTTTATCTCGATGTTTGAGATATAATTTAAAAAACGCTACATATCTCTTTCCTAGCTCGTCCATTTTCTCCGCTGGAAGCCCTTTTTCGTAGGGATTCATTGCTTTGCTGTAAGCATGACGTTCCCCAACTTCGGCTCCCATATTGGGGCGTACATGTGGCAGGACCGAAATATCCATTTCCGTTACCATTACCTTTGCTCCAAGGCCCGCAAATCCAAGTATAGTTTTTTCAACTTCTTCAATAGGTGGATTGTCCAGCGCATTATGTTCTTGCATGCCAATCCCACTGACCTGACCACCGGCAGCCTTTACCTGTTGCACCATGTGCATAATGCCCTTTCTTTTTTCGGGGATTGCTGTCGAATAATCGTTATAATATAATTCAGCTTTTGGGTCTGCTTCATGAGCAAATTTAAATGCTAATTCAATAAATTGCGGTCCAATAATCTGGTAGAATTTGCTTTTACGCCATTCACCATTATCCAGTATAGCCTCGTTCACCACATCCCAACCAAACACCCTTCCCTTATAGCGCGACACTACAGTTTGTATATGCTTCCGCATGCGTGCGATAAGTACTTCCCGGGTGACCTCTTTCCCGTTTTTATCGATAAAAAACCAAGCTGGAGTCTGCGAATGCCAAATCAGCGTGTGACCGATAATTTGCATTTTATTTTTTTCTCCAAACGCCACAAAACGGTCCGCATCCTTAAAATCGAACTCACCTTCCCTTGGTTGTAAAAACATACTTTTCATACAATTCTCGGCAACAATGGAATTGAACTGCTTTTTGACCACCGCTACCGCAGCCTCATCCCGCTCCCATATCTGATCAAGGTTTAATGCTGTTCCTATATAAAACTTACCTTCAAATGCATCTTTCAAGGTCAATGAATCTGGGGCTCGCTTCGGATTTTGCAAAGTGGCTGAGGCAGTAGGACCAAATAATAATGTTGATACAGCTACAACAATAGTTTTTAACATCTTCATGGTTTATTTTTGATTAATGTGTATGTCTTGATTCTATATCCCGGTTAATTTTATCGATCGTTACATCATCCAGTTCATATCTGGAGATAACAACCATGGCGAGTACCAAAAGTACTGCTGGAATAACGGCCACCAACCATAAAATTCCCTTTTCAGCCAATGCAGATTGTATTATAGCATTATCTTTATCAAATTCAACATAGGCGAGTACCAACCCGGGCACTACACCTCCCAGTGCCATGCCAGCCTTATAAAAAATACCTGTCAGTGCATTGACAATCCCCGAAATACGCTTACCGGTTTTATACTCGCCATAGGATATGACTTCGGGTACAAGCGCCCACATATACCCCGTAGCTACGATTACACCAGTTGATTTAATAAACTGAGCTGTCAATACCAATCCAATATTGCCCTTAAGTGTCTCGTTGGATGAAATCATATATAACATGAGCATTCCAAGGATAGCGACACCCAGAAAAACATAGAACATTTGCTTCTTACCTATTGCACGTTTGATAGCTGGCACCAATGGCATAAAGATGAAAGCAGGTAAAGACCCCAGGGCCATGAAATAAGGCAACATATCCGGAGCATGTACATTGTAGATCATGTAATAGGATCCTGCCGAATTACCGATGGCCATCATCGCAAATGCTGTAATGAAAAAAAAGGCCAAAATGCGTAAAGGCCGATTGTGCTTAAATTCTCGCCATAGATCAGATACACGCACATTATCAGTATCCTTTTCATCCATAATAACCCGCTCTTTTGTTTGTAAAAAACAAAACATTAGAAGGGCCAACCCGACTAAAGCGTAAATCAGCATCGTTATAAACCAAGCTTCTGCCGAATCTTTTGAGTTTATCTTTCCATCCGGAGAGAAATACTGTACAACCAACGGAACGCCATATCCGACCGCAAGCCCACCAACGTTAGCCATGAACATACGCGTCGATGTTAGTTTTGTCACCTCGTCTGTGTCCCTCGTCAAGGAAGCATTTAAAGCACCATAGGGGACATTCACCAGGGTATAAAGCATGGATAGCCCAACATAAGTGACATAGGCATAGACCAAAGAACCCGAAAATCCATTCCAAAAACACAGAATTGCAAAACCCGTCAACGGAATTCCTCCCAACACCAAATAAGATCTGTACTTTCCCATCCGTGGATTTCTTTTATCAACAAATGCGCCTACAATGGGATCCCACAGTACATCCACGATTCGGACAATAAGAAACATGACTCCTGCCGAAGCAGCAGAAATTCCATAAACATTGGTATAAAAAATCAGGAGGTACATCGAAACAGTCTGGTAAATAAGATTCTGGGCAAGATCACCAGCACCAAACCCCACCCGTTGTTTCATTGAAAGTTTGTAAAAACCTTTAATAGGCTTTACCTCGGTCATACTTTGATCCATATAATTGGTTATTCGATTAGTTGAATTACAAGGGTAAAACTACAAGTAGCTTTGGACCGGGAACCAATACAAATGTTTTATATTCCAATAAAAATGTTTAAAAAAGGCCGTCTATTTTTTAGACAGCCATTTTCTACATGGTTGGTAAAGCCACTTACCGGCTAAAGGTTCAATTCCTTACATACTTTACAAGATAGCTTTTGGTTTGTCCTCTGTAAACACAATCTACCTGTGCGTAACCGGTCAACGAACTGCCTTGTTTAACTTTGATTTCAACTTCAGCATTATTTGCCACAGCCTTCACTACTGGAATCTTCTTGTCGTTGGTTTCCATTGGAAAAGTAACTTCATAATAGTTGTAACCAACGATGCCATTCTCATCAGTCGATCGCACAGGAATCGAAGGCAACATTAGTTTTTTGCCATTCACTGTAATCGTAACCGAAGGTGGTACTGGACGTTCAATTTTTTTGTCTTTCGAACTAAATCCCAATCCTATAAAATCAAAAAGCGGCATGCCTTCTTCACCCTCAGCGACCAGAAACAAGGCATGTTTGCCATCCAGTTGATCCACATAGTTAGAAACATCGACCGTAAATTGCTTTACTGTTGTCGCAGTATTTTCCGGAACGGTTATTTGGGCAATCCGCTTTCCTTTCCAGGTATCATTATCCCAAGGGCCATCAAGCCACACGTTGACCTTAAATGAAGTCTGTGTCTTTGGTGCAATAAACAGATTAAAGGCAGTGCGGTTTCCCTTTTTCGTTCCCTCAAAAGCCTTTAACCCAAACTTATCCTGTTTCAGACCACCGAATCCGAAATATTTAAAACCTGCGATAGTTCCATTTTTCATATTTGTCACAGGCATATGGTTATCCCATACATCCCATGAATCCTGTTGCAAACTGATATCTGAAAGGTAACAGACATATCCAGCAGAATAGTACCGATAAGGGTCTAATCCATAAAAATGAAATCCTTCTGATGTTACCTCTGCACCTTTATATTCTTTTCCTTGTTTATCTTTGATGGTTAAATTTTCTTGAAAAGGGTCAAAAGCCCGGATAGAAACCATTCCCCCTTCTTTGACACTTTTTTCATCCCATGCAACTTTGATAGGTTCGACCACAGCCTGACGTGCAAAACCAAATCCGCGCGGTGGTCTATGGTAAAATACGTACCATTGTCCGTTAATCAGTTCGATACTCCCATGGGTATTATGCCCTGCATTACTGGTTTCGATAGCCGATCCGTCTTTATTTAATACTGGAGCACGCGAATCGACCAGGACACCGCCGCTCTTCCAAGGCCCCAAGGGTGAATCTGCGACCGCATACCGTAAGGTTGAATTTGAGCTCCCTACCCCATATTCTGGACCTGAATAGCCACTGTATACCGATACATATTTGTTGCCGACTTTACGAATTGACGACGCTTCAAAAAAATTAAAAGTTCCTAAATCCTCCCCTTCAAAAATATTAGGGTACGCAGTACCTTTTGGATCTCGCAATTCACCATATCGTGCACTTGCCGGCAATAGATAATTAATAATCTCGGTACCCGGTCGCAGCGAATACATCGTTTTCTGATCTAATTGTGCCGCCATCGAGCGTTGAAACCCCCAAAAACCGTATGCCCGGAATCCAATTTCGTAATCAGGATCTTTGGGATCCGTCACATATTCAATGTAAACGGCCGGATCAAATCCAAGGATACTTCCAGGCAGGGTACGCTTGCCATCTTCCGTGAGGTTTATCGGTTTAAAGGGCCCATTCGGCCGATCGCCTTTGACTACCATTGCTTCACGTTTATCTCCTCTGCTGTGTGGAAACAAGTAGTATTCTTTTTTCCCATCTTTACGTTTGACCTCTACCAGATCTGGGGCATACATCACATCCCATTTTCCATCGATCGGATAGGTAAAAATAGGCCCCTCATCGCGCCAACTCGTTAAGTTTTCAATCGGCGCTGACCACATCCGAATGTCAGGCCCACAATAACTGGTAAAACGTAGATCATGGGAACCAATAATATAAGCGCGATATTTGCCGGGTTGGTCAGGATCTTCAAAAACACGGGGTTCACCATCAGGGAGATGCTCCCAAAGTGGTAGGTATGGATTACCGATAGACTGGTGCACAAACCCCTTACTGAGATCTTTCACCATATTTTGCTGCTGCCCCAGTATCCTTGTTGTTGATAAAATTCCCGTAACGGATAATAACAATACCATTGTCCGTTTTTTTAAGACAATATTTAGTCCCTTCATAAATTGATTAAATTAATTAAATTGCTGAATTATATTTTATGCTGTTCATTTGATTTCTTTGGCTTCAACTACGCATGCTTACCAATTATCGGTACGAAATGGTGCCGCTAACATTCCTTCTTTATTGATTAGATTTGCATCTTCAGGATTGTTGCTCCACGCGTAGCGGACTGCCTTTGGATTGCTGATCTTTGGATGACTCAACACGACCTCATTCCCACGTATGACGGCATTCGCCCATAAGAATTTTTGATCTGAACCGGCAATTGCAAAATGTTGTAGTTTTTTTCCCTGACGGATAGCCAGCCCCTTTCCAATTTCGTCGAATGAAATAATAATCCGATCCCCATCAACCCGCATCTGCTTATACTGAGGACCTGAAGCAACGACTTGGTCTTTATACAACATCTTGCGTGCGCATACAAATAGTCGCTTGGCCATATCCTTTTTATTGAGCGGATGAATATCGTTCCACTCACCAAGATCATATGTTACCGCTAGTGCTGTAAATGGTATTTCTTTGCTGACCTGAAACTGAGCTTCTCTGATCCGTGCCCAATTGGATTCTGCTGGTACTGTATCCTTGACCATAAAATTCGGCAACTGTACCATCAGAAAGGGGAGCTGCGGTTGACCAAAATGCGCGCGCCAACTATGGACCAACGACGTAAGATACCGCTGATAACGTAATGGATTGGCGGTATTGGCCTCCCCTTGATACCAAATTACTCCCTTTAACCCGTAGTCATGCAACGGATAGATCATTCCATTGTAGAGGCCTGAGCCAACCTGTCCCAAGTTCTGTAGGCGGCTTTTATAGCGATCAACTTTATCTTGGTCCACGGCAACTTGCCAATGCCATTCGCCTGTGAGATCAATGCGTACGTCGTCGAGCTTGATCTCATAGGATTTATCAGGTGTGAATCCACCATCCTTGTCGTCCATTCGCAGACGTACAGTTAAATTATTTCTTCCAGCGCGAAGTACCCCCGCTGGTATATCGTAAATCCGTGGTGGATACCGATAGGCCGTAGAACCGACAAAATGACCATTTACATAAACGGAATCACTATCAATCAACGTTCCCAAATACAACTTGGCATGCCGCCCCTCTTTAGCCGTCGGAACAGCAAAATCCTTCCGAAAATAACTGACACCTCTGTTTAATCGATGCGGTTTGCTCCAGTATTCGGGAACCGGCACTGTTGGCCAATGCAAATCATTATAATTTTCTGCGGTCCACAGATCTACCCCGTCATCTTTTTCGGCCAACCTAAGGCTATCGATCGCATGTTGATCTAGCAACAGCTCTGGAAATTGCTTTAGAGACTTCTGGTCGACCCAGCGTTCTATTCCCGATCCACCAAGGCTGGATACGATCATTCCGACCGGAATACCGTTATGTTGGTAGGACTCCAATGCATAGAAATAGGCTAATGCCGTCCAATTCATCACATCTGAAGCTATGCCCGAATGCCAACGTTCACCAGGCGGTATCTCTTCCTTTACCTCAATGGGACTATTTTGTGTCGGAACCTTGAAATAACGGATCATATGATTATTAGATTCATTTATTTCAGGAAAACGTTCGACAAGACGCTTAATTGGCGTTTCCATATTAGACTGACCCGAACAAAGCCAGACATCGCCGATTAACACATCACGAATAACAATGTCATTAATCTCCATCGTATAGGGTCCCCCATAACGCTGTGGCGGGATCTGCACATTCCACTTGCCATCCTGTCCGGCTTCTGTATAATAGTATGCCCCTCTAAAACGAAGGGTAACCTTCTCACCTTTCGATGCCCATCCCCAAATATGGAGTTCGATATCCCGCTGTAGAACCATCTGGTCTCCCATGACTGCTGGCAGCCGTACACGGGCAGCGCATGGCAGCAGTCCGATAAGACAAACAAAAACCAGTGTTAGACGACTAAAAAAAGATGAAAAGCAAAAGAAATTTTCTATTCTAAAAAACATATTCTACCACTTTACCTTCCAAATTTCCAACAATCGAAAAACAGGATATTTGACGGAGCCTTGCCTTTAAAAACAAAGTATAAATCATGTACTCCCTTCACTTTATTGGCTAGTATAGTCTCCACTGTAGTCCAGCGGTCATCGCCTCCTGTCATGGGAACTTGTATCGTAGCTAGTAAAGCCCCATCGATCGCTCCCGAACGTACCTCCATACTGACACCACCGTTATGTGTTGTTCCCACTCGCGCAAAAAAATTGCTTGCACCTCTCTCACCAAAGTCAACGTTTTTCACACAGGTATAAGCTCCATCTTTCTTTGCCTTTATAAAAACGCCTACTTTTTCATTCTGATAGGATTTAACATATTCGGACCAAGCAATCATTTCGGCCTGATGGAGCTCGTAGGGATTCACCGCTGCTAGCGCACGAGTAATTCCAGCTGTCATTTTCATCGGCGGGATACTACCATCTGGATTAAAGCTTAACTCCTGAACAGCAACAGAGCGCGTAAAACCTCCACCGCCGGGCAAAGCTCCATTGTGGTAAAAGAAGTAACTCTTTCCTTTAAAATCAACAACACCTGGATGGTTTGTGAATGCTTTTCCTTCCGCAGGCATGATTACTCCGCCATACTTCCAGGGACCTTCGACTTTTTCGCTGGTCGAATAACCGATAAATTCAGGTAGAGGACCTCCCGGCCAAAAGAGATAATACAAGTCGTTTCTTTTATACAACCAGGGGCCCTCCTCATAGCTTGTTGGTCGTTTCGGGTCGCCCGCTCGTTTTCCGAAAGAAGCTGCCGTCATTGGAACCTCAACGATATCACCTGCATAGGAGATCATATCTTCATTCAGCTTGACATATTTCAATTGGGGATTACCCCAGTACATATGCGCCTGACCATCGTCGTCAATAAATACAGTCGGATCGATATCGCCCCATTCACTCTGCAGCAACGGTTTGCCCAAAGGATCATGAAATGGACCTAATGGGCTATCCCCGACAGCAACGCCGATCGCACCGCGGTTGTTCTGTTTAGAAATAACAGGCACGTATAGATAAAATTTACCGTTTTTTTCAACACATTGTGCCGCCCAGGCATCACCCTTTGCCCAATCAAAATCGGTATAAGAAAGAATCGCACCATGATCCGTCCAGTTTACCATATCATCGGTTGAATACACACGCCAATTGTTCATATTAAACCAGGTGGACTCTTCTTCATCCTGTGTGGTGTAAAGATAAAGACGGTTATTATATACCAAAGGTGCAGGATCTGCCGTATAGGCTGTTTGTACAATCGGATTTTGTGCCTTCAATGCATTTATCGTAACAAAAAACATGATCAGAAACCCGACCGGTAATAGCGTAAAAAATTGTTTTCTCATATCATTTTAATTGCTGGTCAAATGGAAGTAATCAAAGTCTACATAGCCGCCAGCTGCTTTACTCGCATAGTTAAAAAGTCCGAACCGATACCCCATAAAATGAGGAATGGTATAACTCATTTTTAACACGTTACCTATTCTGTTCCAATTGTGTCCATCCGTACTATAAAAAAATTGGGCCGTATCTTTTTTGTTTGAAAAATCACAGCTCGCTTTAAAAAATACACGTTGCTGTTTGAGGTCGATCTTGGCCAGTTCTTGTGGTGCCCCCGTCATCGCATTGATCATTACCAATGATTTTGTGTTTCCTTCCATCCGAACGCCTACTAAACCATAGTTTTTTTGCAATAGTGATAATCCGGCAAAATCACCATCTTTCATGTTAGAAACCTCTACAGCAATAGCGGCGCTGCAGCTCGGGCCGATGGTGCGTTGCGTCAATGTATTTTTGGCCGACAGAAAGTCCTCAGTAAGGTCGCCGGTTCGAAGTCTCAAAAAGCCACTGCGTTCGGTCACTGACCATAGATCAACAGCTGGGTTATGGTTCCATTGCCATACTAGGGAAAGGGCGGGTTCGCCAGCTTTCCGCTCAAAATCATCTGAGCTAACAATTCCAGGGCTTAAGCTTTTGTTTGCGGCAAGATCCAATGTGGCTGGTACCTTTCCATCAATTCCAAGCACAGGCCAGCCATCCTCCCAGTAGACCGGAACCAAAAACGGAATTCGGCCTACAGCACCATAATCCTGAAAAAGATAAGCATACCATTTTCCATTGGGCATATCGATCAGCCCTCCCTGTGCCACACCCTGATCCTGCAAAACCACTTTCCCCTCATACGGACCTTCCAATTGGCTGGCCCGATGTACAATTACTGTGCGCATCCCTCCCGCTGGCCATGAAATATTAAAAAGATAATACATACCATTGATCTTAAACATTTGGGATCCTTCAGCAGGTAACCCGGCTTTGCCTTCTTTAGGATTGGCGGGTAAAGAGGCATTCTCTATCAATACCCGTTGTGTTCCTGCTTTAACACCTGAAAAATCTGGCGATAATTCAGCAATATAGATGCGCCCCCCACCCCAGATCATATAAATTTTCCCCTCGTCAAAGAATAAGCTATGATCGTGCATCATCGGTTGAAATTCTTTCGAAGTCCAGGGTCCATGTTCAATATCTGCTGTCTGGTAAATATGCGTTTTTCCTGTATTGGCCGAAAATGTGCTGACATAGTAACGCCCCTCATGAAAGCGCAAACTGCTTGCCCAGGAGCCGTGCCCATACGCATTTTTATGGTTTGACAGATTGAGTTCATCCTGATCGCCAAGACGATCGTAAGCATAATTAATCATCGTCCAATTGACCAGATCTTTGGACTTCATAATCGGGACACCGGGGTTCATATGCATGGTCGTGCTGCTCATATAATAGGTATCACCGACGCGTATCATGGACATATCGGGCACGTCAGCAAAGATGATTGGATTATGGGCCTGTTGCGCTGTCGCTCCCAAAAACGTGATCATCAAGGAGAAGACAAAAGCGCTGATTTTCATTCTTAACATATTGACAGTTTTTATGAGTCGCATTAATTTAGTAAACCTTAAATGTATAGTATTTTCCAGGCAAGGTTCGTACATCGTATTCATAATAGCTTGGTAATTCAATTCCTTTCAGATGTGAATCTGCCGAATGAATACTCGCTGGTGTTATTACAGGAGCTAAAAGGGCATTCGTCTGATCGCCTTTTGCTAGTTGAAGTTCAGGTCCTTTCAATTGCGTAGCGGTCCGTAGCCGCAAATTACCGCCTAAAGATGAAAAGACCGTCACCTCCTTTATCTTTCCTTTTTGCCATTGCATTTCAATTTCAAATCCACCGCGCGCCTTGATCCCCCTTACCCAGCCCTCTTTCCATTGATCAGGAATTGCTGGCAACAGATGCACAGCACCATCTTGGCTTTGGACCAGCATCTCCGCAATTCCGGCCGTTAAGCCAAAATTACCATCAATCTGAAATGGAGGATGTGCCGTAAACAGATTGGGATAGGTACGTCCCTCGGGATGGTTTTCATCGGAAACCGTCAACATCTTTTTTATAATTTCGTAGGCATGGTTTCCGTCCAATAAACGGGCCCATAAATTTATTTTCCATCCAATTGACCATCCCGTCGCAAAATCACCTCGATAGATCAACGAATTACGTGCTGCCTCAAACAATTCAGGCGTGCGGAACGGTGAAATTTGACTACCTGGAAACAATCCATATAAATGGGATACATGCCGATGTTGATTGTGCGGATCATCCACGTCTTCCAGCCATTCTTGTAACTGATTATAACGACCTATATGCATTGGTGGAATCCGCCGTGCCGTTGCCAATAATGTGTCCCTATACATTGCATCAACACCGAGGGCTTCTGCCGCCAAAGCGGTACGTGTCAGCATGTCGTAACATAGCTGATTATCCATGGTTACGCCTGCCGCAAGTGGCCCTTGCTCGGGCGAAATTGAAGGACTCAGAATGAGCCATTGTTTAGTCGGATAACCACGATGCTCGACAAGCACAGACAAAAGAAAGTCGCAAGCTCCCCTCATTACTGGATAATATTGCCTTAAAAAGACCTTATCTCCCGTAAAAAGGTAATGTTCCCACAAATGTTGAGACAACCACAGCCCTCCACTCGGCCACATTCCGGCAGCCGCAAAATCAATCGGACTCGTCACGCGCCAGATATCGGTATTGTGATGCGCTACCCAGCCGCGCGCATGATACAATGTCTTCGCTGTCTCTTCTCCGCTTTCACTGAGCTCTTTAATCATCGAAAATAACGGCTGGAGCGTGCCAGAAAGGTTGGTAACCTCTGCTGGCCAATAGTTCATTTCGGTATTGATATTGATCGTATATTTACTGTCCCAGGCTGGTTGCATGGAGCGGTTCCAGATGCCTTGCAGATTAGCAGGTTGACCACCTGCCTGTGAAGAACAGATAAGCAAATAGCGGCCGAATTGAGCCAACAAAGTCACGAGCGCAGGGTCCTGTGTATGGGCAAAATTTGCGATACGCTTTGCAATAGGCTCCTGATGTTCACTGCTCAAACTGCCCAAATGGAGCTGGAAGCGGTTAAATTGTTTGCCATAAGAAGCGATGTGCTGCCGCAAAGCAAGCTGATAATCCTTATCCATCGCTTTTTGCAACCTTTTAGCAGCCACCTTATGGGGATCAACCCCCAATTGTTTGTAATTTTGGAAATTGCTCGCTATGGAAATGTAAAGAGAAATAGAACTTGCACCTTTTATATCAATCGATTGGTCTTTCACAACAAGCTGTCCATCGATATGCTTTACTCCCGTATGAATCTGATAAACAACCTGCCCTTTAATACCCTCATGATCGGATCCTCGTCCTGCTAATATAAGTTTATCACCGTTTTTGTAAATAGTATGCTTCGACTCATTCTCATAAGTTAATGTGCAATTGAGTTTCCCCTTCTTGCTCGACTTTATTTTCATGACAATGACATCATCAGCAAACGAAGTAAAAACTTCTCTGGTAAATGTTACCCCATCTACTGTATAACGGGACAGTGCTACCGCCCGTTCAATATCCAGTTCGCGATAATAATCCTGATACTGTTCGTGCCCAGGAAATCGCAGCAGTATATTTCCTGCGGTCTGATAGGGCATGCCATGGGTTTTGGTGAAGAAGGTTTCATTCGCAAGTCTATCGGCTTCAGCTGATTTTCCATCGAATATATAATGCTGAATAGTTTTTAATGCCGCCCCACCTCTCTTATTATCGTTGCGATAAGGTCCACCCGCCCAAATAGTTTCCTCATTGAGCTGTATGCGTTCACAAGATGGAATTCCATAAACCATCGAGCCCAACCGACCATTTCCCAGCGGTAAAGCTTGTTCCCATACCCTTTCGTCTGCAGGCCGATCATACCATAGGGTCAATGCCGATCGCTTTTGGGCAAACAACAACGTCATATTCAGTGACAAGATCACAATGAATATACTTATGTACTTCCAAATAAAGTTTTCAATCATTTTTCTTGATACCGTTTTTTGCAGTTTCGGGATTAACGCAGAGGACCAATAAACTCATTGTAAGATAGGCCAAGGCCAACCGTCGAATATTTTATTGCTATGATCAACTTATTAAGGTCTTTTATTTCTTATCCTTAAATAACAATTGCGAAACATTATATAGGTCATTTCTCCACACATTGAAGTCATGTCCTCCAGGCTCCAGATAATAAATATGAGGCACTCCGTGTTCTAAAAGGTACTCATGTGTACGCTTACTGATATTGAGCAAACCGTCCTGGTCACCACAGGAGATCCATAGCATTTTTAGGCTATCTTTAGCTTCTTTTGGAACAGGCAGTAATTCCTGTGGCATCTTGGTGTTGGGCGCAGAAGAAAAGCCCCCGACCCAGGAGAAGGTATCCATATGGCCCAGTCCAAAATTCAGCGCCTGGCCTCCTCCCATAGACAGCCCAAAAATCGCGCGGTGTTCACGATCCTTGATAACGGGAAACTGCTTTTCAACAAATGGAATCAGGTCATTGAGCAGATCTTTTTCAAAAGTTGAAAACGCCGCTACCCGATCCGGTGCCATCACATTTCCACCAGCACGGTCATCTTCTATGGCACGGCCATTAGGCATGATCACCAGCATGGGTTCCATTTTTCCTTCCGCATACAGGTTATCGAAAATAACCTGTGGATTTCCATGTCTGAACCATTCCCGTTCATCACCGCCGATTCCATGCAGCAGGTACAGTACAGGGTATTTTTTTGCGGTACTATATCCCGGCGGCGTATAGATTAAGGCTTTCCTAGTAACCCCTACAGTTTTCGAAGGATAAACTACGGAGTCGATTTTTCCAGTGGACGCCAATTTTCGCTCCACATCGAATCCTTGTGGAGCAGCCTGCTGCGCCCGAGCGATTAAGCTGACAGAAAACACGCACAATAACGTGTAGATCATTTTTCTCATCATATAATTGGTTTAACAGTACATCAATTTTAGGTAAGCAACCGATAAAAGCAACAGCGCACATCCAATCTAGAAACAGTTGCCTAATTTCATAATAGAACAATAGCCCATGGCAATTAGGTCGCCACTTTCCTTTTTAGTACTCTTAACACCGCAGCTACAATAGCGTCGGCGTTTAGGCCATATTTATCCATCAGCGCACTTGGCGGTCCCGATTCACCGAAACTGTCGTTTACAGCCACATACTCTTGCGGAGTAGGCAATTGTTTTGCTAACAGTTGTGCGACACTATCTCCGAGTCCACCGATACGGTTATGTTCTTCGGCTGTAACAACGCAGCCCGTCTTAGCGACAGAAGTCACTACCGCTTTCTCGTCTAGGGGTTTGATGGTATGGATATTAATGATTTCGGCATCAATACCCAATGTTTCCAATTCTTCCCCCGCACGTATAGCTTCCCAAACGAGATGCCCTGTTGCCAAAATGGTCACTGCATTACCCGTGTTGAGCATCACGGCTTCACCGATCACAAATTCCTGATCTTCCGGCGTGAAAACCGGTACTACAGGTCGTCCAAACCGCAGATAGACCGGCCCTTTGTGTTTGGCGGCAGCTAGGGTTGCAGCCTTCGTCTGATTATAATCGCAAGGGTTAATAACTGTCATGCCCGGAAGCATTTTCATCAATCCAATATCTTCCAATATCTGATGGGTCGCTCCATCTTCACCCAATGTAAGGCCGGCATGCGAAGCTGCGATTTTCACATTTTTATCTGAATAGGCGATAGACTGTCGGATCTGATCATATACCCGACCCGTTGAAAAATTGGCAAATGTACCTGTAAACGGTATTTTTCCACCAATGGTAAGTCCAGCCGCAATACCCATCATATTTGCTTCGGCAATGCCGATCTGAAAGAAACGCTCCGGAAAGGCCTTGATGAAATCGTTCATTTTGAGGGAACCGATCAGGTCTGCACAGAGTGCAACCACATTTTCGTCTTCCTTTCCCGCTTCCAGCAAACCGGCTCCAAATCCAGAACGTGTGTCTTTCGATTCTGTGTATGTATATTTTTTCATGTTAATCTATTTCAAAATCACCCTACGATTAGGCAATATAATCTCCCAATGTTTCTGCATTCTGGTTTAAGGCCAAACTTAGTTGCTCATCGCTGGGCGCTATGCCATGCCATTTATGCGAGCCCATCATAAAATCGACGCCATTACCCATTTCCGTATGGAGCAACACCATTACTGGCAAGCCAACTCCGGTTGAAGCTTGGGCCTTTTGAAGTCCTGAAATCACAGAACCAATATCATTACCACGCATAATCTCAATAACCTTCCAGCCAAATGCCATCCATTTGCGAGGTAGGTCACCCAGCGAAAGGACATCATTGGTAGCCCCATCAATCTGCGCACCATTGTAATCTACAATAGCAATCAAATTGTCCATTTCGTTGTGGGCTGCATACATGGCCGCTTCCCATACCTGCCCTTCCTGTAATTCACCATCGCCCATCAGCACATAAACAAAGCGGTTATCTTTATTTAGTTTTTTTGCTTGAGCAGCACCAATAGCGACAGAAAGCCCTTGTCCCAAGGAGCCCGAAGCGACCCGGATACCTGGCAGTCCTTCGTGTGTTGTCGGATGTCCCTGCAACCGTGAGTTGAGTTTTCTGAAAGTAGCAAGTTCATCGATTGGAAAATACCCCGATCGCGCCAACACACTATAAAATACCGGAGAGATATGACCATTGGAAAGGAAAAACAGATCTTCCCCCATACCATTCAAGTCAAAATGATCGTTTCGCTGCATCAACTCGAAGTACAAAGAGACCAACAATTCAGTACAACCCAACGATCCTCCCGGATGCCCCGACTGGCAACCATGTACCATGCGGAGTATATCCCTTCGGACTTGCTTAACAATCGCTTCTAAATTATGTATACTATGTTTTGTCATGACCATCTCAATTGTTACTTTGTGCAGCAACGCGTTTATGATCAGCTAAAAATTGAGCGAGCCCACTGTCCGTCAGCGGATGTTTTAAGAGGGAGAAGATCGCCTGCAAAGGTCCCGTCATAACATCCGCACCAATCTTGGCACAACCTAGTATATGCGCACTATGACGTACCGAAGCCGCAAGAATTTGGGTTTCAAAAGCATAATTATCATAAATGGTCCGTATTTCACGGATCAGCGCCAATCCATCAACAGATATATCATCAAGCCTGCCCACGAAAGGCGACACATAAGTAGCTCCAGCTTTCGCGGCCAAGAGTGCCTGCCCGGCAGAAAATACCAGGGTGCAGTTGGTTTTAATTTGCTTTGTACTAAAATATTTAATCGCTTTAATGCCGTCTTCAGTCATCGGAACCTTAACAACAATCTTATTGTCTAAGGCCGCTAAGAGCAAACCTTCGTCAATCATCCCGTTAAAATCAGTCGAAATCACTTCAGCACTGACATCACCCTCCACAATATCACAGATAGCTTTGTAATGGGCATGTACATGAGTTGTTCCTGTAATGCCCTCTTTGGCCATGAGCGAAGGATTGGTCGTCACTCCATCTAGGACACCTAAATTTTGAGCCATACGAATCTCAGTGAGACTTGCTGTATCGATAAAAAATTTCATTTTTTTAGTTGATTAGTTTTGTATTCGCTAGATCTCTAGCGATTGGTTATAAGGCAAAACTATAGTTTTCAACCAGATAGGATTGCAACAAATAAAAAAAAGAAGGGTAAAAATGTTTAAAACAGATTACCCTTCCAAAAAACTGATCTAAAACGACCTTTTTAAACAACAATTTTGTGCTTATTACACGGATGTGCTTTTTTGCAATTGGATATATTCACTTGGTGTCATTTGATATTTCGCTTTAAAGACTTTTGTAAAATAGTTTGGATTGGCAAATCCCGTCTCGTAAGCAATTTCAGAAATGGACTTATCACTTTTTTCAAGCAAGCCCGCAGCCTTTTCTAGTTTTACCGAGCGTATAAAATCTACGGGTGACATTCCCGTAAGTTCCAGCAACTTATTGTATAGGGAGGCTCGGCTCATCGATGTGTGGGCACTCAGCGCTTCTACCGAAAGTTGTGGATTATCGATATTATCGTGCACATATTTGAGCACTTTTTGTAAAAATTTATCTTTTTCGGATTTAATCGTCATTTCGGGAGCTACAATAGATACCTGTTTACTATAGACTTCCTTGAATGCTTGGTTCAGCTGGAGCAGGCTGTTAACCTTCGCCACCAGTACATCCATATCAAAGGGTTTGGTCAGGTAACCCACCGCCCCAGACTCAAGGCCACAGACAAGACCATTATCGACTTGCGAAGCCGTTAGCAAAACAACAGGGATATGTTTTGTCCGCTTATCCTGTGCAAGCTTCTGTGAAAATTCCATACCATTCATATACGGCATCTGTACATCGCTCACCACAAGGTCAGGATGATGGAAAAGTGCTTTTTGCCAGCCATCCTTCCCGTTGGTAGCCTCGATAACCTGATAATACTCTTTTAAAGACTCGCTGAGGTAATACCTAAAATCTTCATCATCTTCAATAATCAACACAAGTGGGCATTGTCTAAGCTCGGCAGGTTGTGCCAAAGCGACCCCTTCTGGTTCAGGAACACCTTCGTAAACTGGATCAGCTTGATCCAACCATAGATCAAACTTAAAGACACTTCCGCTGTCAGGTTGACTGCTTACCGAAATCTCGCCATGATACATCTGAACAAATGATTGTGCAATTGACAGTCCGATTCCTGAACCTTGGCTCGCCACTTTACCCTCAGTATCATGCTGAAAAAAGCTCTCAAATATCGATTGTTGCAACTGCTCGGGAATTCCGATACCAGTATCCCGCACTTCAAAGTAAACATGCAGCTTTTTATTGACCATATTTACCGAAGATATACTTACGGCGATGTCCCCACCTTTTTTCGTGAATTTGAAAGCATTATAGATCAAATTAAACAAAATACGCTCAACCTTGTTACGGTCAAATCGACAATATAATTTCTCCTGGCAAGGGTAAAAAGAATAATCGATTCCTTTTTGCAAGGCCATGTCCTGAAAAGAGCGGTATACTTCCTGTACAAAAGATACCAATTCACCTTCTTCATCCTGCACTTTCAGTTCATGGTATTCCATTTTTCGAAAATCAAGTAACTGATTGACTAAATTCAACAGGCGGCGCGCGTTACGGCTGATCAAATTAAGCTGTTCCCCCAGCTTACTATCTTTATTTTTAGCAACCAATGCATCTATAGGGCCCATGATCAAAGAGATTGGTGTGCGGAATTCATGACTTAAATTAGTTAAAAACCTAATCTTCATTGCATCCAATTGATGTTTGGTCTCTGCATCCCTTTTCTGTTGCTCAATAAGCTGCCGCGCCTGGATACGTTCCTGCTCAATCGCAAATTTTTGCTTTAACTTTTGAATGCCACGGTGCCTGATCCATAGAAGTACACCCAACACTGCAAGCACATAAAATAGATAGGCATAAATGGTACGCCAAAACGGTGGAGCAACGTGTATAGCAATTGATTTGATCTCCTTGTTCCAAATGCCATCATTATTGCTTGCGCGTACCTCAAAGACATAGTCTCCGGGATCCAAATTTGTATAATAGGCACTGTTTTCCTTGCCATTGCGAATCCAATTTTTGTCAAAACCGACAAGTCGGTACTCGTATTGGTTATCCTCAGGCACAGTTAGATTTAGAGCCGCAAAAGAAATTGAAAAATTTTGTTTGTACTTCAGGTTGATACGATCGGCAGTCAACAGAGACTGCTGAATTGGACCTTTCTCCGTGGGCTGCACGATCACATTGTCAATTTTTAAATCCGTCAGTGCGACCTTGGCAGGATTGCTATTTGTTTTTAAATGTGCCGGATAAAAATGGTTAAATCCCTTCTGACCGCCAAAGTAAATTTCTCCATCGTCCGTTTTTAACGACGCACCCAGCATAAAAGCACCTTCTTGCAATCCCACGGCATTTGAATAGTTTTTAAACGTATGATGTGCCGGAGAATAACAGCTCAATCCTTTGTTTGTTGAAAACCATACTCTTCCTTTGTCGTCTTCCACAATACTCTGGATAGCACCATTTACTAGTCCATCTTTCTCGGAAAGTGTTTCAAATAGTACTTTCCCTTTTCGTAGCAAGCCTACCCCATTGCCATTTGTTCCAACCCATAAATTCCCATTTTTATCCATATGTATGGCCAATACATAATTGCTTGGAAGCTTATTTTTCGCTTTATCATATTGTGTAGTCCGTTGTTTCAAAGGGTCATACATCACCAGACCCGAGCCGTACGTTCCTATCCACATGTTGTGGCCTTGGTCTTCAGCTAGGGCACGTATAAAATTCCCCGGCAACTCGATCCCATCGTCTGAGTGTTCTTCCCGTTTGTATTTTTTGACAGTTCCACTTCCCTTTTGGATGATATTCACACCGCCTCCATTTGTCCCAACCCATGTATTTCCCTGAAAGTCGACTTTCAAACAAAAAATATCGTTATTATTCAAGTTGTCTGTTCTATTCCCAACGGTGTATCTTTTGAGATTTCCTGAAGTGAGATCGTAATTCATCACCCCTTGCTGATAAGTTCCGATCCAAAGTTGATCGAGTTTTCTTTCCAAGGTCAGCACCGTAAGATCTTTAGGCAGGCTCGCAGATAGTACAACAGGCGACAATCGATCCGTCGTTCGATCGTATTTCCAAATACCACCACCATCGACCCCCAGAAAGATCTTATTTTGATAGGCCGCAAACGAAGTCACTATAGCTGGGTCCCCAGTCATTCCTTCCAGGAAATCCAGGCTTTTCAAACTAAATTGACTTAAATTGGTATCGAACTTATTTAAGCCGCCCTGAAATGTACCTATCCAATAGATTCCACTCTTGTCCATAAAAATAGACCGTATCGATTTATGAGAAAGGCTATGTACATTACTTGGATCAGGCTTAAAGGTCCGAACTGTAAAATCGCTGGTATTAAGTACATCGAGACCATTATCCGTTCCGATCCATAAGTCCCGCTTTTGATTGTAACACAACGTATAAATGCGTGGGCTGCTCAAAGCACCTTTTCCTAATCCCGTACCAAATTTTTTGAACTGAACGTCGCCAGGACTCAAATATTTAAGTCCAAGCATAGACCCAATCCAGATTCTCCCCTCATCGTCTTCAACAATGGAGGTAACTTCAATCCCATTCCCATACCTCTCCTGCTCCGAAAGGACTTCAAAACGTTTAATAGTCTTTAAATCTGCTGAGATACGAAAAATTCCATTCTCTGAGGATACCCACATGTTACCTCGTCGATCACGAAAGACACAGCCCGTCACTTTACCCGCAAACGTTTCCACAATATGTCGATAGGTGGGATCCATCTTCTTTTGTAGATCATTCACATCCACGATAAACAAAGCACCATAGGAAGCGATCCAAATATTTCCGTTTGCGTCGTTATCAATTGCATTAATAGCGGTGCTGAGCCATTTACCGTCGGGAGTAAGATTATACGAGCGGATGCGGTCAGCTTCCCGATCATAATAACTTAATCCACCTCCATTAGTACCAATCCATATCCTTCCCTTTCTGTCTTCACTTAAGGCCGATATATGATTTGCCATTAAACTGTTTGCTTTATTGGCATCATAGCGATACACATTGTAATGACGTCCGTCGAAGCGGTTAAGTCCATCCTCTGTTCCTAACCAAAGAAAACCATAGCTATCGCGATAGATACTATAGATGGTATTCGAAGAAAGCCCGTCTTTTGAATAATAGCGTTGAAATGTTACAGGCTGGTTTTGCCCGTACGAAAAAAAGGTCAGCAATATCCAGCTCAATGCCAGTAAAATCCGTATCATATCTTTAGGTATATCATCTCACCATAAAAACTTGAAGTGAGCTGTCAACTAAATTATCAAATTAATCCCTACTAAACTAGTCTCCACTATCATTTACACCATGTAAGGGGTAATTTTTGACATTCTTATCCTTCATTTAAACATTCTTGCTATCCACTAAATTCTCCAATGGCTAGCTTTGATTTACAATTATAAACGGCTTTGAAAGGCGTTCCCAATATAGGGAAAACTATATGCAACCAATGCAACCGGTTGCTATGTCATTATAAAAGAAAATTTAACCAATTATTATACAGCATATGACAGTACCTGATGATCCATGACTGTCCCTTGATTTTTTATCAAAATAATCAAAGGGAATACGGATACAAACGTATCTAGCCAATTAGAGAAAATTTAACCACGAATTCTTCAACCTATTTATCAATCCAAAAATGCGATGATGATTACATGTACAATCACACGAGTAAGGTATTGGAAAAAGCTATGGGGTATAGCTAAGCCATTCACTTTACTGCTGTTCCTGCTTTATGTGGGACAGGCAACACTCTATGCTCAGGCCAAAAGGCAGATAAGGGGCATTGTCGTCGATAGTAACCATAAAAAGGTGAGCGGCGCCTCCATCAGGGTAAAGGGCACCTCGCTAGCCACGGCTACCGATGACAATGGAGTTTTCACGATCCAAGTCCCTGCAGATAATAATTTATTGACCATCTCCAAACTAGGATATGGTCAACTCGAAGTGGATATCCACAATAAGAACACGGTAGAAGTACAATTAACCGATAAGTCTATCGAAATCGAGGAAACCGTTGTCGTCGGTTACGGTCGTCAGAAAAAAGAAACCGTTGTTGGCGCCATTGCGCAAACTTCCGGTAAAATACTCGAGCGCGCAGGTGGTGTTTCTAGTGTAGGAGCGGCATTGACCGGTAATGTGCCCGGGGTCATTACCACGGCAAGTACCGGTATGCCGGGGGAAGAAGACCCTCGTATTGTGATCCGCGGGCGCAGTACCTGGAATAATACCGACCCATTAGTCATGGTCGATGGGGTGGAACGACCATTATCCGCTGTTGATATCAGTTCCATCGAAACTATTTCCGTGCTCAAAGACGCATCAGCAACCGCCGTGTATGGTGTCAGAGGAGCCAACGGCGTTATTTTAATCACCACCAAGCGGGGGAAAGAAGGGCAGATGCTGATACGCGGTACCGTCAATAACATTGTTAAGACCGTGTCCCAGCTTCCGGGCAAAATGGATTCATACGATGCATTGATGCTACGCAATAAAGTGATTGAGTATGAATTAGGCATTAACCCTGCAAGTTGGGCCGATTATTCACCACAGGATATTATCAATAAATACCGTTTCCCGGCCGACCAAACGGAACGGGAGCGCTATGTAAATACCGATTGGGCAAAAGAACTCTTTAAAAGTCAAGCATTTTCGCAAAATAGCAGTGTTAATATTGCCGGCGGTACACCATTTGTCAAATACTTTGCCAATGCAGATTATCTCTACGAAGGTGACATGTTCCGCCAGTTTGAAAACGCCAGAGGTTATAAAGCGGGTTATGGATTTAACCGGCTCAATGTACGTTCGAATCTGGATTTCCAGCTTACGCCAACAACAAAATTTTCAACGAATCTAGCGGGCTCCCGTGGTGTCCGAAAAAGTCCATTTGGTGGCGGCAATAATTATTCCTATTGGATTGCAGCCTATACCGTAGCACCGGATGTTATTTACCCACGTTATTCCGATGGTACCTGGGGATTTAATGCGCCAAATCCGAATGCCGGAATAAACTCCGCGCGTGTTCTGGCCATCAGTGGAACGGAATATACAACTACAAGTCGCATTACAAGCGATTTCACACTGGAACAGGATCTTAAGTTTTTAGCAAAAGGACTCAATATACGGGGAACACTCTCGCTGGATAACACTTTTGTTGAAGCCAATCGTGGTATCAACGACGCGAATAATAACACACAGAGCAAGTGGATAGATCCCAAAACTGGACTTCCTACGTATCAGATCCCTTTCGATGGCACCAATAGATTTGATTTTGTGGAGGGTATTGACTGGACAACAGGAGCAGGATTTGTCGACGACAGAGCCACTTACAGAAGATTATTTTATCAGCTACAATTAAATTATGCAACAACCATTGCGCAACACCACAATATTTCGGCAATGGGACTTGTCAACCGAAATCAATACGGTAGGGGGAGCACCGTTCCCTCCTATCGCGAGGACTGGGTATTCCGCACGACCTACAACTATAAAAACAAATATATGCTGGAGTATAACGGCGCATATACAGGATCGGAGAAATTTGCCCCCGAAAACAGATTTGCCTTTTTTAATTCAGGTGGTATTGGCTGGTTAGTTTCGGAAGAAGAGTTTATGAAACCTTTATCCTTTTTGAACACCTTAAAGCTGCGTGGCTCTTATGGGGATATTGGCGACGATAGTGGTGGTGGACAGTTTCTTTATTTAACGCAATGGGCTTATGGCGGTACTTCAGGAATGGGGGTAGATGGCCGGTTTTCCTACTCGGATGGAAATACCAGTCCTTACATCTGGTATAAAGAAAATGTGCTTGGAAACCCCAATATCCGTTGGGAAAAAGTGAAGAAATTAAACTTCGGCGTGGATTTCGGACTGTTCAATGGACAGATTTCCGGAAAGGTAGACTTCTTTAAAGATCATCGGACGAATGTGCTTATCACAGGTGGCGGTCGGTCTATTCCATCCTATTTTGGGGTCGAGGCTCCAACGGCCAACCTTGGAGAGGTAGAAAATAAAGGTTATGAGGTCGAACTGAAATTCAATAAACAACTTAACCCCGATTGGCGGATATGGGCCGATGTCAATTTTACTCATGCCAAGGATAAAGTCATTAATGCCGATGCACCTGAGTTGCTACCCGAATATCAAAAACCGGATAACAAACAGGTGAGTCAAACCTATTCCTATGTTAGCTCCGGATATTATAATACCTGGGATGAACTGTATGGCAGCACCATACATGAAAGCAATGACCTTGCGAAGCTTCCCGGCAATTACCACATCCTGGACTATAACGGCGATGGTATTATCGATGCCAAAGACAATATTCCTTATGCCTTTCCCTCCGTTCCACAAAACACCTACAATTGTACAATTGGGTTTGACTGGAAGAATTTCAGTGTCATGACACAATGGTATGCCGTCAATAATGTGACGCGTCAGGTTGTCTTCAATAGTTTCTCGGGGCAACTAAATTTAGCCTACGATGAAGGTTCTTATTGGTCAAAGGACAATATCAATGCGGATGTACCACTCCCCCGGTGGTTATCCCAGTCAAGCAGCTACGCCCCTGGCAACAGATATATGTTTGACGGTTCATACATTCGATTAAAGACAGCAGAAATTGCTTACAATTTTAATCGCGAATCCGGCGTAATCAAACGCCTGGGCCTTCAAAACCTCCGCCTATTCCTGAATGGCAACAACCTGGTCTTCTGGTCGAAAATGCCGGATGACCGAGAATCCAATTACGCCGGTACCGGTTGGGCTTCTCAAGGAGCCTATCCTACGGTAAAGCGTTTCAATCTAGGTGCAAACATTACTTTTTAAAGCAATTAGACAGATGAAAAAATATTTTAAGGTAATCTTTATAACGGGTGTACTGTGGTCCACTGCCTCACTACTATCCTGCAATAAATATCTAGACAAAGAGGAACAGTCCAATGTATCATCCAAAGAAGCATTTAAAAACTTTATCAACTTTCAGGGTTATACTGAAGAACTGTACAACTGTGTGGTCAATTTCAGCAACAACTACTGGACCAACTCCTGGAACTGGGGTGAAGATGAAATAACCTCCACAGCGAACAACTTTCATTATGTAAACAAGATCGATCAAGGCAATTTTTGGGGTTGGCAAAGGGAATTCGACGGCTGGGGTGCCGGTTGGATGGATCAGGGCGATTTTACCACCAGAAACGACGATGTATTTGCCAACCGTGCCTTCCGAGATCTATGGAGTGCCTCCTGGTTTGGCCTTCGTAAAATAAGCCTTGGCTTAGAGAACATCGATAAACTGACCGAAGCGACGCAGGAGGAAAGAAACCTGATCAAAGGGCAATTGTTATTTTTCAGGGGTTGGTTTCACCACCGGTTGATGGAATACTTTGGCGGTATGCCGTACATCAATTATGTACTTCCAAGTGACGAAAAGCTCCGGTTGCCAAGACTTAGCTACCAGGCCTGTGCAGACCTTGCCGCGGCCGATTTTAGAGAAGCGGCCAACCTCTTGCCGATCGACTGGGACAATACAACCGCTGGAAAGCGTACACTCGGTAAAAACCAGTTGCGCATCAATAAAATCATGGCACTGGCCTATCTTGGCAAAAACTACCTTTGGGCAGGAAGTCCACTGATGAATTTTCAGTCCACCGGAAGTAAAACCTATCAGGCTGATTACTGCAAAAAAGCTGCCCATGCCTTTGGCGAATTGCTGTCCCTTGTGGAGAGCGGCCAGACAAATTATGCACTGGTACCCCTGGCCAATATTCATTTAAACTTTTACACCACGGGACAAAACTGGGCCATGCCAGGAAGTACAGAGGCCATATTCAGAGGCCCTTATATTGACGCTTGGGTGTCTAACTGGGGAACAAGCAAACAATATATTCCACTGGAGGTTGGAGATGGCGACCTTAAGTTTAACCCAACGGCAAATTATGTCGATTACTATGGCATGAAAAGCGGCTTACCAATCAAGGACATTACCCAGTCCGATGCGGAGTCGGGATACAATGCCGAATACCCCTGGAAAGATCGCGACCCACGCTTTTATAAGGACATTATTTTTGACGGCACAAAAGTCGTACAGGGAAATATGTCGGCATCAGAAGAAAAAAACCGCTATGCCAATCTATTCACAGGCGGAAGCTATCGGGATACCCGTACCGGAAGTCAGACGGGCTACGTATTACGCAAATTTATCCCTTTAACATCCAATAAATATGATCAAGCCTACAGTTACGGTACCAATCTTCATATTTACGTCCCTTACATGCGTCTTGCTGATGTCTATCTGATGTATGCCGAGTCTGCCCTAATGGCTTCCAATTCGGCTACGGGCAAAGCAGACAATTACGGTAAAACTGCTGTCGATGCCATCAATATCGTACGCGATCGCGCCGGTGTGGGCCATATAGACAGCAAATTTCTCAGCTCCGCGGCCGCCCTGCTTCCCGAGCTACGTCGCGAACGTGCTGTGGAACTTGCCTTCGAAGGTCACCGTTTTAATGATCTGCGACGTTGGTTGTTATTGACCGAAGCGCCTTACACCTTAAAGAAGGCAGTTTCGTTTGATCGAGCAGGTATGTTTAACAACCAAGATCCGTCTCAAAATCGCGTAGTCAATATCCAAGAGAACGTTATTCTGGAACGCAAATTTACGAGCAAGCATTATTGGCTGCCACTAAAGGTCAGAGATGTCAATATGTATCCCGAGTTCTATCAGAACCCAGGCTGGTAACGAGTTTTTCATTTAATCATTTAAAAAATGAAGTACAAAAAATTAAGTATAGCACTATGTCTTGGATTAAGCTGGATCGCCACCACGGAAGGAATGGCCAAAGAATCGCTTAATCCAACCATTGGACAATATAAAAATACACATTCAACATGTTCGAAAACTGGTCTTCAGGACAGTATCGGCAAAGACAGTACAACACTTGTACAAGTTGCTTTCCGAAAAGTTCAGAAAAAAGACCTCATGGGCAATGTCCAGTCCATCAACATCCCACAATTGCTCGACAAGAACTACAACACCTACAGTCTGGAAAATCTCGATGCCTTTATTTCCGGATATAACGGTAATATCTGGGGGATGAGCGGTTATCTGGTCTTAGTGGATGGATTTCCGCGCGACGCCAATAACGTTATGCCAACCGAGATCGATCAGATCAGTGTCCTAAAAGGAGTCAATGCCATTGCACTCTATGGTAGCCGTGCGGCAAAAGGTGTAATCAGCATTAACACCAAACGCGGAAAAGCTGGCGGTCAGCAGATAAAAATCAGGGCTAATAGCGGTATCAATACGGCGATCAGTTATCCGCAATACCTGGGCTCTGCCGAATATATGACGTTATACAACGAGGCCCGGCAAAATGACGGTCTCTCGGCACTCTACGGTGCCGAAGCCATCTACCAACATGCAGCCGGAACAAACCCTTTCCGCTACCCAAATGTTGATTACTATTCCTCGGACTATATCAAGGATCATTATAATCGCTACGATGCCACCGCCGAAATCTCAGGCGGAAATCAGCGGGCACAATATTATACCAACTTTGGTTTTTGGTCCGAAGGGTCTATGCTCAATTTTGGACAGGCCAAGAAAAATGGTGGTGCCAATCGATTTAATATGCGTGGTAACATCGACGTCAAAGTCAATGAAATGATCTCGCTCAATGTGGACGCTTCGGCCAGCTTTTACATGTTAAAAGGAGTCAACGCAGATTATTGGGGAGCAGCCGCCATCGCTAGGCCGCATCGCTTCTCCCCACTCATCCCGATCGATATGATCGAAGAAGGTGACATCAATTCGATGGTGTATGTCAACAATAGTAATTTTCTCATTGATGGTAAATACCTTCTGGGGGGAAGTCAGCTGGATCAGACCAATGCCTTTGCTAACATTTATGCCGGTGGCACCAACCGCTATCTTAACCGCCAGTTTCAATTTAATACAGGTTTGAATTTTGACTTGAAAAATATCCTGGAAGGACTGGTTTTCAAAACCAACCTCGCCGTGGACTATCAGTCCAATTACAACCAGGCCTACAACAACAATTATGCAGTATATCAAGCTTCATGGAACAACTATGACGGAAAAGATCGAATCAGTAGCCTTACAAAATATGGGGATGACCGCATTTCGGGTTTGCAAAACATCAGCGGCAGCACCTATCGTCAGACCATCGGACTCAATGGATCCTTAAACTTTAACCGCACCTACGATAACAACCACCATGTTTCGGCAATCCTATTGGCCAATGCATTTCAGATCGCTGCCTCTGGCAGTTATCATAAACTCAGCAATGCCAATCTAGGGCTACAGTTAGGCTACAACTATTCCGGTAAATATTATGTTGATTTTAGTAGTGCCTATAGCCATTCGGCGAAATTACCGCAGGGGAACAGACAGGCCCTCTCCCCGACATTAGCCCTTGCCTGGCGCCTGTCAAAAGAAAACTTTCTTGTCAATAGCAAAGTTGTCAATGACCTAAGATTGTCCGCTTCGGCGGGGATCTTAAACACAGATCTGGACATTAACGATTATTTCCTGTATCAAGGCTATTATACCTACAACAATGGGGCCTGGTATAGCTGGGCTGATGGCGCATTGGTACACTCTTTTGACCGACGGAGAGGCGACAATCCAAACATGAAATTTCCAAAACGCAAAGAACTTAACATCAGCCTTGAAGGTGGACTTTACAATAACCTAATCACCTTCAATACATCCTACTTTTTTAACCGCATGAGCGGTGGTTTGGTGCAAGCGGCAACGCAATACCCGATGTATTTTACCACAGGTTGGCCTGTTTATTCGGATCTTCCCTTTATCAATTACAACAGCGACGAACGGCGGGGTGTAGACTTTGGAGTCAACCTGAACAAACAGATAAACCAGACTTTTGTATCACTGGGATTCAATGGGATGTACTATACGACAAAAGCCGTAAAAAGGGACGAACTTTATCAGTTTAGCTATCAAAATAAAGCCGGGAAACCGCTCGATGCATTATGGGGTTTACAGCATGATGGTTTTTATATGAGCCAGTCCGACATTGAAAATTCGGCCTTCTCTTCATTTGGTGAAGTAAAACCGGGGGATATTAAGTATAAAGACCAAAACGGGGACGGCACGATTGATACGCGTGACGAAGTCTATCTGGGCAAAGGCGGATGGAGCGGAGCTCCACTTACATTAGGACTCAACCTGACGGTCAAATGGAACAACTTCACCCTTTTTGCTGCCGCTACAGGCCAGTTTGGTGCCAAGGCCATGAAAAACAGTTCTTACTTTTGGGTAGATGCGGAGGATAAATACTCGGTGGTCGTCCGCGACCGCTGGACAGAGTCGACCAAAGAAACCGCTACTTATCCACGCCTAACTACCTTCAACAGTGATAACAACTTTCGAAGCTCAGATTTTTGGCTTTATAAGACGGATCGCATCAACCTGTCCAAAGTGCAGCTTTCCTACGATTTCCCAAAACGTATACTCAGTTCCAAATTTATCCATGAATTAGGTATCTACGCCAACGGATCCAATCTGTTGATGATTGCAAAAGAAAAAGAAATCATGCAATTGAATATCGGACAAGCGCCTCAAACGCGATTTTTCAACGTCGGCCTAAAGGCTCTATTTTAATCGTGAATATTTAAAATGAGAATGATGAAAAAACTATTAACGCTAGCCATCGCGAGCAGCCTGTTATTTTCTTCCTGCGAAGATATGTTTGAACCGGCTCTCGAGAATAATCTTGAAATTGAAACGGCCAATAGCCGCCCGTTATATGCTCAGGGATTGCTTTTAAACGGATACAACCGAATCCCAAGCAATAGCTACAGCTTTGATGACGTTGCGACTGACAATGCGGTGAGCAACGATAAGAACAATACATTTCTAAAAACGGCAACCGGCCAGTGGACAAGTATCAACAACCCCTTCGATCAATGGCGCAACAGCTATTCGGCCATACAATACCTGAACAATTTTCTGTCCTTAACGGACCAGGTTGAATGGGCCATGGAGCCAAAAGTTAGCGCCCTATTCAACGACCGGATGAAAGGCGAAGCCTATGGCCTTCGTGCACTGTTTATGTTCCATCTCCTACAGGCGCATGCCGGCAAGTCAGGCACAGGAGAGATATTGGGCGTTCCGATCCATTTGACTCCTGAGACCGTCAATTCGGATTTCAATCAACCCCGAGCCTCATTTGAAGCCTGTATGCAGCAATTGTACGACGACATCAACAAAGCAGAGGATCTATTGCCGATGGATTATGAAAATATAGCTAGCGACAGCCAGGTTCCAGTTAAATATGCAGGAACCGTAAACGCCAACGATTACAATCGCGTATTTGGGTCCACGTTTAAATTACGGATGACCAAGCGCATTGCACAGGCCATTCGTGCCAGGGCAGCGCTATTAGCAGCAAGTCCAGCATACAGTGAAGGGAGTAAAACGACCTGGGAGCAAGCCGCGATCTATGCGGGGCAGGTCATCCAAGCCAAAGGCGGTGTCAGTGGGATCGACCCTAAAGGATTTACCTGGTACAATAAAGAGGTGGTCGACGGTTTAACCTCCGGCTCCAATCCGGCCGAAATTCTTTGGCGTACAGACAAAGGAAATAGTAACAGTATGGAACAAGATCATTTTCCGCCAACATTATTCGGCAGAGGCCGGCTCAACCCAACGCAGAACCTGATCGATGCCTTCCCTATGGAAAATGGCTATCCCATTGCAGATGCCAATTCGGCCTACAATAAGGCCAATCCTTACGATAAACGGGATCCACGATTGAAGACCTATATCATTGTCAATGGTGCGACAGCCGGTGTCAGCAATTCAGCGATCAATACGACAGCCAATAGTCCGACCAATGACGGCTTGAACAAAGTCGAAACATCCACACGAACCGGTTATTACCTGAAAAAGCTCCTGCGTCAGGATGTCAACCTCAACCCCTCATCCTCTACGCAACAAATGCACTTCAATGCGCGTATACGCATGACGGAAATGTATCTGGCCTATGCCGAGGCGGCCAATGAAGCTTGGGGACCTACAGGTATGGGTACCTTTACGTTCTCGGCCTACGACATCATCAAAGCTATTCGCCGGCGTGCAGGTGTAGGCACCAACAATGGCGACCCTTACCTGGAGCAAGTCAAAAACAATAAAGATCAAATGCGGCAGCTGATCCGAAACGAACGCCGACTGGAGCTTTGCTTTGAAGGATTCCGATTTTGGGATCTTCGCCGTTGGAAAATGGATATCAATGTCGCCGCAAAGGGCATGAGTATCAACAACAACAGCTATACCGAAATACCTGTCGAGAATAGACTCTATGAAAACTATATGAATTACGGCCCAATCCCGTACAGCGAGGTACTTAAATACAGCAATCTTGTACAAAATATAGGTTGGAATTAAACTTAACATGCATACGATGAAAAAAATCAATATCCTGTACGCAATGGCTTTAGTAAGTTTGGCGTCCTGCAAAAATAACGACTGGGAGTTCCCTGACTTTGAATTTCAATCGGTATACTTCGCTTATCAGACACCGGTCAGAACAATGACCCTGGGCGAAGACATCTTTGACAATAGCCTAGACAACCAACATAAGGTCAAAGTCATGGCAACTACAGGCGGCGTGTACAACAACAAAAAAGATATTCGTATCGACTTCGTTGTCGACAACAGTCTCACAAATGGGCTTCACTACCCAAATGGGCAGGCTGTTACCGCACTGCCTGACAATTATTATCAGCTTGCCAGCAACCAGATCAGCATTCCCAGCGGTAGCCTCACGGGCGGTGTGGAGGTACAGCTGACCGACGCGTTTTTTGCCGACCCCAAGTCGTTGGAAACCTATTACGTTTTACCGCTCCGGATGACAAAGGTTGTCAATGCCGATTCAATACTCTCCGGTAAAACCTCGTTGCAGACTGCCAATAGGGCAATTGCATCCGACTGGGACGCTGCACCGAAAGATTTTATCTTCTATGCCCTCAAATATATCAATCCCTGGCATGGCAATTACCTTCGCCGCGGTACCGATCAGATCGTTGGCAAAGGCGCCAACAGTAGCTTGACAAAAAGCGTTGTCAGGCATCAGGCCTATGTCGAAAAAGATGAAGTCAAAAACATCAGTACGGCAGCACTTAAGAAATCAGTCTTGCCCCTATCTTTTAAGGGAGCAGGTGATGTCAATATCAATGTCAATCTGAACCTATCTTTTGACGACGACAACAATTGCAGTGTTAGCTCGGCTAGTGCCGGCGTATCAGCTACCGGAAGTGGAAAATTCGTCAAACGGGGCGAAAAAAACAGCTGGGGCAATGCAGACCGAGATGCACTATATCTATCCTACACGATCGATATGGCACAAATGACCGTCACAAGCAAGGATACCCTCGTTATGCGGGACCGATCCGTAAAAATGGAAACTTTTACGCCCGTCAAAAAGTAGTATCAATTCAATAATGAACAACGATGAAAAAAATCAATAAAACTATCGTCATCCTACTTTCGCTCGGCACTGTCTGGAGTTCCTGCTCCAAATATCAACCCTTGGAATTTGCTGTTGATAAACCGCAGGAAGTGCTGGCGCAGGAAGATATAAATGCTTACAATCCCCTGAAAACTTATTTAGACAGACAGGCAAACCCCGCATTTAAACTTGGTGTCGCGCTCAATATGAACGATTATTTTAATAAAGGAGTACTCTACCGCTTGGCTAATCGTAATTTCGAAGAAATGGTGATGGGCTATGAAATGAAGCATGGTTCCATTGTGCAAGCCGACGGAAGCCTGAATCTATCTCGTGTAGAACAGCTGCTCACAGCTGCACAGGAAAACAACATGGCACTGTATGGCCACACGTTGTGCTGGCATTCGGGACAGAATGCCGCCTACCTGAACAAGTTAATCGCTCCGGTGGTTATACCAGGTTCTGGAGGACCAGCTCTAGCGGGACATGCACTAAAAATGAGCAATCCCTCTGTTGTCAATGCCTGGGAAGCACAGACAGCCACAGACATTAACCCAACGGAAATAGGGAAAGAATATGTATTGAAGATTGTAGCACGGGGCAGTAAAGCGGGCAACATTGGTATCGACCTGCAGAGCACCTCCAATTATACGGGCGACAATATGGGTTCATTGGCATTAACAACAAGCTACAAAGAATACGAACTCAAAGTCACCGCAACTGCAGCACGTAACCGTTTTATCATCAATTTTGGTCAATATGATGGAACTATTTTCATCGACAAAGTCGTGCTGACAAAAACAGGTAGTTCGGCAAGCCTTATTGCCAACAGTGATTTTGAAAACAATATTGATGGTTGGTTTGGCTGGGGAAACAATTCCTCCAGAGCGCAGTCCGCCAATGGCGAAGGTTATGGAAGCCCTGGGGGCAGCACGATCGAGAAAACCCCTGCCGAGAAAGAAGCCATTCTCGCGAAAGCGATGGAGACATTTATTGCCGGCATGCTTGAGAAAACCAAAGGCTACATCAAGGCTTGGGATGTAGTCAACGAACCGATGTCCGACTGGCCCGACCAATATGCCCTAAAGACGGGAGTCGGCAAAACCGATCTGGCGGATGATGAATTCTACTGGCAGGATTATTTGGGTAAAGATTATGCCGTGAAAGCCTTCCAGTTTGCCCGCAAATATGGTAATGCCAATGATCTCCTTTTCATCAATGACTATGGCTTGGAAGGCAGTGGCAACAAATGCAAAGGGCTCATCGCCTATGTCGGCTACATCGAAGGCAAAGGGGCCAAAGTGGATGGAATCGGCACCCAGATGCACATCGATATCAATACCAGTAAAGACCAAATCGTCAGCATGTTCAATCTATTGGCCGCAACAGGCAAGCTGATTAAAGTGTCTGAGCTCGATATCGGCCTTGGAAGCGGCATAAAGACCAGCAATGCAACAGCTGAAATGTATCAGAAACAGGCTGATTTATACAAGTTTGTCGTTGAGAAATACCTCGAGATCATTCCCAAGGATAAACAGTACGGTATCACCCTATGGAGCCCATTGGATAGTCCAGACCAAGAGGGTTCATTCTGGCGACGTGGAGAGCCCATCGGCTTATGGACCGAAGGATTTGTCCGAAAGCCAGCCTACCAGGCTGTTGCTGAGGCATTGTCAGCTAAAAAATAAGATCATTAATCACCCTTTAAATATGTAAATTATGAGAACAAACAACATGTGGTTATTGCTGATCTTTTTATTAGCTATTTTTTCCAGCTGCTCGCGGCTGGAAGAAAAAACATTGACCAGCGAATCCGAAAGAAGTCTTAAATCCAATGTTTCCGCGCAAGCCGTTACAAGCTGGCCGCGGCCAACCCCGACCCTACATGTCGGTGGCAAGTACCTCAAAGATCCCTGCGACAATAATATTGTCCTGCATGGGGTAGCCATTACGCCAAGCCCTTGGTTCAATGGCTGTCAGTATGGAGCCAACTCGGGCTACTGCACCTGGGACAATTACAATGTGCAGGGCGCGCTCAATTACAACAAGGCGGTCATGGACAAGCTCAGCAGCGCCGCCGACGGATGGTACCTCAATTATATCCGTCTGCATATTGATCCTTATTGGACCAATGATCCAGGTGCACCCATTCCCGAAGACGATATCTCACGGTTCAACTACAATCGTCTGGTTACCTACACCGACCAGGTCATTATCCCCTTAATCAATCATGCCCGCAGCCGCGGTATGTATGTCATCTTGCGTCCTCCAGGTGTATGTCCGCACCGTATCGCCGTCAATGATGCCTATCATACCTATCTCAAGACCGTATGGACCTTTCTGTCGCAGCACACTGCCCTGAAAAATGCAGACAATGTGATGTTTGAATTGGCTAACGAGCCTGTTGAAATCCTTGGGACGAACGGTACTTGGGGAATGACGGGAAATGAACATTTTGCTGCGCTGAAAAATTTCTTTCAGCCCTTAGTCAATATCATCCGTAACAACGGAGCCAACAACGTCTGCTGGATACCCGGTACCGGTTGGCAATCCCATTACCAGGGTTATGTCACTAATCAGATTACCGGCGGAAATATCGGCTACGCCGTACATATCTATCCGGGTTATTGGGGCGGTGTCAATACCTATCAAGCTTTCCAAAATGCCTGGAATACCAATGTCAAACCTATTGCTGACATTGCGCCAATCGCTATTACAGAGACCGACTGGGCTCCACAAGGATATGGTACTTTCGGCACAGGATCTACAGGCACCGCTGGTGGTAATGGTTTTGGTGCAAATTTGAAATATATCGTCGATCAGTCCAGCAATGTGAGCTGGAACCTCCTTGCTCCCGATGACTTGCTTCACAAAGGCGACCCCAATGCCGGCACCGCCTTTAATAACGATTGGGAAGCCTGCGCTGCACCGAGCAAACAATGGTTTCAGCAATATGCCGCCGCCAATTACCCCATGTCTAACTGCACCGTCACCAGCTTGGTGAACAATGGGATTTACGAAATTGAATTTCAGACCGATGCCAACAAAGTCCTTGATTTGAAATCAGGGGAAGATGCCAACGGTGCAGCACTCAGACCCTGGACCCGAAATGGTGCAAACGCACAGCGCTGGGTAGCCATCGATGCAGGCAATGGTTACTGGCGCTTTGTCTCCAAAGCAAGCGCAAGCAGTCGTTGCATCGATCTGACAAGTAACAGTAATGTACTCGGAACTGCGATCCGGCTCTGGCAGAACTATGGCAATGATGCGCAGGCCTGGAAGGTTACAGCTGTAGCTAATGGCTATTACAAAATTACCTCAAAGGTAGATGCCACACGCGGTTGGGACGTACCCAACTGTACCATGGATGGCAACTCCAATCTGCAGCTTTGGGATTACTATGGTACATCCTGTCAGTTGTTTAAATTCAAATTTATAGCGATGAACTAAAGGTCATCTTTTCGCGGTAAGCTATTCTTACCGCGAAATAGTTTATTTTAATCACATGAAAAACTTCACCATGCGACAAACACAATTTAAAATCCTGTTAATGATCTTCCTACTATGCGGTTTTTCAGGTACAGCAGCGTTCGCCCAAGACAAAAACTTCCATATTTACCTTTGCTTTGGACAATCCAATATGGAAGGGCACGGTAAATTCGAACCTCAGGATACCATGGCCATCGAACGGTTCAAGGTACTATCGGCAGTAGATTGCCCCGATTTAGGGCGGCAATATGGCCGATGGTCGCCGGCCCGGGCACCGCTCACACGCTGCCACACCGGACTTACACCTGCAGATTATTTTAGCCGAACACTTGTAGAAAATCTTCCCAAAAATATTGAGGTCGGTGTCATCAACGTTTCAGTAGGCGGCTGTCATATTCAATTATTTGATCAGGACAGCACAGCAAGTTATGTTGCAAAGTCACCGGAGTGGATGAAATCCATGCTTGCTGCCTATGACAACAATCCTTATCAGAGACTGGTAGCCCTAGCCAGGATGGCGCAGCAGAAAGGTGTTATCAAAGGTATTTTGCTTCATCAGGGTGAGTCCAACACTGGCGATCGGCAATGGCCCAATAAAGTAAAAAAGGTCTATGAAAGCCTCCTGCGCGATTTGCACCTGAGCGCCAAAGATGTCCCGCTGCTTGCCGGCGAAGTCCTTTCGGCCGAAGCCGGCGGTAAATGCGCAAGCATGAACGCTATCATTCAGACACTGCCCGCTACGATCCCCACGGCCCATATCATCTCGTCCAAAGGCTGTGAAGGTATTGGCGACGGACTGCATTTCAGTCCTGCGGGATACCGGCAGCTAGGCAAAAACTATGCGGCAAGCATGCTTAAATTGCTGAAAAAGCAATGAAATAAAAAAGCTAGGGAATCAATCCCTAGCCTTTACAGATAATCAGCCATAGTGATACACACCATGATCGATATGGCCATTCGTTCTAATAATAGTATCCTTTATGGCTTAAGGCAATAACAGTACATACTGTTGTCCTTTAATTTCCAAAAATTTTGGCTAATTCCTGGTGTAACAATTCACCTTTGATATTGATAGCAACAATGTTTCCTTGAGGATCCACCAGATAATTTTGCGGTACGGCACGCACGCCGTACAGCACTGCTGCCTCATTGCTCCAGCCCTTTAGATCGGCGACATGTATCCAAGGCAATCCATCATCCTTAATGGCCTTTAACCAGGCATTTTTTCCTTTTGTATCATCCAGCGAAACCGCGAGCACTTCCAGGCCCTTATTTTTATATTTGTTGTATGCCTTCAATAAGTTGGGGTTTTCAGCACGGCAGGGACTACACCAGCTTGCCCAAAAGTCGATCAGCACATACTGACCTTTAAAATCGGATACGTTGACCAATTTCCCTTCCGTATCCGGCTGGGAAAAATCAGGTGCCTTATTACCGATTTTCACACTTCTCTCCGCTAGGAAACGTGCTTCCAACTGTCGCGCATTTGTCATTTGACGGACCTCTTTGGACAGCTTCAAAAACAAAGGTTCGATCTCACTGAGCTTGCGTTTATTGGCCGCATCAATAAGCGCGTCCACCGCAAAGATTGAATTGGGATTTTTGGCAGCAAATGCGAGCTCTTTAACCCGTCGCGCTTCAAATCGCGCCTCAAACTTCTCATGGATAGCCTTATACTGCTCATTGGCATCAGGAGCATCCTGCTTTACGGCCGAAAAGGCCTTGTTACCCGCATCAATAATATCCATAAAACCACCGCCAATCTCATTTAAATAAGCGACATAGGCGTTATGCAAGGGCGACCCCTTTATGGCAGCGGTACGCAGTGAATCTTTGATGGTCATGTTGTAAGTTTCATTACCCAAATAAAAATATAATCGATCGCCAATATTTTGTGCGATCAATTTACCCTTACCGTCCTGATCAAACACCATTCGGGAGTAAGCTGGCTCCTCCACCGTTCCTTTGAAACTAAACTTGCCATCCACAATAGCCGATGAATCCGAGGCTGGAAATCCATCTTTTGTGTAATCGAGATACACTTTTTTGCCATTGAAAGCTTGTGGTACAGTTCCTTTGATCTGAAAACTGGCTTGTTGCGCAAATAATGTCAAGGGAAAAAATGCCAGCGCTAAGGCAGCTATTTTTAAATTTTTCATGTTTATATAATTAGATTGTATATTGTTCCTTTTTACTTACGCCAGGTCATATCCACGGGATTTCCGGGAAGACCGTCAATTGTTTTAAGCAGCTCGCCGTTTTTCCCTACCCGGATATCTATATAATACAGCGCGCCTTCTGCCCCTGCAATCAATGTATTCTCATCATCATCCAGTTTGAGCAGGCTGACATCCGATTTGATGGCTGCCTTCAACAGTTCCACCTGCTGATTGAGCGGATTATAGCGAAACATCTGATTTTTGTAGGCCACATAGATGTACCCATTGCGGGTGGCCACCATCTTTGTTTCGGTATTTATCCATTCTTGTTTTATAAAGAGTCTCTTATGTATTGCCGTAATCATAAACGGTCCGTTAAAATTTGCATTGAACTTCAGTTCATACAGTTGGCCGCTACCATCCTTCACATAAGCGTAGGTATCTGTGTTATTGATCTGTACCATTTTAATCAGATCCATACCCACCTTTGTCGGATCAAAAATTTCAGTATTTACGGGACTATACTGGGTACCAAAATACATCGGACTGCCATACATATTGATTCGGATAAATTGCTTTTTATTTTTTTCGAAAGCAATTACACTATAGTTGTTGTCGACGGTTGTCAATAAAATCTCCGGTGCCAATTCGTAGTCCCCATCCGCGTAAGTTCCAAACATACCATAGGTATTCGATTGATCCCAGGTATTCGTTGTTCCTCCATAAAATTTGCCGTTAATGACGCCCATCATTACTCCTTGCGGATGGGCGAGCAAATTTCCGACAGCAATCGTTGCGGGAGCTAGAAAAAAGTTATCGTGCAGCGTACCGGGCTTCACCGCTTCTTTAACCAAGTTATTGACATCGAGGCGCACACCTGCCTGTTTGGAAATAATCCAGTATCCTAATGGGGTATTTCCCGTGAACTGATTTTTGAGGTAATGGATATGCATCGGATCAGGTGGTAATGGTTCGCGATTGATCGCCTCATAAATATTGGCTTGTACGCTGTTGTCAGGTTTTATAAAGGACAGCTTACTGACCCCATTCTTGATGGATAACACAAGTGATCCTCGCGAAAAAGCCGTCGCTCCCTGGATTTTGAAATTATAGAAATATTTCATTCCATTTGCCGTATTGGTCACCGTAAGACGCGCCGTGTATCTTTTGGCCTGAAGCCCAAAAACGATGCGTAGGGTGGGCCCTTCGTAGTGGTTGGCTTCGGGGACAATTGCCTCCGGTACATCGATGCGCCAGTTACATTTCAGTGAAGCCGCATCGATGCCCGTAATTTTAGGTGCTATAATAAGACTATCGCCAACCGAAGCTTCATACAAAGTATCCAATCCGGTAATCTGCGGGCCCTCAGGCATATCGATGGCATAATTCCCCTTGTCCTTATAACAGCTACCCAAAACCACTAAATTTAAAGCCGCAATGGCAAAAAATAGTATTGCTCTTGATCTCTTTACATTTCTTTTCATCTTATCTGACTTCCTTTCCTGATTCATCTATAAAATAATACTTACCCGAAGCACTATTCTTTCTCAATAAGATGCTTCGGTTTGGATTGTCCACGTGATAGAACTGATAGGTCTGTCCGTCGTCTTTACTGCTCAGCACATAATTCTTTTCCGGGTGATCTTTCACCCATTTAAAGGGATCATTGAGCATCATCAGCAGGAGATTGACAAAGTAGAGATTCTTGGGTGCATCAAGTCCGACTGTAGAAAGCGAGCGCTGTTCAGTCACAATCAAGAAGAGCTGATGTTTTACCCGCGAATAATTATCAAGCCACATGGTCCACCAGGCCGGTTGCTCCAATCGGGCAGAAATTATGATGCGCGCGCGTATCAAGGCTGGATTTTCAACAGCAAAGTCATCGCTTGCCTTTAGTTTTATGAGCAGTGATACAGATTGATTTTCAAGTTCGCTGATATTGTGTACGATAATGGGCAACTGTGCCCGGCCTGCATCACTTTCTATGGTATAGGCCGGTTTCAACTGTTCATAATGCAGATCAGCACGGGCCGTTGATGAATCCTTTTCCACGAAAACCTCGTATTGTCGCGCTTGCTGATCACGGTATCCCATCACTTTGACAGGAACAAAAATGGTATCCTGTGCCTTGGTCATATCATAGGCAAAGGTGTATACAATGCTATCCCGATCCGTGTCGCTCAGATCGAAATAAACATTAGCCGACCTATCGTAAGTCGTTAAAACCGCCTTTTTACAAGACCACAGTAGCAGCAGCGGTAGTAGCAGAAGTAATAAAATATTTTTTTTCATTGTGGTTACTATTTACCGTTGTCCATAAATTATTTCATCATCAGGCAGCGGCCAAACATAAATTTGTTGACTGGCTGGAATTGTGGTGCCTTGCTGTCCGACAATTGGTACATTGAGCCGCTTATAGGCAAAAAACAATTGCCCTTCGGCAAACATTTCCTTACGGTATTCCTTAAGAAGTTCGTTTCGAAGTTTGGAATCGGTTGATATATCTACTTTCTGACCAATGCCGCGATGTTCACGTACCTCATCGAGCCATGCTGCAGCCTGAGCGGGAGATGTCTCGTAGCTACATTCAGCAGCGATATAATAGATTTCTGACAAGCGGATCGCAGGCGCGACCAAATAATGCAGATTGGCTGCAAAACTGTCGCCCAGTGTATTCCTTCGATATTTGTGAATAGATGATATAAAGGAATTCCCAACACTTACCGTTCCAAACCATTGCGTATAGCGCATGTCACCGCCACCGGCTCCTGCAACCTCATAAATGGTTTTTGCTTCATCCTGATCTAGATAAATCGCGCTGTTGTTATCCTGGAACCAGTCGTTGTTATAGGTGCTGTTCATGCCTGGAATGTACCAGGCAAACAATAGCTCTTTATAGAAAACCCGATCTTTTTTATCCGCATCGACGGCAAGGAAATCCGTGGCATTGGTCCATGGAAATTTTTTGACATCGATCACTTCACGTGCGTTCAGCAATGCCTTTACTTTATCTCCACTATAGAGATAGGTACGCGCTAGCAGCCCACACACGGCATAATAGTTGAGCCGGTGCCTTCTGTTTTGTAAAAAGAGACTCTTATCCTGCAGTTCTGAGTTTTTCAAGGTGTCTCCGACGGTAGGATAACCAATCACGTAGGATTTCAGACGGATGGGATCAACCTTGAGCAATTCTTTAGCGTCTTCCAGATCTCGGATCACCGAATCCAGAAGTTGTGACACCGTGGACAGTTTAGTGGATTTATTGGAATAGGTCGTTACATAGGGAATGGCTTCAATTTTGTCATTCACAATCGGAGCCGGACCAAATAGGCGTAAAGCATCAAAATGTAGGTAGGCTCTCAAAGCCAGCGACTCCCCTTTGATCAATTGATAGTTGCTTCCCGTAAATAACTGCTTTTTACGGTCAATTTCACCAAGTATCAGATTGGCATTGACAATACCATTGTATAAACCCTTCCAGATATTGTCCTTTCGACCAATAAAGTTACCATCATTGTATTTAAACAATTTGGTCTGTTGATAACGCAAGGGATCATTACTTGACAGCGCATAGTTCTGCGCAAGTACTTCTGGCGTTCCGATGGTCAGCTCCTTGCCATAGAGATCATCTTTAGCACATCGCGTATATACGCCGATCAGGGCTTCCTTGAAACCGTCCTCGGTAGAAAAGAGGACCGACTTGTCGATTTCGCTTTCAGGTTGTATATCCAGCCACTTGGAGCAAGAAAGCGTACTCAGGGCTGTGAACAGTATTAAAACTATAGTTAACTTCTTCATCTGTACATATTTTTTCCATCCGTAGGATGATACTTACCATCTTTTATAATCCTGCCTGTAGGGTAAAAGTCACACTGCGGGCAAATGGGTACGTAATTCCGCGTTCTACTTTCACCGAAGACCAACGAAAAATATCATTTGCAACAAGTCCAACACGCAGGCTCGATAGCGCCAATTTTTTCGACAGCGCTTTTCCAGCATCGTAAGAAAGATTCAGTGACTGCAGGGCAAATAAATTGTCAGGCATGATAAAACGCGAGGATACCCGCGTTTGCCCCAGATCCTGTATGCTTTTGTAAAAGGTCACATCGCCAGGATTTTTCCATTTTTCCTCCAGGACTCTACTGTCCACATTATAACGCGGGTCGGCATTTTCGACACGGTCTACCAAGGTTTGATTATAGGTTTTACCTCCTATCCGCGTCTGGAAATAAGCGACCATCATAAATTGCTTATAGCGTAGTGTCCCGCCGAAAAATCCTTCCATTTTTGGTGTGGCCACTCCGACGACATCAATATCCCGTGCATCCCAGTCATACGACAATGTGCCATCTTTTTTGATATACACTTCCTTGCCGTTTTCCGGATCTATCCCCAAGGAAGGGACGGCATATATGGCGTCCAACGACTGACCTTCTTTATAGCGAAGCAAGGGTACGGCCATTAAATCACTCCCCTGCTGTGCTTCATCGACGCGTTCGTTGTAGCTCTTCAGTGCATTTGAAATACGTACGATTTTATTTCTGTTCCGTACCAAATTTGCCAATAGACTCAGCGTCCATTTTTCTTTTTTAAGGGCAATCCAATTGGCGTTGAGTTCAAATCCTATGTTTTCAAGATCGCCCAGATTCTCTTTATAAGAGCTGAATCCCGTAGAAGGTGCCAAGTTGATATCGGCCAAAATATCTCGGGTAATCTTATGGTAGTAGCGTGGCGAAAGTGTCAGACGATCGTGCCAAAGTCCAAGATCAAGACCGACATCGGTACTCTGGGTCTTCTGCCAGGTCAGATTTTCATTGCCATAATTACGGACCGTACTTCCCAACCCTGAGGAATACCAATTACTCTTATCATAACTATAGGTTGTCCGCGACATGTAAGGATCGAACTGTACAGACCCCGTCAGTCCTATCGTAGCACGGAGCCGCAACTGGCTGACCACATTTTTGGCAAACCATTTTTCCTTATGCATATTCCAGCCGATCCCCGTCGACCAAAATGGAGCAGTACGCTTGTTGGACCCAAATTTGGAGGAGCCATCAATACGGACGGTAGCATCCATCAGATAACGGTTATCATACGAATAATTAGCACTGAGAAAGGCACCAAATAGCCTGGAGGCACCCAAGCTACTCGAAGGACTCGCATTCTCAGCATATCCTTTGGCAAATCCCACACTGGTAAATCGGTCATTTGGAAAGCCTATCGCTTTGAAAGAACGCTCATCATAGCTTTCCGTCCGGATATTGGTTCCCCCGACCACATTGAAGCTATGTAGATCAATCGTACGCATCCAATTGAGCCGTATGTTTGCATCCCAATACAATTCATTATTTGTATAGCTGGTATAACTACCCTTTTCATCTGTTTGTGCTGTAGGATAGAAATAAAAATCATTGGCTAAGGGCGAGCGGAAATTATCATCGGTATTCAAGCGTTTCAACAAACTCACCTGTCCCCGCAGGCGCAGTCCATTGCTGAGGTCAAAATCACCGGAGAAATTGTTCAGCAATTCGGTATATCCCAGTTTATTGAAACTATTCAACGTCGCATTGTAAAGTGGATTCAAGACATATTCCCGTTGTGCACTTCCCGAATTTGCTACCCTTGTCCATACATCGGCCTCCTGTATTATATTTCCTTGATCATCTGTCATGCGGTAATAAGGATTCATTCTGACATAATCTGCAAAATTTCCATAGGGAGATTCACGTCCATCGACCACTGTTACGGCAAGCTCGTTCTGAAATCTAAATTTACCTTTGAGGTTATAGCTAAAGTTTAATCCGCCCGAATATTGATTTCTTCCCGATCCTTTCATCACACCGGGCCTGGTCTGATAACGCATGTCCACGCCATAACGAAACGTCTCCGAACCACCTTCCAGATAAAGGCCATGCTTTTGCCCAACCGCAGTCCGTACAGGCTGTGACAGCCAATAGGTATCCACACCGCCAAGGACATTGGCCAGCTTTTGATAATACAGTTCATCCAAGGCATCCTGTGGCTGCCGCTGAATCGTGGCATCATACAGCCCGGCCAGCTTCTCATAGGCCAATTTATCAGCAGCATGCAAAACATCATATCCGGTCAGGTCGGGCATATTCACATTGCTCTCATGCGTATAAGTCAACTGCAATTTACCGTCCTTGGGCATTTTGGTCGTAATGACCATCACACCGTTGGCCGCTCTCGAACCATATATGGCGGTTGCAGCAGCATCTTTCAAGATCGTGACGCTTTCAATGCGGGTCATATCCAGGTCGAGCACCTTCTGTACACTTACTTCAAAACCATTTAATATAAAGGCCGGCATATTGATTGTGGTCGTGATATTATCCCTTCGCAGCACTTCATTCCCTCCGGTGGGCAATGAAGAAGATCCACGCACATTGATATTTGGCAAAGCATTGGGATTGGATCCAGCAAGATTGTTGTCGAGCAATTTAAATGATGGATCGAACACTTGCATGGCCTGCAGCACATTCTGCGGATTGACCTGCCGTAGTTCATCACCACTTTTGGTAATAGCAGTTCCGGTATAGGAATCTTTTTTTAGTATCTGATAACCGGTAACAACGACCTGCTCTAGTGCATTCGCTTCTTCTTCCATCACTACACTATACTCATCTTTGTTTTCGACCAAGGCGAGTGTGTAGTTTTTATAGCCCACCCGACTTAATGTAAGCGGTTGCATTGTACCGACAAAAGAAAAGCGTCCCTCTTTATCGGCCACTGCGATGGTATTGCCCAACTGTGAAATGTTCACGTCGGAAAGCGGCGTACGGTCTCTCCCAAGGACTTGTCCGCGAATCTGTTTTTGGGATGATTTTTCTACCGGGGGGAGGTTTTTGGGCTCGGATTTCCGTGGACTTATTTTTTTTTCCAGGAAAATCGTCTTCGATTCAATCGTGTAGCCGATTTCCTGCGGACTTAAAATTTTATCAAGAAATAATTTAAGCGGCATTTTGTCCGCTTTAATTGAAATTGGCTTCGCCGACTCCAATATCTTTTTGGCTCCGAGCACTTCATAGTTCGTCTGAATTTTGACCACCTGCAGCACATCCATCAGTGGAACATTGCGCCCGGCATAGGTTACGGTTTGCCCATTTACCTTATGACCCAGCTGTAGCAAGACAGCCAAAATGAGCCATAAAAAGGGTCTGGTCGCTTGTGAAAAACAACTTAATTTCATTAATTCTAGTTAGTTTAGTTAGGTTAGATTGCAGGATCGATTGCATAGATGACAAGATCCACTGCCCAATTTGTTAATTCATATCGTTTGGTCAAGTATAATTTTACGTTCTTTACTGCCCTCCTTTCTGTGCTTTAGGATTATTTTTTTCAATGATGAGTTTCCCATCGTCCGTCAAGTGATAGGACAGATCCTGGTCTTTTAATATTTTTAGGATCGTTGATAACTTGCTCGTTCTGAATGTTCCCCCGAAGAAGGAAACATCGGGTACATCGCCTTTATAAATCACATCAACCGCATACCATTGAGACAGTTCATCCATGACCTGCCGAAGTGATTTTCCGTCAAAGTTGAATTTGCCATATACCCAAGCCATTTCCTGCGCTATGTTGACCGGATGCTTGGTAAGCTGCGTTCCGGCATTGACCGACTGATCGCCGGGGAGCAAGGTTACTTTTTGGCCTTTGATCAATTCTTTTACCTGTACTTTTCCCTCCAGCAAGGTTGTTTTTGTCTGTGCTGCTGTCGGATAGGCATTGATATTAAAATGCGTTCCAAGCACCTTCACCTGTTGATTTTTGGTGTGCACAATAAAGGGTTGATCTTTGCGTTTTGCAACTTCAAAATAGGCCTCGCCCTGGAGACTGACCTCGCGTCTGTCTTTCGCGAATACCGTCGGATAAGCAAGTGTAGTCCCAGCATTTAGCTTCACCTGAGTGCCATCGGGCAAAGTGACCTCGTAGGTACCACCACGCGGAGTTTCTATCCGGGCAGATACCGCTGCATCGATCGACGCCACTTCGTGACCATCGTTATAACGTATACCTCCGCCATCGATCACGACTTGCTTTTCGCCCCTATCCAAAGCATATTGTCTACCATCTGAGAGTGTTATAATCGCCCGATGGGAAGCCGGAAGGCGGTCATTTACAGCCTCAAATTGGGTTTGAACCGGCCGGCTGTTATCCTGATTCCAATACCACACAACCGAAAGTGCTAACAGCACACTAGCGGCAGCAACATAAGGCCATAGACGCTGCAGCAGCCCGGACCTTTTAGTTGAAGAACGAAAGGAAAGCTTAGCTTTTATCGACTCAAAATTACGTTGCTTTTCAAAATGCTGTAGACTGGCATAAGCCTCACGTTGCTGCGCCTTATCCAGGCAACGCCAATAAATCTGTTTGTTCATCACGGATTCTTGCAGCCAGCGTTCCAAAAAAAGACGGTCTTCGCCGCTGAGCGTTCCCCGCATTTCACGGAGGACAAGCGAACTGATACGGATAAGTTTTTCTTCTTCTTTAGGGTCCATTTTACGCTATTTCATCTATAGATACCACGCCGATTTAAAAAAGTACCAAAGACAATTAAAAAAAATTAAATTTTTCCAAAAAGGACGATCAATGAGAGTAGATAATTAAAGGAATCGCGTTTTAAATGTTGGCGTAGCAGGCCTAGGGCACGTAACTTTTGATTTTTTACTGTTTGAATATTTAGTTGCAATAGATCCGCAATTTCCTGATTGCTGTTGCCTTCGAGGTAGCTCAGCTGTATAATTTCACGTGCTTTGGGTGGCAGCTTCTGAATGGCTTCGTAGAGTTCGGCCATGGCTTCGGTATACACAATTTCATGTAGATAAGATTTTTGATTCTGTTCCTGTTGTGCCACATAACTATCGACTCGATTCAATCTTCGCTGCCGAGCGGTCTGGTGATTGATGCCTACATGACGCGTAGCCTGATAAAGCGCCGCCTTCAGATGTGATAAACTTTCAAAACGCCGTCTGCTCTGCCATAAGCGGAGAAATCCCTCCTCGGCGATATCTTCAGCTTCTTTGCTTTCATCCACAAAGCTCGATGCGTATAAACAAATGCGACTAAAATAACGGTTATATACATGCGCACAAGCCTGCTCCTCCCCGTTGAGGAAATCTTCAAGCAGCTCTTTTTCGCTCGTATAGTTCATTGGTAGATCGGTTTAGCTAGCAGTTCATCTTTTCGTGGTTAAAGATAACTAAATTAATTTTCACCATTTACCTCATCAAGCCATAAATTTTTCAGCCAAGCACATAAAAAACAAGCTCAGGTCAGTAATTTATTCAGAACTGTTTCCCTACCCTTGTTTTTTCGTTGCCAAATGCCCTACCTTTGAGCTGTCGCTTTTTAAAGCAAAACCTAATCCAATAAATCAACCTATTTGCCCTATGACACCTTGCTCCAACAAAATTTCTGATAGCACCTTTTTCCGATACCTCGTTATCTGGACAATTTTGTGCTTGATCACAGGCTTCAATTACTGCTTAGCGCAGCACAAGCAGACCGCGAAACGCGAGATACCGAGATCTATTATTGACCGAGCGCTAGCGGCCTCCATAAAAATGTATGGTATAGACAGTGTGAGCAGTCAACAAAACAGTGCGCCTTTCAGTGGAGTCATCGTGCGCTCGGATGGAACAATCCTTACGGTCGCGCATTCCACCAAGCCGGGTAATTTTTATCGGGTGATTTTTCCTGATGGCAAGCAGGGTATTGCCAAAGCGCTCGGACGACTGGTCGTCGATCAACAGAGCAACTTGCCCGATATTGCGATGATGAAGATGCAGGGCGAAGGTCCTTGGCCCTTTGCTGAAATGGGCTGGTCGTCATCCATCGCCGAAAAGCAACCCTGCTTTGGATTATCCTATCCCGAAACCCTGCCCTTCAACATCCCTTTTCTCCGCACTGGGCGCATTCTAAAAAAAATGGATGACTACGGTTTTATTCAAAGTAGCAGTATTATGGAGCCCGGTGATTCCGGCGGTCCATTATTTGACGCCTTAGGCCGCGTAATTGGCCTACATAGTCGTATCGATGCTGCGGAGGGCATCAATTTTGAAGTACCTATAAACAGCTATCGCATCTATTGGAGCTCGCTGACCCATTCGGTTGCAATAAACAGTTACCCCACTGCTACTGATTCAATCGGTAGCGATCCCTTATCGAAAAAACTTATGGTATTGGGACGCAAAAAACCGGCACAAGATCCCAAAACAAATATTCAGTCTATCCCTATCCACAGTACATTGCAGGGAGATAGCATGCATATATTAGGCACCGCATTTAATCTGGCAAACAACGAGCAGGTGATAGTATCCAAGAGTAGCCAGATTGGCGCTGCGCCAATGGCCAAATTTCGCAACAGCACCTATGCTTTGAAGATCCTGCTTAGAGATGAAGAAAACGACCTGATCGCACTTATAAGTGATCATAAATTTCCGGCAATCACTGTATCGGCGAACACCGGACTAGCCATTCCTGATTCGTTACTCGGTATAAAGCTGTGGTCGCTGCTTGCAGACACTAAACGTAAAAGCGGTGTCCTAGGCATGCCGCCGCGAACCTTTCCACGCATACCTATTCCGGGCACGTTCGATGCGCAGATGCAGGAGATTGCAGGTCTTCCAACCTTAACAAAAGTGGACAGTATGGGTGCTGCAGGACGGGCTGGACTTCGTATTGGAGATCAAATCATGGCATTAAACGGCCAGGATGTTGCAAGTGCCCTCAAAATCAATGCTGCCATGCAGCAATTTTCTGCAGGCGATACACTAGCAGTTCAATTCCGTCGCGGGGTGACGGCACTACATACCCAGGTCATTCTGTCCAAATGGGCAGTGCAGCAAAACCCACATCCCGCCAATCACATTCCCAAAGGAAAATCAACGCGCAGGGATAATTTTCCACGTGTATTTCTCCACGATTCCCGCATTCATGCCGACGAATGCGGAAGTCCGATCATCGACAGCGAAGGCAATTTTATAGGACTCAATATTGCACGCTTTAGTCATACAGCTTGCCTTGCTATCCCCCGAGATACTATTCTGGACATTTTATCCAAAGCGCAACACCTCATTAGCAGCTCAAAAAGATGATGTTATCAGGTAATTTTTAATACTGTCGCAATATTGTTTTGAACGAAGTCGTCGGGTAGCGATACTTGCAGGGCATTGTCGAGTTGTCGAAAGGAAATTCGATCATCCGTTCCGAGCAGCTCTACCTGACTGACCTTTCGCGTATGGCCTCTCGAACGGCCCAATGACTTGATTGTAATCTGCGTTCCGGTCGTTGTTCCCATAATAAAGGCATACACTGTATTTCCCTTTGTCGTAAAACGGACATCATCGCCGGTAAAAGCTTTACCTTTTCCTTCATTGAAGCCCTGCACATGCAATGTTGGAGCTTCCTCTTGTGCGGGTCCCTCACCAAAAATGCGCCAAGGACGCGTTCCAATGATGGCTTCTTTGTGTATGGCCATCCAGCTTCCTATGCCCTGTACCACTTCCTTCGCCCTGTCGTCGATAGAACCATCGCCGCGCAAGGGTACGCTCAATAGTAAATTACCATTTTTACTAACTACATCAATCAACATGTGAATGACGGTTTTGGCCGATTTATACTGATTATTCTCATAAATCCGGCGATCATAATGCCAGGAACCTATACAAGTGCAGGTCTGCCAGGGCTGCGGTTCAATGGTATTGCTCTGTCCCCGTTCGATATCCCATACCAGGCATTTCCGTTGCTGTTCATTCAGGATTTTACCATTGATGACCACATCAACCTTGCCTTTGTTTGCCTGCATACTTTTATTATAAAAGTCGGCCGCGATCTCCAGTCCAACATTGCTGATTGGATAAAGCGGCAGTACCGTATCGTCGAAGTAAACCATGTCGGGCTTGTAGTTATCCATCAGTTCCAGGGTGCGCGCTTTAAAATTTTCACAGTACGCTTTATGCGGTACGCTCACGCCGGAGGCGACATCCCAATGCCACTGCCGATGAACCGTGTTGTCGTCTTTGCTATCTAAACTAGGCTCATGATCCTGAGCGTAGAGCTCCTGTGGATCGTAATCTGCCCACCATTTTCCGACGCCATCTTTCTTTGTCAGCTTCCCATCGTATGGTATTCCGGCAAACTTTCCGGCTTTATCACTTCGTTGCGCTGTCTCATACCAGGTCCAGGCATGGGCTGCGTGAACGCTCACACCAAATTTGAGTCCTCGTTTTTTGGCAGCACGCTCCCAGCCGCCTACAATATCTTTTTTGGGGCCAACATTGACGCTATTCCATTGATGGTGGCTACTGCTGTAAAGATCCAGATTATCATGATGATTGGCTAGGGCCATGAAATACTGGGCACCGGCATTTTTATAGAGGTCCATCAGCTCTTCCGGATTCCAATTTTCGGCTTTCCATTGATGGATCACATCCTTGAAACCAAAAATGGAAGGATGTCCATATTTTTCGAGATGATACTGGTATTGATCGGATCCTTCCTGATACATACCGCGTGCATACCAGTCGCCCCTTTCCGGCTGACACTGTGGGCCCCAATGTGCCCATATACCAAATTTGGCATCCCTAAACCAATCAGGTACCTGATAATTTTCAAGTGAGCGCCAGTCGGGATGAAAAGGTACTCTTCCCAAATAGGTGTGTGCAGCGCTAAATTTGCCAAGGAAAAGCGTCGGAATAGTTGCACCGAGAAACTTAATTGCTGTTCTTCTGTCCATTATACAATGATCTTCGATCAGAATGCCTCGACACAAATTGCACGACAAAGGCATCCGGTTTATAATTTGTTATTTACTTGAATACCAAAAATACCTGTATTGGATCAGGAAAGAAACTACATAATCGATCAATACTAGTACAATATCGACACAGGATTCTTTTTGATCAGTTGAACCAAAAAAAGGTGCCCTAAAAAGGACACCTCCACCTAACACTAACTATGAATAAATAAAAACATCTATTTTCCCAGATCAATTGTTCATATCATTGCCTTTCAAATTTTTATTATTGTCCAATTCCGACTGTGGAAAAGGATAGAACATTGCTTTGGTAGACCAGCCCCCTTTTTTTAAAGGTTCCAGCCAGCTTGGATTGGCCATCCCCCACCGTAACAGGTCAAAATAACGTTGATATTCACCCAAAAATTCAACAAATCGCTCATGCACGATAATATTTTTGATCGTATTTAAAGGAACGCCGTTTTTTACTAATCCCTGAGCGATCAACCCATCTACGTCAGGAATTGTTCCATTGGATTTTTGATACCATAGGTGTGGCTGCTCATCGGGAACGATATTATTGGCGCGCTTACGCACCAGGTTGATGTATTGTTTCGCTCCGGCGATATCGCCACGTTCATTGAGACATTCCGCATAAAGCAGCAGCACATCGCTATAGCGAAAAATACGATCATTGTTGCCATTATCAAAGTCAGCGATCTGAACATCCGGACAATATTTCCGGGTACCAAAGAAATCTTTATTGGTCGCCAGGTTTTTCATCCAGTCCGTATAGGTCGTGACCTTACCGTCCAGCTGCGTAAACTTTGCACCATTCTCGCACCAAAGCGTCATATATTTTCGGGGATCTCCTTCTTCAAATTCATCATGGGCCATTTTATTGGGTGCCAGATTCCACCAGGCTCCACCCGTTCCGTCAAACATACCGATTTCCTGCCACCGCCATGAACTCGATATATCGTCCCCTAGCCAACCCGGGCCATTGTAAAGTTGCACCTCGAAAACCGATTCTTGATTATTCTCTTTCTTTTCCAAAAAATTATCGCTGTATGCGGACATCAACTGATATTCCTTGCTATCAATAACGCTTTTCAATTGAATCTCGGCATTTGCAAAATCCGCTGCCTGTCCTTTTGCCAAAATCGGTTTGTACAGGTAGGTTTTAGCCAGGTAAGCCTGTGCTGCACCTTTGGTTGCCCGACCGATCATTTTACTATCGGCATAGAGTGCTGCCCGCGTTGGCAACAATTCCGAGGCCCTCTTAAAGTCATCCACGATTAGGGCATATACGGCCCCCGCCTGTGCATTGCCGGGATAGTAATCTTCGTTGGTCTCGACAGGTTTATTGATCAGCGGAATGGTTTCGCCAAACAACATGCTCAGGTGCAAATAGTTCAGCGCTCTCAAAAAATACGCTTCCCCCAAGAGTCTATTCTTTCTATTTTGGTCTATTTCGCCTTCAAACTTCTGAATCCGATCGATGGCTAAATTAGCCGCAAACACCCCGTTCCAAAAATCTCTCCAGGTCTGGGCTGCCATCCCATCGCTCGCAGGGGTATTGTAGGTATCCTGATACATGGGTTCCCATTTGAAGGTATGATTATAATCATCCCCAGGAGCCAAGAGCTCGAAATACAAACTGCGCGCATATCCACCCTGTGTGCGGCCGATCAGTGCCTGGTAGGCCGGTATGACCGAATTTTCCAATTGATCTGCTGTTTTATAATAGGTGTCTGTCGACAATTCCTGCGGGTTGGAGAGATCCAGATTCGGTTTGCAGCTTGAAAATTGTATCAGCAATGCAGCAGCTGCAAGTTTTATATATTTTCTATTCATGATGTCAATAAGGGATTAGAATGTAAATTGAATACCCATAAAATACTCTCTTGAATTTGGAAAGCTCAACCCCCAAGGCGTTTGCCCATCGATACCACGGCTTAGATTGGAGCGTGTATCGCCCGAGCCCACTTCAGGATCATAACCTGAATACTTGGTAAAGGTCAGTAGGTTTTTTGCGCCTACGTAAAACCGCAGTCGGTCGATCTTCCAACGTTCAAGTCTCGGACTCGAAAAACTGTAACCAATGTTGACGACTTTGAGCCGCAGATAAGAACCATCCTCCACAAACCTGTTGGATGCCCTTAAATTTTGATTCGGGTCGCCGAGTACAGCACGTGGAATATTGGTATCTGTATTTTTGGGATAGATGGTTGTTTCACCGGATATGGGATTTTTGAAGACAAGTTCTTCTGCGCGGTAGCGATCAAGCGTTGACGCAAAATTATTGTAGTAATGATACATCCCCTCGCCCCAGTAGCGGCTATTGTTATAGATGTCGTTTCCCTGACTTCCTTGCCACATCATCGATAGGTCAAAGGTACCAATAGCACTCTTGTAGTTAACGTCAGCATTGAAACCATAGCTAAAATCAGGTATCGGACTTCCCAAGAAGTCCTTATCCTGATCATTTAAGACCTTGTCGCCATTTCGGTCATTGAAGCGTACATCGCCCAATGCTGCATGGGGTGCAAAAGCTTTATCAGCATCCAATTGTGCCTGACTGGTATATAAACCGTTGGTGGTGTAGCCCCAAAATTCCCCTACCGAACGACCAACTGCTGTTCTTGTGACGTTTTCACCCCCAGGAGAGATACTTCCCCATAAAATTTCATTATTGTTGCCCAGACTCAGCACGCGGTTTTTCACAAAAGAAATATTGGCGCCGATACGATAGCCAAAATTACCGACCTGATCTTTGTAGGAAGCCAGGATATCCCAGCCCCGATTCCGTATGCTACCGGCATTCAGCACGGGAAAGTTGTTACCATAGCCTGCGGTAAACGAAATGGGTACATTGATCAGCATGTCCTCGGTCTTTTTATTATAGTAATCAACTGTCAAAGCCAATTTATGATCAAAAAGCTCCAGATCGAGACCAAGATCAGTTGAATACTGACTTTCCCATTTTACATTCGGATTCGAGGGAGTCTGTGGCAGAGCCCCCGTGACCATCACATTGTTCAGGTAATACCAGACATGGTCGAAACTAACCGTCCGTTGATACTGATATTGTGCAATATCCGAATTACCCAGAAGCCCGTAACTAGCTCGGAGCTTCAATTCGCTTATTGCAGGAAACGCTCTCATAAAGGACTCCTGGCTGATGCGCCAGCCTGCAGATACCGAAGGGAAATTTCCATAGCGGTATTGATTACTGAAGTTGGCCGATCCATCCCGCCGCATGTTAAAGGTCAACAGGTAACGATTGTCATAATTATAGTTGATACGCCCCAGCATGGAATACATGGCCGACTGTCCCACACCTGACCCCACAAGACGGGAACTCGCCAGGGATGCCGAATTAAGGATCAAAACATCCGGACTCGGCAAAGCACGGGCCCCAGCATTGACAGCATTATAGCGGGATTCTTCTGAAGTGATTCCCGCCAAAGCCGAAATCGCATGCTTACCAAAGTTATTTTCATAAGTCAGCGTGTTTTCAAACAACCAGCGGTTATTCTGACTGCTGGAAATATTAAGTTCATCCGGATTATGGTTCTGATATTGACCAACGGAGTAATTACCAATATAGCCTTCATTGCGTATGCGGCTAAGATCAATGCCCATGTTAAATTTATATACCAGTCCTTTGATGATCTCATAAGTAGCCCAGGCATTGCCGTTTACCGAAAAGTTGTCATTGACGTTTTTATTGAGGTATGCATTTGCCAATGCACTCTGCACATCCGTTCCATTGCCAGCTCCGGCAAAACCAGTGCTGCTGTTGGCATCGTAGAGCGGTAATGTCGAGGACCACTTTTGCGCATCGATGATATTTTTGTCGCTCCAGTTGCGGCGGGTGTAACCTAAGGAAAGGGTTTCGCCTATCTTGAGTTTTCCTTTGGTAAAATCAGAGATAAATTGGGCGCCATAATACTTATTTTTATCTTGAATAATAATGGATTTGTCTGTCGCATAGATACCGCTAAGCCGAAAATTGGCGTTTTGAGATCCGCCGGAAACCGAGAGATTATGCCGTTGATAATTGCCCGTCTGCAGCAATTCGTCCATCATATTATACCCCTGCCCGATGTCGGAGGGTTTAGACAGCGCGGCCAGATAATCTTTGCGCGAGGGATCCTTATTGTACATTTCCTCATTAATCAATTCGGCCAGTTGCTGTCCGTTCAGCAGAGGTATATTATGGGAAATATTTTTGATGCCGGCGAAGGCATTATAATCGAGCTTCACGTCTCCGGCTTTACCCCGTTTTGTGGTGACCAAAATAACGCCATTGGCCCCACGGGAGCCATAGATGGCACTTGATGCGGCATCTTTCAAAACCTGAATGCTGGCAATATTATTTTCATCCGGCATAGCTCCGCCGATCATCCCATCCACGACATAGAGCGGATCGGTTCCGTTAATGGATCCAACGCCACGGATACGGATAGCGCCATTGGTTACCTGCACTCCAGGCACGGCGCTCTGAAGCGTAGCAATTGTACCTCCAGGTACTTTCACCAGATCTTTGGTGTCCACAACAGCGATTGAAGAGGTCAGATCCACCTTTTTCTGTTTGCCATAGCCCACAACAACCACTTCATCCACCGCAATTTCTGCGGCAACAAGCGGGATACTAATTTCCGAAGAATTACCGATTACATATTCTGCCTGATTATAACCCACATTGGATACAATTAGGATTTCACCCGGATTGAGCCTGAGTACAAATTCGCCTTTCTCATTGGTTGAAGTACTGAGGGTTTTATTCTTTACTTTGATCGACGCCCCGATAATGGGTTTTCCTTGATCACTTACGATCTTTCCATGGATCACCTTTTCTTGAGCAGACAGTCGTCCAATGGACATTAACATGGAAGCCATTAACAACCACTTCACTTTCCTATTCCTTTCTTTAGGAAAACAAAAGAAAGAAGACACATAATTTCTGTTCATAATCTTTTTTGAGATAAATGTCTTTTTGCCCCGAGAGGCGAGAACTTGGTTATTTATTTATACAAATTGGTTATTCGTTATTCCCTTTGTCGGATCAGTCATTCGAATGAGCCAGCTATTCGCCAATTGGTTATAAAACAAAGCTAGAAGTTTCGGTAAGATCGCTTTGCAACGAATATTTAAAAGAAGGGTAAAAATGTTTAAAACCTGTTATCAAGGACATCTCTAATTGATTTTAGCTAAAGATTCAAAGCCAACCTTTCGAACGAAAACAGCAAGTCTATGGGAAAAGCCTTTCGGGAAGGCTTATAAAAATGCAGCGATCAGCACGCTACGAAAAACAATTTAACGCAAAAAATAATCCCTCATAATTTTTCATCTTTTGAAGAAATATCAACTATATTTCACATCTTTGAATTGATTTATGCAATCGATTGAATTAACCATTTAACGCATATTTTGGGTAATCTTACCCAACCTATTTTTTAAAGAAAAAAAACGAACCAAACTTAATGGAATATTTTTCACTATTGAAACATCGTTCTGATGAAATCATTAAATTCATCGCTAATTGCGGTATATTTTCTTTACTTCTTAAAAATGGTCAGGTAATCCATTTTATACCGGACAATCCCGATCATTTTATGGAATGGTTGGGGAGTAAAGGCATCAAAGATATTAAAAGACAACAAACTAATCGGTTACAGGAAGAAGAGGCTGCTGTCTGATATTTTTCAGCGGTATAGTTCCGACGGCTCCGACACGTATTATAATTGCATTTTTATTCATTGCTGTTACCTTTTATTTTTAATCCGCAGATCAGTAAAAAGTTGAGCATAAAAAATAGTACCACACGCACAATATTGAGATTGCGCCACTGCATGGCTTTCTCTTTCAGGATCTGGTCCACGGTATCACTGTAGGGCAATCGCTGAAATTCCATCAGGGTGGGTGCAAAGTAGATCAAGGTCCAAATCCGAACGCTCAGATGGGCCAAAAACACGGCGACCATCAAATAACGGCGCTTTTTTATTTTCCAATTATAACATAAAGCGACGATAAAGATAATTTCATGTAGGCTGTGCATGACAATCCAGAAAACCTTAAAATCCAGGGCATATGGCTTCTGAAAAACAATCAGGGAAGAAGGCGGCGCTACTGTCCACGCAGGCACCATGAGTGCTGTCTCCCAAAGCTGGGCGCCATTCATCAGAAAGTATGCACAGATTGAATAAAATAGCCAATGGGTAGCTTTGGAGAATGTAAAAGTATTTTGCATGTTGAGGAATTATCGTTAATTTTCTATACAAAACTACCTCGCTTCCATCGCATCAACTTGCAAAAAAAGGAGTAAAACTAGTAAATTAGGGAACCATGGGATTTGAATTCACCAACGAAGGAAAGCCATTTAAAATGGCCTTTGACGAAGAAAGCTTTAAGGGCAGTGATTTTAAAGATGAGGTCTTTAAAATCAAGCTATCTAATGGTGAGCTCTCGTCAAAACAGTGGATTTTTGATGGGATCAAAATCCTGTATGCTGAAGCCAACCTTGACAGGCCCGCTGAACTTGACTGGACAGGCGATACCGAACTGGTGAGCATGCATTTTAACCTGCAAGGGAGCACATCGATCCAACAGGATGGGATGAATGGTGCTTTTGAACTGAAAAAAAATCAGCACAATTTGTTTTACGGCACACAGGCTTCCGGTAAAATGAGGTTTGATGAACTAAAAATGAAATCCTTTATGATCCAATTCCAGAAGGATGCTTTTTTGGATATATCAAAAAATGGAAACGAATCTCTCAAAAGATTTGCCGATAGCATTGTAGCAGGGAAGCCCATCCTATTTTCCAAAGCCAATTTGAACATCGATCTATCCCAACTGAACTGCATTCATTCGATTTTGAACTGTAATTACACTGCCGATCTCAAAAAGTTATTTTTTCTTTCGAAGACCATTGAATTACTTGTCCTGCAAGCAGAGTCCTTCAATACTATCCAACATTCAAACTCCGCCTACCTCAAATATGACCACGATAGAGAACGGATTATATTCGCACGCGATTATCTAGTCAAAAATATGGAATCACCACCTTCGCTGATCGAACTGGCAAAGATAGCCGGTCTAAATGAATATAAACTCAAACGAGGATTTAAAGAAGTATTCCATCAAACTGCATTTTCTTATCTTTCCGACCTGCGTCTAGAGCTTGCTAAAAACCAGCTCCTCGAGGGTAAAAAACCGGTTACTGAAATCGCATTTGAAATGGGCTATTGTTCGCTGCAGCATTTCAGTACTGCATTTAAGAAAAAGTTTGCGGTCAGTCCCAGCCAGGTCAAGTAGCATACTATTCCTTTCGAAGACAGGATGCTTATCGACCAAAAATAGTACAATATCGACCAATGAAGGCTGCTAGATTATTTTCATTTGTAAATAAGATGGAGATCCGTTAGACTTGTACTTAGATAAATATGCGCGCGTCATAAATAGTTGCGTCATCATTTTTGATTTTTAGAATCTAATCTTACGCCACATGAAGCTGTCCAAAGAAAATCTGATTAATATAGCTGTTCACAATATAGATCTACCCCACTCCTCCATTTTCGATTTACCCGAAAAAGTGATTCAGTTTGGGACAGGTTCCCTTTTGAGAGGACTACCCGATGATTTTATCCATCGGGCGAATCAGGCAGGGCTATTTAATGGACGAATTTTGGTTGTAAAATCAACTACCCAAGGTGACAGTTCAGCTTTCAATACACAGGATGCGCTATATACCCTCTGCGTGCAGGGTTATTCAAATGGAAAGATTGTCGATCGTAAGCAAGTAAATGCCTCCATTTCCAGGGTATTGTCGGCACAGCAAAGCTGGTCAGAAATTTTGGAAACTGCTACAAATCCGCAGATGGAAATCCTGCTATCCAATACCACAGAAGCGGGTCTGGTCGAAGATAAAGGTGACATCGGAGATAATCCTCCGGCAAGCTTTGCAGCTAAAGTAACCGCTTATCTCTATACCAGATTCCGTCATTTTAACGGCGATCCAAGCAAAGGACTTATTATTATCCCGACCGAACTCGTTCCCGACAATGCACAAGTACTTAAAAAAATCATCCTCAAGATAGCTGAACGGCAAAATCTTAATCCCGAATTTGTCAGCTGGATTAAAGAGGCCAATCACTTTTGCAATTCACTCGTCGACCGTATCGTCCCAGGGAGTATCTCGAGCAGCAAGTTCCCCTATGAAGATCTACTCGCCATTATGGCCGAACCATATTGTCTCTGGGCAATAGAAACAGACAGTGAAACCGTAAAGAAACAACTTTCATTTGCAGCAATTGATCCTGCAGTTAAACTTGTAGCCAACATCGAGCAGTACAAAGAGATCAAACTACGTTTATTAAACGCCACCCACACCCTATGCTGCGGCATCGCGCTTTTGTCTTCTGTAGAATATGTGAAGGACTTTTTTCAGGTTCATGCGTTTGAACGGTATATCCGCCATATTCTTTTCAACGAAATCGGCCCCACACTACAGCATTATGCCCATATTGAGCAAGCAGCATGGGAAGAGTTTGGCAGGGCGGTGATCGACCGTTTTAAAAATCCCTTTCTTGCCCACCGCTGGCATGCTATTGCTTTACAGTATACCACCAAGATGAAAATGCGTGTGTTTCCGCTGATCGCCCCATGGTATTCTTTTCAGGGCAAACCACCAGTGGGTCTAGCCATTGGTGTTGCGGCTTATCTGCTGGTCATTCGTGAAGCCGCCAGTGGAAGGCTTGTTATTCAGGACGACCTCCAACCCAAGCTGAGCCAGTATATCAATGGTTTAAAGTCCACTCACGACTTACTGTCCGATAAGGATATCTGGGAGCTATCATTCGCGGACTATCCTGAATTTTCTAACCTGGTACAGGAGTTAGTTGAATTTATCGAGGCCAACAGTATCGGGCAAGCAATTGAAAAATATCTAAAGATCAACGCCCACTAGGACCAAAATTAGATATGTGACTAGTCATTTCAGTAATGAAACGACTTAACCTCATTCCAGTGTATGAATGGCCAGTATTAAACTTCGCATATCTTGCTGAATGGAACGAATGGTCGCCTGTAATTCATTGTGCATATTGGCTAGATCATGTAGTTCCTCGGCTGAAAAAGTTCCGCCATCCTTAAAATAAAGCTGCTGCCGGGGACTATCCGGTTCATCATCCAAACCATATTGCAGCCAGCGCTGCCGCATTGTTTCAATCAAAGAAAAATTTTCAGCGTTACTAAATTTTTTCTCGGACAGAATTCCCCAAACTGAGCTTGGGTAGATCTGCTGCTTATTATTTTGATACCAAATACTTTCAAGCATATTTCGCTGCAGCTGCATCTTGATCCTTTTACCTTTGGGGTTTAGTGTCATAAATCCCAATATGGCGGTGCCGACCCCGCCAGCAATACTCAACCCATTGTTAAGACCATCATTTTTGACCGTGGTTGCAGTCACAGCTGTAACGGCTCCCAGTAGTATAGAAGCCACAGTCAGACGGGTCTGCGTTTTCGCATTCAGTTCGTCTATATAACCTGCGAGCTTATCGATACGCTCACCATTACAATCCAACTCTGCTGCGATGGCATTCAGCTCTGTCTCAAACAGCATGTACCTTTCAGTCATCTTTTGCTTGGCCGCCAATTTCAGCGTAGCATTATTCGCAGTACCCAAATACTGGATGATAGGTTCTGCCAGATTGAGATATCTGATCAGCACAAAATCATGGTAAGAAAAGATTTTCCTTAACTGAATACTGTCCGAGGCAGTGATTTCCTGTATTGGAATTGATCTATAGGCCACATTTGGCGCGCAGTAATTTGTTGTCAACGTATTTACCTGAACATTGTTGATCAAGGTCGAACAGGCTGTCAACAGCAATACGGACAAAAAGAGAAAGGATCTAAGCGTTAGAATAATTATTTTCATTACCTGAGGTTATACCTTATTTTTTACAACAATAACCTTTTCATAATGTTTTTGATCGCCCTAATTTTACTTTAGAAGCGCCTCACTCCATATTTTTTAATATATTTAAAATGAAAACAAGAAAACCATTGTAGACAGATGCAATAAGGGTGCACAATATACGAGCCTAGCAACATCAAAAGACCACTTATGAAGAAGACCACTTTTCGGAATCTATTTGTCGTACTATCTTTTATTGCTATTCTATTGCCCATTTATCCTTCCATCCGGTCGTATTTCAGCAAAACCTGTATCACCGAAAAATATGGCGTTCATTACAATGAACAGCGTAAGAAACTGGGCCTATATCCCATTCCCGATAGCTGGGGCAGAAGGAACCTCGATTCTTCCATCATTTGGTATAATCCCATCGGCAATTTAGGACATCGTTGGAAAAATGTTTATTTTAAAGGCTGCAACATCAAGGAAGAACTGGATCTTTTCGCTTTCGGGTACGATGCCGAAAAGAGGCAATATACCAAGGTCCTGAAAGTGATGACTCGCTATAATATACAAGCGAAAGTGTTGGATATCCGCTATAAATTGCAGACCATATCATCCACCAGGCTTGTCGGAAAGGCGGAGGCTGACTCATTAATCAGCACTTTAACGCCAAATGACTCCAAGTGATCCTTCTTACCGTTTTTCATCTACTCACTGTTTTTATTTCCAGATACGAAGTCTTTCAAATTCACCATAACCCAGCTGGTTGTTACCAGCAATCTGATAAAGGCCGACGCGCAGTCTTTTGCCGTTCAGATCGGGACGTAGAAACGGTGTTCCAGGCAGATCTTTCCAATCCACACCATCTATCGAGCAACGCAAAAAGAAATAACTACCGACCTTTTGGACCTGAAGGTAAGGCGAAAAATTAAGGCCCGTTCCTGTATTCTCTTCCTGAAAAATCTGTGGACCGATGCTCCGCGAAAGGTTGCCCAGGTTCCATCCCGTCAAAATACAATTGCTGATGTAGGCATCCTTACGATCCATGCTTTGAATCATGACACCAGCTTCACTTGATGTACGTACTTTACGGCCCAGGCCTACCACATCACTTACCTTAACCTCTAGCGTGAAATCGCCCTCCAGCTCTTTAAAAACAAACGGGGCTAGAAGATCTGCATCGCCCCATTTGGTATTTTTGGACTGGATTTTCCAGGTTCCAGCTAGGTAGGAAAGCGCTGTCTGCGTACTATCGGTTTTTTCACTGTAGTGATAACCATCCCAGAAAGGAATTTCCTGATCCTTGGCTGAATAGCTTTCATCCTGTGCTGGCTGCACCAATTTCGGCTTTTGCGCCGAAATCGCTTCCACTACCGGTTTACTGACATGGCCAAAGGCATCCTTCGCAAGAACTTCGATAGATTTTCCGGGTCCGGATGATTTAAAAAGATGGTAAGACTGCTGCTTCCAGCCTGAGCTCTCACCATCAGAACGGAATAAATACCACATTCCTGGCTTTTTCTCTACCTGTGCAAATACCTTATCGGCATTGATCAGGCGCGGCGGAGAAAGCACCTGCGGAACATACCCGTCCAGTCCCTTGGCTAGGCCCGCTTTCCACTGACTGAACTTTGCGTCTACTTCATCCGATGTTACGGTACCAGCATAGGCGCGAAAGAAATGAAATGGATAAGCCAGTTCGAGGGCATTCTTACTTACCCGCAGCAGTTTGTCAGAAAACACGCGCTTTTCAATCTTCCCATTGCGATAAAAGCTCTTCTTGCCTTTATCATTGACAAGCACAGCATGCTGCCAGGAACCATCGTCATACCAATCAAAATAAAGCGTATACCGCTGCTGCTGAAGAATCTCCCTTAGCGCCGCACTTTCAAAAGCCTTACCTTTCAGTGCCAATCTATTTCCGGCTATCATAACTTCCGCATCGTCAACCGTCACTAAGGTATCCTTTGCTGTTCCCTGGTTCCGCAAGGTGCTGAGCTTTCCGAGGTTTAAATCGTCAGTTTGCAGCGCAAAGAAATTCGATTTCGGCACTTCATTGGCCAACCTAACCACTTCCTCCTCATCCAAGCTCGTATTATATACCTGCAAACTGGATACATAGCCCGAAAAATGCTGGTCCAGTATATCCGAAGCTCCCAGGACAAAAACATCCCCGGGCTTGACAAACAGCATCCTATTTTCCCTACGCTGCAGCTTTCCATCCACATAAACAGACTCCTGATAGCCGTCAAAGGAAAATACAATATGATGCCACACATTTGAGTCCGGAACCGATGCATATCCCAAATCAGGCCAGGAGCCATGCGTGATGGCCCCACGTCCGGCATCAGTACCATAACCAAAAATCGCTTTACTGAGATCCTGCTGCCCCGACGACCAGGCAACCAGCTGTTCAAACCGCGCTATGTCCGGATTATTGACCCATAGTCCTATACTATAGGAGCCATTTGCAGCCAACGACTGTGGCACGGCGAATGTCGATCGCAGCGCAGTTCCACCATCAAAGAAGAATGCCTTTTTACCCTGATAATTTTTAACAGCCAGGGCCTGTTCCGTGCTGAACATGCCCCCGAGTAGCCCTTTATTCTGAATACTTTTTACGTATTGTCCTTCCTGGTAATTGGCCGCATCGATATGGATCAAATTACCCACTGCGACTTCCTGCACAGGCATCTTTTGTGCTGCAGACCATAGCGTCTGTTGTGGAAGCTTTTGTGCATACACCTTCATGTTCCAAACGCCACGAGGAAGTCCATTCAATTGGCTGTTCAATACATTTAGCCTAACATATCTCGTCCTAGCTTTGCCATGTTCTACAATAGGACTCGCCCAGCGGTCGTTATCCGAGCGATCCACAAAATTTTCCCAGACGATACCATCCATAGAGGTTTCGAGTCGGTATCGATAGGCATACGTCGGGTATTCAAACTGAATAGATATGGTCTGTATATCCATTGTTTTACCTAAGTCGATAGCTACCCAGGCGGGTCCCTGATTATTTTTGGCCCGCCATAGCGTTCCATTGTTGTTGTCTACTAAAAAAGAAGGCCTAAAGTCGGTATTGTACCAGGAAGAGGCCGTCACGGTTTTACCAAAAGCCAAATCGACTGGCTCTACTACTGCTGGAAACAAATCCGGTACACCAGCATGTGTGGCCCGCACCGGCTCAATATCGCCGTCAGCCGTAAAGAATAGCTCGTCCATGGCAACCTGACGATGGAAGCCACCCCCAGCGTGTGGATTGTTGTGCCTGTGATAGACAATGAAATAACGATTATCCTGTTCAAGAATACTATGATGTCCTGGACCGTGTATACTGCCATCCTCGTTTGTAATCAATATTGGATTGGTCGATGGGTATTCAAAAGGCCCCATGGGACCGGTTTTACTTTTAACGTACTGAACACGATACGTACCATCTTCGCAATGCCCCGAGGAGTACATCAGGTAATAGATGCCCTTACGCTTAAACATATAAGGAGCCTCAAAAAAGTCCTTTGCCACCGTATTGGGTATCAATGCTGTCTTTTCGAACGTTTTCATATCCCTGTTGAGTATCCCCACCCCACATCCATGATTGGGGTAGATTCCCCAGGTTCCCCAAAATAGATAAATGCGGCCATCATCATCCCGAAAGGTTTGCCCGTCCAGAGTAATTACACCTGGAATCATATAATTAGGGATCATCGATTTGCCTTCGGCTACCAAAGGTTCCCAAGGTCCCGTTGGGCTGTCGGCCACTGCCCCAAAAATTTCTACAGGCTGACTATAATAGAGGTAATATCGTCCGTCGTATCCCTGCGTCATATCAGGCGCCCAGTACCAATGTGTATTGGGCCAGTTCATGGGTTGAATGGTCCAGTTCTTCAGATCCCTGGAACTCCACACCTGTGAAGGGCCTGCGCCCCAACCGTTCCCATCCGTAGTCGCATAGATATAATATGTATCGGCAATTTTCTTGATGCTCGGGTCCGCAAAATATCCGGGCAGCAGTGGATTCAATACATTAGGCTGTTGGTACGGTTTCAATGGCTGAGCCACCAGCCCTGTTAGCGACATAACCATTGCTGCCAAAATAGCGAAAGAAAAATGATGTTTCATGATAACACAAGGTTTACAAGTACATAAGAGTTTACAGGTACATAAGAAACGATATTGCCATTTAACAGATTTTACAACAAATAAAATCTACGATAAATGTCTATTTAACATTAAATTTATAACTTCAGTCATCACATTACAAATTTTGAGGGCTAACTGGTTAAAAATGGGCTATTGAAGGTTAAAATCTACCCATAAATACAGGGTACAATCCTTCATCTTTGTAAGAGCATTGACCTTAGCTGTCTTATAATGAGTATTAAAATATCTAAAATGAATCTTAAAAAATGCTATTGGATCCTATTTGCGCTCGTATGCACACAGTTGCCAAGCAGCGTATATAGCCAGCAGGACGAACACCCCGTATGGAAAGCAGTCAAAGCGCAGCAAGCCACCTTAGGCGTAGAAGAGGGCGCCAAAAGCTTTACCCTCAAAAACCTCAATGTAGCCATTCTCAATGCGTCGCAGACGCTATCTTCTTTTCGTCCCAACGGAAGCGAAAAAGACTTTGACTATACACCTGTTGAACTCCTGCGCAAAAGAGACCGTAATCAATTTTTTCATATCGGTGATATCACGATCAGTTTGCGTCGTCAGGGCGATAGCTCCTGGAGCGCCTATTCATCGGCTACAGCGCGTAAGCACGTAAAGGCGCTAAGTCCTACAAAAAACAACCTGGCCAGCGCGGATATTAGTCCTACGCTCAACAACATCCCCTTAAAGGTCATCCGCAACTGGCAAGATGACCATGGCGACCTGATCCTTAGCTTTGAGATTTCAAATCCAACTGATTATACCATCGAAATTGGCGCGCTGGGGATCCCCCTTCCATTCAATAACAACATGGACTGGAAAAATCTCGATCAGGCGCATGCACAGAATGTGTTTTTCGATCCCTATATCGGCCAAGATGCGGGTTATCTACAGGTCAACCGTCTACATGGCAATGGACCGAGTCTATTGGTATTGCCCTATAAAAATGCAGGCTTTGAAGCCTACAATCCGCTCAATACCGACCCGACCCCCCGAAGTATTACCTTTGAGGGATTTCATGAATGGCTGATCCACAGTAAGGCCCATGCTGAGACTGACTGGAAAGGCGTAGAACAATGGAATACACCGACTTCTACCCTCCTGAAGCCACAGGAATCAAAGACCTTTGCCTTAAAATTCGTTCTCGCACCAAGTATCCGACAAATTGAATCGGAGTTACTGAAAAATAATAGGCCTGTTGCTGTTGGGCTTCCCGGATATGTTGTCCCCATGGACAATCCCGCCAAACTTTTTGTTAAGCATAGCAAAGCGGTCAAAAATGTCAGTGTCTATCCTGAAGGTGCTTTGACCCTGACAAAAAAAGGAAGTACGGCACAGCACTGGACCGAATACGAAGTGAAGGGCAACCGTTGGGGACGTGCGCGGCTTACCATCAACTACCTGGATGGCATTACACAGACGATACACTATAAAGTGATCAAATCTGAAAAAGAAGTCGTCCAAGATCTGGGCCATTTCCTCACTACTAAGCAGTGGTATGAAAATGATAAAGATCTTTTTGACCGATCACCATCTGTTATATCCTACGACTATGAAGAACAGCAGCCCATCACCCAAAATAAGAGTGCCTGGTTTGCGGGTCTAAGCGATGAAGCCGGTGCCGCAAGCTGGCTTGCCGCCCTGATGAAACAGGTACTACAGCCCAATCAGCAGGAAATAGCCAAATTGAAACGTTTTGTCAATGAGACGCTATATGGCCATATCCAGCATAAAGAAGGCGACAAGAAATATGGCGTTGTCAAAAGCCTCTTTTATTATGAACCCGACTCGATGCCCGCAGGAACATACCGCTCGGACATCAACTGGAAGACCTGGGCTGCTTGGCCTAAAAAAGAAGCCGACGACATTGGGCGGTCCTACAATTACCCACACGTGGCGGCAGCACACTGGGTGATGTACAGGCTTGCCCGCAACTACAACAATCTGGTCAACGAGGAAACTTGGGACAAGTACCTCGAACGGGCGTACCAGACCAGTATCGCCATGGTCGAAAAAGCGCCTTATTACGCGCAGTTCGGTCAAATGGAAGGCAGTATTTTCCTTATCGTCCTCAATGACCTCCGAAAGGAAGGATTAACCACCATGGCCGATAAGCTTGAAGCTGCCATGCGCAAACGAGCAGAGCATTGGAAAACCCTCAATTATCCATTCGGAAGCGAGATGCCCTGGGACTCTACCGGTCAGGAAGAGGTATACCTCTGGTCACGCTTTTTTGGTTTCGATGAAAAGGCTCAAGTCACCCTAAATGCCATCATCGCCTACATGCCAACCGTTCCGCACTGGGGTTACAATGGCAGTGCGCGCCGTTACTGGGATTTTGTCTATGGCGGCAAGCTCTCCCGTATCGAGCGGCAGCTGCATCATTATGGTTCGGCCCTCAATGCCATTCCCGTCCTGACTGCCTACCGCGATCATCCGGACGACTTCTACCTACTCCGTATCGGACATGCCGGCATGATGGGTGCATTGGCCAATGTCACCCAAGACGGCTTTGGCCCGGGAGCATTCCACTCTTACCCGTCCACACTGGCCAATGACGGTATCTCGGGCGATTATGGAACCGGTTTTTATGGCTATGCCGTCAATTCGGGAACCTATATTGTCGACCATCCCGAATTTGGCTGGCTGGCTTTCAGTGGTAATCTAAAAACCGAAAAACAGCTGGTTAAGGTTGCCCTGACTACAGCTTCCAAAGGGCGTGTCTTTCTGGCAAAAGAAAATCTTTGGCTGACCACCGACGCCGGAGAAATTGCCGAATTACAGTACGATCAAAAAGACCGAAGCGTCACCCTAATCTTCAATACGGAGGCGAACCAATATAGCACGAATATGCTGCTCAATGTAAATCCAGAAAGCCATTATGATGTGGAAGGAATAGCCAAAGATGCGATGAATCGCTATATAATACCCCTATCAACAAAAACGGTAAAATTGAAAAAGCTGAAGTAGCAAAAAATCCAGGCAACGGTCGACTTAAACATGGGCTATATCTACGCTAGCATTCACGCTAGAAACAAAAGCGATCGTAAGACTCCAAAAAAGCGGGCTTCCATTTAGATGGAAGCCTGCTTTGATTTAGTGGCAACCACCAAACTCAATTTACCTAAAAAAATAATCTACTAATATTATAGACTTTATTTATTATTTCCTATATTTGCCTATCATATTCAATCAACTAAACTTTTTTAACATTTAAGATCCTTTATGAAAAATCAACTATTCCACATCCTATCCATGCGAATGTGTCGCTAACAAAAAGCTACGGTGTTCTGCTGTAGAAACATTCCCTAGAAATCCTGCAAGTAATCAATTGGCGTTGGCACTTGTTTAATTTTAACTATTAATCCAAATCCTATGAAAAACATTGGAGTACGGCTGTATTCTATCTATTTTCTATTGTTCTTTTTTGGGGTACAACCCACTTATTCACAGAACAAACCCAAACCTATCGTAAATGCGACCCTTGAGGGCCATATCATTGACGCTTCTACCAAACAGCCTATAGAAGATGTCACTGTGCAATTGGAAGCTGTCACCCACGCTGTGAAAACCGACCGGGAGGGTAAATTTCAATTTGTTACTGGACAGAAGCTCCCTTTTAAGGTCAAGCTAACGCATCTCAATTACAAGTCGCTAGCCCTTGTTATCGACAAAAGCCCCATTGTTATTGAGCTTAGCCCAGCAAGTAAAGACCTGGAAGAAGTCGTGGTAACCGGTGTTGCTCAAGGTACAAGCCGCAAAAAACTATCCTTCGCATTGACCAAAGTAGACCAGGAACTGATCGGCACCGTTCCTGCTCTTGATGCCTCCACGAGCTTACGCGGAAAAGTCGCCGGCCTTCGTATCGACCAGTCGGGGGGCAATGCCGGGGCATCGGTATATCTCCGTGGGTCAAAGTCCGTGACCGGAGAAATAGAACCTTTGATCGTGGTGGATGGCTTTGTCACTGCCCTCCGTCTTTCAGATTTTAATCCCAACGACATAGAGAGCATTGAAGTTGTCAAGGGAGCTGCAGCTTCGGCCTTATATGGAACCCGCGGCGAGGGCGGAGTCATTCAGGTATTGACCAAAAATGGCAAAAAGGAGGGGAAACTGAATATCGCCCTTGACAACGAACTTGGTTATTCGAGTCTGTTATTACTTCCTCCCCTATCCTATCAGCATCATTTCAAGGTCAACCCAGATGGATCTTTCCTATTGGTCAATGGTGCCCGGGTGATCGACTACAAGGAAAATGGTTTTTCGGTCAATCTGCATCCCTATAAAGACTATGTGGACAATACCAAAAATCTATTGGGTCGGACCAGCTATTTTACAAATTCCATATCTGCGGCAGCAAGTGGTGAAAAATATAACATCTATTTATCTGCGCAAAACCAACACAAAGGCGGTGTTTCACCAGTCGTCGATGCAGACAAAAGACAAAACATCCTGTTCAATCTTGGCTACCGGGTTTCACCCAAGATTACAGCCGATCTGACCACGCAGTACAGCTTCTTCAATACACCTTCGAGTGCTGTATCCAGCCGTTCGGATGGATTGCTTTATTCGACGTTACTTGTCGAACCTTTTATCGATCTCAGTGAAAAGAATGAATCGGGAAAATATGTCTACCTTCCCAAGGGGAGCAATCTTTCGGGGCAACAATGGACGAATCCTTTCTATCGACTGAGCAATGAGGAATATGCCTATCAGACCGAGAATCTGCTCTTGGGCGGAAAATTAAAATATGCAATTACCGAACACCTGAGTGCCGAAGGTGCTCTTTCCTTACAGACAAAACAATATAATACCGAAGAATACTATCCAAAAGGTTATCAAACCATTGTCCCGGATGTCATCCTCAACAACGGAAACTATGCTTTAAGAACCTATAAAAGCACCAGCAAAAATGGTCAGCTACAGTTAAATTATAACCGCAGAACGGAAAAGCTGGATTGGGGGCTTACCGCCAAGTATGTGTATGAATTTGCATCACAGACAGGTTTCAATGCATCGGGGCGAAATCTGACGGCACCGGTCAAAAGCTTAGATGTAACCGAACCGAGCACCAGGGTCATTTCATCCAATTGGGAAAAGACAGTTAATCATGGCTATTTCCTCAATGCGAAGTTTGCCTGGGCAGATAAGTTATTTGTCGATGCTCTGGGTCGGCTCGATCAGAGTTCACGGTTTGGCCGCGATGTGGGTACGGCCTTTTTTCCCCGGATTTCTGCGGCCTACCGTTTAACGCAGGATATCAAGCTCGATCCACTGACAGAATTCAAGCTGCGGGTGGCTTACGGAAAAGCGGGAAGCCTTCCTCCTTTTGGAGCCAAAGACAGCCGGGTCAGCATCACCAATACAGGGGGTGTCAGCTATACACAAAATGATAATACCGACCTGAAGCGGGCAGTTACCGCGGAAACGGAACTTGGTTTTGATGCCGTTTTATTTAAGCGACTTAATGTGCAGTTCAACTACGCTTTTTCCAATAGTACCAACGATTTTATATCTGTCCCAGCCTTTACACCAATTTCGGGCTCAGCAAGCATCTACGACAATCTGGGCGCTGTAAAATCAAATTCACTCGAACTGGAGATCAATGGAAAAGTGCTCGAGCATAAAAAATTTAGTTGGTCATCGGGCCTTACTTTCAGCCGTGTCCGTAGCCGGATTACATCACTGGGCGATGTTCCCGAATTTACATACAACGGTTACCGAAAAGCTGTCGGCGCCAGTACCACAGCAATCTATGGATACAGTATCCACTCGGATCTCGCGCAGCTGCAAACCAATGCTGACGGATTTGTCATCAATGCCGGTAACGGTACAAAACGGATTGAAGATTATGTTGTGAATGACTTTGGTGTTGTCGTCGAAAAAGCAGCTTTGGGTACGGCAAATGAAGCTCCCGTATTTTATGTCAATGCCGCAACGGGTAATGCCAAAATTATCGGGGATGCGAATCCAGATTTTTTACTGGGCTTTGCCAACACCTTTAATTACGGGCGTTTTTCACTTTACAGCGTGCTGGACTGGCAGCAAGGAGGACAGAAATTCAATGAAACTGCACAATACCTGACCTATGTGTATCGCTCGGAATTTTCTGACCGAAGTGCGGCCGCCGGCAAACCGCTAAACTTTACCACCCAGGTATTCAACGCTTCCCAAGTGACAGATTATTGGATTGAAAAAACGACCTATCTTGCCCTTCGCGAGCTTTCTTTATCCTATAAACTCCCGACAGAAAAACTAGGCCTTTCCAAGGTTCTGAAAAATGCCAATTTATCCCTTATCGGTAGAAATCTGTTTATCTGGACAAACTACAAGGGCGTTAATGTAGATGGAATCGGACAGGATGGATTCAATTACCCTTCCTACCGTATTATTTCAGGGAAACTAACCTTCAATTTTTAACCTAATCAGACAAGTAAAACATGAAGAAGATATTTTTTGGCTTAGCCGTTCTTTTCTCACTAGGCTCATGCGAATCGATCGGATTCGATGACCCCTCGACATTGACGAATGCCGAAGCCATAGAAAAGATAAAAAGTTTGGGTTATGTGCTCACAACAAGCAGTGTACAGACCGCCTTTAATACCACGACTAACAACGCAGGTGGTTCCCATTTTAGTCTTTGGGCAGACCAGTCAACCAATACCAACGGTAGCCAGTCCTGGTGGGATTTTGCGAACGAACCGCGCCTGCGTCTGAACAACAATTCGGCTTACCGCGGTAATGCAGCCGTTCGTGAGGTGTATTCCAATTTTTATCAATCCAATTTGGATGCCACCAAAGTGATCGACCTGATCGAGCATCAAAAGTTAACGATCTATGATGACAAGGGTGCCGACCGAACCAAAGACTGCCTTATTGGTGCCTACTATGCAAAGGGTGTTTCCCAGGGTTACCTGGGCGCAATATTCGACCGCGGACTGATCGTCGACGATGTCAACCTTAAACTCAAGGAGTTTCCCAATTCCTATAAAGAGCTGATCGAGAATGGCGTCAAACATCTTGATAAGACCTTGCAGCTTATTGCCGAAACACCCAACCTGAATTTCGATTTTTTAAAGGGGATCACCATTTCCAAAGGCGATCTCGTATTACTGATCAATTCGCTTTCTGCCCGGATTCTTTCCTCGGTAGCACGGGATAAGGCCGAAGCAGAAAATCTGGGTTCCCCGCATTGGAACAGAGTTCTTACCTATGCCAACAAAGGCTTTACCACCGATTACACCATCACCACTACCGTGGGCGGCTACTACAATGCCCTGGTGGACGTACTCGAACGGCCGTACGGAACGGCCTCCTATGTTCCTGCTGATATCAAAATCGCCTATTTGGCGGATAAAACAAAAAAAACACCCACAGCTTATCCAACCAACAACAGCGTTATCTTGGGCCCTATTGAGTCTGATGATAAACGTTTCTACCAATATTTTACCTACACCAATAACTTTGGTATTCTACTGGAAGCAAGGGGAAGGGGCCTCTTTAGCAATTACATGCGGTCCAGATGGATGTATCCCAAATTGTCTACCCTCAATGTTGCCGGCGCTGTCAATCCTTACTTTTTGGCTGAAGAAACACGCTTATTGCGGGCAGAAGCAAAATACTGGTTGAAAGATTACGATGGCGCTGCGGCAGAGCTGAACGCTTCGAATGCCGCCCGCAAACAAAAAGGTGGTCTTCCCGATGTGGTCGCCACTGCCAGTGCGCTACGTGACGCGATTCATTATGAATATGCGATAGAAATAGACGGAGCAGGTGGTACTTTTGTACCCTTCACCTTCATGCGGAGAAATGATCTGCTACAGGGCGGCACGCCAACCCAATTTCCGATACCACAGATTCAACTGGAACTCATCGGAGAACCTGTCTACACCTTCGGTGGGAATGAGTCTGCCGGTGAAAAAGGCAAGTTCGGCGAGCTCGGTACAGCGCGGGACAATGGCTGGAAGCCAGCTTCCCCTTAAACAGCGGCAACTAACCACCGCTAATAGAGGCCTTATGTTTTCTGCGTTGTACCAAACAATGCGAAAACAAAGGCCTATTTTTCGTCTGCTTATTGCAAAAGCTTCTGCTGAAAAGCGAAACGGATCAAATCTGCCGTATTCTTACTTTTTGTCTTATCCATCAAGTTCTGGCGATGTCCTTCAACGGTTCGTTTGCTTAGAAAAATTTTATCCGCAATCTCTATTGCCGTGAAGCCCTGGGCAATCAGTTCCAGCACAGCAAACTCCCGATCGGAAATCTCATACTGTGCCAGGCGCGAACCTACATCGACCGTAGCACTGCTCTCAACGTTATAATCTTCCATAAAGCGCAAACCGAAATTGGTCATCAGATACTTGTGACCTTGCGCCAAGCGCAATAAGCCAAACAAGATCTCATCATAATCGCCACCCTTGGACAGATAGCCGTCCGCTCCGCTCCGAAAAGCTTCGGCTACCTGAGAGGGCTCTTCAATCATGGATAATATGGCAAACTTAACATCCGGATAGATTTTTTTGGCCATACGGATAAAACTTATGCCATCCATCCCCAGCATATTCACATCAGTCAACACCAGATCCGGCAATGTATTTTGTTCGAGGTAGATCAGTGCATCCTCCGCACTATCCACTTCAGCTACCACCGTAAGCTTGTCGTGGGTATCAATTATCAAGCGTATCCCATTGCGTACAAGCCGGTGGTCATCAACTAAAAGAATTTTAGTCATTTTTCCTCCAATCCTACTAAGATACTTAATTTTTTTAATAAGTTAATTTTTTAATACTATCCAGTTAAAAATAGTATTCGATTCTACTTGACCTTACGCCATATTTTTTCGTTTCCTACCTGATCATAGTTGGGTGCCAGCGCAGAGAAGCGCAGCGTCTCTTGACTGCCTAAGGCAAGGTAACCAAATGTCTCGAGGCTTTCATCAAAGAGCGATAATACCCTGGCCTGCAGCTCTGTGTCAAAATAGATCAGCACATTGCGACATAGAATCAGCTGAAAAGCATTAAAAGAAGCATCATTCACCAGATTGTGCGAAGCGAATACAATTCGTTCCCGCAATGCGGGATTGAGTTTCACCCAGTTATAATTCGCGGTATAGTACGATGAAAAATCAGCTTTACCGCCTGAAAGCTGATAATTTTCAACATAGGATTTTAGATTTGCCATCGGGATGACAGCCTTCTTTGCCTGCTCGAGCACCGAGGGATTGATATCGGTGCCGTAGATCAGCGATTTGTGCAGCAGATTATGTTCCTGCAATAGAATGGCCAGTGAATACGCTTCTTCACCTGTTGCACAGCCAGCTATCCATATACGGATAAAGGCGTAGGTGCGCAATTTGGGTAGGATTTCCTGGCGAAGATGTGCAAAAAAGCTAGGGTCACGAAACATTTCGGTCACATTGACCGTCATCTTTTCGACAAATCGCTGCAGGTATTCCGGATCGTGGACAACACGGTAACGCAGTGCGGCAAAGCTCGCAAAATTATCCAGCAAGCAAAGTTGGTTGATTCGCCGCGATAAGGAGGCTTTCGTATAATGGGTAAAATCGTAACCATAGAGACGCTCCACATCCTCCATCAGCATCATCACCTGCTCTTGGCTGACAATTTTTTTTCCCGTAATCATCCTTTTATTTCCCCTATTAGCTGCACCAGAAGTTCAATGTCTATCGGTTTCGAAATGTAGCCATTTGCTCCTGCAGCCAGACATTTTTCACGGTCGCCGGTCATGGCTTGTGCCGTCACAGCGATGATGGGCAATTCACAGGCATTCTTTGTTTTCCGAATCAGCTGAGTGGCTTCATAACCGTCAATCTCGGGCATCATCATATCCATGAGGACAAGGCCTATGCCGGCATGATCCCGTAACTGAGCAAGTCCCTCTTCAGCAGACAGGCAGCCTATCGCTTGAAAACCTCTTGACTTCAGGGCCAATTTCAATGCAAATATATTGTTCTGATCATCGTCGATAATCAATATGATTTTGTTCTTATCCATGCAGTTTTAGTATCCCCCTATTGTCTATATTTAATACCTTACTAATAATCAATCCATCCGTCATCCTTATATACCTATTATCCATACATCCATACGCGAAGTAGGGACAAAAGCTGATCAATATCCACCGGTTTGGATATATAATCAGACGCTCCTGCGGCAATACATTTTTCCCTATCCCCCATCATTGATTTGGCTGTAACAGCAATAATGGGCATGTTTTCGTATCGCTGATCTTGTCGGATCGAAGCTATCGTTTCGTAACCATCCATTTCGGGCATCATCATATCCATCAGGATCACCGCTACATCCGGATTATCTTCCAGCTGTTGCAGCGCATCTTTTCCGTCCGTTGCCGGGACCACGGTCATCTGATATTTTTCGAGCGCTTTAGTGAGCGAGAAGATATTTCGGATGTCGTCATCCGCTACAAGTACCTTTTTGCCCTGCAGAACATCCCGCAAAAAGCCAAGTCTACCCGGAGATTTGGTAGAGGGGCCATTATTTTCCTCTACGAGATGTAGAAATAAACCCACTTCGTCCAAAATACGCTGATAGGAGTTAGCCGTTTTTACAATGATAGAATCCGCATACCGTTTTAATTTCATTTCCTCTACCTGCGAAAGGTTCTTACCGGTAAAAACAATAATCGGCAGATTTTCAAGACCCTGATTCCGTTTTACAGCTTCCAATGTCTCGTAGCCAACCCGGTCTGGAACCCCCATATCAAGTATCACACAGTCGGCAGTGTCTGAGCTCAGCGCCACAATGCTATCTTCTACGTTGCTCTTGATCTCCGAGGCGATGTCAAAACTTCCGAGGAAGAGCGACAGCGCTGCCGCATGTTTGGGATTTTCTTCAACGATAAGTACTTTTTTTGGATGCCGCGTGAGGGCATCTTCTATTTTACGGAACATGTCACCCATCTGCTCCAATGCCATCGGTTTATTGATAAAGTCTATGGCGCCCTGCAGCAGACTTTCCCTCTTAACCTGTAAAGAAGACATAATATGCACCGGTATATGTCGAGTCTTGGGGTTTTCCTTGATCTCAGCCATTACCTGCCAGCCATCTTTGAGCGGAAGCTGAATATCCAGCAGAACGGCTAGCGGCATATAACGGGCCACCATCTCAGCCGCGATATCACCACGGACGACCACGATACCCTTGTAGTTTTGCTGGCGCGTATATTTCAGCAGAATCTTTGCGAATTCAATATCATCCTCAACAATCAAAATGAAGCGGTCGCCTGCGACGATACTATCGCGATCATCAGGAATATCGGCTGGGATAGGTATCTCCAGTGTCTTTTTGGCAGGCAAGTTCACTGTTTCCGAAGTCTGCACTCCATCTGTAGATGCTTCTTCAGCGAAGTCTAGCTCTATCGGCAACAATTGCACCGTGCCGAAAGCAGCTGGCGTGGCATCCGAAGTCTTCGCTGGAAGGATCAGTCGGAATACACTGCCTTTGTTTTCTTCGCTATCCAGCAAGATTTCGCCGCCGAGCAGACGCGCCAGTTCCCGACTGATGGAGAGCCCCAGTCCAGTACCGCCAAATTTGCGGCGTGTAGAACCGTCTGCTTGTTGGAATGCTTCAAATATCAGATGCTGCTTGTCTTTCGGTATCCCGATTCCGGTATCGCGCACTTCAAATACGATACGGTTTGTCTGCGACTGTTCGCGGTCAATATGCAAGGTAACCTTACCCGAAGCTGTAAATTTGATGGCATTCGACAATAGATTACGTAAGATCTGATCCAGGCGCTGCTTGTCTGTTTCGAGCTGCAGTGGCATTCCCTCCGCAACGCTCATTTCTAATCCGAGCTGCTTATCGGCGGCGATTGGTGCGAACATCGCCGTCAGCCCGTTCAATATATCGGCAAAAAATACAGGCTGTACATCCAGATCCATTTTCCCGGATTCTATTTTGGAAAGATCCAGAATCTCGTCTATCAAGGTTAGCAGGCTCTTTCCCGAACTTTGGATCACAGCTGCCGATTCCATCTGTTCTTCATTCAGGTTACCATCCGAATTTTCGGCCATCAAGCGTGAAAGTAACAGAATTGAATTGAGCGGTGTACGCAGTTCATGCGACATATTGGCCAAAAATTCAGACTTATAGCGTGTACTCTGTTCAAGCTCCGCCGCCTTTTTCTGTATTTCCTGATTGCGTTCGGCAATCTCCACATTTTTATCTTCCAGCAATTTGGAGCGCTCTTCCAATTCCCGGTTAGACTGCACCAATTCTTCCTGCTGTACGCGGAGTTCCTCTTCCGATGCCTGCAGTTTATGGGTATGCATCTCGAGGCTCGAATTGAGCGATTCCAGTTCGGTATGCTGTGCCTGCAATTCTTCGGTCTGTGCCTGGGTTTCTTCCAATAAATTCTGTACCACCAGTCTGGCTTGGGCCGCCGCAAGTGTCGTACCCACCTTTTGCACCGCATCCCTAAAAAATGCCAGCTGAATGCTCGAAAAAGGTTGTAGTGAGCCCAGCTCCATTACACCGATACATTCGTTACCATCGAAAACAGGCAGTATAAAAAGGTTGTTCACCAGTACCTTCCCAGCAGCAAAGCTGATGACATAATCGGTATCTTCGAGGTTTTCGAATAACTTTTCTTTCTTGTCTTTAAAGACCTGGCCGACCATGCCCTCACCTGGGGCGAAGCGTTTACGTTCGGGATCTTCAAGTCCATAGGATCCCCTTAAGACAAGCTCCCCCTGTTCCATCAGGTAGATGGCGCCGTTGACACAGTTGCCATATTTTGTCAGATGGCTCAGCGTGACGGCCGTGAGCTCTTCCTGCTGTTTATTACCCATCAACAGGTTGCCCAGTTGGGTTAGTCCAGCTTGATGCCAGTTGTTATTATTGAGTTCTTCAAAAGATGTTTTGAGCGAACGCGCCATTTCGTTGAGGGATCCCGTCAGGCTGCCCAGATCGTCCTGTTCGCCATCCTGAATCTGCATATCATAATGCCCGGCCGCTATCTCCCGTGCGATGCGCTGGGTAATGCTCAGTCGCCGCTGGATCTCTTCATCTTTACGTTTCAGGTCATTCTGCAGCTGCTCCCGTTGAAAGAAATCCGCTCGCAGGCGGAAGTAAAAGAAGAGGGTAATCAATAAGGATACAGCAGCGGCCAACAAAACAAAGATGGAGGTATAGCCCGAAGAGCGGCTCAGTTCTTCCGAACGCTTATTGAGCAAAAGTTCTTCACGATCGATAATTTTGCTGATGAGCAAACGGCAGCTGTCCATATAAGTCTTGCCCTCCTCAAGCTGCGAAACGGTGACCATTCCACCACGCTTTTTGATATTGACCAGGTTTTCAAGCTTTGCCAGTCGGGATTGCACGAGTGTGGATAGCGTATCGATTATCTGCTGCTGTTCGGGATTGTCGGACGTAAGATCGTGCGCACGGCTCAGCGATTGGGGCAGCGACTGGAGGCCGGTTTTGTAAGGATCCAGAAACTTGTCCATACCTGTAAGCAGGAAGCCGCGCTGGCCAGTTTCGGCATTCTGCAGATCCTGCAGAATTTTGTTGACGCGGCTCATGACACGTCGGCTGTGGTCGACCATCGCACTATTATGGCTCTGCTTACGAATACTAATATAAGAAGCCGTTGAGCTCGCTAACAGGATCAACAAGGATATTCCGAAACCTATCTGCAGATTTCTTAAAATAGTTTTAGGCATGCTTTTTCATCAATTGAGTTAAGACTATGCCAACCGATGGTCTAGATGGCGGCCAAATATAGCAATAGGGCGTCTAAATTAAATCCTGCGCCGCCGGCCCTCAACCATCTTACCGTATTTTAACAAAAAGTTGCGTATTTATCCGCTCTCCGCAATCTTCCCAGCAATGATAGCCGATGTCGCAGCACAAAAATCAAGGCCTGAATAATCCGGATTGTACCCCCCCATATAAGGTACGGCCATCATAAAAAGACGTTGGCTAGCGATACCACTGTGATCCACCAAGCGGAAGCTGTCATCGATCTTTACACCGGGTACCTGCAAAAAAATAGCGCCATCCGGTGCCACAAACATGTGGTCATTACCGGCCAGCATTTGTTCCTTGGCCTGTTCCACGGAGCGAAACCGTAAGTAGGCTGGGCTGACATGGCCATTGTCGACCAAACTCTTGAATGGAAATTCTTCAAAGTTCAGTGGTCGCTGTCCCACACAATCCACAAATGTCTTATAATGCGTTTTTATTTCGATCCCCGATTCATCAGTATAAAAATAATTGGCGCCGCGATCGCTCGCTGGTTCAACCCGGCTTTCGGTACCTACATTGACCACTTCCAGGCGGCCGGCATCGTACAGTGCAAGCATCTCACGACTGGAACTCTGCGGCACAAAAGCGATGACAATAGAAATCAGCGGCATGAGTACTTTTTTTAAACGCAGCATATCTTCGGCAGACATGTACTTGGCGGGGTAATTTAAGGTGAAACTCAAGGCAGAAAGGACTTCCTTCCAATAGATGGATTGGCGCCTTTTAATAGATTTCAGCGCTTGTTCATGCTCCTGGCGAAATCCCTCGAAGGCATCTTTCTGTTCCCTTAAATGGAGTACTGCCTCTACAAAGTCTTCCAGGCTGAGCTTTTCCACGATCGCATAAAAGTCGGGATCTCTTTCCTTGAACTGCGCTTTAAAATTGCGCTCAAACAGAAAATCCAGCGAGACGAAACCTTCATTCTCTAGCCTGTTAAGCATCAACTCCTCTTCGGAGATCACCAGGTTATTGGCCAGGAAGGGTTCTTCCTGATGGAAGCGGATCGCAGGAAGCAGTCCACTGCGGGTATGCATCAATACCTTAAAATTTTCGCTTCCCGGGTCGATCTGATACCTTAGCTCTCCTGTCTCCAGGGTTTCAAAAGAACCATTGTGGCGAGCAAGCGTACGGATAGCGTCGATTGCTGTGAGCGAAGCACCACGTATGCCGACGGCGTGATTGGTTTTTAAGGCCAACTTGGACGGTGGATAGGGCGATTCGAAATAATGTTCGACATTGCCCTCATACTTGGTTGGCCACTTATGTCCGGTACAGATGACTACCTTGTCCACGATATAGGTATCGGTGCTGCCCACCGTGATTTTAACCTGCGCCTGGCCTTCGAGGTCAATTATATCACTGACCTGGCTACCGAGGTGAACCTGCGTTTCAATACCCTGTTCATCCGCCATCCGCTTCAATAACATAAACTGCTCCGACAGATAGCGGCCGAGGAGCAGCCGTGGAACCACTTTGTAGCGATTAAAATCGTCCACATCGATTCCATAGGTACGGAGCGTGGCCTCCGACAGGGATTGAACATAGTCCTCAATCGTCGTGACCAATGCGGGGATTTCGTGATCCGATACGTTAGTCAGATGTTCCGGCGTAGCACCTTCATAGCTGTAAGGCATTCCTGCCCCCAATTGCTTGCGGGACTCGAAAATAGATACTTTGAGACCGGGGATATTCCTTTCGATCAATCTTTTGTACATAAACAGGCCACTGGGTCCGCCCCCGATAATGGCTACATGAATGTTTTGTTGCATAGTTTTCGTTGCCTGCCTAATGGACAGTATTCGGTTTTAAGAACAAGGGCAAATTGCAGAAAGTTTTAAACAGATTTATTCCCCTGCAATAAAAAATGCGATAAATACGGGCTACGATTTAAATACCTGAATCTCGAATTCTGCAAACGATCATGCAACGCCTGCTGTTTTTCGAATAAACAAAAATGATAACAAATAACAATATTATGGAAAACAACATCAACAATCCGGAGATCATCAACGATATTATCAAAATCAACAACGACCGCATCGAAGGATATAAAAAAGCAATTGATCTGGCAACCAGCCACGGCTTGGATAAACTAGTCCCAACATTTCAAAAATTTATCGGACAGTCGGAAGAATTTATTGCCGAATTGACACCTTATGTTGAGCTTGAAGGCAAAGAACCGACAGATAGCACTATGCTGAGCGGTAAGCTTTTCCGCGCTTGGATGGGAATAAAAGTAAATATCACGGGAGATGACGAAAGAAGTTTGCTTGAAACCTGTGAGCAGGGCGAAGATGCATTCAAATCGACCTATCAAACCGCTTTGGCTGATGGTTCGGAAGAGCTTTCGCAAAATGTGCATAGTTTGATCAACACGCAGCTCAGCAAGCAGCTTGAAGCGCACAATATCATTAAGATGCTGCGTGACAGCAAAACCATCTAACTTTAAATTGTAATTTTCTTTTTCACAAAAAATACCGAAGGATAAATCCCTTCGGTATTTTTTTGAAGTTATATTTTTAGATTGACTTTTTCACCCGCCGGTAGTTCAAGCTCGAACAATTTCCCGGCATACTTCACCCGACATTTCTGTTTCTTTTTGGCTTTTGCTGCAGCGCTGACCAGTTGACCATTTGTCCATTTCAGATCAATTTCGATCGCTCCCCTAGCTACCAGGCCCTTTATCTCGCCATCTTTCCAGCTGGCCGGAAGCGCCGGAAGCAGCTCAATAAAATCTTCATGGCTTTGCAGGAGCATTTCCGCCATTCCGGCAATCACGCCAAAGTTACCGTCGATCTGAAATGGAGGACATGCATCAAACATATTGTAATAGGTACCGCCACCGCCGTCATATTTGGTATCCATATCCGCTGTAGGGCGCAGTTGTTTATTGAGCAATTTCAGTGCCCGATCGCCCTGCTGCAATCGTGCCCAAAGCGCAATTTTCCAGGCGTAGGTCCAGCCTACCCCATCATCGCCCCGTCTTTCCAACGACTGCTGCACAGCTTTTGCCAATGCAGGCGTACGGTCCAACGTGATTTCATTACCCGGGTATAGCGCAAACAGATGGGACAGATGACGATGAGCAGGTTCTACCTCCTCAAACTCTTCGGCCCATTCCATCAGGCGCCCGTCATGACCAATTTTTGGACGGGCCAGTTTGTCTTTTGCGGCCTTCAATGCCTTTCCAAAAGCATCGTCCTTTAAACCCAGTATTTCCGACGCAGCCAGTGTGTGCTCAAATAGATTGAAAATAACCTGCTGGTCATGCGATGGCCCCATACTGATCTGCGCAACAGAGCCATCGGGCGCTTTAAAGGAATTTTCCGGCGAAGGTGAAGGCCCCGAAACCAGCAGCCCTGTTTTAGGATCCGTTGTCAGCCAATCTTGGTAAAAAGTCGAAGCCTCTTTTAGAATCGGATAAGCTTTTCTTAAAAAGTCTTTATCCTGTGTAAAGGCATAATGTTCCCAGATATGTTGGGCAATCCAGGCTCCGGCCCCGATATGCATCCCCCAACTTGCACTTTCCCCCGGAGAAGTGTAGCCCCAAACATTCGTTATCGGATGCAACGCCCATCCCCGCATCCCATATTGTATCTGGGCTGTTTTGCTACCTGGTGCCACAAGCGATGCGATCAGATCCATCAGGGGACGATGTGATTCGGATAGATTGGCTACCTCCGCAGGCCAGTAGTTCATCTGTACATTGATATCGGTATGGTAATCGCCATTCCATGGTGTTTGTATCTTATTGGCCCAGATTCCCTGCAGGTTGGCAGGAAGTCCGCCTGCTCTCGAGGAAGAAAGCAATAGGTATCTGCCGTACTGAAAATACAGGGGATATAAGGCCTGTTCATTTCCGCTACGCAGATTATTAGCCATCAACACATTGGTAGGCATATTATTGGTACTATTTCCCAGCTGAAAACTCACCCGTCCCATAAACGAAGAAAAGTCTTTGATATGGCGATCCCGGAGCGTCTGGTACGATTTGCCCGTGGCTGCTTTCCGTATTTCGAGATGTTCTTTTTGATAATTGGCATTAATATAGTCTGGATAATGCTGTTTATAATTTGTTTTTGCGGTTACGATAAGCGTCAACGCATTAGCACCTGTAACCTGAATACCGGTTTTGGTCTGGCTACTGATTTTTCCGCCCTCCAGGACCGGTGTCACCTCAGCTTCATACTGCATACCATTTCCACCCCGGCCATTATCGAGCATGCCAAACATACGCAGTCCGTGCTTTGCCGTAACCTCTGTCGCAAACCTTTCCGGCCGGTCCAGACTGAAGAGCACATTGATTGCCCCAGCTTTGTCTGCAGTGAGCTGGATAATGATCGCCTGGTCGGGATGACTAGCGAAAACTTCCCGTGTAAACTTGACGCCATTTTGGACAAAAGAACTGGAAGCAATCCCTTTCATCAGATCCAGTTCACGGCGATAATTCTGATAAGCGGCATCCGTACCAAAGTCAAGCCGTAAGTCGCCCAAGGTCTGGAAGCAGCCAAAGGGAACATTGGCGCCATTACCACTCCCCGATCCTTTTCCCTTTGTAATCTGCGTTTTATTGGTCAGTTCGGTTGCTTCTTTATAGTTGCCCTGAAACAGCAATTCACGAATCTTTTGCAGGGACTGTGAAGCCGTAGGATTGTCGCCTGCGTCGAAGCTTCCACTCCATAACGTCATTTCGTTTAGCTGAATCCGCTCGTGGTTGACATCGCCAAAAACCATAGCCCCAAGGTTCCCATTACCAATGGGTAGGGCTTTCAGCCACTCGGGGTCACTCTCCCAGCTGTTTTTGGAATCTACGGCTAAGGCATTTGCAGGTTGTTCAAACCAGATACAGTTTTCTTTCTTGGCTCCAGTCTGCGCAACAGCAATTTTCACCGACAGGAGAAAACAGAGTGCAAGACCAGTACATATACGGTTTAGCATTGATGTGTTCAATTTCATTGAGGTTTACGATTCGATTTAGGGATGCAATGCCAACTGTTCGCAATAGAAAAGCACTGAATCCTCGCCATATCATCAAAAATAAGGATAGCTATTGGCAAACACTTACACTTTATTGCTCTTTTTAGATGCCCTATTAACACATTGTGTTCCTTCCGTATATGTTAAACTTTTGCTCTTATGCGGCTCAATGTAGATTGCGTTATCCCCAAATACGAGGCGACGATTCCCAATGGTGTGCGTTTTAAAATCTCAGGATAACGTTCAACAAGATTTCTATATCGGTCCACCGCGGGCAACATTCGCAGTTCATTGGCTTTCTCTTCACTTTTGATATAATAACGTTCGGTCAATACCCTACCGATAAAATTAAATTCGGGGAATGTATGGTACAGCTCATTCAGTTTCTCGTAACTCAGAACCAATAGACGGCAGGGCTCCAGTGTTTCGATGGCTTCGAAGCTCGGTTTTTGACTAAAAAAACTATAGACGGCAATCGCGAGCTCTCCTTCATACAGCAGCCAAGAGCTGACCTTATTACCGGCGGGATCAATATAATAAGAATGTACACCGCCCTGCAGAATAAAATAGATCTGCTTTTGCACCTGTCCGATATCAATCAGGCGAACCCTGGTTTTCACATCGATCACATAACTATGCGTTTCGATCAGCTGTTTTAAATCGTCCGACAGCGGATGGATGCTTTCAAACAGTTTTACAATAAGATCTGTGGCCGGTCGGCTATATCTATTGGTCTTTTTTTGCATACAATGAATCTATCACACTAATGGCGTGCCAGCAATAAATTACCCTAAATATACACGATAAGCATGCTATATTTTTTGCTTTTTGGCAAAAAATATAGGCAACGGGTTGCTAAACTTTGATTAATATAGTTTGATTGCCGTCCGACGAACTGGAAAAAAGTAATATTTTACATGATTTTAAGCGTTTAATACATGCCTTTTAACCGTTAAAAAACGTTTTTTGAGTGATCACTTTCAATCGATTATAAAGATTGGTGTACGTTCCCATTTATTTCATTAAATATGTTAAGAATCTATGCAGCCAATTTACGCGAAAGCACTTTCAAATTCAGGAAACAGGATTTTTGAAATCCGACACGAAAATTGTCCCAAACTTCTTTCCGAGTACCATTTTCACCGTGAATGTCAGCTTACTTACATCATTAAGGGTAAAGGCCAAAGCTGCATAGGAGATCAGCTGGAAGACTTTGAAAGCGATGAGCTGACTTTTATTGGTCCTGGTTTGCCACACGTCTGGCACAACTCGCCCACAGAAACCGGCCAGGAGCAAAACGTACAATTTATCACCTTGTATTTCGATCCAGAGGCCCTGCTGTCTTTCTGCTCCCTATTATTTGAAACAAGCCAGCTAAAAGACTTTCTTGAGCGATCGAGACAGGGAATGCTGTTTTATGGAGAAGCAAAAAATAAACTCAAAAAAATACTGCACAAGATGCTCGTTATTCCTGAAGTACAAAAAACAGCCTATCTCTTCGAGTCTTTAGGGATTCTGTTGCATACTCAGGAATACAGTAAACTATCCAATAAACCCTATATTGATGGCCTGGCGGGTAAGGATGGAGAAATTATCTTCAGTATTTACACGTATGTTTTTGAAAATTTCAGTGATGACATTTCCCTGGACGAAGCAGCCAAATTGGCCAACTTGACCAAGCCGTCTTTTTGTCGTTTTTTTAAAGCACGTACACGGAAAACATTTTCAAAATTCGTCAATGAAGTCCGGATCAACGAAGCCTGCAGGCTTTTGGTTCAGGAAGAAAACCCGATCACCCATATCGCTTACGCCTGTGGTTTCAACTCTTTGCCCAACTTCAACAAGTTCTTTAAAGCTATTAAAGGACTTACACCGACCGATTATAAAAACAAGCTTCTGATTAGCAAATAATAGCGAACAATTCTCCAAGCATTTTACGCAGCTTGCTGCCTGCATATAAAAAATAGTTATCAGCTTTCGCTGATAACTATCCCACTACATATATTCTCCAAAAAATAGTTAAAGGAAATTATTTGCTTCGCATACAGCGTATACCCACGGCATTGTTTTGATGGATAGGCATTACATACACATTGGTAGCCGTTAAAATTACGGCGGGTTTGGCAGTCCCCTGTACGGTGCGGTCGGCCCAGTAAACCCCCAGCGCATCAGCTGGGATATGTGTACTGGCATTTCCAGATCCGCTTTCTACAATGACCGATTTGTTGTCCGGCAAGAACATGTAATTGTCTAGGTTTGCCGTTGGCAATGTTGATGTACCCAAAAACCAACCTGTTTGGCCATTGTAGGTCCCCCTCACCTTTCCGGCAGCAATAAGCTGTTCATATTCAGCCTGCGCAGGTGTCTGCCAGCCTGTACCCAAAACAGACGAACAGTAAGCCTGAGAGCCACCTCCACTGTGAGAGCCACCCAATAGGTATTGTGCTGCTTCGACGGCTGTAGGCGGATTACCCGCTTTTAAATTGGCCGAACCCCAGTAATAGTTAGCGTTAGGAATATCCAATGCACCACGGGGCACTAAACGTAGTTTTAAATCATATTTAATTCCTTTTTGCAATGACAGATTAGCCAGATCAATCAGTCCCGAACGGACACCACCTTGTGTCGCATTTAAGGTGACTGTTCCAAAATTGATCTTACCAGTCGTTGTACCTTCGGTGATAATCAAAGCCGGATTGCTGGACCATGTCAATCCCGTACCGGTAAATGAAAGCGTACGATTTAAGGACTGTCCACTTTGCGTGTATGTTCCGCTGGCAAAGCTAAACGATGCCGATTGGTAATTTGGTGTGATTGTACCACCTACCATGGAAGTTATATTACCCACCACATTAGCCGAAGTACTTTCTAAAGTCGCTTTTACTTCGGTAAATACATGACTCAAAACGAGATTTTGAACGTTATTTTGTCCACTAACAACGGTGACCGACTGTTTTTTCCATAAAAGATCCGTATCCGCCCCTGTCACGCCAAAGGTAATATCGGCGAGGTTTTGATTCAGATTAATGGTTGGAAAAGTCTGTCCCGGATCGACTGCCAATGCAATGAAGGTATAAGTTCCCGCCGGTAAGTCCAAGGACCAATTGGTAGCCGTATTAGAATAAGTCAATACACCCGTCGCGTTGACATAGTTTCCCGAAGCATTATAAGCCGCGATCAGGTATTTAGCCCCATTATCCAATACGGTCGGTGTGGTAGCCATTTTGGTTGCCCCAGTCGAGGCACGTAAAGCGGTCGTTGAACTGACTGCTGTTAAGGTTGCTTTAACGTCGAGTTCATTGTTGAAGGGAACAGTTGTATTTTGTGCAGTAGAAGTAGACGCGCTATTTTTGGCTGTTGAAGCTTTGGGCTGTAAATCGTAGTCGGTATCCGAATAAGAGACGCCGGCAATCTTGATGCTTACCTGGCCATTATCGCTATTACTTACGTTTTCATTATTTTTGTTGCAGGCAGCCACCATTAGGGATAGCGCCAGTAGTATTGTTGTGCTATTTCTTTTCATTCTTGATAATAATTTAAGTTGAGACTTTTCGGTTACCACCAGCCTTCACTTTGGCTTGATGTAGACGGCTCTTCTCCGTCCCATTGTTGCTGTACAGTTCCAGATTTCTGCACCGAACCGGCTGCAACACTGTACTCTAAAATGATGTCTTCAACCTTAATTTGAGGTGCCTCGTAAGGCAATTTATCCAGTTTGATGTTTTGTGTGTGTTTTGTTTCCATAATTTTAAATGAAAAAACATTGTTCTATTTTATATTTCGTTTCAATGGCTGCGCAAAGTTGCTTTTAAATAAATTAGACACAAAAAAATAGGCTATCACATCGCTATCACACTTAATTTTAAAACCAATAAAACACTACTAATCAATTTAATACATAAAACTAAGCTATTAACTCTTAGTTATAATCATCAGCTAACGAACTTGGCCAGACAACCAAATGTCTGACGGGATGTTTAGATCTGAAGATGAAAGTTACGTTTTTATGGATGGCGGAAAATATCAGATCAAATCCTTTGCCGAAAAGAAGCGGTTGTTAACAACTTGATTACAGGTAAACCCAATAGGAATAAATGATGGATCGTAAAAAAGGCCAGATCATTGCTGACCTAGCCTTAAAAAAACTATAATTATTCCGTTATGCGAGTTCCCCGATGTGCTCGCCAAGCCTATTATCAGGCCAGCACGAAACACGATGATGTCTATCGCATCACTTATGCTTAGTGCTCGCTGGGCAGCGATTGATCTACTTTATCTGTCAGTGCACGCATCCAATTATTAAAATCAGCATCCGAGGGAATGTCAAATTTCTTGCGCAATCTATTTTTTCGCACCTGTACGGCCCGGATGGTAACGTAGGTATATTCCGCAATATTTTTGGTCGAGAAATTGAGAAAGGCCATGGCACAAAATTCCAGTTCGGTACTCCGCAGATTGGGATCAAAGGTTTTAAGCGCTGAAATAAACTGCGGATAAAGTTCTTTAAACAGGGTTAAGAACTCCGGATTGTTACTTTTAGCCAGCTCGATCAGCGTATTAAATTTATTCTCCCCGATCTGTTCAGTCAATTGCTTATTGATGGTTTCTGTTTCCTGCAGTGCCTCCTCTTTCTGTCCCAGTAGCCTCCGGTTACGTTTAGAACGCCAGATAAAAAATGTGATTACTACTAGAAGCAGCACCAAGATAACAATTGAAATTGTAGCAGCCTTAGATACCTTACTCTCCGATTCCTGGTCTTTTAATTTCAAAATCTGGTTGAGCACCTGATCGACGACCGCTCTATTTTCATTTTCAAGCGAATCGTTGAGCCGGCTAAAGGCCATTTCATAATGGTCGGCTTTTGCTTTATCCAGGTTGGTTGTCCGGTAAAAATCTGCCAAGGACCGATACGAGTTTTTCATCCCAATCCTACTCCCTACCGCCCGCTTTCTGGCCAGGCCCTCTTCATAAAAAGCCGCAGCCTTTTTTAAATTGCCCCGTTTTTTTTCCAAAAGAGCTAATGAATTATAGGTATTAAGTACGATAGGAATTTTATATTTTTTGATGAGCTCCAGCGATTTGTCGAGGTACTGTTGCGCTTTTACTAAATCGCCTTTCTGAACAAACAAACTTCCAAGGTTTTCATAGACAATCTGATACCGCATTGATGCGTCCTTTTCTGCAAAAACCTTGAGGTTGTCCAATTGAAGTTCGGTATATTTCTGCATGGAATCCAATTGGCCCAAAAACTCAAATACTGCGCTTAAATTTTCGTAATTATATTGATAGGATTTGACCTGCTTTTCACCTGTCAACTGTTTGATCAGCCCTTGTTGCAGACGAAATTCGCGAATAGCCTGTTGGTAAAGCTGAAGGCCTCCATAAGCCCTTCCTCGCATGCGACGAACTTCGGATTGCATAAAAATATCATGTTTATAGGAGTCCGTTTTTTCAACAGCATCCAGCTGTTTCAGCCCCTCTTTAAAGAGGCCGGCAGTCACCAAACCTTCGGCTACATAGGAACCCGATTTCGCTTTTCCTTCATCGTAATTGGCTGCATTGGCCAAATTAAGCGCTTTGATCGACAACTCGATATAAGTCACCAAATTTCCTTTACTAGCGAAACCCATGGCTTTTGCCAAAAGCGAATCTACCGCCTGCTGCGTTGGGTTGGCCTCACCAGCAGAAACCCTCAATGTAAATAAGAACAGAATTAAAAATAGAAAATGTCTTTTCATGTATAGGCAATCAATTTTTTTAGGTCGTTGTTCAATCCATTTCAGGCTCTTTAACTTCCTTAAATTTCTTCTTGCAAATCTAGTATTTTTAAACGATGAAACCATCATTATTTCAAAGCCAAAAACAATTTTATAACTTATAAAACTCAGGTGTACAGCCGTCTTTATGACACTAATTTTTCCTTACTTGGTTAAAAAATAATAGTCATCAGCCGAAACTGACGACTATTCCCATTAATTTATCCAAATAATATGTAATAGATAACATGTTCATTTACCCGTAGATTGGCAGTACCTTTTCTGTTCACAGGGAATACGTCTAGTCACAATTTTGGCATCAACCTTAATCAGATTGAATTGCAACATCGCACGTGTTGAAAGCGAATATAGATACTAAAAATATAAAAGCAGAAAAATGTGCTATCACAGATATAACACATTTCAATAGGTGAGTAAAACTTTACACTAAATTTTTCGAGCAATTTGCCTGAGCGACGATAAAGCTAAAATAAAGCAGCCCGTTCTCCTGATTTTCCGATGGCAAGTTTAGCTTTTAGCCCAGTTCAGCAAACGAATTGCGCGGAATCTGCTCCCGCATCCAGTTGTTAAAATCCAAATCGGAGGGGATATTGAACTTTTTACGCAATCTATTTTTGCGGATCTGTACAGCCCGCACGGTAACATAGGTATATTGCGCGATGTGTTTGGTGGAGAAATTCAGAAAGGTCATCGCGCAGAACTCGAGTTCGCTGCTGCGGATTTTTGGATGTATAGTCTTTAATGAGGCGACAAAGCCGGGATAGATTTCATTAAACAAAGCCAAAAATTCGGCATCGTTGTTTTTCGCTAAAGCAATTAAATTATTAAAGTCGTTTCTTTCCATTTTTACATCGTTTTTTCAGCAAGTTTTATATTCCTATTTCCCAGTTTGGGTAAATTTCCTTTCCGCAAATCGCTCGATCATTTCGATTCTCCTTAGTCAATAAGCCTCCGGATCAATTAAACTCGAGAGGGCAAAATTTGCCCCCACCGAGTTCATCCAAATATATTATCTCGGATCTCCACGCATTAAGATCCGGGCGATAATTCAGTACTGATCATCCTCCCAAAGTTTTTGAAATCACCCTATTTATAATGCCTTCATAGGTTGGATTCTCCCATCAATTACAGATCAGAATTTCTGCTTGACAAATATTTGCATTAAAAGAAAGAAACAGAAAAAAGAGCCTTTCACATTCATATCACACTTTGTAAAAAACTGAAAAACAATACATTAATGACACAAAAAAGACAGTCAACAATTCAGGTCAAGATGTTGAGCAAATGGTTTAAAACTTGATATCTCAAAAAATGCACATCAAAATGGTCATGATAAAAACAAAAAGGCCCGGCAAGATTCCCATGAAATCCTGTCGGGCCAATCCTGCATGAATTATGCAACGATTAAATCTGGAAAAACTACCAGTTGATTAAACGATTGTCGTCATCGGCTTTATCCCAAGACTCCTGTGGGTCATTGCTGGTCGTAGCAGCAGAACCTGCAGCGATACCTTGTTCTAGTTCTATGTTTGTCGCCTCGATCTTTGGGCTGACATATATTTTTTTTGAATTGTTTGTGTTCATGTCTTATTTTTTTAATACTATTTTCGATGCCTCAAGTAGCTAACTGTTACTTATAATGTACAGGCTACTTTACGTCTACCACTACCCGATCCGATCATCGTTGTTTTTCCTTGAACAACCTGGGTGATCTTCACATTATTCGCAGTCGTGCTCCAAGGCACGATGTTAAATGAACCTTGTGTCAAAACCAATGGGTACAATTCGCCACCTGCTACTTTACTACCGTAAATGGAAACTTCTCCCGAACGGCTGATGACAACGCGAATAATTGGATTGCTTGCCGTTCCCACCATACTATAGATCTGCGGAACTGTACCGCCTTCTACATTGCTTCCGCCATAAATACTACCGTCAGCAAACTGGATATTTTTAGGTGCAATAGCGATGTTTCCTTCAAATTGGATTTCTTGCGTCGCAAGTTTAGTTCCGTTCACTTCCATGTTGAAGGAGTTATCCATTTGAAGAATATCAAACACAAAACCATAATCTGCACCCGGGGCAGTCAATTGTTGGGTTACAACATAACCAGCAGGAACAGTCTGCCCATTCACCACAGCGCCAGATCCTGAAGCTGGGTAATTCCAGTTAAGGTCTGCTCCACCTGTTACAGGCTGTGTACAGGTTTTGAAATTCAGGTTCAGGTTATAGCGTTGTCCCGGCAAAATTTGCAAGCCCGGAACAGAAACGTTGGATTTGGTTTCACCATCAATGGTAATTGAACCGAAATTGAATATTCCATTGGTCTCTCCCGGATGGATTAAAAGCGTGGGAATACTAGATACGGTCCGTAAACCAGCGCCTAATAACGGGAATTGCACTGCGGTGCTCGACGTGCTTCCATTATAAGTTAGGGTACCGTCGGCTAATTTTAAACTTGCATTGGGATGTGTCGGGTTTATTGTCGGTGACACCAAACTTGTGATTGCACCTGTCATTTCCGTTGCCATACTTAAGTTGGTCGTTACCTGGCTATACTGATGTTTCAAGACAACATCCAAATTGTTATCACCCGAATGAACAGTCAGATCCTTCTTAAAATACATCAGGTCGGCACTGATGTTATCCAAACTCGCATTGGTAAGATTGGCTTGTGCTGTCACAGCCGGAACTGTTGCTGTACTATTGACCGAATAAGCAACAAAAGTATAGGTTTTTTCTGCTTCCAATACGATTTCGGTACTATTATCGACCGTATTAGTGTATGTTTTTTCCGTAACAAACTCACCGTTGGCGCCGTATACAACGATTTTGTATTTAATATTTGCAGCCAACGGTGTTCTTTGCTCCGTCGCAGCTGCCTGTTTACCCGACGAAGCGCGCAACAGGTTACCACTTGTTGCTGACTGTTCGCTGGTCAATGTTGCCTCAAAAGAACTTGAGTTTGTCAAAGGGACGACAACTGTTTGTGCTGTACCAGCAGTGTTGTTTCCCATACTTGCTTTTTTTGTTGCGACAACTGGGTTTTCTACGCCAAGTAATTGGATACTGACGTTTGCCTTGCCACTAGCCTCTACACTGTCTTTGCTTTCCTTACAGGAATACAACGATCCACACATCAAAACTGTTAGAACGAGTGCTCTCCAGCTTCTCCTTGTCTGTGCTTCTAAAATCATGTTTTCTTTAATTTTTATGAGAATAAATATTTAATTAATCGAGCACAAATATTAAAATAATTTCAAAAAACGAAATATCAGTTAGCTATCACATCGCTATCACATCTGTAAATCAATCTTTAAATTATAAACATCACAAAGAATATAATTTTTTACCTTAAAAAAAAACATTAAAACATAAAAAGATACAATTTATATGTCATAACATTAAATTACTTTCCGTAGTCTCAAAATAGATTACAAAAACACCACGTAAATACCTATATAAAAGTAACTTACAAAAAATGTGATAATTATGTGATAACTCTGTGATAGCTCAATTTTCGCGATTATTTTCTAACCGAGGTATCTTTACGATAAGAAATATAGTATAGCCCAAGTGATTAAGGTTGTCACGCGTTCAATAAACAAGTTGCAACAGACAACTATTTAATTGAAGAGAAACTAACCTTTAAAATAGAGCTTAGATCGTTTCGAAATAGGGCAAACAATTGAAATCTCGACTAACAAAGGCATTTGCGAGAAGGTTAGCTGAACTTGCTACATCATTGCAAGAAGCGGCTTACCGCGCATCTGTTAAATCTTAAACCAAATAATATTACGCACATGAAAAAAAGAACTGAAAAAAAGATTTACCTGAAGCCTGCCATCGAGCAGTTAAAGGTAGAAATGGAGGAAGGCATTGCTGCCGGATCAAACGGATCGGCTCAACCAGGTGGTGGATCTGGCGTCAGTGAAACGGATTGGAACAATGGTGGATCCGAAACCCAGGACCCTAGCGGTGAATGGTGGAACTAATAACTTGCTTTATAACTATTAACGACAATGATGAAAACACAATATCAGAATACAAAGATAAAACTAGCCTTTATTGCGCTTCTAATCGTTGCTGCTTCCTGTAGTAAGGAAAAAAGTAGCCAGATACCTGCAGACAATCATGGTGGTGTAAAACTGACTTTGACAGAAGCCGAGTTTGGCGGGGACCAAGTAGCTGTGGCCAAAGCATCCACAAAAGCTAGCGCAACAACGCCATTCGTCCTAACGGAAGAAGTACAGTCGGGCCCGTTTAACGTGACTGCTGAACTGACCGAAAACACGGCAAATGGCAGTGGGCTGAAAGCCTCCACAAGTGGTACAAAAGCTGCAACCTCCTTGCTGTCGCTACGTGGAGCAGTGAGCTATCGAGTAGTCGCGTATCAGACCGATGGGACCTATATTGATCAGGCGGTCGGTAATGCAGCAGACTCCACCCAGGTATTTTTTGGGGATAAATTGATTGCAGGCAACAAATATACCTTTGTGACCTATTCTTTGGGCTCTACGACTACTGCACCAGCTGCTGCGCCGACCACCAATCTTTATAGTGCCGGTCAGGTTAATTTTAGCTTTGCAAACTATGCCCAAGATGGTGCCGACTTTATGTATGCGATCCAAAAAGATGTCACCATCCTGGCCAACAACACGCCAACTCCGTTGACCACACCATTACAGCATATGTTTACCCGCGTTACCATCCTTATCGACAATAGCGATGCGACCGGTACATTTGGTACGGCCAACTATGTTAAAGGTGGCTATCTTTCCGAAGTTCCTGTACAAGCCAATTGGGGTTCAGCTTTCACTAATCCGACTATTGATTTAAGTACAGGCGCAACCGTGGCTTCTGTTACCAACGCGAGTGTAGCTCCAATTTCAAATCTGAACGCCACAGGGCAGACCTTTATTGTCAACCAGGTGCAGAACACCAATTTCTCCATTGCCTTGTCTATCCCTTCGGGTCAAATCAAGGTGGGTAATGATGTCAATGCACAAGTTGTCAACTTTACTTTTTCAAATGGTAGCCAAGGTTTAAAACCAGGTTCCTCGTACACCATGAAATTGCGTTTTAACAGCGACCGTTATGTCAATGCAAACAATGTAACGCGAACCACTAATGCAGCAGATGCGCTTTACGCTGTGATTGGAGGTCATCGTTGGGAACGATATAATCTCGGGGTAGCTACTTTAAATCCTTCGACCAACAATCCGGATGCAGTTCCTTCAAACCAAGGATTGTATGGTAACTATTATCAATGGGGTCGTCAAGCTCCTGTTGCCAATGCGTCCAGTGGCGATGCTGCCATTGCGGGATGGAATACGACTCCGGTTGCAGATGGCACATGGAATAATGGTACGCCTACTGCGCCTATAAAAGCAGCAACAGATCCTTGTATTACAGGCAACAGAATTCCTAGTCAGGCTGAATTCACTCGTTTAGGTAATTATACGCGCCACACGTCCATCGGTACTTGGACCGCATTCTCAGGCAATGGATCTGGCCCTGGATTGTCAGACTTTACCGCAGCCCATATTATGACCAGTAAAAAGAGTAGCGACATAAAATTGAGCTTTCCCGCAGCCGGCCATAGATCATCCACAAACGGAGCACAGGTTCTTCGTCAAAGCTCGGCTATCTACTGGCTAAATACAGCGGTGGGCGGTAATGATAGAGCATTACAGGGTCGTGGTTTTGAAAACGGTGGATGGGATACATCCAATTACTTCAAAGTTGCAGGCTATCCTTTACGCTGTATTCAGGACAAATAATCACGAAGCTAATTGAACTTCAACGATAGTTAAGTTAATTGTTTAAAAGTCACATCTACTAGAAAGCTCTTTTCGGGGCGGTTCACTTAAAAGCCCGGCATGGATAATCCATCGCCGGGCTTTTTCACCCATTAATTTATCCGACGAATGCAACATAAGCTGAATCGCAAATGCTAAATCTTCAAAGCCATGAAAGAAACGAGGTCTTCTCAAATCACCAAACTATATCTGTCTTTTCTGGACACACATATTGACGATGTTATTCATGGACGTACCATGGAGTTTATGGAGCTTAACAAGATCGCCCGAGAAATCGCAGTTTCTCCAAAACATCTCTGTTTTACCATTCAAAAAGAGAAAGGTTACCATCCTGGTTATTTCTACAATCTCAAAATTATCAGCAGCGCTAAAGAACTTCTGAATAATTCAACCCTGTCCATCGCAAAAATTGCCCTTCTCTTAACATACGACGCTTCAAACTTTTCGAAATTCTTTAAGAAATGGACTGGGGAGACACCAGGAAGTTTCAGAAAAAAAGACTTCGGAGCTAGCAAGCATTAATTTTCCACCGCTATTTTCCGAAACAATTCAAAGCGTCTCATGCTTGCTCCAGCCACCCATATCATCTACTTTATAAAATAAGCATCATCTCCATCAAATTTAAGGTAGAATCGTTTGACAACAAGAAACGTGTCATCAGCAGCGACAAAACCGGTACGCTGGAATATGAAAAAGTGCAGGAATAACAGCATAAAATAATTCCTATCGGGAGCAATGCATTGAAAATCCCGGCATGGATTTCCGTCGCCGGGCTTTTGTCTGTTTTATCCTGAGCCATCGTCCATTCAGTTACAACTGTATAACCTTCTTCCCTAATTGTTCAGGGCCTTTTCTATCCAGGATTTGGCGACCACAGCCTGATTTTCCGGAGCTGTGGCACGGTCGGATAAGTTACCTGTTTTATCGAAAACGAGGTAACTGGGGATAGCGTTATTAAACTGTTTGATGATTGTTGCAAATTGTTTTTTATAGAGGTAATAGTGATCGCCTTTGAGCAGATCTGTAAATTCCTGAAATTTTTTGCGATCAGAGCTTTCATCCGTCACATATACAAATATGACATCATCCCGATTGCTATACTGATTCTTGACCTTTTCCATTTCTGAAAAAGATGCGATGCAGGGGCCACACCAGGTCGCCCAAAGATCGATTACAACGACTTTTCCCCGATAGGGCTTTATTAGTTCTTCAAGGACATCTTCCTTATCGGCGGCAAAAGGAAACATAACGACCTTTGCCGTGGACCTTTGTTTTCGGAGTGCATTTTGCTCATCCTGATAAAGAAGGTATTCGACCAGATCTTTTATGGTAAAACTATGTGTAATGTCGTACTTATTTTGCACGCTTAATTGATAGCCCTTATTCATTTTTTGGACAAAAGCATTGGCTGTGGCCATCTCATAAAACAGCTTTCCATCCTGTTTAAATATTGGGGCCAGGCGCTGTTGCAGCTGTTCTCTGAAAGCCATGGGGCCAACCTCGGTAATATCCGGAAGATGCAACAGAGAATCCTGCAGGATGGCAGCCTGAATAGCAGCATAAGCAGCAGAAAAAAGACTCAGGGTATCCTGATATCTGGGGCTAAGTATTTCCTTGTAAAACGAAATATCCCGCTTTGGCACCAATGGAAACTGCGTAGAATCCAGTCCTGCCTTTTTATTGTGCTCGTAAATATCCGCATAATTTAAAAGAAAACTTGGTATCCGAAAACCTTCGACAATTTTGGTATAGTATTCCCTCAGAAATCCTGAAGTTGAGTCTGGAATCAGCTTTTTAGTCATTTCTTCTACCTTACCCAACTGATATATTATAAAATCATTTGCCGATTTAAAGGGTATTTCTTCATTTTTTTTATCCGCAGGATAGCTAAACAGCCCCATCAGCAATTTTTCCTGCTTCGCCGAATTGTCGAAAACCTGCTTAAATGGCCCCTGATAATGCAAGCTGCTGTTTCCGTCATTCGACATCGCAACAGTTAATGTGCCCACTTGCTTTGGTACAAGCAAAAAAGCGAGGTATTGGCCATTTAGCCTTAAATAAACCGACGAAGGGCCAAAGGAATAGGCCGATGCCATCCATATAGAATCATTTACTTGTGTAAATGGCAGTGGCTTATCCTGCTGGAAAGGATTACTCATAAAAGGAATGCTCAAGTCAAGTTCTTTTACATTTGTATCACCCTTTAGCTTAATAATCAAAGATACAAAGCCGCTTGATAGTGATTGTCCCTGTGCAAAAGTATAACTCAGCAATACAAGGCACAGTACGATGACAAGATTAATTTTTTTGATCATAAATCAGTATTTATAATGTACATTAGATTATTTATCTTTAAAAATAAATAATTTTTATAAATTATCAAATAGGACTATTTTATACGGGGATATTCAGTCGACGGAAATCAGTAACCGCTGGAGGACCTAAAACCATCAGCTGATCGAAAATTTAAGCGAGACAGCTCTTGGATGATTAGACTATAGCCGACAACAGAAAAAGGCTAGGTCAACCACGAACCTAGCCTTTACAAAAAACAATCCTTTAACCTCTGTTTATTTAACTAATTAATACATTTCCGAGCAAAGAACAGTGTCAGCGGAAAATCGTTTGAATTATTTTTCTTTTTTGATATAGGGCGACCAAAAGCTGTGAAAGGAGTCCGGCCATTCACCGCCCATTCATCCCGCATGAACGCTGCTCCTCGTGCTTGTTAGGCTCTACCGAAGCCCTCGCCGTGGTCATGGCCATTTCTGCCCTTAACTATTTCCTTGTAATGTTGGTATGCAATCCCCCGAAAACAGAACAACAAGAACTACTGCGAGGAAAACGTCTGAAAAATTTTTCAAACGAAGCCATTCAGGGGTTGTTCTTTTTAAAAAAAGAATTTATGGCACATTTAGAAGTAAAACCTAGAAACGGAGCGCCCAAGTGGTTGTGGATCCTGCTTTCATTGATTGCATTGGCATTGGTACTGTATTTTGTGAACCGCTACAACAGCGACGACAGGCTACCTGAATCTACGCCCGACACAAGCATCAATAGTACCGCACCGCAACGGGATACCCTTTAAATCACTGTCAAACATACGAATTGATAACGCAAAAAACTTGAAGACATGGCATTAGAAGAAAAAAACTATAATCATTTGATTGAACTCGGTGGAAGCGATTTTGAAATTGTCGATGGCGAACCTGATATCCGCGGCTGGAAAGTAAAAAATGAGGCCGGTCAGCTGATCGGCAGGGTCGATGATCTGCTCTTTGATCCTGAAAGCCAACAGGTCCGTTATATCATTGTTGATCTCAATGATGCCGAATTTGTTGTGGAAGACGATAAGAAGGTATTGGTGCCGATAGGCCTTGCGTCGCTCTACGACGGCACAAAGATTCAGGCGAGCAATGATGAAGCCTACCCAACCCCGCCCGTCGAACCCATCAATCATAGCGTGATCTTTACTGTAGATGAAATTCCTACGGAAGAACCCGCCACCGATTATTTGTATAATCCTGCCGATGATGGCGAAGTGGTGGTCATCTCCATTAGCGAAGACCAGGCTATCCGACTGCCGGCTTACCAACCTGATCAGCTCGATCCGGAGACGGAGCTAAGCGTCCGGCATGTGTTTGAAGGAACCGGTGATGTGGGGTTTATCGTGAGCGCCAACAATTACGATCCTACCGAATTTTACAAGCATTATCACTTTAGCGAAGACACATTCTACAGCCGGGGACAACAGACCGAAACTCTTCCTTCGGATCAGACACAGCGTACACGAAGAGTAGCCGCGCGCTATGACAAAAACACAGGACATGAACCCGGCACAATCGACAACAACGAACTGTAGAAAATAATCCTATAGACAAGAATTTCGAAGATAATACTCACACCTCATGGAGCAATCAGGCTTAGCTACTCAAGCTAAGCCTGATTATTGTCCGAAAAATGGCAACTTTCTTTCCGAAAACAGCAACCGATACTCGACAGGTATCTTTCCCGCACGTATTTGGTAAAGTATCATGTGAGAAGTACCCCTTCCCCCCGTATTTTATAACCAATAGTACCACATAAACTACCTAAATGCGCTTGCCTGCACTTAAAACTGCATTAAAATTGCATGTTCTTCCATGACATCAATATAAATCGGTTATGAAAACAAGCTATAAAATCGTCATTGAAAAGAACAGACAGACCATCCGGAAGTATTATGAAAAATATAGCTGGTATAAGCTAGATCGCGAAGAGCTGACACAGGAGCTGCTTATTCGGGGTGGCTTTCTGGCCATTCTGACCTGGCTGCTGTGGTAAGCTAATCCCATTTTACCAGGGATTTTGCTACATATTATCCAAACTATTTGCTGTCGGGTGTTGTCCTTAATGGAAACTTAAATCGAAAAACACCTTGAACAGATTTACACGAATTGCTTTAAAAACAATACTGTGGATTATTGGCGGCATCATTGCGCTTTTTATGCTGATCCTTTTTCTATTGCGCCTGCCCAGTATACAAAATTATATCGCCGGAAAAGTAACGCATTATGTCGAAGGCAAGATCGGCACGCCCGTTAGCATCGGTTACATCAATATTGATTTCCCCAAAAAATTGGTCCTCGAAAACATTTACGTCGAAGACCAAAGTAAGGATACCCTGGTTGCGGGAAAAAGCATTGCCGTCGATATCAATATGCTCAAGCTTTTGAAAAATACGGTAGAGATCCAAAGCCTGGAAGCCCACGGAATTACCGCCAAAATACGACGTACCCTTCCCGACAGCGCCTTCAACTTTGATTATATAGTTAAAGCCTTTGCTTCTGAAAAAGAAAGTGAACCTACCGCCGACACAACTTCTGCCCTGCTGTTTAACCTCGATAAAATACAGTTTGAAAAAATACATGTGGTTTATGCCGATGCTGTGATCGGCACCAGTGCCGACGTCTATCTCGGTCGTTTAAATACCAACATAAAGAAATTTGACCTGACCAAAAACATGGCCTTTGAGCTACCTAAAATCAACATCGACGGACTTAATGCCACGGTCAAGCAGTGGAAGCCCGCCGTAGAAGGCGCAGCCCCATCGGTAGAAGATTTTGGTATCACCGATAAAACGGCACAGACGACTTCGCTACTCCCCGATGTAGGTATTCAGGTGGCCGACCTCAATAATATTTTGGTCCGCTATGAGGATCAGTCCAGTGCACTGAAGTCACAGTTTGTCCTAAAAAGATTCCATGCCGACATCAATAAGATCGATCTGAACAAACAGGTTGTCGACATCCAAAAGCTCGATCTCGACGGCTCGGATAACAATGTCCTGCTCGGAAAAATTCAACGGGCTGTGGCCAACGTGACAAAAACCAACGCAGCGAGAGCAGACGCGACAACAACCAACGCAGAAAACAAGGAAGCAAAAACTAAGAAATCGAACGCCCAGGCAGAAAAGAACGACCCTGCAAAAACAGATACCAGTTCGGCCACAAAAATGAATTGGGTAGTTTCCGCAAAAGACATCATCATCAACAATACCAGTATCCGTTTTAAAGACGACAATCAGCCGCGCATCAAAGGCTTCGATTACTTTAATATCCACATGCCCGGTCTTAAAACCACGTTAACCGATCTATATTACAGCGCCGACTCCATGAGTGGATCATTGAAAGAACTCGTCGCAGCCGACCACTCCGGCTTTGTCATCAAGCAATTAAAGGCCGATTTTAAGTATACCAATACCGGTGCCGAAATCAAAAATCTCTATGCCGAAACACCACGCACCCTGATTCGCGATTACGTTAAGCTAAGTTATCCTTCCCTGGATATCATCGCCAAAAGACCAGAATTGATCACGGTCAATGCCAACATCACAAAAAGCTATATCGATATGCGCGATATCCGATTTCTCGCGCCCTTCCTGGACACCATGCAGGTGATGAAGCCCCTGCTCGACAAGAAATTTTATATCGACACCCGCGTGGCCGGCCGTGTCGATGATCTGCATATTCCGAATATCGATTTCAGGACACTTTCCAATACCCGATTGATTGCCAGCCTGCATCTGAAAGGACTACCCGATATGAATAAATTGTCGGTAGACCTCAACCTGAAAAAACTGACGACCGGCCGTTCGGATATCGAAAAACTGGTTTCTAAATCGATGCTGCCTGCCGGAATCGAATTACCCAATACCATCGGTCTGAGCGGAACTTTTAATGGTGGAATGACTGCCTTCAAGACCAACCTCGCATTGGTAACCGAAAAAGGCACAGCCAAGGTTAATGGAACGGTCCAAATGACCAAGCGTGATACCCTATACGATGCGGCAGTCAGCGTTCGCGACCTCAATATTGGTCAAATCATGAAAATGGACAGTACCCTGGGCATCCTTTCTTTCGAAGGGAAAATCAAAGGCAGGGGTACCGACCCTAAAAAACTGATGGCCAATTTTGACGGTAAAGTGAACCGACTGGATGCGATGGGCTACCGCTACCATGATATCGACATGGATATATCGGCCGATAAAGGTGCGATGAAGGCATCCATTCTGAGCCCCGATCCGAATATCAAACTTAAGCTAAATGCCAGCGCCAATATGAAATCGACTTATCCCAAAGTAGCATTCGAACTGCTGGTCGACAGCATCAACTTCCAAAAGCTACACCTGATGCAGGATGCGCTCAGCTACCGGGGTAAACTGAGCGGTAACTTCAGCACGGCAGATCCGAACTTTTTGAATGGTGAAGCCCATATTACCAATTCGTTGATCCAATATAACTCCGATCGTTACGCACTGGATACTGTCTCACTCTTGGCCAAGGCCGATACCAGCCGCAATCAGCTGGTGCTGCGTTCTGATTTTCTGAATGCCCACCTGGTCGGCAAATACAAAATTCTGGAGCTGCAAAGTGCCGTCCAAGATTTGCTTCAGGTTTATTACAAACCCGAAAAGCCCGTCAAGATTCCGGCCTATTCGCCGCAGGTGATCGAATTTTCGGCACAGCTGACCCGCAATAGACTGATTCAGGATTTGCTGCCACAGCTGACAGAAATGAAAGCCATTACCTTGGACGGTCTCTTCAATAGTACCTCCAAAAACCTCTCGGCCAAACTGGATGCTCCACGCATTGTGTATGCGGGTACAGCGATTGACAATGTGACCCTGGATATCAACAGTCTGGATAGTGCGCTCTATTATTCGGCCTTAATCAACAAAGTTAAAATGAGCAGCATTGAGCTGACCAATACGGTTTTCAGTGGTAAGGTTGCTCAGAACATCGTCAACATGGGGCTTTGGATCAAGGATAAACAGGACAAAGAACAATACCACCTGGGCGCCAACATGGAGGCCAAAAATGGCCTATTTGAATTCAGCCTCCTACAGGACGGCCTCATGCTCAACTACGATAAGTGGGAGGTAGCGCCCAGCAACCGCTTAAAATTTGGCAGCGCCGGCTTGCTGGCAAACAATTTTGTCCTCAGCAACAAGGGACAGGAACTGCGCATCGCTTCACAGGACAGCATCCTGAACTCACCAATTGATGTGGCTTTTAAAAATTTCCGCATCGAGACCCTGAGCAAGATGGTCATGAGTGACAGCATGGATGTCGGCGGCGGCATCAACGGACAAACCACCCTCTCCCGACTGGAAAGCAGTCCTGTTTTTGTTGCCGATCTTGTCGTCGACAAGTTTTACTTCGGAAAAGATACCGTGGGCAATGTCAATATCAAAGTCAATAATGAACGCGAAAACACCTACAATGCCAACGTGAGCATCACCGAGAACGGAAATAACCTCGTCCTGAGCGGCGATTTCATCAATCCGCCACAAGGCGACGCAACACTGGACTTCACCCTGGATATTGCGCCACTGACCATGAAGACCGTACAGGCCTTCAGCATGGGCAACCTCAAAGACGCAAAGGGCAACCTCGAAGGTCAGCTAAAAATAAAGGGATCTCCTTCGAAACCACAGATCATGGGCGACCTCAATTTCAGGGAAGCCGAATTTAATGTAGCCATGCTCAATGCCCTGTTCAAAGCAAAAGACGAACAGATCCGTTTTGACCAAAATGGAATATCGTTCCCCAAATTTGAACTCGAAGATAGCAAAGGTAATCGGGCGCAGGTGAGCGGTGCTGTCAATACACAGACCTACACCGCCTTTGATTTTGACCTCGATATTGCGATGGACAATTTTGAAGTACTCAATTCCACTCAGTCCGATAACGACTTATTTTATGGAAAAATGTTTCTGGGTACCGACCTGCATGTAGGCGGTAATCTGGACAAGCCTGTTGTGGACGGTACCATCAAAGTACTCGACAGTACCGATTTTACAATGGTAATGCCCAACAATGATCCCGGTATGGCCGATCGGAAGGGTGTGGTCGAATTTGTGGACAAACGCGATACGGCCACCGCAAATGCCCTTGCCCGATTAGATTCCATGACCGTCACCAAACTGACGGGCATAGATGTCGACCTGAACCTGCAGACCGATAAGGATGCTAAGTTTAAGATTCTGCTCGATGCAGGCTCGCAGGATGCCCTAAACATTCAGGGCGAGGCCGAATTAAATGCCGGCGTAGATGCCAGCGGTAAAATAACCATGTCGGGCACTTTTACCGTGGAGCGGGGAAGTTATTCGTTCAGTTTTGGCCCCGTCAGCAGAGACTTCAAATTTCAGAAAGGAAGTACAATTACCTGGAATGGCGATCCATTGGACGCGCAGTTAAATATTACGGCAGTATATACCTTAAAAGCCCCTACGCTAGAACTGGTAGCGCCACAGCTTGGAACACAGAACGCTAACTTATATAAGCAAAAGATACCTTTTGACGTGCTACTGAAAATTTCAGACCAACTATTTCAGCCACAGCTCAATTTTGACATCGACCTGAATGCCAACAATGCCATCGTATCGCAGGATGTGATCAGTAAGGTAGACAATGCCCTGACGACCTTACGCGATAATCCTTCCGACCTCAATAAACAAGTCTTTTCACTGATAGTGCTGGGGCGTTTTATGTCGGCCAATCCATTTGAAAGCCTTTCCGGTGGCGGTGGTACAGAAGCACTGGTACGCAATAGCGTCAGTTCGTTTTTGAGTTCGCAGCTCAACCGCCTGGCCTCCGATTTAATTACCGGCGTGGAACTTGATTTCAACCTGACCTCAGCAGACGACTACAGCACTGGCACCGCCCAGACGCGTACCGACCTAAACATCGGGGTATCCAAAATGCTGCTCAACGACCGACTGAAAGTCAATATTGGATCCAATTTTGAAGTCGAGGGAAATTCACGCCCTGGTGAGGCGGCCAATAATATTGCCGGTGATATACAGCTGGATTATCAACTTTCACAAGATGGGCGCTACTTTGCGCGCTTCTACCGCAAAAACCAATACCAGGTCACCTTGCAGGGGCAGTTTGTTGAAACGGGTATCGGCTTTATCATTACCATGGATTACAACCGATTTAAGGAGATCTTTATGCGCTCCAAAAAACTCAAGGAATATTACAATACAGGCAGCAAGAAGTTTAGGAAACGTTTTGATGTCGATCGTATGGAGCAGGATTCGGCTTATCGGGACAGCGTCCGCACCGTCATCCGCGACAGCCTGATGCTCCATAGTCCCGAATACCGCAAACGCATGGAAGAACAGGAAAAAGAACAGCAGCGCCGCCAACAGCTGGACAGCACAGCAAACAGCAAAGGGAAAAATAATGCTCCGAAGCAGTTAGACACGATCAAAACTACAGCAATTAAAAATGAAGACGAGGAAAGGGCTTACCATGCAAATTAAACTACAGGGTCTGATTGGCCTATTTATAATAAGCGGCATCATTGCGGCCTGTTCGTCGACCAAAAACCTGCCCGAAGGCGAGAGCCTTTATGTGAAGGGGAATGTGAACATCGCATCCGATACCATTTCAAAAAAAAACAAGGAGAAGCTAGCGGCCTACCTGGCCGAATCGCTGCGCCCCAAACCCAATAAGCGGGTGCTGGGCATGCCCTATAAGCTTTATTTTAACAATATGGCCGGCGATACCGCCCATAGCAACTTTATAAAACGTTTTCTCAAAAAAATTGGTGAGGAACCCGTACTGCTGAGCGATGTAAACCGGGAGTACAATGAAAATCTGCTGCGCAACCGACTGGAGAATATCGGATTTTTCAATGCCGAAGTAACCTCTGATACCACCGTTGAAAATAAAAAAGCAACGGTAGACTATACCGCCAAGCCCAATCTGATCTACCGCATTAAATCGGTCACCTTTGATGTGGACAGCACGACCCAGCTCGGCCGCGATATTCAGGGAACTTCCGGTGAGAGCCTGCTACGACCAAACAACAACTATAGCTTGGATGTAGTACTCAACGAACGGGACCGGATAGACAATGTCCTTAAAAATAAGGGCTACTATTATTTTAGCCCCGACTATATCCTGGTGCAGGTCGATAGCACCATCGGCAACCATAAGGTGAATCTGTATGTCACGGTAAAAAAAGAAGCCCCTGAGCAGGCCCGGGTACCGTCCAAAATCAACAAGATTTATATCTACCCCAACTATACGGAGACCGGGGCAGGCTACCAGCGGTCGGCCCGGAATGCCGAGCCCTTTGATAGCAGTTATTATTTTATCGATCCAAAACACAGCTTTCGCAAACCTGTTATTGCCAATCACATCTTTTTCAAGCAGGGCGACCTGTACAACCGCGATGCCCACAACCGGACGATCAGCCATCTGGTAAACCTGAATAGCTGGAAATTTGTCAAAAATAACTTTGTGGACAGCAAGGAAGTGCCCAACGCACTGGATGTGTACTATTACCTTACCCCCCTGCCCAAGAAATCCATTCGGGTAGAGCTGCTGGGCAAGATGGCTTCCGTCTACAACGGTACGGAAGTGAATGTTAACTGGACCTTACGGAATGCTTTTAAAGGAGCCGAAAAGCTCAATATCAATTTATTTGGCGGCTACGAACTGCAGACGGGAGGCAATGCCGACCTGAACTCCAGCTATTTCCGGTACGGTACCGAGGCCACCTTAACCTTTCCGAGGATATTGACGCCATTTGGTACCATCAATCCTTCGCGCCAATTTATTCCGAACACCTATATCAAGGCACGCTATGAATTTTTAAACCGGCGAAAAACCTATACCCTCAATTCCATGGCGCTGAGCTACGGTTATACCTGGCAAGAGAACGAAGAGAAACAGCATGATCTGGCGTTAATGGAAATCACCTATGTACAGCCGAGAGGTATTTCGGAAAGCTACAAAATGCAAATGGATACCATTCCGGCGTTGCGGCATGTGATCGATCCCCAATTCACGATAGGGCCCAATTATAATTTCACCTTTCAGAATACCATGAAAAAGCATCTGCAGAATACCTTTTATTTTAAGGGCAATCTGGACCTGTCGGGCAATATTCTGGGATTGATCAAAGGTGCAGATTTTAACAAGGGGAAGACGTTTAAACTCTTTGACGCCTACTTCTCGCAGTATATCAAAGCCAGTGTTGATGGCAGGCATTATTTCAAGCTCAGCGAAAATTCACAACTTGCTTCCCGGGTGAGCATCGGGATGAGCTACTCGTACGGCAATTCGCGCTCCCTCCCCTATCTGAAGCAATATTATGTGGGTGGACCGAACAGCATCCGTGCCTTTGGCGCACGTGCGATCGGACCAGGTACGGTGGCACCCGAGCGCCTCGGAAATGGACTTTTTTATGCCGATCAGACGGGCGACATCAAGCTGGAGCTGAATACCGAGTACCGAGCCAAAATAGCTGGTCCTGTCCATTGGGCTGCCTTTATTGATGCCGGTAATGTGTGGCTGCAACGTGAGGATGAGAATAAGCCCGGGGGCAAATTCAGCAAGGATTTCCTCAAGGAGCTTGCCGTGGGCGGTGGCCTGGGGCTACGCTTTGACTTTACCTTTCTGATCCTGCGTACCGACTTTTCCATCCCGTTCCGCATTCCTTATTTACCGGAAGGCGAGCGCTGGGTACTGAAAGATATCGACTTTGGAAGTTCAAGATGGCGGAAAGACAATTTGATGTTTAATCTCGCGATCGGTTATCCATTTTAGCCGATTTGAGCAAAATGCATGATACAATTAAACAGCTATTTCTCTTATGATCAACGAAAACTTATTGGGAATTATTGCGGGGATCCTAACCTCCATTTCGATGCTGCCGCAGCTGATCAAGGTATTGAAAGAAAAGAATGTGGATGACCTTTCTCCTGTTATGCTGTTAACCTTAATCATAGGACTTGCCCTATGGGTGTGGTACGGGGTAATGAAAAGCGAGGCGCCCATTATCTATTCAAACAGCTTTGCTGTTCTCGTAAACCTGTGTCTGTTAGGCAGCTATCTGATTTACAGAAAAAAGGCATAAAAAAAGGCGGATAACATTACTGCTATCCGCCTTTAACCTGAAAACACTATTCTACAAACCGTTCAACCAGCTATTCACCTCATCTTGTGTTTTACCTGTTTTCTTTTGAAGTTTACCTACCAACTCATCTTCTTTGCCTTCTGCATATAGTAAATCATCATCTGTAAGGTCAGCGTATTGCTGTTTTACCTTACCTTTAATTTCGTTCCAACGACCTTTCCAAGTTAATTCGCTCATAATATTTTTTCCTTTCGTTTTTTATAGATAGAACATCCTGCAGCTGGAATCGTTTAAAAAAAATTGTTATCAAATGTTAAAAAATGTTCACGGCGACTTACTCCGTTTTATCAATGGTCGTTTCTTCGAGATCCAATGGTGCCGGCGGTATTTCATCCACGTTCCGCTCGATTTCCTGCGTCTCCACATGGACTGCGAATTCAGACGGTTCAATTGGTATTTCCATTTCCGTAGCATACTCCCGCGTAAAAATCGCACCGAAATAAAGAATCGCTGCAGTATAATATACCCAAAGCAAAATAAGTACAAAGGAACCTGCCGCTCCATAGGTATCCTGCGTGGCCGAACGTTCGAGGTAGATGCCGATCAGGTAACGGCCAATCACAAATAATATAGCCGTAAATAGCGCGCCCGCCCGAACAGTTTTCCATTCAATATTGACATCGGGCAAGGTTTTAAAGATTACGCTAAAAAGGATGACAATAACCACAAAGGAAATGACAAAATTAATGACGTTCATCAGCACGACTGTTATTTCTGGGAAATAGCGCTGCAGCTGCCCGGTTAGGGCCAAAATAATGCCGTTGACGATCAAGGTGACCACCAACAGAAAGCCCAGGCCGATTACGAGCGAAGACGATAGCAACCGGTCCTGAATTAGTTTTAACCAACCCTTTTTTGGTTTTGGGCGTACATGCCATATTTTATTGATGGAGTTTTGCATATCGCCAAAAACCGTGGTTGCTCCAATAATCAGCGTCACTATACTGATCACCAGCGCCATATTGGATTTGCCCGACAGCTGGAGGTTCTGAATGACCTCTTCAATCTGTTTGGCGGCACTATTGCCCACCAAACCATTCAATTCGGTAAAAACCTTTCCCTGAATGGCTTCGGCACCATAAAATATACCGGCCAGTGCGATCATTAAAACTAAAATGGGGCCAATGGAAAAAACGGTATAATAGGATAATGAAGCACTGTATTTCATGGAGTCTTCATTGATAAATCCCGATACCGTATTTTTCAGTATGGTCCAATAGGTTTGTAGCTTGCTTGTCTTTTCCTTTTTTACATCCATTGCTGTCGTGTTTTTTAATCGTTATTGTTCAAAATCTATCTTGTTTTCTAAGAAAGAAACTCTTAAATAGGACAGAACGTTTGTTTTTTTAGGAAAATAAAGTCTACGTTATACGTTTTCCGTCTGGTCAGCAACATAGCCTATGCGAGGAAACACGAAATAAGTCCACTCAAAATCAAGCAGTAAGCCGCTATAATTATCATAAAAGAAATAAAGACAAACTAATGATTAATCTTCCTTGTTCCTCTACAAACAGCATATAAGATTTAAACAGCACACAAGATTAAAAATAGTATAACGAAAAGATGAAAAGTAATCAGAACGACCCGAATATTTTAAATGACCTTATTAAAATCAATAATGACCGCATCGAAGGATACAAGCTAGCTGTTGATCTGGCCAACGAGCAGGGCGAAGGTGCCCGGGAGGCTGTTTTTAACCAGCTCGCTGCGCAGTCTGAAAAATTTATTGCTGAACTCAGTCCGCTGGTTGAGCTTGCCGGTCAATACGCCACGGACCGGACAAAACTGAGCGGCGAACTTTTCCGGCTTTGGATGGTGATCAGATCAAAACTATCGGGTGGTAAGATGCAGTCTTTGTTGGAGCAATGTGAACGGGGTGAGGCGGCTTTCAGTGAAGTTTATGAGAAAGCACTTGCGGAGGAAAACAAGCTGTCTATTGGGGCCAAAAACCTAATCCAGATTCAGCTCAGCCAGCAGCGCGAAGCCCACGAAAATATTAAAATCCTGTGCGGCATTTAAATTCTGAATTGATGGGTAAATTTCGAAGAAACTAATAAAAAATAGGCTAGGAAACTAAAACCTAGCCTATAAAACACAATAATCTAACTTGCCTAAGGTATCAAAAAAAACACTGTCAGTGTAAGAATGTTTTAAAAATTTCTCAAAATATCCGTCTGAGCAGCGCTAGCTCACCCCTATTGTCGTCAGCAAATTACTACATTAATATCCTAGTCGCGCCAAGCGTCCGTACATCTCCACAAAAGCACATTGATCTAACAGCCACTTGGATTTTTGCTTTTTCTCCAAAGTCCAGTCGACATCAAACAGCCCGTCGTGATCCCTCATTTTATTCCATGCGCGGTCTAGGTTTTTCGCAAAAATGTCCAGATACTTTCTATTTCCGTCCTGTTCAAATAAACTGATATATCCCCTCATCATTACAGCATGGAACCATAAGTTACTATTCTTTAACATTGGAAAAGTATCTTGGTCCGTGGTCTGAAAAAAATACGCTAAACAAGCTTTTGCCAGGTCTTGGGCATCAATCAGATATTTTTTTTCCTTGGTAAGCTTGTAAAGCAACGCTGCTGCTTGCAACATCTGTCCGGAATTATAGGAATACTTGGCCTTACCAATATTTCCATTGAGCTGAATATTATCCCAATAGAGTTTATCCGTTGGGTCTTGCAGACCTGCCTTTGTCCACGCATAGAGTTGTCGCGCTTCATTCAGATAGTCTCCCTCTTTAGTAGCTTCAAACAGCTTTAGTGCAAATACTGCCGCAGGAGCATTGGAACAGGTATTTTTAGATTCTTTTTTCTGTTCACACCAATAGATTCCACCACCGAGCTTGTCATCCGCACCACTTTTTACAAAAGCCCAGATCTCTTTCGCATGCTTAAGATAATCGACCTTTTTTGTCTGCAGATAACTATCGGCAAAGTCAATACCCAACCAGACGTTATCATCATAAAACCGGTCTGATGGCGGAGCAGAATTGATATAGGAAGCATAACCAACGGGCTCTCTGGAATGATCCCTATATTCCATTAATCCTGGCAGCACGCGTTGGTCCAGGATCTTTTGGTAAAGCGCTTTGTTCTTTGGTAGTTCCATCAATGTGTTTACAGCGGAAAAGCTCCCCGAGAAGGGCCATAGGTAAGCATATTTCTTTTGCCCGGCTGCCTGTTCGGGATTATCAAGATAGTCCGCTTTAAAGGTTTCGTCGAAGGGATATTTCTCAGTCAACAGTTGATTTTTGGTATTTCCATACTTAGCGTAAATAATAGCTAACGTTCTCTGGGCACGTTCGGCAGACTGTCCTTTATTGAATTGCCCATAGCCTGTTAAATAGCATAAACCCGACAGCAGCACAGTTGTCGTTATCTTAGTGATTTGTCTCATCAGCATATGTATATTAAGAAGCCGTCGAAACCTTTTGGGTCACGAAGGCTTCTTTGTGTTCATTCCATTATTTTAATTTATTTTCATAGCTTGCTAATCCTTCAAAAAGCATCGCAGCACTTGCATAGGCAGTAATTTCACTGTTGCCAATAGGTGGCTGCGCCCAGGATGGACCAAAGAACAGCGTCGGTAGACTTGTTCCCTTAGTCCAGGCAATTTTACCATTATTGACCAAAAATTTCTCAAACTTACTGCGGTAGGCTGCATCAATTCCTTCCTGATTTAAATAGTCTACAAAATATCGTATAAATATCCCTTTAAACAATGCGCCGTCACCGCTTCCCTCGTCGCGCAAAATATTATTCCCGCCATCGATACAACGTGTGATTGTGTAATAACTAATTTTTTGCGCATCAACCAGATAAAGCTGATCTTTAGTAATCTTAAAAAGCTCCACTGCGGTACCAAGGAACGTACCCTGATTATAAGTCAGTGTTGTCATATCCACATTACCTGTCTGACCATTAATATTGTCATAAACAGCGCCCGTTGACGGATTGTACAGTGTTGCTTTTTGCCATTCGTAGATCTTCTTGGCCCAGGTCAGATAGTTTTCATCTTTTGTCAAACGATATAGTCTAGCTGCCAGAATACTAGCTGGCCCATTCGAGCAAGCATTTTTGCTATAGCGCATATCTTTCTTCCAAGCCAATCCACCGCCTGCATATTGCTCATCCCATGCGCCAGCAATATCTGTCCATAAAAGTAATACCGTGTCGAGGTACTTTTGATCCTTGGTAATTTCATATAAGCGCAATATGGTCAGTGCATTCCATTCCATGTCATCATAGAATACGTTATAATAGGTATTGCCATTTTTGATCTTCACACCTTCAAACCATTTGCTGAAATAGGCACTATATCTGCTGTCCTTCGTTCGTAGATAGGCATCGATAACAACATCCATCGCATGTGCATTGGGCCAATATTGAAATCCCAGATCGGATTGATTGATCGCATTGTTAAAATACCCGGACTCATTCCAGAATCCGGCAATCATCTTATCGGAAACCTGCGTTGCAATAGTTGTCCAGCTTTCCTGTACAGTGTCGTCATAGGGGTAGCTGTCCTCAATCTTGGTGCATCCTAAGAGTAGAAACAATAGGGATGACAGTATAATCATTTTATTCATGGGGTCTCCTCCTTTAATTTGGTACGACAGTATGCGTATAGTCTTTGTCGCCTTGTAAAATCATCGATATTTTTGTTGGATGGCCGTCTACTGCATCCGCAAATTTCCATTTATCGTCCCACTGTGAAAGATTGGGCAATATTCGGACGAAATAATAAGAAGGAGCTGATGAACTATTGGGAGGACTGTCCGTCCCGTTTTGAGTTCCCAGCTGTAAGGTCTCAGCCTTTCCGGCCTTGACGGTTTCCATTTGGAACTTATAACGTTGGTCACGGCCCCAACTTTCCTGTTTAAAATTGATGATACCTGTTGCAGACCAAATTCCCTTACCTTGATAAGGTAGATCCAACACCACAGCTCCGGATGGAGAAAAATAAACGCCCATGTTTTTGATCTCTGTGTAAGTAACTGCTGCCACATTGAAATCAATTCGAATACGATATACTGCCGTCTTGGCAATGCTGTTACTTCCGGTTTCACCTTCTTTTATTTTGGTTTGATCTTCCGAATAGAAAACACGCCCCTCAGCAGACTTGCGATCCGTAAAGGTGTATTTTTTTCCGGCTTCCAATTTTGTAAAGATCTCATATTCACCATTACCTACCAATTTAAAAGGTAAAGATGCGGCAACATCCGTCCCACCCTCAGTCGCCTCTCCAGTGATAAATAATTCATCGGGGATCTCCGCAAAGCCTTCCAGTGTTTTGATATTCAACACTTTCTTTGCTTTGCTCAATACCCGTTTCATTCCACGGATAGCATATACGGACCAGATCACATCGCCGCTCTCACCAGGGTTGATCCCAGCTTTCGTTGCTACCTGATTCAATATTTTGTGACTAATATTGGCGCCGTTTGAGTTTCCATTATTATCCGACGTGACTGTATAAAGAGGCTTGCTAAAATCACCATCGAGCTTATCAAAAACAACTTCATATTGCGCTGCCCCACCGTCGGCCACCAAGGCCGACTCCCATTCAAAATAGAGCGCGGCGGAACTGGAGCTTAATAATTTGACAGCTTTTCCATCTGCAGGGGCATATAGGTTCTCAACAGCCGACACCTCTGCGTCGGCGTATTTCATATCGTCTTTTTTACAGGAAACGATGCTCGCAGCCAATGCGACCATTGCTATAACTTTAAAATACCATTTCATGTTTATATCATTAATTTATGGTTCGAAACGTACATTTTTTTAATGCGCCGTTTGCGCTAGTTTTTTAATTAAATTTAGTTTGAGTAGCCCTGATTGTTAGGCAATAAATTTTTATTTAGATCGATCTGGGTTCGTGGTATCGACCAGAGATAATCTCTACTTTCATCAAATCGGCGGATATCCAGTTTGATATTACTATTGTTACCACCATATTTAGCACCCAATACCTGGCCGTCCAAATAGGTTTTACCAGCTTTCCAGCGCATGATATCATAGTAACGCAATCCCTCAAGAGCGAGCTCACTTCGCCGCTCGTTTCGGACAATTGTTTTCAGATCCCCGGTAGTCGGAAAGTCCAGTGCTTTTGATGCTTCAAAACCAGCCCGCTGACGAATAGGTCTGATCGTCATATCCCACACTGTTGCATTGAGTTGTCCCAGTGCTTCTTTTGCTTCTGCATACATCAATAAGATATCGGCGTACCGAAACATGATGATGTTCAATCCGGCATCGTATTTTACCGTTGCTGTTACATCGTAGTATTTCTTTACGTAATACCCTGTGGCGGAAGCGTTGGCACTTGCACCCTGATATTCGTCGAGCCGTTCCTTATCGGTTGTACCAGAGCCGGGTTTAATAAAGATCTTGCGTGTTGTACCGTCAAAATCAGTCCATTGCCCACCATGAAAAACGATGGTTGCGGCCATACGTGGATCGCGGTTGACATAGGGATTATTGTCGTTATATTGCGGATCCGTGGCAATGGTATTTCCGCCCAGTGTCAAATAGTTATCGACCAGACTTTGTAATGGTGCATAACCGTTTAAACGTGCCTGTGCAGAGATTGGCGCTGCATCATATAACTTATTCCAGGTTTTTAATAAAGGTACATAGGCATAATCCAGAATAACCTCTGAATTATATTCATTGGCTGCAGTAAACAACTCCGGATAACTGCGGAATAAAGCGTAAGTGCCAAATTCCGTTTGTTTTTTCATCAGATTTTCACAGTACTCCACTACTTTATTCCAGTTGCTTTCATAGAGGTATGCCCGGGCTTGAAAGGCTGAAGCGGCCCCCTTGGTAATCCGGCCACGGTCGTCTACGGGTAAAGCATCTCTGTTCGGTAGATCGGTCATACATTGGTCCAACTCTTGATGAATAAAGGCCATGATAGTCGCTTTTTCTGTCCGAGGAAGAGTCTTAGAATCTTCCAGTGAGATATCTTTCGTGAAGAAAGGCACAGCGCCATAGAAATTAACAAGTCTAAAATAGAGAAATGCACGGATAAAGCGTACCTCGGCGATACGGCGTTTTTTGAGTGCCGCATCCATTCCGGGTACACGCTCTACATTCTCCAGATAGACATGGCAGGTCTTAATACCACCATAGAGATCGGACCACTCTGCCCCAAAACGGCCCAGTGTTGGATCGGCGGTTCCATTACGGATTGCGCGCTGGTCTGTGTTTGAGCGCCCCTCAAAAATATTATCACTCAGGGCTTCATCATTCCACATACGATCTGCTGAATACAGCTGATTATAGGCCATATTGACCATTTTTTCGGCATTGTCTGGATAGTCCCAAAAATTTTCATCGGTAAAACGGTCTGTTGGCAGCGTATCCAACTTATTACAGGATGTTAATTGGAGAATTGCCATTAAACTCAAGCCTCCTATAAGTATCTTATATAGTTTCATTACATAAAAGGTTAGAATTGAATATTTAATCCACCGCCATAGTATTTCAACGTCGGATAATTGCGGGCACTATTGGCCGAACCACCCATGTTAGAATCAAATTCGGAGGATTCGGGATCTATCCAGGAGTTTTTGCTCAAAGTCAGCAGGTTTTGGGCATTGACGAAAAAGCGAACACGCTGCAATCCCAATTTCGACACCACTTCTTTTGGCAACGAATAACCTACCTGTATATTTTTCAATCGCGCGTATTTCCCGTTGAAAAGATAGAGATCAGAATCTTTCCCAAAATTGTTGGTCGATGCTGTCGATCCATTTGCAGTCAATCGTGGCCAGCGCCCATCAATATTGGTCGGCGTCCAGTAATCGAGTTGATGCTGATAAATGGTATAGGAATAATTCTGATGAAATGGTTCGATCAATTCTCCCCGGATCATCATATCGCGCTTGCCTACCCCTTGCCAGAACATACTAAAATCAAAATCTTTATAATTCAGGTTATAGGTAAGACCAAATGTAAACCGGGGGAAACCATTGCCCAACACAAAGCGGTCCCGTGCATCGATAATTCCATCGTTATTGCGGTCGACATACTTTACATCGCCGGGGCGCAGATCTGCTGCCGTAATACCGCTCGGCAAGGCCGAAGTTTCAATATCCGTTATATTTTGAAAGAATCCGGCCATCTTGTACCCATAATAGGAATTATAGGGTAGCCCAACACGCGTTAATTTAGTAATGTTATCGACTGTCGAAATACGGTCATCGCCGGGCATCGCAATAATCTTATTGTGACTATCGCCCATATTCGCATTGATCGTATGGTGGAAATCGCCTGTTGTAGCACGGTAGCTAAGGTTGATTTCCCAGCCCTCATTGTTCATTTCACCTAAATTCTGGTTCTTTAGGGAGGTTCCGAATGTGGAAGGTATTTGAGGCGACATCAAGATATCAACTGTACGCTTTTTAAAATAATCGAAACTGGCCGTTAATTTATCATGAAAGAAGGTGGCATCCAAGCCAACATTGAAATTATAGGTTTTTTCCCAGCGTAGATCCAGGCTGGCATAATTAAATCCCGCAGCAGAAACAGGTTTGTTGTTAAATCCATAACTGTTCTGATAGGATTCATAGGTAAAATAATACGCATAGTCGTCTACGGCCTGATTGCCAAGAACACCATAGGTAGATCTGATTTTTAGGCTACCGACACGTTGTTTATACCAATTCATAAATACTTCGTCGGATGCCCGCCATCCGAGGGATCCCGAAGGAAAGAAGCCCCAGCGATTAGCTTTCGAGAACTTAGAAGATCCATCGTAGCGAAAGCTAAATTCGGCAAAATACTTACTTGCAAAGTCGTATCCGGCACGACCGAAGATCGAATTGATACTATTTTGCAGTGTCCCATTTGGTGTCACACGGGCACTCACGGGATCGATAACTGTCCCTGTCGTCGGTGTGCCGAGGACAGGATCAGTAAATTTCATTTTCAGTTCGTTTTGTCGGCGTGTATAGGATTCGTTGGATGCTCCAAACAGACCTGATACATGATGACTGCCAAAATTTCGATCATAATCCAGAAGCAGCTGAAAGTTTAACAACGAAGCTTTTTCGTTAAAATCTTCGGTATTGCGGTCTGAATTGACGTAGACCTGTGCTTGCGTGGCATCTGGACTGGAATATAATGGCACCTGGATTCTACGGATAAAACGGTGATCTGCATAGATGTCCGCTCCGAAGATACCACGCAGTTTTAAACCTTCGAACAGTTTTGCTTCGAGATTCAGGTTGATATTGAAATAGTCGTTATCGTTTTTAATATAGCCGCCCTCATTCAGTTCGGCCAGAGGATTTTGATCTGTCAGTGCATTGTTGACAAGATATTTTCCATTATCAGCCTGCATGCGATAGTAGTAATAAGGCGGAAGTCGGGAGGCATTGATAATGGCACTTCCGGCCGTATTGCTCATGTTGTTGTTGCGGGTATAGGCTAAGATTGAAGTCAATTTAAAACGTCCGATCTCTGTACTGAGGTTGCTCCGCAAATTGTACCGCTTAATACCAAAGTCCTGTCCAACAAAGTTGCTGGGCTGATTGTAAAAGCCGCCGGAAAACAAATAGGAACTTTTATCGCCGCCTCCGGCCACACTGATATTATATTTTTGCTGGAAAGAGTTTTTCATGATTTCCGGCAAGTTCCACCGCTCCATATCCTGATGGGCATATAAGTCTGCAATAGCCTCCGGTGAGAACTGTGGATCCATTCCTGAGTTGGTCAGTGCAAGATTACGAAGGGTCGCATTTTCATATCCTGCAACCGGTGAAAATAAAATCTTAGGTTCTTGCACGCCCCACTGGGTGCCGACAGTCACCGCAGGCCGCTGGTTTTGGCGTCCTCTTTTGGTGGTTACCAAAATAACGCCATTTGCAGACCTCGAACCGTATATAGCCGTAGAACCTGCGTCTTTCAATAACGACACTGTTTCGATGTCATCCGGATTGATCTTATTGAGTGTTCCGCCTTCTGTAATAATTCCGTCGATCACCACCAGCGGCGCATTACTGTTTATGGTAGATATCCCACGAATATTGATATTCATCGAATTATCATTGGGGTCCATGCTTTTCTGTTGGATGGTCAAACTGGGTGAGGCTCCTTGAAGGGCTTGCGTTACATTGCCTACAGGTCGGTTTTCGAAAGTCTTCGCACTGATCTGGTCAACGGCCCCGACAACACGCTGACGTGTCGTGGTACCATAGCCGATTACGATAACTTCTTCGAGCTGACTGTTGCTGTTTTTCATGATCACATTGAGCTGCCCCGATCCATCGGTCTGCAGGGAAGACAGTTCTCCGCTCAATGCATCATAACCAACAGAGGAAAATACCAGGGTTGCTTTGGGTGAGAGATTTGTGAGGGTAAACATACCATCACTATTGGTGGTAGTACCTATAGATTCATTTCCTTTGACCCGTACAGAGACATTTGCGAGCGGTTCGCCACGTTCATTGGTCACACGTCCCTTTACAGGGACTTGATTTGGGATCATCGTAAACTCCATCGGTACGGACGTTATGGAAGCTTTTGGCTTATCATAAATGACCACAGTCTTATTATCCAACTGGTAAGACAAGGGCTGATCTTTAAAGATCTGGTCCAATACATCCGACAATTGACGGTCCCTAACTTTTATGTCAACAGGCTTCGCATTTACCATCTGCCGTTCAGTGTACAGAAAATTGTATCCCGTCTGAGATTTGAGTTCCCTAAATATTTTCTTAAGGCTCATGTTGGAGTATTCTAATGTTACCTTTTGTGCAAAGGTGGTAGCGCTAACCTGCATAAAAGTAACCAAGATAATTATGGTTGTCAATCGCATAATAAGCCATAGTTTACGGAATAGCAGATACGCTATCTCCTTTTTTCTGATATAATTTTGATACATTTGTAAGGTTTATTTGCAGTGTATTCGAGTCGTCCAAAACAGAAACATACTGCAGATTGGATAGTTAAAATTTAATTGTCCCAAACGGCAACCGAGCTCCTTCAGGATCTTGGTTGCTTTTTTATACCCCACCTTTGTGGCTATTCGTTTTGTCGTTTTTTGTTCATCGGTTTGTTTATTTAGGTTATTGTGTCATTAATTATTTTTAGGTTATTAGGGAAGTACATGTATTTTTTTCCCGTCTATTCTGAAATGAACGGCACCCGTTTTTTCGAGCAGGCTTAAGACCTTTTGAACATCATCAAAACGCGATATTCCGCCCCCAAATTTCTCGGTCGTTTTTTTACCCTGATAGATGACCTCCACATTATACCAGCGTGCCACCTTGCGCATGACGCTTTCGATACCATCTCCATCGAACATAAATTCGTTGTTTGTCCAGGCAATAACCGGCGCTGTATCTATTGGGCGGGATTTTAGCACCCCATGAGCTGTAAGGCTCGACTGCTGACCCGGTGCTAATAACAATTTTTGACTGTGGGAACTGACCTGTACACGACCTTCCAGAAGGGTGGTCTGTACCGCCGATTCGTCGGTATAACTGTTTACATTGAAATGGGTACCCAGCACTTCGACCTGCTGATCTGCTGCCTGCACAATAAAGGGGTGTTTGGCATCCTTCGCTACTTCAAAATAAGCTTCACCGGTCAGTGTGACAGTTCTGTTTTTTTGATTTGCAAAACGAACCGGATAGCTGAGCGAAGAAGCCGCATTGAGCCATACTTGTGTACCGTCAGGTAGCTTAATCCGATAGGTTTCTCCTTTGGTTGTCGATAAGGTATTTTGCTCGATTTCGCCCTGCGACTTATCGCTGACTTCGTAAATCAATTGGCCATCCGTTGTTTTAGAAATTCTTATACCCGATTCTTCCGCAATCCGACCGTTTTGTGTTTCATGTAGATGAATCTGCTTGCCGTTGGCTAGCGTTAAGGTCGCCGATTGTTTTCCGGGTGATATCACATGTTGTGCAGTCTGCGGAGATACGTTTTTATTTTCAACGGCAAGAAACCAGCGACCAATAAATAATAGTCCGATAATAGCCGCTGCGATTGCGCCGATACGTTTCCAATCCCACAGCGATCTTGTTTTCGGTTTATTGATCTGGAGATGCAATTGGTCCCAGGTATTATCCAGTACTGCCAATAAGGTTGGATCATCCAACAGATGTTGATCGATGGGATCATCTAAAACCTCCTGGATGAGTTCTTGAAGTAATATTTTATCCTTGCCTGATTTTACATAGGACAAAAACGCACGGGAATTTTCTTCGCTAAGTTTCCCCTGTATATAGCGCCTTAACGTATATCGAAGTGTTTTCTTTTCCACAATTGGTTATCCTCTTTTCAGCTAATACACTTCAGCGGTAAACGTCATCTGCTCTACCTGCAAATTTATTTTACTTTTTTTCTGTGCAATGAAAATTAGATGCGTTAATGCTGTTGGAGAAGTATAAAAGAAATAATGAGCAATGTGGATTTATCCAGGATCCCATGCTTCTCTTTGATATATTTTGTAGCTTTTACGATGTGGTCGTTGATGGTGGATGTCGATATACTCAATAAGTCGCTTACTTCGGCATAGGTTTTGCCCTCAATTTTACAAAGTTTGTAGATCAATTTGCGTTGTGGCGGCAGCTGGTCAATGGTCTGAGACAACCATTCTTCATATTGCTTTTCATAGAGCTCTTCTTCGACGTGACTGTATAAGGCTGTATTGTGAAGGCTAAGATATGCCTGAACTTGTTTTTCGAGGTTATTTCGCCGGATAAAATTATAGACAGTATATTTGGCGATCTGGAATAGATAAGATCGAAAAGACTGCTCGGGATCAATCAACTCCCGTTTATCCCATACTTTAATAAATACTTCCTGTAATAGTTCGACTGCGTCTTCTTCGGACTTGACCATCTTACGGATGTTGAGATAAATACGCCCACTATACCTACTGTAGACCTGCCGAAAAGCACGCTGGCAGCCAGAACGAAGGGAGATCAAGACAGACTTCTCTTCAGTATCGTCGTATTTTTGTGCGTACATTGTCACGTTTTACCCTTTCATTACTAGCAAAGATTGCTATTTGTTTATAATATCCGGTTATTGATCTCCAATCTTAACATTTGCTTACAAGCTAATAAGCGTCACAAAAAACAATTACATGATGCAGGAATATTTCATAAGTTGGTCTTTCACGCACTGTGTCTAGTAATTTGTGGATTACTCCCTTAATCTGGTTACGAACAAATATAATAAAACTAAAACGGTTTTGCTTTTTTTAATAAAAATTTAAAAAGATTAACAAATTTCGATTTTTCTCAAACATGCATAGCAGGAATTCATCCGGCACATAAAAAGGAGACTACGATTTACTTCGTGTCTCCTTCATAGCCCAATAGTACCTGTCGAGGCCTTTCTCCAGACCTCCTTCCAACGCTTACTAGGGCAATAGATGAGATCGGCACCATCGCCAAAGGAGAAACAGGAGCAAGGCGAAGACCATGATCCAAACCTGCTGGGCAGAGCGCATTTGGCTGCCACTTTTTTCATGGCCGACCTGCTTTTGTTTTTCCTGTTGCCTTTTTTCAGCCAGCTCCAGTACCTGTTTACTGACTCTTTTGGCCGACTCATGCAATAATAAACCTCCCGACCGGGCAGACAGACCACTATCGGGATAGAAACGAAAAGCACTGTCCGTCCAAAAGTACCAAAGGCGGGAAAGCGTATCCTGATGGTCGGAATATAACCTTCGGAGCTGCTCGGTATACTGCCGGTTCGTATCCGTTTCTTGTTGTTTCTGATATTTTTTACTTTCGTAGACCTTACAGGAGACCAGCAAGGATAAGAGTCCCCCGTAAAATATCATCTGGCATAGCCTTGTTTTCATCATTCCTCCTTTCAGTCCAGCCAATTTGAAAACGCATAAATGGTAGACAAGGGACGCCGCTTGCACAATACGCGATTATCCACATTTCCTTCCACAGTCAGGATCCAATTACCCTCCTTTTTGCGCACAATCCCTACATGATTGATACGCTGGATACTGGAGCTATAGATCGCGAAGAGATCTGCCTGGCGGACAGTCCCCGGGTTGATCTGCTGGGCCGTATACCGACGCGCCAACGGAAAAAGTGCCGGACTCCAGGCATTGCGCGGAACAGCAAGGCCCGCCTGGCCATAACACCAGGATACAAAAGCCGCACACCAGGCATGGCCCTTTCCAAGACCAGTATACGCTAGGTATTCCTCGACCCGCATGCCATCGTTATTGCCTGTGGCTTCCTGCACACCAATTTCGTGTACCGCAATATCGACAATGCGTTCGCGTACACCCGAACAGGCGTAGCGTTTCACTGATGGGTCATCCACCTGCTCCAGCCCAGAGCTGGTATTTGGGAGCTCAGCATAACTGCCTGACTGCTCCTTATCGGCTATAGCAGCATTGCCAGCACCGCCAAGAAAGAGAACAGCGACAGAAAGAAAACCGAAAAATAAATAACGCATTGTTGCCATGATGTCAATTGATTAAAGTGAACACTAAATTGCTGACTAAAGAGCTTAAAAGGCTGCCAGAGGATCTCCTGTAGCCAAAAGCAGCAGTATATGATTAATAGGGCCGCCAAAACGGCAAAGAACAATACCGAAAGAATACCAATATCCAATACCCCTGCCGTGGGATCTATCGCTTGCAGCAGAAAGCCTGCAGCAATAAAAAATACCATAAGACAGACCAGACTAATGCCCAGTACCCATCTCCCTGTCAAAGGCCAATAGATATCCTCGATATCCGCGACCAATTGTTGTTGTACTATTTTCATTTGTTTGATTTTAAATTTTACCTTATCGAATCAATTCGTTTCAAAAAAAGAGCTGCTCCCGAAAGAGCAGTCTCCATAAATCCACACAGCTAGGTGAGCACAAATTCACCTAAATACTGGCTGCTTGATGTCATCACTCCGTCCCGATGGATGTTAAATGTCCAGCCGACTATTGTCTTACCGGTATAGCTGTCTGGCAGTGTAATATCCATTGCGGCATCAAGTCGTGTTGCACCTTCAAATGCAAAAAAGAGGTTTTCTATTACGTCGTACAGAATCACAAGGACCTGATCATCGTCAAACGCATTGAAGCGGTTTCCGATCGGATCCCAGGTCAAAGACAATACCTTGGGAAAAGATTCAACTGTCTGCAACCCTACCAGAGCGGCCAAACCACCGCTTGCGATTTTTACGACACTATAGTCGACCGTAAAATTGGGATAAGCCCCTTGAAACGCATTATTGATAAATTGTTGGAAAGCTACATTGTAGCCTGTTTTGTTTCTTTGTTTGCTGTCCGAAAAACCCAGCATCAGGATATCTTTAATGGATTTGAGAAAACTGGTTGTCATCCCAAATTTCATGCGCTGTGCCAGCTGATCTTCCGATGCTGCCTTTGAACTTTTCTTTGGTAGCGAGCGTACATAGTCTATACCCCGCCACGACGAACCTACGATGTTGCCAACCTTACCCTGGTAGGCCCCGTGAATTCCTTTTATAAATCTTGCCATACTATTATTTTTTTAAAATATTTAACCATCATGTGGCGCTGCAGGCAGCCACGATATCGATATCATGACACTAAGGTAAAGTGGTTTAGAAGCGCATTTGGTCTAACGACGCCATCTGACGCCATTTGTCTGAAATTGCCATTTATGGCGACATAAAACCGAGCTATATGTTGGGAAATACTGTATTTTTCGAGGGGTTTCGGTCCGGGCTCGCCCGCTTCTGGATTAGTCATTCTTTGTCAGTTTATGGCTATTTTTAGGCCATTCAAAGGCCGCTGCATTGCTAATATGACAAGGTCTAAGCAGATAAACAGCAAAGAATCACCAAAGAACAGGCAGAGAAATGGCAAAGAAATACCAAAGAATAGGCAAATGAATAGCAAAGGATATACAGAGAAAGACTAAAGGATAAGCAATGAAGTAGCCTAGTGTAGGTAAGCTATCAGTAAGGAAATAGCAGGTCGGTATACTAGCAATACCAAATCAATACGCCACAAAAAGTAAAGAATTGGCCATAAATCAGCAATAAAAAAAGAGAATAAAAAGGGGCCAACCTTTTCATAAAAGATCGGCCTACTAAACACTAGGGCTCAAATTAGTCCCTTAGTGATACTCCGCTTGATCGCATCCTGCAGATCCTCTTCGCGGTAATAATGTTTGTTACCCAGATAAATGGGCTTAAGGACACCCGATTTCACCCAGCGGTTGTAGGTTCGTTCGGAGATCCCTAATCTTGACACCACAGCCATGCGGGTCATCAATTCATCAATGTTCCACTTTGTCATTTGTCCAGACTCCGAAGAGAGGTGGTGTGCTGATAGTTTTGCATTGATTTCTCGCAACAATTGTACGATTTCATCCAATTGTGACATAAAATATTCCATTGGTCGATACCATGAAATGAGGGCAGCCTACCCTTTACTTATTATTTTGTTTATATACTTCATATTGGTGTTTAAAATTCGCTTTATAAGATCTCGTCATTAAAATAGGAAAAGTATTTCTTGGTTTCATCAAGTATAATTCATCTGTGCGTACTAGATCAACCTTCGCTAAATTAACCAAGGTATTGCGTCGTGGACGCGCAAACTTAGCGACCGGAAGCTCGGATTGTAATGCTCTAAGGCTTCCTCTATAGCGATGGCTCTCCTCCTTCATAAAAATATCAATCAGGAGATTGTTAACCGTGGCATAAAAAATTTCTTCCACCTCAATATCAATTATTTTGCTATCCAAGGTTTTCACCTTCAGGGTTTTTACATCACGCGTTTTCATATCCAATCTTTTGTCGACCATCTCGACTACATCTTCCATTTTCGCCTTTAAGGCGTTAAAACTAATCTTTTTACTGAAATAAGTATAGATACCAGCCTCATTGGCTTTAAAGACATAATCTGTATGCGCAGAACAAGCCACCATCAGTGGCGGATTGGGGATCAATTTAGCCAGTTTGATTCCATCAATATCGGCATCGCCAAGGTCCATATCCAGTATCAAAATATCCACTTCATTTTCTTTCAAATATTCAATGGCTTGCACGGGTTTATTCACGATCTCGATATCCTCATTGATAAAAGGAAGCTCTTTTAAGGACATCAGCACATATACCAACGAACTGGGTTCATCGTCCACGATCAATACCCTATAATTTAGCTTATTCATTTCTTTTCAAAAAATTTTAGTTTAATATGTATAGAAAAGATCCCATTTTGTTGCTCGGTCTCCAGTGTGGTCTGATAATCTACTTGCTCCAGTTTCGCCCGCAGTAATCCAAAGCCAGTTTCAGCACTGATTTTATCGCTTTTGGGTGCCCAATGGTTTGTGCAACACAAAAACATTTCACCCCCGTTGCCAAGGAGCGTAAATACGATTGGATAATCTGCCGAAATCAGGGCATGTTTTAAACAGTTTTCCAGCGGGAAGAATAATATGCCTGTTGGTATTGCCGGGTAAGTAGGCTTTCCTATTGTAGGCTCATAGCGAACAGCTCTTTCTCCATAGTAATCCTGTAGCAGTCGAACGAAACAATTGAGCTCGTCAAGCTCTTCCTCAAAAGGTTTGAGTTCACCATTTTTCTCGATTTCCAGCAAATAAGCCAAAAACTGGATGATATCCCGTTTGGTACGTTTATCGGATGGTTCCTCATCGATCAACATCTTACCAAAGCTGGTCAGAAATATTGTTGTCAGGAAATGCGAGGTGTATTGAATACCCAATGCCCTTTCTCTAAATTGTTTCAAATCCTTATTCAGCTCATTTCTTTCCTTCTTTAGCAGCGATGCTTTGTAACGAAAGAAAACTCCGGCTGCCAATAAATTAGCGACCAGATATCCACTTATAATTTTAAAATAAAACTTTGGTAGATTAGCGGATTGCACATGACGAGAGAAACGAATATTAACCAGGGGAAGTATCGTATAAATTAAGGTATGAATACAGGGAATAACGGTCAATGAAATAAGGAGATACAGCATTAAGCTGACTATTCTTCGTTTGTTTCCCTTTTTCCAGCTATAAAAGTACAGTACAGTAATTATGTAACTGTATAGCGTATACAAAGATGCAACAATCGCAATCTGAACAAAGGGAATAACTTCTTCACTCCATAACAAATTCGCCAACCATACTATAGTCAACATAAAAGTAAAAACAAGCATATTCTGATACGCTAAATGAAGTATGTTTCGCATGGTAACCCGTCAGTTTACTTAACAAGTTTAAGTTAAAAAAATATTTTTATACAAATTGGTAACAAAAATATTTTCTATTAAAAATTCCTCTCTTTTCGTTGAGTTGGATCTGAATATTTTCTTCCAATTCCAGATCAAATTTCACGTTATTATAGGACCTGATTTTATAACAATTGAGTTCATGGAGATATCCCCAGCATTCCCAACGCCAAGGTTCGTCTTTGATTTGATTAGCTAAAAATTGATATAGCGATTGCATACTGCGCAATAGATAATCTTCTCTACTTTCGTGGCTCAATCGAAAAATCTCTTCCCCCATAAAAAGGTAATAGCGGCCGTCTTTGACGGAATGGGCTAGTGGGACAATCGGCATTTGAAGTAAAAAACTCAGTACAGCAATACCTTTTCGTACATAGATAGAGCTTTCCAAAAAACTAACTTTCAGTTTTCTCTCCAGCGTATCTTTAGTTCCACTATTTCCATCGGCAAATATCAGCAAGTGTCTCCCCGCACGCATCGTCGTCCTGGCCTTCAATAGTACACTTGGATCGTCGCTCATCAAAAAGCTGTGTAATGTTCCCTTTTCATGACATAGATCACGAAGTGCTGACATTTCTTCCTGATGCTTTGCAAATACTTTTCTATCCATTAAGATATCGAACTGGATGTTATTTTCAGCTAGTATTTGGGGGATATAGGCATGCATCCCCAAGTGATATAGTACCAAAATGCTCGGTTCGGCTTTCGGGAGCGATCCTATAGCGTCAGTATTCCAAATCAGATTAGAATGCAAGGGTTTGGGCAAATGATAATTGCACCATTGTTGGTAAATAAATTGGTGTTGCTCCCATTTCAATCGGGGCATGTAGCGGTGCAGATGCGCCGAAAATAGCGCATAGCTCCAGCTGTGGTTGTCTTCTGAATATATCATTTAAGGCGATTTATTGAAGGGAGGAAGAAAACATCCCTGTTTTCGTTCCTCCCTCAAGGGTATTTGGCTGCGCGAATTAGAAAGTTAAGATGGGACAACTTTCCTCATCTTTGACCTCACCGGAAATAAAAGATTGCAGCTCATCCCATTGTAAAATAGGCTGCGCTTCCATTGCCTGATCTATGCCATTGAATACCTGATCTTTCAAGATTTTCATTTCATACTATCTTTGATTTACAATTGGTCCTTCAAAGGATTGTACCTTCCCTTTGTCGAACGCTTGACTACTCCATATCGGATCCAACGGCGGCAAATATGTTAGAACAAATAAATCCGTTCAAAAAAAATTGTACATATACGGATTATGGTCATCTACAATTCAAATACAGCTTCGATCTGTCATCCACAATCAAAAAACGTCAACTGAAATATAATCTCGTCAACTACATTTAAAAAACAGGTTATGTGCAATTTTATTTGGCTTCCTCTAATTAAACTTCATAAAATCATCTTTTAACTTATTATAAACAAAAGATGAAAAAGCCATACAATTTCACCTTACCACCAGATTATAAGATAGTTTCTTGCGCAAAGCAAGCTATCACTTTCCCCGTACGTTATGCACAAGAAACACACTGGGAATCGCCAACGAACCAAATTTCTGAACAACTTTTTGACGGGCGCTTTGCTTATCTCTATTATTATGAATATTGGCTATCGGAACCCATGGAGATCCCTTTTGAGATTACATTGGAAGATCTCCATGTCATCTACCCTTTACTCACCGAACAATCGATTTTTGGTAAAAAGGAAAATCAGGATTTTACTTTCGAGCTATCGCCAGGTCTAGGGACTTATTTTTATCTCGTAAAAGGAAAGTATAAACTACAGCTCCCTACCGGCCATCATCTCTTGATCGGCTTCGTCATCGATGCTGGTATGTTTAGACCACCAGCCCTACAGCAGTTTAGGTTTCTCCGGCAGCTCATTCAAGCTAAAAAAGAGCGGTCACCACTGTCGATGAAGAGCATAGATTTTCGCGTTGGTCCCACGACTATCAAATACCTGCGTATGATCTTTGGCAGATTAAATCCACATACACTAAACAATGAGCATATCCTGCTCAAACACCTGATCTTTTTGATCAATCTGAGCCGCTTTAAACTACTGGAAGATGCGTATAGTGATCTTCCAGTACCGGTACAGGCCAAACAACTTCTTGCAGTCATGATTTTACATGAAGGCGCACAAAGCCGCATTGGGGAAATCGCGCAGATCCTGCATACGGCCCCTGAGGTCTTAAGCCGGACTTATCATAAATATTTCAATATGACCATTCAGGAAGAAAGGAAAAATTTGCTACTCGCACTGATCGAGCAGGTGATTGTTGAGCATGAAAAGCTCGCCGCGACTGCCGAGGAAACGGGATTCAGCGGTCATAGTGAAATGAACCGGTTTATTCACAATGCAACCGGGATGACTGCCAGCCAGTTTAAAGCAGCAAGCGAACAAAAACTCAAACGCTAGAAACAAACCAGATAAACGAAACATGAAATTTGAAAACAACAAAAAACTGAATTCAAAAATTACTCACGACATCCTCCAAGACATTTATGATGCCATTCCCGTCGCGATGGCACATCTCGCACCGGCGGGTTGGAAACTGAGCTCCTTTCATCAGGAGCTGATGGCCTGTCGCCAGGTCTTCTACAACGACTATCGCAATGAGGACACCAACCAGAACAACGGTCAGGAAGGCAACTCCATGCTCTTGGATTATACGCCATTGCAAGAAAATGAAATGAGTATGGAAGAGTACCTATACATCACCTTTCCTCCACTTCACAACGACTATCTTGAACTATTTTACATCCTGAGCTGCATATTATTGGACATCACCTTTGTCTCCAACCTATACCAGCCTGATGTACCCGGCATCTATTACTTTGACGAGATTGACCTTGAAGAAATGGTGATCCAGGTGGCCCATGAAAACGGGCAAATCAGTAAAGACTGGGCAGCCATCATGAATTTTGCTTTTCCCCCACCCTACCTGGACGATATGGAAGTACATTATTGTCTCGAAGTATTATTTTCCATATTGAAACGACACGGTTTCAAGCTCGATTATTATCATGATGAGCTGATGGGCATTGCCGAACTACAACAGCTACACGAAGATCTCTTATTTCGTGACCTTGATGCGGAGGAAAAAGAAAAGCAGCGCCAACAAGTGATAGCGGATATTTTGGAGATCCTCTATGCCTATGGCCGGACAGCGATCGATCCGCTCGACTTCCGGGCGGTCCTTGATCTATTTAACCGGCGGGCGGTTTGCCCTCTTGTGCTTGCTTACCTCCATGTCTATCATGAGTTTCCGACAGGCTACCCTTATCAACTAACGGACTATCTGTTTTGAGCTAATCATCAATAGATGCCTATCCATCAGTCAGCAATTGCCTAACGCCGGGGCAGTTAGAGATTGTAATTTAGCATTGTAAAACTTGGTAAACGGTTAACAAAAAGACTATGGAACGAAGCGAAAAATATAGACAATATGATGGAATTGCATCAGCGAATACGGTTCAAGGCGTGGCGTCACGTAGCTGGTTAGGGCGCAAATTTACTGGGGCGGTTTCGTACATCAGGAAGCATCCCCAGGAATTTGTCTTGCAGGTATTGACTTTTGCTTTGCTCTGCCTGTGGATCTATGTCGGATCGAAAAAAGTATTCACCTACACCGAATTTCGCGCATCCATGATCAGGCAGCCTTTGGCCGATCAATATGGCATTGTACTGTCGTATATCCTGCCAGCCGTGGAATTAGCCACCGGTATCCTCTTTATTTTTGAAGCCACAAAAAGAGTGGGATTTTGGTTCACGACCCTCCTGATGCTCGTTTTTTCAGGCTATGTGATCCTTGCCTTGCGCGATACCTGGGGCAGTATCCCCTGTGATTGTATACTCGAGTTTCCGATCAGCTGGAAAGCCCATCTTTGGGTCAACTGCCTGATCACAATTGCATGTATTATAGGCTTACTGCTTGATAGAAAGATAAGGATTTCGCATCAGAGGAAATTGATGACGAGGTTAGGTTCATAAAAAAATTAGCAATAGCTGTTACAGCGGAAGCTGAACCCTAGGCTGGTTCGGCGGAAGGGTACGTCTGCCAAAAGACATCGGGCTTCTCGCCCTTGATAAGCTTCACTTGCCGATCAAAAAGAGAATAACTAATACAATTTTTAAACACTAAACATCGATATGCTATGCATATGAGAAAATTCAAAATTAATGTAATGGCCTTAGTAGCTTTGGCCGTTGCAGGTGTAACTGGGGTTACATTGACCTCAGCAGGATTGAGCAAGAAAAGCTCAACTCCATGGATCGAAGTAACAACTAACTCTTCATCCGATCCCAATCAAGATCAATTGGGCGATGAGATTTCAGATCCGACAACAGGTAGTGGTCCTTGTGTTTTGACAGTTAAACCCCAACGTTGTGCTGTCCAATTCAACAATCCAAACGATCATGATCTTACAGACATGACCGTCGAGGAAGCATTGCAGCAGTCTGGTGTATCTATAGCAAAGAAAGCCTATAGACCCTAATGAAAAACAAAAAAGGGCCTTGCAATACGCAGGGCCTTTTAAGTTTAACGCGGTATCTGTATCACATCTGAATTTAGCAACACACTCTGCGGAATTGGGAAAATATATCGTACATCATTTGGATTAAGGACAAGTTCCTTTCCCTCATAGTTCCTATGTAATACAATTGCCGTTTCCTCCGATAGATTTAATCTCCGAAGATCCATCCACCTAACTCCTCTAAAAAGCAGCTCCTTTTTGCGTTCATTAAGCACAAATTTTAATGCCTCCTGCTGGTTCAATACTGGAATATACACGGTACTTTCTCGCTTAAACCTACTAGTCAGTAGCTTTTTCAAGTATGACATGCCCTGATTTATCTCCCCTTGTCTGACTAAACATTCGGCCAGTGTGAGGTAAGACTCATCAAGGGATAATCCCGAAAAATCCACGTAATTTCCACCATATGTACCTCTGAACGTTATTTTCTCCGGATCCTCCGATCTAAAAAACAGGGTTTTTCTTAGATCATTTTTATCAAAGGAATTATAAAAGACATCCGGAATTTTTGCATGCGTTTCGCTTATCAGTTCGGCATAGTCTGGCATATCATAAAATAATATTTCCGTATTTCCTGATCCATAGGATGGAAATGGAAAATTCAAATTCGGGTCAAGGCTATTGTAATTTAATAAGGTATGATCAGCCTGAATCGTCTTCATGGAATAGGCAGAAGCACTATTGTAATCTTCAAGAACGAGATAAACTCTGGCAAGCAAGGCCTGTACGGCAACTTTATCAGCTCTATAAATCGAAAGTCCTTCCTGTGGCAAAAGCGATTCTGCCTCCAACAGATCTGCTATTATCTTATCATAAGTTTCCTGAACAGTATTTCTTGCATTTTTTTGCTCAGGGTCACTTTCTGTACGCAGCGGAATTCCATAGATAGATCGTTGCTTATCTGCGGGTAATGCAGCAAATTGCATCGCCAAATTAAAAAACATTAAAGATCGCTGAAACAAGCATTCACCTTTAATACGATCATAACGTACTTTATTTGTCTCATTTCTTGCAACTTTTTGCAGCCCTTCCAAAATAATATTACAATACAATATCCTACGATATGCACCGTTCCAGTCTTCGCTTTCTGCGTTTCCAAATATATCAGGTTGCCATAAAAAGGCAGTCCTTTCGAAATCTCTTGACACGAGACCGACGGAGGCATCATGAACTTCGTACTCATCGCCACTAATCATTCCTAATGTATGACTTGAAGACTGGTTCATTGTCATTGAATTGCCTAGCAACCCATCAAAATCATCCAAGGTTGTGGGGACGGTTTGACTTTTGTCCCGTTTTAGATCCAGATAATCCGGATTACATGCCAGCAGAAACATGCTGCATAAAAATAATAGAAATGTTTTCATCTTATTAGCTCTTAAAAATCAAGTTGAAAGCCTATTGTGTAAGTTCTTGGTTTAGGATAATTAGCCTGATAAAAATCGGGATCCAATCCTGATTTGTTCGCTCTATACAGCATGCCTAAATTATTAATAGCGCCAAATACCCGGGTTTGAACATATCTGGCATTCCTCCATTTGAAGGTATAAGCCATTTGTATATTGGAAAGCCGTACAAAATCACCTTTCTCAATCAATGCCATCGAGTTTGCATACAGCGCATCCCTTCTATTATCCACGTTTGTTGGCATAGCAGGCACCATTGTAAACTGCTCATCCCCCATTTTCTGCCAACGTCGCGCATAATCACGATTGCCTATACCATTCGCAAAAAGTTTGCTGTAATCAATTGATTCTCTTCTGAGGTAAAATCCCAGTTTAAACTCGATGTTTGCATTTAGTTCGAAGCCCTTATAATTAAAGCTCTGCATCAAACTGCCTTGCCAGGGCGGGAATTTCAGCCCTACATACTCAAGATCCTCAATCTTTGCATTGTTCATATACTTCAGGTAATCCTGGTCACCGTTCGGTGTTAAGATCATTCCGTTTTCGGAACTTAGTCCACCAAATTTCCATGCGTAAAGCTGATCCAGAGATTTCCCTACTGTTGGCACAGGACTAATTACATAGCTTGAGGTCGAGACCCGAGAAGCAGCCATGTAATCCGTCACCTTATTGCTTGTATAACTCAATAGTGTGTTGACTGACCATTTAAAATCACCCTGCAATAGCAAAGCACGTAAATTGAAATCAAGACCTTTTGTGATCATGTTGGCATAATTCACTGAGTTATCGATGTAATAAGTACCGTCTACAGGACTAATTCCTGTGGTGGGGTCATACAATTTCTGCCCGATGAGATCTGTTCCTTTTTTATGGAAGTACTCGACCGAACCAGTTAGTCGCTGTTTCAAAAAGCCAAAGTCTAGTCCAAGATTTAAGATCTTTATTTTTTCCCAACGAAGATTCGGGTTGCCCGCACTGCGGAGCTGACTATAAGGCAAACCGGTCATCAGATCATAATTATTAAAGAAGGCCGAGGGCAGGGCACTCAATGCGGCATTGATATTTCCATTGACTCCATAGGTAGCCCTAACATCCAGTTGCGAAAGCCAGTTATTTTTAAGGAAGTCAAAGGCAATTAGCTTTTCCTTGGCACCCAAAGACCATAACGGTACACCTTTTTGATTGGTCTTTACACCAAAGATATTCGAGGCATCCCAACGTACGCTGCCGCTGAAACTATGTCGGTCTTGTATGGTTAATGAAGCATTTGCAAAATAGGACAAGAATCGCTCGGTGATATCCTGCATATTATTGGGCGGGACAGGAACACGGGCCGAACCGTTTGGTCGCAATTTGTACAGATTAGTATAATCGAAAGCAATCTGATTCGTCAATATATCCCTATTGTAATCAAATAAACGAAATCCAGGCAGATCTTTCGTCAGGTTGGCACTGATCTCCACTCCAGCCAATGCGCTGAGTTCATAATTAGTAGCAAACTTTTTCTGATAATTTCCTTGCAAACGAAAATTATGATTAACAATATTACGGTTGGTACCACCTTCCAATATACCACCGTATGGGATGATCCGCGTCATATCCGTCTGCGTGTATTGGTTGACAAGGTTACGTACATAATAACTGTCCTTATCGTACCAATACTGCGAGCTGTTGCTTATATTCTGGTATTGATACTTGAAATCCAGAGACAATCCGTCAAGCAACCTATAATTTAATCCGGCCGCGAGCAACAGATTCTTGCTTTGGTTTGATTTATTTAAGAGCTCACGGTCTTCCAATGGCTTAAAATCCCAATTGAGCAAGCCTGTGCTTTCAGCCTGTTCTACATATTCACGTAGATATTTATAGTTGGTTGAAGCTGCAGTGCCATCCACATTACGCAGAAAAGTATATGGAGATAAGGTTCTTGTTCCGTTCAGATTCGTCAGGTTATAACCATTATTGGCATTGTCTAACCTTGCAACCTGCACTTCTGTATTCAGTGTTAGCTGGGATGTTAACTTAAGCTCATTGGCTCCACGCAGTGTGTACTGCTGTGCTTTATTACCGATTACATTCAGTAGATCCTTATTGAAGCTACCCGAAAGCACAAAACGGTTTTTGGCAGAACCACCGGAAAGCATTAGGTTGTAACGCTGCGTTACTGCCTGACGATACAGTTCCTCCCTGGCTTCCTGCCGAATATCCTGCATTTCCATACGGTTTTTAATCTGGTCAAATTCGGTCTGATCGATCTTATTTTCCTTCAATTTGAACAAGAGCGAGACATAATCGGGCAGCATTGTCTGATTGGCTTTCTTATAATAACCACGGTCGAACAATGTTTTTTCGATCTCCATCATGCTTTTGGAATCCAGAAAATTGAGATTGTAAAAAAGGTCGGGCCGATCGGACAGGACAAGCTGAGTACCGAAGCTTACTTTTATGGCATCGCCTGCCCGTCCTTTTTTTGTTGTAAGCACAATCACTCCGTTACCGGCACGTGCCCCCCATATACTGGCGGCAGCGGCATCTTTTAATATTGTGATACTTTCAATGTCATCAGGATTGATCGTATTGATACTTCCTTTGTATGGAAAATTATCGAGGATAATCAATGGCTCAGTGCTGGACTGAATGGAACTCAGCCCCCGAAGTCGTAATGCGGGTTCGCCCACATTTTCATTGACGTTAAACTTCCGATCGAACTGGAGACTCGGTGTAATGCCTTCGAGTCGTTCAATGATGTTACCATTGGGATTAAACTGCAGTTGTTTATTGTCAATGGTATTAAACGAACCTGTTACACGACTTTTGTCCACTTTGTAATAACCCGTATTAACCAATACCTCGTCCAATTTTTGTTGACTAGCGGACAGCACAACGTTAATACGCTGGTCCCGCCCCTTTTCCAGTTCTATTACCTTGCGCTCATACCCAACCATACTAAATTGGATACGGGCGTTACTGCCCAGGAGGAAAACAAAGGAACCATCCTTTGCGCTCGATTGCTGCAGCCCCTGGGGCAATAACACAATTGACACCTTTTCTAAGGGGTTTCCGATACTATCGGATACTATCCCGGTGACCCGATATTGTGCCCATAATAGTGCTGGGAAGAGATAGATATAGAGTAAAATGATACGTTTCATTTTCTAGCAAAGATTAAGGATTAGCGATTGATTTTTTTGACTTCCGAAACGCGTAGCATGGGTACTTTTCGATCCATGATAACGATTTTCATACCGTAGCGTTTCAGTTCCTGTTGTACAGATTGTAGCTCCGTTGCCTGTCGCATAGATTTAGGGAATGCAAAAGATGCTATGAAATCTTTTGGTATATCCGTTTCGTTAATGACAGCATTTTCATCTAGCTCGAGTTGTTTCATATTTCTGAGCGGTGCAGAAACAAATAGCTGAAAATGTGGCTGATCAAAAAAGGCAACCTTTGCCTGTACAGTATCGGCAGATTGCTTTGCCGATAAGGGCTGCCGCAATAGCTGTTTTACGACCGATAATGGCCGATTTCTTTGCAGTGCAGCGTACCGCTTTCGAGGACCGCGAACAAGCTCTACTTTTAACCCAAAATGAGCAAGTATTGCCTTTTGAAGCCTTTGCTGTAAGAGATGCATAGCGTCAGCATCAGTATGCGATGCCGGTAGTTGTAGGGCATAGCTATAGTAATTGTACAACATCCAATCCTTTACTTTCAAGTCATGTGCATAGTCGCCTTGATAGCTTGGTACAGGCTCATGAAAAGATTGCTTTTGCAGGATAGATGGCGATACATTCCACTGAAAGGCCGATGTAATATCAAATAGCTGGAAGACATCCTGACGGAAAGCCTGATAAATAAGCTGGTCCAATGGATTATTGATTGAATAGATCAACATACTATCCCTGCCACGGTAAATAGTCAGGGGAACCGTAAAATATTGATCCACAAAACCAGCCATCTTAAAGCCCTTTTGATCTACCAAAAGATCTGCTTTACCATTATTCGCTGTAAACAAGGGCTTGTTTGGATCTACCGCTTTGATGGCATTGTTCTGCACCATCTTGGGCATATCTTCATGTAGGATCAATGCGATATTTTCCTTGGAGACATAGTCTGACTTAGGTTTAGCGACCACCTTCCCCTTGTAGATCCAGATCATATGCGGTAGGCTTTGGTGCGGAAACATTTTGGCCAATACCGTATCCTCGGTAATGGATCGATAGTTCCAACCAAAACGCTCGGCTATTTTGATCAGATCTTTACTAGACTGATAAGTAACAGGGATAATCTTTACTTTGGACGGATCCAATTCTTTGGAGATGGAATCCATTTTCATCAGGTAGTAGAGACAAGGCTTACACCAGTTGGCCCAAAAGTCCAATACGATTAACTTGTCACGATCGGCACTCAGATCACCGATTGATTCAGCTTTAGATTTAAGGTCAAATAACTTATACTTTTTAGTATAAAAGTGTTCCGGCACTTTATCGCCTACATATAAAGAACTCGAATCTGGCGTATAAAATTGTGCCTTTAGCATAGTTGGAAAGCACAATGAACATAAAGCAATTAAAAGATTCAGTTTTTTAACTGCTGATCTTGAAAGTAGCCCATCGGCCCCGTTGTTCTTGCGGGGCGTCTGAGCTGATAAACTAAACATAGAAACTAAGAAGTATAAGATCACAAGTACCGTGATCTTTAGTAGTTGAATATATAGCAGTGCACTGCTATTGGATTGTAGTTTTAATTTTTTCATCATTTTAGGAATTGGTATTTGATGGAGATACACGATCAAAGAAATCCGAGATTTCCTTAGTTGCCTTTAACTCTTCTTTGCTCGCTTCGAAACCCTCCGAAAGAGATAGTGGAGTCAAATCCAAATTGTTTAAATGTGCTGTCAGATAAGCAACAAGAGCTTTCAATAAGTCTAGTGAGAATGCAGAAAGCTGTTCTGAATTTACTTTTGACTGGAGTTCAATAAGATTGTCTCTGATTAGACCAATTGGATATTGTTTCCAAAAAGCTTCAATGTCTTTTAAAGGGTAATAATCAGATTGATGAACGTCATAAAGAGTTCTTTCTAACGCGAGAATGTAATTGCATTTGGGTTTCATTTTTTAAGTTTTTAGGGCATAACTTTAAACAAAATGACCCCATTACGTTAAATTAACGCATATGATGGTCCCCTTGAAAAAAGTTACGCGTGGTAAATAAAAGGGCGTCTCAAATGCGGTTATAAAACAATTACACGAGGATTTAATAAAAACGGTACCGCATCAGTTAAAGAAGTTCAGACTTTTTGTAGACTGATTTATTCCTCTCCGAACCTGAATTCGAAAAGGAATAATTATTTAAAAACTATTCCGGAGGGCAAATTTTAAGAATCAATTGATCCTTAAATACTATACTCCCAGCATATGATGAATAGAAAAGGAACCTCCCCTGCTCAATGGTTGAGCGTGAGAAACTACGCGACCATATCCTTAAATAAATAAGGGAGGCCCTATCTAAATATTTTCTGTATTCTTTTAAGCTTATAATGTTCATTCGTCTTGGTTTTCAGTTTCTCACGCTGGCACCAATGAATGACTACACAAAGATATAAAAAGAGTTAAGACTAAACAAATATGTTTATTAAAATATTTCTTTTTATCCCTTCATTAGCTTACATGGATGATAAGGAAATAAAATTCAGAAAACAGCTAGGTGCCCGGATTCAGGAATTAAGACAAGATAAGGAATTAACTCAACCTCAATTAGCCGCGTTAATTGGCTTTAAAGATTATCAAGCAATAAGTAGGATCGAGAATGGCCGAGTCACGCCATCTATCTATATTATTCATCAAATATCGAAAGCTTTGGAAGTGAAGATTGACGATCTCTGTAATTTTAAATAGCCTTATAACGAATTGATTCTGCCTTCGCAAAGGTCAGTGACAACAGCTTCCAATTTCTCAACTTTACTAATTAATTTTTTTAGATCGCTAGGTGCAATATAATAATCGTCTTTATAACGGGCATCTATATAAGCATCGTTTAAGATTTTAAACAATCTATTTTCTTCACTGTCTGTGGGTGGATATCTAAAGACTTGATAAAGATCTTCTGAGACATGTTTAGCATATTTACGATAAGCTTTAATACGGTGGGTTTTAGGCTTATATCCAGTGTATACTAATAAAACGCCACTATAAAATCTTTCTGCTGATTGATTAAGATTAAAAATCACTTCGTTCAAAGGCAAATTCCTTTTAGAAAAATCATCATACAGAAGTTTAGTGGCTTCCAAAAACCTCGAGCCACTTTTAACCCATTTATTAAAATCTTCAATAGCAAGTTCTTTTAGCTGTTCATTAGTCAAAGGCTTACTTTCGACAAAAGAATATTCTCCGCTATCATAGAGCGTTATCCCTTCTTTGACAATATCGCTAAAGAAGTATTGCCCCCTTTCTAAACCGCTATTGATATAAGAAATTGAATGTACAATCGCGCTTACCTCATTTTTAAACTTCCCTGTACGGTTATCAATCTTACTCGCAATCTCAACTTCCTCCCCTTTTTCATTATCAGATAGAACCACCAAAATATCGTAATCGCTAATATAGGTATATGTGGTTCCTTTATCGACATACTCATCTTCTACCCAATTGCCAGTAGCGTGACTTCCAAACAAAATTACCTTAGCCGGATTAGTTATATCACAGATAATTCCAACGATTTCAGCTAATTCGTCTTGTTTGTGTTGAGGTAAATGAGACAGTTGGTTCATAGGGTAAATTTACGAAAATTATGATAGAATTGATCCTGATGGAATAAAGAACATACCTATAAACGTAATAATCAAACAAATTATAACTAGTATACTTATAAACACGTATCGAATCCCTCCATTTTTATAAGTAAATGCCAGAGTTTGAAGAGCCGCAATAGCTAAACTTAAGAGCATGAACCAATTCCATATTGTTATAATAGTGGATGCTAGACTAAAATTGTCGACAGCGCCATAGACTATATTCGTTCTAACCGTAACTGTTATAAGAAACGAAAAGATTCCGAAAAGAAGGTTATACGTGTAAAATGCGGTTGGTTTATCAATCATGTTTGGTATTTAATTTAGCACTGACTCTATTTTTATACAATAGGGTATGATTATAAATCTTAACATTTCTACTTGTTGATATTTTTAGTTTCCTATAGTGCCGCCAATAAATCGTAATCACTAATATAGTTATAGGTCGTTCCTTTATCTACATACTCATCCTCTACCCACTTACCAGTAGCTTGACTTCCAAACAAAATTACCTAAGCCGGATTGGTTATATCACAGATGATCTTCACGATTTCAGCTAATTCATATTACTTCTATTGAGGTAAATGAGAAACTTGGTTCATAGGGTAAATTAACGAAAATTATGAAAGAATTGCTGCTTGTGGAATAAGTAAAGTACCTATTAAAGTGATAATCAAACAAATCTTTTGAATCACATATCATATGAAATAAAAATATCTCTGCGATTAAAATTATAACGTAATTCAGAGATTTCTTTTTTATTCGATTTGTTTAACTATATTTATCAAACCTATTTTATTAATTCCCGTAGTATCCTTAAAAGTTATGAATAAAAGAAAATCAACAAATCCTAAAGAGATAATTTTCAATAGCGTAAAAGAAAAGTTAGAATATATTCAAAAAAATTGTTTAGAACCTGTATTATTCGAATACTTACAACAACTTTTTAAAAATAAAGGTTTCCAAAATGTAAAGATCACTCATGGCAATAATGAGTATGGAAAGGATCTAGTATTTTCTAAATATGATTCTGATTTCGAAGAGGACAAGTGGTTTTGTGCTATTGTTAAGAATAAACCTGCGAAACAAAATGACTTTCTTCCTGGAGGTGAAATTGGCATGCAAATACAGCTGGCTAGTACAAGACCTTATAAAGATTTAAAAGGGATAGACAAACGTATATCGAGATTCTTTATTATTATAAATGGTAATGTAACAAAAAATTGTATTGATGTAATTGGAGACAATATATCAGATGCTATAAAAGAGAATATCAAGATCTGGGATTATCAAGATTTAGAAAGAGAATTTTCAACGAATTGCAAAGAAGAGTTCTTAGACAACAAAGAACCTATTTTAAACACGTTTATTAAAGAACAAATAAAGCAATTATCTGATATAAGTAGTTTTAACGACATATATGATCTTAAGATTGATGACATTGATGAAATATTTATAAACGTTCAAACGAGTTTTTCAAAAGAAATTAGAAAGATAAATGAATACTTAACCTTTGATGAAAAAGACAGTAAATTGCAAGAAGGGGAGTTTGATATATCAAAAGAAATAATTTCATCAAGTAAGAACTATATAATACACGGAATTCCAACTTCTGGTAAAACAATTTTATTAAAACGGACTGGATTATTGGCCTTAACGAATAATTCTGATACAAAAACAGGTGTTTTTTACCTAGATATTAATGATCAAAATTTTAACATCAACATTGATGATTTAATTCAAGAACAATATAAAGGACTAACGAGTGGCGACCCTTTTAATGTAAAAGAATTTAATAAATTAATTGTATTAGTAGATTCTGTTGATTTTATAAGTAACGAAGATGATAGATTAGAATTTCTTAATAAGATTGATGAGTTTTCAAAATCCAACTTCCACGATAACATTCAAATAATCATTGCAACACGACATCTAAATTTTGCGAAAAACAATTCGAAATTAGAAAACTTTGAAGATGTTGAAATACTCCCTTTTAATTTTAACCAAGCCGTTAAGCTTGTTAAAAAAATTATACCAAACGATAACAATAAAGCTAACACATTTTTAAGAGCTATAAAAAACAGCCTTCTTGATACTTCTTTGCAGAGAACTCCTCTATCTCTTACATTAATCGCGACTATGTACCGAGATGATAAAGTAGATTTAAAGGAATTACCCGCAAATATATTTGAGCTTTATAATAAGTTTACAGATATATATCTGGATCGTTGGGATAGTAATAAAGGTGTTAATTCACAATATAAATATGAACAATTAAAGTTGATTTTAGGATTTGTTTCTTACAGGATGCACGACGAAGGGAGAAATACTATAAGTAGTGAACTTCTCAAAGAATATTTAAATGATTTACGAAAATCTTATAGCTATGAAGAACTTGACGATGTAGATAATTTTATTGAGTATTTAAAAACTAAACGGGGTGTTATCAACTACGAAGTACAGGGAGATAGCTTTCATTTCTTCAACCATTTTTTTCAAGAATTTTTCGCCAGCCTTATCTTAGATGACGAAAATGATGACATATTAATTGATAATTTTCTGACTGAGTGGTGGGATAATGCTCAAGTATTTTATTGTGGAAAGGAGCCAAAAAAGTTTAGTTTTCATAAAAAAATACTGGAAAAAGTAATTCCTTTAAATAGTTGGGACAATATGAAATACCTCAATCAACATTCCAAATGTTTACAAGCAAGTCATGCAGTCTCTATCAGCAACAGAGAACTTGTTGCAAAAAAACTCCTCAAACAATTTAATGAATTTATAGAACAAATAAATATTGGTGCTAGAGATGAAAGTTCTGTATTTCACGGTCTTCCTTTTGTCAATATAATAAACCAATCGAGAATAATATTTAATCAAACTTTCAGTTCAAAACATATTGCTACTGAAGAAATATTCAACTACCTCCAAAACACATTAATTGAGGGAAATAAAAACTATAATCTCATAACGTTATACAATATCGCTTATTTCATTGCATTTAAAAGTCATGACGGTACTTCTTTTGAAATTTTTTCTGAGCTAATTAATGATGATGTAGTTTGGAATAGAATCTTATATGTAGATATAAACTTCTTAAAACTAAAAAAGCAAGTTGACGATAAAGTCTACTTAAGGTTGAAACGAAAAATGACTAAAAATAAATTTCTAATTCAAGAGGTGTTAAGAAACCAGATAGATCTAACCAAGAACGACCTTAAATTACAATAAATTTAATCCAATAATTTTGTTTAACAGATGAAACTTCCAAATAACAAATCATAAATTTTGATTTGTTATTTCTTTGAGTTTATAAAATCTTATTTATATTTGTATAAATTATTACCTTTTTTAGGTAATAAAAATATTAAAGAATGAAGATCACTTATTCTAATAAAATTAAAAAAAAATTTTCATCGGCGGCTGAGATCAAGAAAGCATTTGGTACCATGGCAAAAAAGGTACAAGCACGATTAGATGATATTGAGGCATCACCCAACCTCAATGTCCTCATGCAAATACAAGCTGCCAACTGTCATGCGCTTTCCGGAAATCGAGATGGTGAATGGGCTGTAAATATTTCTCCTAATCACCGGTTGATTTTTGAAATAGACAACGATCCAATTCCGCTCACCCCAACAGGTGAGATAGATAGAATAAGAGTGACCGACATTCGAATTATTGACACGACAGACTATCATTAATTCTAATTGAAATATAGATATGAGCAAGAACTTAGAAATAGAGAGAGAATTACTATCAAAACCTGGTGATACAATTTTAGAAACATTGGAATTTCTAAAAATGACGCAAGCAGAATTCGCTGAGAGGATTGGCAAAACACCAGGAAAGGTAAATGATTTAATTTCAGGCAAGGCACCTATTACAGTAAACACTGCACTTCAACTTGAAAAAGTATTAGGTATTGATACTCAGTTTTGGTTAAACAGGGAAGCTAATTATCGTGAAAAATTGGCCCGAATAGAGCAAGAGGAGTTCTTGGAACAATGTATTGATTGGGTCAAAGAACAACCTCTTAAAGAATTAAATGATTTGGGATTTTTATCTTCCAAAAAGCCTAACAGTGAATTAGCCGAAGAATGTTTAAGATTTTATGGTGTAGCCTCGCCTATTCAATGGCGGCATGTCTATATTGATAATTATGTTGGAACAGATTTTAGAATGAGCAATAAGTTGAACTCTCTCTTAAGTAATATGGCTGCGTGGCTACGGATTGGGGAATTGAGACTACGTAAATTAGAACTACCAAGTTACAATAAAGATGCTTTTAAATCTGTTTTGTTGGACATTAAAATTCTTGTTGAACAGCAACCAGAAGATTTTGCAGAACAATTAGAAAAAAAATGTAATGAGGTTGGAGTCGCAGTCATTTATTCGAAGAGTCTTTCAAAGGCGCCTATCAGTGGTGCAACAAGATGGATTGCCGGCACTCCCATAATTCAGATAACGGATCGCTATAAGACCAATGATCATTTTTGGTTTACTTTCTATCATGAGGCTGGGCATATTTTGTTACATGGTAAAAAGGACGTTTTTATTGAAGAGTTTGAGGAGGTAGCGAATGATAAAGATAAAGAACAAGAAGCTAATGATTTTGCTAGAGACTGGCTCCTCCCTGATTCCTTTTTAGAAGACATTGAAGATACTATTACAGAAGGCGCAATTAGAAAAGTAGCAAGAAAATATAATACCCATCCTGCAATTGTATTAGGACGTCTTCAAAATTTAAACAGGGTACCATTTCATTTTGGAGGAAATTTGAAAGTAAAAATCAATCTAGATTATTTCATAAAATATTAAAGTCATTAGCCATGGGGACACCTATTTATACACCAATATTTAGATATCGTCAAGAAGAGAAAAAAGTTCTGTCAAGCTTCGATTTTGGGGATAAGATATATCCATATATCGAAATATTTAAGAAACTCGAACGAAAGCATACTTCAAAGAAAAAAGCTGAACCTGAGTTTCATGAAGCCTTTCTACCTTTTCTTAAAGAAATAAAAAGTGATAGAGTCTTTATTGATCTACCGGTTCATTTGAAAGTACTCTCTAGAATGGATAAAGAAGCTTTAGTTTTTCTAAATTCTGTTGTGGGAAAAAGAGAATCAAGAACATCACACTTATTAGGTTTGAAAGCCTTACGTAGTAAAATAATTCCTGTGATAACAACATTTTCACAAAGAACTGGAGAACCAAACTCCATCATTCTACAAGAAAATGATCTTAGACCTGACTTCATTGATCTAGCATTTAGAACATCTATTCTTACTTTCAATAACGATATTCAACAAATTGCCAAAGTAGCAAGATCAACTGATTATTTATTCATTGATCTTGAAGAATACTGTTTATCAAACGATGAAGATTTAGATACAGTAAACTTTATGTTCGATTATGCTAAGACGTTTGATTTGTGCAACATTATATTTATAAACAGTGCGATACACCACCAAACAACTAATTCAGGATTAGATCATGGTAATAGAATTGAAAAGTCTGACAACTCATTACAATTAAACTTCAGATTATGGGGAGGAAATGGGTTCGCTGACTATGCGGGAATAAAGAAGGATCTATTAACAAAAGGCGGTGTGGTCAGCCCTGGTTTTATTTATTATGATGCTATAGAAAACTCTTATTATGGTTATAAGGGACTGAAAAGAGACAAACCTAAACTTGAAGACTTTCTCGACATAATAATTCCAGACGTATTAAAATCAGACGCGACAACCAGAATGCAAAATTCTACAATACAATTTCTCGACAGTGGAAATCAAGGATGGAAATTGATAAATGATATGGTAAGCGGCATTGAACCATCTAAAAGCCAACCAAAGTTTAAACGAATATCGATGCTACATTATCTCCACTGTATCAAACGCAAAATAGAGGCTGGAATTCTTTAGCCTAATTATAGATAAGAGCTGGCTCTACATTTGTCTTGAAGAAAAACTGGAGATCTATTGGAAGGATGTCGGCAGAATTCTTGACAATAAAATCCCACCGCGTTTTGTAACGTTCTTTGAGTGCTAACTTGAATATTTTATTAATTTCAATATTGTCAAGCTTTTTCAAAATATCATCGGTCTCTATCATACCGAAATTCTTCAACAACTCTTTTTTCGTTAACAGATTCAACTGTTCAAATGGATCTGTACTTTTATTGAAGGTAGGTTTACGGACGATTTCGTACCCATTTTGATGTACTGTAATAATCCCAAAACTTTTCGGTACAATTTCTAAACATTTAACCAAATGCCGTTCATGAATAACTATGTTATTAAAGTCAAACGCACTTAAGTAATCGCTAGATTGTTTTGAAAGCTTGTTTAAATTATCGAGGCTTGATTTGATCTCAAAACTCGTCGTGGCATCATCTACAGTAAGAAAATCTACTCGGCTATTTTTAACCTTGATCTCATAAGCCGCTACGACATCCCTATTAACAAAAGCTTTAAATAACTTGTACTTTAAAATAGGCTCTCCTTCATAACTATTCAACAAAAGATTGTTAATCTCTTTATGCAAATCGAGTTTACAAAATTTGTTCGTTTTCTTTTCTGGATAAACAAGATTCAAAAGATTTCGCAACTTCGGTACATAGTCCAATGTACTATAAGCTTTTGCTATTTCTTTAACAATCTTGGAATCTATATTCAATTCGCAAACTTGATTCATCTAGAAAACTTTTAAAGATTATTTTTGACCTATTAACAAAATATAGGCCTTCATATTTTAATCTGAAACACAAAAATAGTTTGATTTTTTCTAATAACTTACGCGGGCCTAGCTGGACAAACTTACATAAAAAGTTGGGAAAATTACAGCAAAAGGAGAGGAAAATCTTTCAATCCAATTTCAGTTTATCTTGGCTAATTTAATATTTAAGCCACAGAAATAAAAATTTTCCGGACACCTCATTTTTTCTTTTTCAGTACAGTGAACGGATTGAAAGAAACACCAACATTAAAATAAAAAGTTGGATCTGGCTTGGTCTCAAATACCGCATCGTTAAAGGAATCTTCTTTTCTGAATAACCGTCCTGATGGGGTCATTTTAATCCCTGTCTTGCCTGTAACCACAAAATCGCCAATGGCATGTTCATAGATCACCCCACTATTAATATCCAATTGCCGATATTGATATCGCTGATCGGTACCATCTATATCGTACAAATAAAATGTCGTTTGATCCATTTCGGTACCTAAAGAAAGCCGTCCAGTATTATTGAACATATATTTCCTGAGATAGATACTCTTAGGAAGGGTAATGTCTGCAATTAGTCCATTATTAAATTTATGCTCATAGGTAAATACAGGGATGACCGGAATCTGCGTGGTCGGATCAATGTTAACAGCTAAGCCAACTGTCATTTTTGTACGTTCGGTGGCCTTGAGCACCATAACGCCTGTAAGTAATCCCTTGACACGCTCAACGTGCTTCTCACTACCATCGGCGATAAGGCTGGAGGAATAGATCGTTCTTTTGCCAAATAGCTTTGAGAAATAAGTAAAGTTGACAGCAGAAAATAGATAATGGAATTTTTGGTCGAGCACGGTCATATTGCCTGTAAAGGGATCGATCATATTGGCCTCGGCACTGGTATATCTGTACCCCGCAGTAGCTCCGAGTAGCCAGGTCTTCTTTTTGATAAAATTAAAACTGGCACTGACCTTGGGCTGCGTAAAATTACTGACTCTGCTTTCCCGCAAATTGGAGCCGCCTCGCTTAGAAGTGAAATTATATGGGGAAGCATTGGAAAACTCAATGTTTAGTGGTCGCACTATCGTGAATTTATCCGCGGCATAGGCAACCACACGCCTCGGTACTGTTGTACTGTCTTTTATACTTTTGACACCGCTTTCTTTATCTTGGGAAAATGCCTGAACAGTTTGGAAGATAACCATCAGGACCAACACTAGTTTTTTTATCATTTCAATATATCTCGTTTAAAGTACGTATCGCATATGTGAAGGGAGCACATCAGCATATGGAATGAACAGGACAAAGAAAGGATTAGAAAAAAGCTTATTTTTTAATTTTATACAAACAGACTTACATTTTATACTAAATAGCTCCGCCAATTGATTTAGTATAAAAATGAGGTAGGGTTTGTATAAATTACAGTGTATAGGCTACACGCATCGCTTATATTTGTTTAACATTTCGCTTAATTTGAATCATGGGATACAATGCAATGGAGGTACAGGATATAAAAGTTATCCGCTTTGTCACCGAAGACAAGTATAGGCTATGGCGGCACGTAGTGCTCTTGCTCGGAATACTCGCTATGCTTGCCTACTCCAAAGAAGTAACAGAATACAATGGTTCTGTCAGATACTTAAAACTCCTTGTAGTATATGTCCCATTGATTTTGATGTTTTATATCAATATCAATCTACTTGTGCCTTTGTTTTTCTTCAAAGGACGTTATGTCATCTATTTTATACTGGTCATCCTATTGGTCGTACTTTCTTTAAATTTGATCTCTTATATTTTAAATATATTATTCCCCAAGAATATAGCAGCTACTCAAATGGATACGTACGGAAGAAGGTTTTATGAATCCATTATCATATTGATCCCTATCCTACTGGTGACGACCATGATCAAACTCTTTCAGCGCTGGATGAAAGACAGCCAACGGATAGCTGAATTAAACAGCATTGCGTTCAACATGGAACTGAATGAACTGAGGAATCAGATTAACCCACATTTCCTCTTTAATATGCTCAATGGTATCAAATCTCTGGTACGTATAGATCCCGACAAAGCAGGACTGGTGATCATGAAGCTATCGGAGTTTTTGAGATATCAACTCTATGAAAATAATGACGAATACACGCTGCTAAAATCAGAAATTAACTTTTTGACCAATTTTTTGGACCTCGAAAAACTCAGAAGGGAAAACCTCCGCGTTGAAATCGATAGTCAGAGCGATAACCAGACGATAGGGAGCATTTTTATTCCGCCAAATCTTTTCACGACCTTTGTCGAAAATGCAGTGAAACATAGTGTAGATATCAATGATGAGGAATCTTTCGTCCGGGTAACTATCCTGATCAGGGATAATATCCTTTACTTTCACTGTGTCAATTCAATAGATCCCAATTTTAAACTTTCGACTATGGGGAAAAGTAATGGTCTGGGGCTGGTCAATATAAAACGTCGGCTCGAATTGTTATATGGTGGCGAGTATTCACTCGACATCGTGTCGACAAAAACAAAATATGAAATCAAATTAGTACTCCCATTATGAACTGTATTATAATTGATGATGAACCCCTGGCAAGGCAGGAAATGCGCGCTTTGATAAATGATGTATCTGACCTGGAAATTTTAGGTATGTTTTCAAATGCACCCGCGGCGCTCAAATTTTTAGAAACAGAACAGGTGGATATCATTTTTCTGGATATTGAGATGCCCATGGTAACCGGCCTTGAATTTGCCGCCCAACTCTCCAAAGATATACTTCTGATTTTTACTACAGCTTACCCAAAATACGCACTGGATAGCTACGAGCTCGATGCGATCGACTATTTATTGAAACCAATTGATAAGATCCGACTGGAGAAAGCAATCAATAAGGCTAAACTGTATCATAAACTCTTATCAGAAAATAATGAGAAAAGTACTTTAGCAGGAAATACAAAAGATTATCTTATCATCAAAGCTGAACGTCGTTTTTTTAGAATAAACTTTGTCAATATCCGCTATATCGAAGGGCTGAAAGATTATGTCGTGATACATGCCAAGAACCAAAAGCTTATAACGGCCATGAATCTAAAGACGATTTACCAGAAGCTACCGCCCGAATTATTTTTAAGGGTCAGTAAGTCCTATGTCGTTAATATCAATCTGATAGATTCATTTGATCACCATACCATTTATATGGGGGAAAACGAAATTCCCTTGGGCGATGTTTACAAAAAGGAATTCTTCAAAATATATGCCGGCGGAACATTGAACCCAGATATGTAGCATGGGGCTATATCTCTTCGATCATTATGATCTCCCCTGATTGCTCTTTAGCTGACCTGCCCCCCTTACTGCCCCCTTCCATATACTCCTCAGTCTTAAACAAGTTTAAGAGTAGTTCTTAAACTTGTTTATTCCTATAACAAACTATTTGTCCGCAAATTTGTACATCATCTGATGATGTTGTTCAGATAACAGCTCCCATATGATGAATTAGCTATCAATTTTTTTCAACTTTTAATCAAAAAAAATGCCACACATCGTCGTAAAATTGTATCCGGGTGTTTCTGAGGAACAGAAATCAATAATTGCCCAGGAAATCACCAAGGTTGTTCAGCAACATGCCGAAAAGCCCCAAGAGTATATATCTGTTGATATAAAAGATGTACCCCAAGAACAATGGATGGAGCAGGTCTATGAAACAGAGATAAAGCCCAACTTGGATAAGCTTTATAAAAAACCGGGCTATTAATCATTAATAAGAAATTCTAAACACAAAAATGTTATGGGAAATTTAGCAGAAAAGGAAATTACTAGCATACTCCAGGAATACGCTAACTCCATTAATACTGCAAGGACGGATATGATCTCTTCCTTCTATACCGAAGATGGATTATTTATGCCTGAAGGATTTAAAACACTTGCCAAAGCACAGCTTTTATTCAAGAGATCAGGTAATTTTTTTGAAAGAAAAGAATTCAATATTACCTATGCTATTGAAAACATCAGTATTGATACAGACTACGCTTTTGTCGCTGCCGCAGCCAGCACATCGACAAAAGATGTCGTATCGGATATCGTTTCAGAAAAGAAAAGCCAGGATTTTTTCGTCTTCCGTAAAGAGGCTGGTCAGTGGAAGATCTTTCGCTATATGTTTAATAATTTATCGACCATAGCGAGTTAGAATAAATGATGAAAGCATTCATACTCTACCGCCCTGGTGATCCAGAGTATCTCTGTATGTCAGAGAAACCTATTCCAACACCTTCCGAGGGGCAAGTACTGGTCAAAGTCAGAGCTTTTGGTCTCAACCGCTCTGAAATCATGACCAGGAAAGGGCTTTCACCCGATGTTGTATTTCCTCGCGTACTTGGAATTGAATGTGTAGGCGAAGTGGAAATTGATCCCAGTGGAACGTTACTTAAAGGCCAAAAAGTTGCTGCTTTTATGGGTGGAATGGGTCGTGATTTTGATGGCAGCTATGCGGAATATGCACTTCTACCAGTAACGATTCTCATGCCTTTTGAAAGTGACCTTTCTTGGGAAATCTTAGGTGCGCTCCCTGAGATGTTCCAAACCTGCTACGGCTCACTGCATCTCGCCCTTGGCATTGCAAGCGGTGAAACACTACTCATCCGTGGTGGCACATCTTCAGTTGGCTTACTCGCCGCTCAGATGGCGAAAACAAATAGGCTGAAAGTAATATCTACGACACGTACCGTAGAAAAAGAAAGATTTCTGCTAGAAAAGGGTGTGGATCGGGTACTGATCGATGATGGAAACCTAACTGAAAAAATTCATAAAGAAAACCTCATTATTGATAAAGTGCTGGAACTGGTTGGAACATCTACATTAAAAGACTCTCTGCAATGTGTTCGTCCAGGAGGTACGGTATGCATGACAGGAATGCTATCCGAACAATGGTCAATTGCCGACTTTGCACCAATGGAATATATCCCCCCAACGGTCAAGCTGACCAGCTACGATAGTGGTCAGCTACGTGTGGAAAGCAAGTATTTTCAACAATTTGTAGATAACATCGAACACGGAAAGATCTCCCCTATAATCAAGCATACATTTAGGCTGGATCAGCTGGTGGAAGCTCACCGCTACATGGAGAGCAATGCAGGCGGTGGAAAAATAGTCGTGCTAACCTAAACCTTAAATATAATGTGAATCTATGGAGTTAAACTTAGCTGTACAAACAAGCACAATACTCGCAGAAAATCAGGTGCAAGAGAAATTTTATTGCGATGTCGTCAATGGTCTGAGCCACTATCCCAAAAAACTGTCTTCAAAGTATTTTTACGACAGCAACGGAGACAAACTGTTTCAACGCATTATGTCAATGCCGGAATATTATCTGACAGGCTGCGAACTGGATATTTTCTCCAATAAAACTAGGGAGTTGGCCAATATCGTAACGGCAGGTTCGGATCAGCCCTTCGATCTCATCGAACTGGGAGCAGGTGACGCCATGAAATCCAGCTTTCTTCTTAAATATCTCGTAGATCAGGGTATGGATTTTACTTATATGCCCATCGATATTTCAGGCAATATCATTTCTGTACTCAAGCAAAATCTCCGTATGGGAATACCCGGCTTAGATATCTTACCCTTGGAAGGAGAATATTTTGAGATGCTCGATAAAGCTAGTACCCTTTCAACACGTAGAAAAATTGTCCTCTTTCTGGGAAGTAACATTGGCAATATGGAACTAGAGGAGGCCGATGAGTTCTGCAAGCAGCTCAATAGCAAGCTGAATACAGGAGATGTGCTTGTTGTTGGATTTGATCTACGAAAAAATCCAGCTACGATCCTAAATGCCTATAATGATCAAACGGGTATCACCGCAGCTTTTAACCTCAATCTTCTGAACCGGATCAACAACGAACTGGGTGCGGATTTCGACTTGAACAAATTCCAGCATTATCAACACTATGATCCGATCAGTGGAGCATGCAGAAGTTACCTGGTCAGTCAAATAGATCAAAAGGTCTCACTTGCAGGCCAAACATTCCATTTCCGCGAAAATGAACTTACTTATATGGAGGTGTCACAGAAATTTTCTATAGCTGAAATCGAACAACTAGCCAGGTATGCTGGTTTTAGTAGTATAGGGAGAATAAGCGACCGGAAAAACTGGTTTGTAGACGCAGTTTGGCAAGTACAATAAATTTTTAAGACAGAAACAATGACTACATATACGACTGAGAACATCAATGAATTGCAATCAAAATTTAAGAATATCCGCATGCATTCAGTACAACTATGTGCACCCCTTGAAATTGAGGATTATGTCGTACAACCAATCGTAGATGTAAGCCCCCCAAAATGGCACCTCGGGCATACAACATGGTTTTTCGAGACTTTTATTCTTGTAGCAAACTCCCCGGCCTATCAGCTGTTTGATCAGCAATATAATTTTGTATTCAATAGCTATTACGAAACTGTAGGGTCAAGAGTGATTCGTACCGACAGAGGTAACCTAAGTCGTCCATCGGTTGCAGACATATATCGATATAGAGATTATGTGGATCGCCAGATGCTGGATTTTATTGAAAATGGCGATTTGAGCGAAAATATAATTAACCTAATTGAACTCGGACTCAATCATGAACAGCAGCATCAGGAGTTATTATTGACAGACATCAAATATATCTTGGGGCATAACCCACTTTTCCCTCCATATACCAATAATGCTATTTCTGTAGAGCAAAACAACCAACTACCGACCATGGTTAAAATAATGGAGGGAATATATGAGATAGGATTTAATAAAAGCGGATTCTGTTTTGATAATGAACTGGGACGTCATCGGGTGTATCTACATGATTTTGAAATAGCGAATAACCTTGTCACCAATAGAGAATATTTACAATTTATAGCGGATGGAGGCTATACCGATTTTAGATATTGGCACTCCGAAGGCTGGGAATGGGTGAAAAAAGCCAATGCTAAAGCCCCATTATACTGGCATCTAATAGATGGTAAATGGATGAATTATGATTGGTCAGGCCTCCAGGAAGTTGACATGGAGGCACCGGTATGCCATATCAATTATTATGAAGCATCTGCTTACGCTGCATGGAAAGGTATGCGACTGCCTACCGAAGCGGAATGGGAAATCGCTTCTGAAAAATTTCATTGGGGTGAACGCTGGGAATGGACAGGAAGTGCTTATCTTCCGTACCCCGGGTTTAAGAAAGAGGCTGGTGCCGTGGGTGAATACAATGGAAAATTTATGGTTAATCAAATGGTATTGAGGGGAGCCTCGGTAGCTACGCCTAATGGGCATAGCCGAAATACATATCGTAATTTTTTTCACGCCGATCTGCGTTCGCAGTTTACAGGGATCAGACTTGCCAAATAAAAATTCGCACCTATGATTACGATAGAATCGGTTTCTAAAAGTTTTAATGGTATAACCGCCGTTGACGATATCTCGTTAAAGGCCAATGACAAAGAAATATTGGTATTGTTGGGTACGAGTGGCTGTGGTAAAACCACAACACTCAAGATGATCAATCGCCTCATCGAACCCGACTCGGGCAATATCATCATTGATGGTCAAAATATCCGGAGCACGAAGATAGAAAACCTCCGCATGGGCATCGGTTTCGTCATGCAGCATGCCGGTTTATTCCCTCATTATACCATCCGGCAGAATATCGCTGTAGTCCCAGAACTGCTAAAATGGGATAAAAAGAGGATACAGACCAGAACAGAGGAACTGATCAATAAACTTAACCTCAAAGAAGATGTCCTTGCAAGATTTCCAAATCAACTGAGTGGTGGACAGCAACAACGCGTGGGTATCGCTAGGGCACTGATTGCCAACACTCCCGTACTGTTGATGGACGAACCTTTTGGTGCACTCGACAATTTGACGAAAACCGATATTCATTCGGAATTTAAATCGCTCGAGGAAATTAAAAGTAAAACTATTCTGTTGGTTACTCATGATGTACAGGAAGCCTTTGAATTGGGCCATCGAATCTGTTTAATGGATAAAGGGAAAATCGTACAAATAGGACCTGCGAAAGAAATACTTTTCCGGCCAAAAAATGACTTTGTACAGCAGTTCTTCGCAGCAAATCGGCTTTTACTTGAATACAAAATCACAATGCTGACTGATTTAAACCCTTTTTTAACGGAACTCGCGGCACTAAAAAAAGAACTGCATTTCCAGGACAATACCAGCATCTGGGATGCCCTGCAAAAATTAGGAATTGATAACAGGCATACTGAATATTATGAAAAATTAACAAAAGCATTTAGCGATTATAGAAAACTACAAGTCAGATGATGCAACAAAGCCTATGGCAATTTATTGTCGAGCAACACGAAAAACTCTTTACTCAGGTCATCCAACATCTTGGGCTGACTTTCCTATCGTTATTGCTGGCTATAGGTATTGGTGTTCCTTTAGGTATACTCATTGCTAGAAAACGTACTCTTGCTAATCCCGTGTTAGGAATAGCTGGAATATTGCAGACTGTCCCCAGTATAGCCTTGCTGGGCTTTATGATACCGGCTTTCGGAATCGGAGCAAAACCAGCTATCATTGCATTGCTGATCTATGCACTGCTACCGATCATCCGAAATACGTATACTGGACTCTCGGGGGTAGATGCAACGGTAATGGAGGCTGCTAAGGCCTTGGGTATGAACAAAAGCCAATTGCTGTTTAAAATCGAGCTTCCTCTGGCAATGACTACCATCATTGCCGGCATAAGGACAGCTGCAGTGATAAACGTCGGTGTAGCTACACTAGCCTCATTTGTGGCAGCGGGAGGCTTGGGCGAATTTATTTTCGGCGGAATTTCCCTCAATAATAGCAATATGATCCTGGCAGGCGCTATTCCGGCAGCATTGCTAGCCATACTGCTGGATCAGATTATTGCTCTGATCCAGAAATCCAGCTTAAGGAAACTGCGTAGACTCACTTACTTTATTCCAGCCGTTCTTTTGGGCATTACTGCAATTTATCTCTGGCCTAGAGATTCGCATAAAATGTTAAGAGCAGGTTTCACCCCAGAGTTTATGGGGAGACAGGACGGGGATATTGGCATACGATCAGTCTATGGCATCAATCTCAACCCAACAATCGTCAACGATGCGATTATGTACAAGGCGGCTTTCGATGGTGAACTGGATGTCATCAGCGGATATTCAACTGATGGTCGAATCAAAGCCTTTGATCTTTATGTAATCGATGATGACAAGAAAATCTTTCCGCCCTATTACGCCGCTCCCATTATCAAAACCAAAACATTGCAAAAATTTGCTGGACTGGAAGAAACGCTCAATCTGCTGGCCGGGAAAATAGACGACAGCACAATGACCGAACTCAATTACCGATCGGATTACCAAAATCAGACTCCTGAAAAAATAGCCAAAGATTTCCTAGTAAAGAATAATTTATTTAAAACTCCCGGCAAACTAAAAACGGGAACAGTGCGCATTGGCTCCAAAATCTTCGGCGAACAATATATTCTCGCAGAAATTTACAGCATGTTGATAGAAGGCCAGACGGACTATAAAGCAGAGACAAAGACCGGTCTGGGTGGAACCAAGATCTGCTTCGATGCTCTAATGGATGATGCAATAGATTTTTATCCCGAATATACGGGCACAGGACTCTTGGTATTGTTAAAACCGACGGAACAGACCATAAAAGAGGTAACGAAAAGCCCAACAAAAACTTACGATTATGTAAATACAGCGTTCAAGAAAACGTATGGCATACAATGGCTAAAACCGCTCGGGTTTAACAATTCCTATGCACTGATGATGCGTAAAAAGCAATCCGAAGAGCTCAATATCAAGAAAATATCCGATCTCAAACATTTTCTGGAAGGTAAATCTTAAACAAGATTAACATCATTTCTTAAACTTGTTCAAGAGTAAAATTTAAGTTTTATAAGGAATTTTGTATGACTTAGAAATTTAATTTTTATAAGTAAATGAATATTAAAATCTTAAAATCTAGAGCACTATTATCCTTTGCTGTTCTTTTAATATCGCTATCCGGTTTTGCGCAGGAAATAAAAAAATTACGGTATTTTATGCAAACGGACGCCAATCCTGTTTCCGCTGTTCCTTACGGAAATAATCCTGCAGCGGGCCACTATATAAAATCTGACGGCGCTCAGATCTATTATGAAATCTATGGCAAAGGCAAACCGTTTGTGGTCCTACATGGGGGGATTGTTGGTTCACCTTTGGACATGGGACAATTTATAGATAGCCTTTCCCGCTATTATCAAGTGATCGCAATCTCAACGCGTGGTCATGGCAAATCTGAGATAGGATCATCGGTACCAAGCTATGAACAAAAAGCCAGGGACGTTGAGCATGTTGTTCAATCAATCACAAAAGAAAAAGTAACAATATTGGGCTTTAGCGACGGAGCATATACAGGTTATTTCTTTGCCAAAAATTATCCGGAAAAGATAAGTAAACTGGTCGCTATCGGAGCAGGTGAATGGAAAAAGGGTTTTAGAAAATTTGATATGAATCTATCTTCAGCACTTACATTTGATGAAGCGTATTGGAAGCAACAGCTACAGCTCAGACCTGAACCAAAGCAAATTGATGAATGGTTCAGCAATGTTAATAATTATTATAATACTGTAGATATTCGGAAAAATATATTTGATCAAATCAAATGTCCTGTATTGCTTCTGGCGGGTGAAAAGGACCAAAATGCACCGCTCAACACCGTGATAGACGCTTATCGCCTGCTACCCAATGTGCAACTTGGTATTATACCCAATGCCCCTCATCCGGCTTTTCTGGCAAATTTCCCAGCAGTATGGACAACTATCACACCATTTTTGAATAACACGGACTAAAAGATGATAAAGTAAGGAAATAAATGTATTGAAATAGAGTGTCAATCATAAAATTTTGAAACCATGGAAATTACAGCAGCAATAGTTAAAGAAAAAGGTAGCGAATTTGAATTGCAAAAAGTAACATTGGATGAACCTGGAGCGGAAGAAGTCCTTGTTAAAATCGTTGCCACAGGCATCTGCCACACCGATATGGTGGCCCGAGACTTTATTATGGGTTCACCCAATTTTCCAGTTATATTGGGACACGAGGGCGCTGGCGTAATTGAAAGAGTCGGGCAGGACGTTCATCATTTAAAAGTGGGTGATCACGTTGTCCTGACCTATGGCTTTTGTGGCGAATGTGAAATCTGCAGAACGGGAAACCCGGCTTATTGTTACGAGTTTTTTGACCGCAACTTTTCAGGAGCCAACATAGACGGTCATCATCACCACCATGATAAAGACGGGAAAGATATCAGCGATAATTTCTTTTCGCAATCATCATTTGCGACGTATGCCATAGCGCACAAAAACAATGTTATATCGGTGCCGAAAGATGCTCCCTTGGAGATCCTAGGTCCTTTGGGCTGTGGTATTCAGACCGGCGCCGGAGCAGTCATCAATACCCTAAAGATTAAGGTGGGAAGCTCCATTGTCATTTCTGGTGCGGGAGCTGTAGGTCTCTCCGCTGTGATGGCAGCCAAAGCATCTTCTGCCACAACAATCATTGCTGTAGATATCAACGATGAGCGATTAGCCTTTTCCAAGGAATTAGGAGCAACGCATACCATCAATTCGCTCCATGAAAATGTGCCCCAACGGATTCTGGAGATTTTACCCAACGGAGCCCAATTTGCCGTGGATACTACTGGAAGAAGTGAGGTGATCAATAATAGCCTAAACAGCATGGCACCTGTAGGTGAAATGGCTATTATTGGCGTGGCAACGAAACCATTGGAACTGGAAACAAATATCTTCCTGACAAAAGGTTATAAAATTAAGTTCGTCAACCAAGGCGACAGCGTCTCTGAAGAATTTATCCCTAAATTAATCAAAATGTACAAAAATGGACAATTCCCATTTGACAGGTTGATCAGATCATATGCTTTTGAAGATATTAATAAGGCCGTGGAAGATTCTGAAAAGGGAAAAACAATAAAATCTGTCCTATTAATCGGGCAATACAAAAAATAGTACTCCTTCTGTACTTATTTTAATGTAAGCGGTAAATATCTTATCGATAAGCATACAGATCTATTCTCCAAGCTTATCGATAGGATATTTCATTTTTGATCCCTTATACCTTTTCGATAAAGAGTTGGCGATACGCCAGCGTATTGCCTAAAAAAACGGCTAAAATGAAACTGATTTTCAAAATTAAGTAAGTCAGCAACCTGCTTGACTGCCAGCGACCTATTATCCAATAAAACCTTTGCTTCGAGAATAACCATATCTATAATAAACTGACGTGCTGTTTTCCCGGTCTTTTTTTTGAGCAACTGCGAGAGGTATTTCTCATGCACATGAAGTTGTCCAGCATAATATCTTACCTCCCGCTCAGTAAGGTAATGCAGGGACAGAAGCTTTAAAAATCGATAAATGATAGTAGACGATACATCTTTGTCTGTCTCCAGATCATCATAATATTGCTGAATTTTTAAAAGGATCTTCCCACATAAGTTTTTCAGAATTTCCAGATCAGTTCCATATAATTTATCCCTTTCCAGCAGATTGTTAATAACACGAATGAGATCAACAAGTAAATGATGATCTTGTTCATCTATCTTTCTATATGGCACCAAACCTTCCTTTACAAAATTGGCTATATCAAAATATTTGCCCAAGATCCCAGAACCCCGCAGAAAATCCGGCGTGAAAATAAGCGATATAAAATGCGTCTCCCCCTCTTTCCAGTTCATCTCCCTGATGGCCAAAGGTGGAATGATAATTACGTTTCCAGCTTTTAATTTGTACTCAAACAGATTGACGTTCAACTCGAGGACTCCTCGGGCAACCAAGATTACCGAAAAGTGTCTAGAGCGAAAAGGTTTATACTGAATAAATCCTGAGGTATATCTTAACGAGTCATAAACCAGTAGATCGGGGGTCTGCTGATCGGTACCCATCCCCTGAATTATGGCTGGAATTTCCATTTCCCTCAATGGATGAATCGATAAATTTTCCATGTAAACAAATATAACTTATATATATAAATATATAAAAATACATCGTCTTACAATCGATGGAGAATTAAATTTATTACGAACAAAATCGCTAAAAAATGCATTTTATTAAAACCCGGTTACTACTCAGCCATTGATAGCTATCAAAACAACATTACTTATAGATATGTTTTGATTGCTTTCATCTATGGTGATTTAAATAAATACTTTGGAATTTTGCATATTAATCTGATACAAAAATGAGTATAATGCTTAAGGCTCAACAGTTGTTTTTATTGGTATGCTTGTTAGGACAGTATAATTGTCTATTTGCCAAACAAGATTCTCTCCGGCTTTCAATGGAAAATATATTTGACATGACTATGGAAAAAAATCGTGAGATAAAGTTGAGTAAAGCATATCTTTCTCGGGCAGAATCGGTAGTTCAGGACAAAAAAAACAATAGACTCCCTACAGCAAGCTTCGCTGCCTCTGCCGGCTATCTAACGGATGTAGGCGTTTTGGGATTGGGGACAATGGCAACCGGGTTTTATCCAATGCCCCATTTTTCGAATTCCTATGCGATGCAAGCCAGTGTATATTTATATACCGGTGGACGGTTGACGGCCGATATTAACATAGCTGAATTAGAGCGTGAACTTGCAGCGCTCAATATTCAAAAGAATTCACAGTCTGTAAAACTTATAATAGCAGGTTATTATCTGGATCTATATCAGCTCTACCAACAAAAGAAAGTGTATGAAAAGAACATTGTCCTAGGTAAAGAGTTATTAGAAAAAATAAATAGTCGTTACCAGACCGGTATCGCATTAAAAAGCGATAGAATTCGCAATGAATTATTGGTATCAACTTTTGAGCTCGCCTTGGCCAATTTAAAGGAGCATATTACGATAGCCAACAATAATATTGTATGAACTTTATCCTTACCCGAAAACACGGTCGTTATTCCAGATACAGAAATCGAAATTCCAGAGAAAATCGGTCAGATGCTTTTTTTAACAACAACCGATGGGCTGCAGAAAAGCGCTTTACAAAAGAATACGGACAATCGTGTAGCTAAAATAAAAATGGCCGTGGCGGATAAAAAATTAAAACTAGCCCGCTCATCAGATCTACCTGAATTGTCACTTTTTCTCTCCAGCGCGCTTACGCGACCTTACACTTTTGATATACCAGCCAAGGATATATTTGCGAATAACAACGCGATAGGCGCTAAATTAACCTTCCCTATTTCCAATCTATATCTTTCAAAAAAGAAAATAGAAATCGCCTCAAAGGACGTAGGTATAAGTCGCATCGACAAAGAACTGACCGAAGAAACGATCACTCGGGATGTTAGGAATCAATTTATTAAATGTAGAGAAGCCTACAACCAACTGACAACACTCTATAAGCAACAAGAATTGGCTGATGAAAATTACAGACGAATTACTGACAACTACATCGAACAGTTGGCTCTAAATACCGAAGTCATGGACGCCAGCAACCAGAAACTTGAAGCCAGCCTACGGATCACTCAGGCCAAAGTGCAAATTTTATACACCTATTATCAACTGTTAAAAACTTTAGGAGAACTTTAGACATGAGCAATACAGATCATCAAATCCTGCATAAAAAAAATAAACTAAAAAAAGTCATCAACCTTACAATTGGGATTATCGCCTTATTTCTAATTTTTTATGTTTGTAAATATTTCATACGGTTCAATAAAGATCTCTATACGGACGACGCACAGGTACAGCAGTTACTCACCCCAATAAATGTAAGGGTCAGCGGATATATTGAAAGTGTACACTTCAAAGATTTTCAGTGGGTAAAGAAAGGTGACACCTTACTTGTTATTGATAATACAGATTATCTAGCGCAAAAGGAACTTGCCGAAGCTGCGCTAATGGATGCACAAGCGGGCAAAAAAATAACTGTGTCCAATATTAATACTGTTGAAAATAGCGTCAATATTTCTGAAGGCCATATCGCTGAGCTAAAAGCCAAATTATGGAATGCGCAGAAAAATTATGACAGATATACTTTTCTTCTTCAAAAAGAATCGGTTACGCAACAGCAGTTTGATCAGGTAAAAAGTGATTATGAGGTATTAAAAGCCCAACTCGAAACACTCGAAAGAAGCAGAACAGGAAATCATTTAAATGTGAAGGAAGCGGCCAGCAAAATCGATGTCAACACTGCGGCTCTTAAAAGGGCACAGGCTCAGTTGCGAATAGCAGAATTGAACCTAAATTATACCGTCATCACGGCACCATGCAATGGATTTTTAGGTCGCCGTACGGTTACCAGCGGACAACTGGTGCAGGCTGGGCAGCAAGTAACCAATATCGTAGATAATGACAACCGATGGATCACGGCAAACTTCAAAGAGAAGCAGGTGTCTGAAATAAAAATCGGTGACCGTGTACAGATCAAGGTAGACGGTATCCCAGATAAAATTCTGTGGGGACATGTACAGGCGTTCGCTTCAGCAACGGGTTCAGTTTATTCTATGGTACCTGTTGACAATGCTACAGGAAACTTTGTTAAGATTCAACAGCGAATACCGGTGAGAATAGATTTTGAAAAAGATACAGAACCGACGATTCTGGAGCAGCTGAAAGCTGGCATGAATGTAATCGTGGAAATTCAGCATCAAAAAATATAATTACCATGACTCCTCCACAACATGCTATTGTTGCTTTTAAAGACGCTGTACCTCGTCATTTACGGATTATTCTGTTTGTCTGTTTTGCATTTATATTCCAGTTTTCAAACACAGCTTACCTGACATTGACAGGAACGATCACGGGAATAAATCAGATGTTAAAGGAAGATCTAAACTTCCTTTATCAAATGAGCATGGTAGGGATATGCTTTGTTTATCCGCTGCTGTTTCGATTTAAGCTCAGGTTTACCTCTCAGCAACTTATCATAGGCTGTTCAATTGTTGTTATCGTTATGATGTACATCACGACCTTAACAGACGCCATGCCCATACTGGCCGTAGCCTCGTTCATGCTAGGAACAGCAAAAATGCTGGGAACTTTTGAAACTTTGGTCTCGATTCAGCTCATTATTACGCCCTCCAAGGATTACGGGGTATTTTTTAGTGTAGCCTTAGGTATCGTCCTACTGAGCGGCCAGTTATCAGGAATTTGGGCAATCGGACTTAATTATGATTATGACTGGAAGGCTATTTATAAAATAATGATCGCTTTGCATGCGGTGATGATCCTTCTTGTACAACTTCTTATGCGACATACGCGCGTTGCAAAAAAACTACCATTGTTTGGTATAGATTGGCTGGGTTATTTTCTATGGACTTGTTTGTTTTCCAGCCTCACTTACCTTTTTACCTATGGACAAGTTTTAGACTGGTTTCAATCCGAAAAAATAAGATATTCACTTTGGGCGTCGATTTTGTTTCTCGTTCTGACGATCTCACGAATGATCACTGCTAGACGGCCGTATGTCAAAGTGGAAGTATTTACGATTAAATCGGTCAATATTGCTATTTTGCTTATACTTTTACTTCAGCCATTTTTAAGTGCAAGTGGTAGTGTATTGCGACCTTTTACCACGGGAGTTTTGGGTATGGATGATCTCAGCTCCGGCAATTTGAACTGGTGGATAGTTTTTGGCATCATTCTCGGTGCTCTTTTCAGTTACTACTGGTTTTTGCGAATCAACGGCCCATTCAAAATGTTTTTTATGATCGCTTTCACTGCTCTTACAGTGTATTATCTCCTATTTTTTTTTACGTTAGGAAACTATGCCGATACAGAAGTTTTAGCACTCCCATACCTTTTACGGGGTTTCGGAAATATGCTTGTGTTTGCAGGAGTAGGAAAATATGTAACCAAGAATGTTGGACTCCACATTTTCACGCAGGTTCTCTGTTATCTTGCCATGGCAAGGAATGCACTGGGAAGTCTCATACCTAGTTCCATAATAGGTTATGTAGAATACTGGCGTACTCTGGATTATCAAAATAAACTAGCAACAAAAGTTGACCAATTTAACCAACTAGCGTCAGACTTACATCGGAGTAGCTATACCAAAATGTTAGGAATGGGGCATACGAGTGCAGACGCTGCTAAAATTGCGGGAAAAGCGTTATATGCAAAGCTAAATCAGCAGGCAGCACTATTGGCTGGCCGTGAAATATTTGGATTGATGACCCTTTTAGGGATTTTGGTAGTCGTATTGTTGATAGGTATTCATTTTGGCAAGCCATTTATCAGCCGAATTCCTCCTTGGAGAAAATTACGTCACGTCCTTTCGAAAAAGTACCGATAGACAATTACTTGGATGGAAACAAAAATAGTATATTTAGCATTAACATGTAAATTTAGTATTAAAACACAATCCAGTTGGAACACATACAGCACAACGAAGAGCCACTGCAAATACTGATTGATAATTTCAAGCAATTTTTTCCTCTCGACACAAATGAACAGGACGAGGTGAAGCGGCTTTTTACACAAAGGATAGTCAAACGAAAAGGTTTTCTGCTCCAGGAAGGGGAAGTTTGCCGCAACTACTATTTTGTTATCTCAGGCTGCTTTAAGATGTTTGCCATAGACACGAATTTTAAGGAACACACGCTACAGTTTGCAGCCGAAGGTGATTGGATAGCAGATTTTCAAAGTTTTTACAATGAAGAACCGAGTAGGTTGTATATAGAAGCGATAGAACCTGCCATTGTATTACAGATACAACACAAAGATCTTTTGTATCTATATACAAACTACCATAAATTTGACCGCAACTTTAGGATCATCATTGAACAGAAGCTAATGGAATACCAAAACCGGATTCTCTTAAATATAAGTTCTAATGCAGATGAACGCTATTTTGCCTTTCAGAAACAATACCCTCACCTACTCAATCGACTTCCGAGTACACAGATTGCTTCTTATTTGGGCATCACCTCTGAATTTCTGAGCAAGATCCGAAAAAAGGCCCTGGGTAAAAAGGAATAAAGTTGATTTATATGTGATGCTTAAACTAGTCCAAGTGTATTTCTTAAAATTGTTCATAGCTAATAGAGGAATGAATAGACTAACTTTGTTGAAGTTACTAATAGCAGAATATAAGATGAAGAAAGTTAAGCGTTACACGGGGAATTATACCCTTATTTTTGCAATGGTTTTAGCTATCGGCCTAAATTTAAATACGGCAGCTGCACAAAAAATAAAACTGGAAGAAAGTCGGCTCACTGCAATTCAGACCTCTATGTCTATCCAAAACATTGATGGTAAAAAAGCGGTCAGAGTGACCAAATCGCCAAAAGTGCTGGCAGATGACGAAGCTACTTATGTTAGGGTTAATAATTTAGACTTTAAAGATGGCGTGATAGAGGTAAAAGTTTTATCCCGATTGCTGCCAGACGCACCTGCACATGCCAGAGGTTTTATCGGTCTCGCCTTTCGGATCAATGAGGATAATTCCCGATTTGAAAGTATCTATGTACGTCCTACAAATAGCGTCGCCAATGATCAGCTGAGAAGAAACCGGACTATTCAATACTTTTCTTATCCGAATTTTAAATTTACGGATTCAAGAGCTACTGCTCCAGGACAATATGAATCTTATGCACCTATTGCGCCCAATGAGTGGATCAAATTAAAAATAGAGGTAAAGGGTCAAACAGCCAAGCTATTTATCAATGATGCGAAAGAGCCCTACCTTATTGTCAATGATCTCAAAATGGGAGCTGATAGAACTGGAGCAATCGGTCTTTTTGTGGATATCGGAACTGAAGGCTTTTTTAGGGATTTGAAAGTGACAAGTAGGAAGTAATAGCGCACCTTTTCTGAAGGGGGCATTATAGTCACACCGACCGGCAATAAAGTAAGAAATAAGCATTTAGTGCTATTCATCTGCTACTCTTTTATAACAATTTTGATTTGGGATATCAGCAGAATAATGGCCAACACAAAATTCTATCCTACCGCTATTTACATCTATATATCCAATCCCATTACTTATTGTATCGTTTAAAAGCTCAGGAAACTTCACTAAATCTCTATCTAAATTCCAAAAATAAGGTGGTTCAAACACTATTAAATCGTGATCTACTTTCCACTTTCCTTTGGTTTTCAGCACTAGCTTTTTATTCCGATCATACACCCGGCGATAATATATATTATTAGTCCCTAGCTGAATTGTATCATAGGTGTTTGTATAGTTAGCAGGGCTGTAAGTTCCTATCATTTCACCAGTATAGTAACTACAAGAGACTAGTACGATAATGAAAAAAAGAAAAATTGTGGTTTTCATATTTAGTAATTTACTTCAATGAATGACATTGCGATACAGTCTTTGCGGAATCTTATGTATGTCTACATACATAAGGTCAACTATTAATATAATCCCGATACTCTTCTTGAACCATTCCAGCCGAAGTATATTTATGAGGAGACGCTTTGTAAGTTAGCCCTACAAATTCTAACGCATCAGCAACTGAAGAAAAAGTATGTATCACACCAAATGGCTCATCTGGATCAACCAATGAAAACGAATAGATATCCAAGAAATCTTCATTTCCCTCATCAAATGATTCGAAATAAGCCACAGAAAAACTTTCGTCGCTTACCTTATCAATGCTCAACCATCTGAGTATGGTATAATCTGTTTCCTGAACAACACCCAACCACTGCTCCACTGATTTTCCAAGTCTCAATCTGGATTGAATTTCATCTTCGTTTAAATACCGCATCATAAATTTATTGGTACATCTGGAATCTTTATCAAAGGAGAAAAATCACCTTTGAAAATATCTAATTCATAAAAATTATCATCAGTATCCACTATAACAGAGATAAGCAGATACATTCCGTCGACATCATGAGAATCCATGTCGGCTACAGTGCCTCCATAACGTCTATGGTCTTCTCCTTCGACAATTACTTGGAGGCTGCCCATCCCGCCGTCGTCCATTTCCTCAACAAATAGGTCTTCCAATGAAGCTATGATGCGGGCTCCCTCTGGTGTATCCCGCACCAAATAGGAAATCAGCTTTACTTCCGCAGAGCTAAGTCTTCTTTTCATATTTCGCATACTTCTATTGGCTTATCAAAGATTCATCTATATAAAGATCAATAATCACTTAAACAAATCAAACTTTTGCTATATTTATTTGCCAAACCTTTTATGATAACCATACACAATATAAATAGAGGATCCATACATTATCGTATTCCGACAGGTTTTGAAGAGACAGACTTATGGGCTCCGACGGTGGATAACCGTACAGCGAAACATTGACATGATACAAATTCGAACATTTAGACCTAAGCATTTCAACAGAGAGTGCCGAGCACTATTTAAGTTTTTTACGCTCCATAACAATCCATTTTATTGCGACATCCAGTTCACTGGGCCAAGCCTTTAATCCCTCTTCCAAAATACGTGCCCCGGCTTCAATTCCTACGCCCTGTGCAGCTGATAAAGCCATTTTCCGAATGTGGTCTATATACCCTGTTGGTGGTTCTTTGCTTAGTTTCATTTCACAAAATTAAAATTTATCTTGATATATTACTAATATTATTAGTAATTTTGATCTATGAAACCGTTAGAAGTCCATTGTAGAAATCGGGTAATGTATGTTCGGATGAACATAGAGGATAAAGGTATGGGCATGCGTGATTATCATCTGTATGGCAAGGATGGGCTAAGTTTCTACGTCTTCAGGCGTTCACAGGGAGAATGGGAACTCGCCTATGGTGTAATGCCAGATGACTTGAAAGACGCTTGTATAGATGCGCTTATTCTTCGGTTCGATCACGATTCACCTCAATTGTTCTACACGAACGGGAAAAGAAATATTGTCCGTGTGAGCGCAAAGAAAGGTGGAGTATGGCACGTGTATGTAAACAATTTCTATGTTGCTTCGATACAGTATGACCAGTTCTCTAAGAAATTCGAATATCACCTGGAAGCGGAAACACCGCTGACTGATGACCATATCCAGAAGTATATTGCCATGATTCAGCGAGGGGAGATAAAATGGGTGAAAGAGCGATGAAGTCTATTATGTTCCGCTGTTTAGTGGATGGTATTCCTCAATATGTCGACATTTCAAAGCTGTATGGGGGTGGCTCCTTCCAAGTAATGATCAACAATTTTTTTATAACCTCTATATCAATATTGAATGGCGAATGGAAAATGCACCGCAATAATAAATCCTGGCTAACCACCGATGAACTGACTATTTTTATGGAACATTTCGAAGCTGAGGTGGTTTATGAGGAGGAAATATAAAAGCCGGGCGTAAAGTTTTTTCAGGACGAGACGGATATCATTAAAGCAGAACAATATGGAATTATTAAAAAAGAATCGCCTAGGAAAAACTTAAGGTACTAGGCAGGATGCTTATAAATAAGATGTAGGGTTATTAAGAAGAAAATGAATCTGAAAATCTAAATGTATGGTACTCGCTCACCTCATCGTAGTATGACTTAATAAAAAGAATAACAAATTCTTCCAGTTTAGGCTGTGGAACGAGCGCTGAATAATCCTTTACTAGGCCTAATATGTCAATATGGAATAACAAATCATATTCATCATCTGAGTGGAGTTCTGTGATGAGAAGGTCTGCATTTTCGTCAATTTCGCAAACATCGTTCACGCTGTGGGCAGTTAAAAATGATATAAATACCTGCTGCATAAATTGAAAGTTTTCAGCTGGTATGTCTTCTTTCTGATTTGGAAAGATTTCGCTCATTGTCTTTATCCTATTTTTAGGCTTATTGAACTTTTTATGCCACCAATCAAGTGTCATCAAAATAAATACTGCAATGTTAACTATAGCGATTAAACCAATGAAAATATTGAATAATATAGGCAGGGATTTTACAAATATTTTAAAGATGTTAATTTGATTTAGTGCTTCAATATTAAAACAAAAGGAAATCAAGCTTGCTAAACCAATAAACTTAAGCCAACCGTAAGCCTTTTCCAAATAAAGGTAACCACAAACAAGTAGGAAAGCTACTGCGCCAAGTAAAATATCATAAGCATCTGAACCACGGTTAATGGTCTCAAATATTTCCCTTGCTAAAAGTACAGCACAGAATGAAAATATAAAACGCATAAATAGTTTAATAATTTGACAAAAGTAATAAACCTTGCTAACTGTTTATAAAGGAATCTTTTTAGCTTAGTCAGTTATTTCCCCAAAATATCTTCCAGTGTTTTTAAAAGCTCCTCTCCCCTAAGATTTGTGGCTATAATCACGCCTTTCGGATCCAAAAGAAAATTTTGGGGAATTCCTCTCACATGATATAATTCAGCTACCTCACTTTGCCAGCCAATCATATGATCAAAGCCTCCGAAATCTCCATCCATTTATCTTTTTCTTACAAAATGATTTTGAACGATTGAATTTAGAAAGATTTTTGTACCCACAGCTTCGAACTTCAACATTTCGGAAAGATCTCCGAACAAAGGGATTCCTTCCCCTAGCAGATAAGGAATCAGGGTAATAATCATCTCATCAATCCGGTCTTCTTTCAAAAAGCCCTGAATGGTCTTTCCCCCATCGATATACAGGTTATGATATCCTTTTCCATGAATTTCAGCCAGTACATCGTTTAGGCAGCCTTTGACAAGAGAAGCTTTATCCCTGAATTTTGCGGGGATCTCCGTCATACTGTCGCTCAACACAAAAACATGCTTATCATAATACCATTCGTCAAAACCACAAACCACTTCAAAGGTTTTGCGGCCCATGACCAGTGCATCAATCTGTGCAATAAATTCCTTATAGCCCATATCATCCTTCTCGGGATTCGGTATGGAAAGCAGCCAATCGATTTCTCCGTTCCTATCGGCAATATATCCGTCCAGACTGGTGGCAATGAAGACTTTGTTTTTTTGATTCATTTTTATGTATTTAAAGTTATACCACAAAATTAAATCCTTCGACACATTTAAAATTGTACAGAATTTACCCTGCTCCAAATTTTGAAAATTCTTTTGGAGTATAACCACTGAGTTTTTTAAATACCCTAATAAAATGAGACTGGTCATAGAATCCAGCTTTCAGCCCAATGTCAGTCAATCGTTCCAGCGAATTGTTCTGAAGCAATATGATCGCTTTATTCACTTTGTAAAGATTCAGATATTCACTGGGAGTCAAAAAATAATGCTTTCTGAATTTCTGAATGAAACTTTTCTGCGAAATCAGCAGCACTTTACTGAAATCCCTCAGCATTCCCTTTCCTGCTATTTCAGTAGCCAGATGTGCTTCGAACCTCATCAAGTGAGGGTCGGTATTTAAAGTTTCGAATACCCTCAACAAACATTTTTCGGCTTGGGCAAAATCAGGATTCTCGGCAGCAAAAAGACAATCAAATAAAATCGAAGCTACTTCTTCCAAAGATGAGCTCCCTAATTTTGGGAGCAGTATGCCATAGCAAAACGGCTTTAAGATTAACCCTATGCACGCGTAAGCTCCATTTGTTGTGGTCAGAAAAGGTCGATTTTTTAAACCCGATAGCACCTGAACTCCTGTACGACCGTTTATCTTTTCGGTATTGATGCCTCTGATGTCGAACTCATCACCATAACTGAAAATAAGTTCGGTAAACAAAGCAGCATGATGAATAAAATCCATGGTAAGATTAGGCGACTTTCCTACCCAGATATAATCTATAAATTCACTGAGCGGATATTTTGGCCGGTAAGCTATTTCTTCAATCATTTTTATTATTTCTGAGTAAGCCAATTGCACTGATACTATAGAAACAGATAAATATAAAGGTTATTTTTCGGAACTATCGATTTATATAATCCCTATACTCAGCCATCTGTTGTCTTATTGTTGATCAAGACAAAATTCTCCCGATTGGCATTGCCACTATCGAATGAATAGAAGAATTTGTTCCAGATCGTCTTTCCATGGGTCGCCCGAATTGGGGTATGCATCCACCCTTTTGAACAATACGGTTACAGAATTTGCAATACTGACGGATCTACCTCTAATGGCTACATCTTTAAATGTTGTCCCCTGCGAGTAGTTTCTTATGGTATATAGGTCCGTAGAGCTTGCCATCAATTCGATACAGGATTTAACATAGGAATTACTCCCTCGTTCGCTAACAATGCCCCCTCCGATGCTGTTATGTGGTATACTAAGTGTTTTTGAAGTATAGAATTTGCGCCCCGGAAGGCTGATACATTTTCCCTTGCCTGCACAGTAGTTTAACGCATTTTGTAAATAAGGATGATCATCTGGATGTGGTAACTGTCCGCCCGTTTCGACACCTTTAGCGCCAAAATATAACATATTCACGTTACCGACGAAATTATGGATCAATTTAATCCCGCCCGCTGCAATAACACTACCCCCATCGTCTGGTCCAGGATAGTTTTAAGAGAAATAATAAATAACTGGTGCCGGGGTATCTCCTTTTTTGTAATAGCCCAGTAGCTTAACGCCTGAATAGACTGGAGTGGTGCCTTGTAGTCCTGCATCGTATTCTTAATTAAAAATTGATTTGCCATAGTTCTTTTCTTTAAAGTGTATAGTAAAAGTCGACGGGCTGGAACCGCTATTTGAGGAAAAGAAGGTGTATGTAAGCGGTATTGGGGAGATACCGAAAAGTCAGGGGTTTTAAGCTTTTCTTGAGTTGTTATTTTAAATTTCTATATATAACAAGATATATATTACTATTTTTTTTAGTATATTTAAACTTTTATTCAGAGAAAGGAGTCTCGTAAAGATACCCAAAAATCGAAACGGGGTTACTTTTGGAAAGTAAATAGTTTAACCATGAACTTAAGCAAGCTTGAACAGGAATTTTTTGTACAAATAAAAGATCGTGTCAAAAAGGCACAATATGATTCTTTAAAAGTCGTTAACACTCAGCTAATTGCATTATATTGGGACATTGGTAAAGCAATAACGTTCAAGCAGCAAGACGGTTGGGGAAAATCAATAGTCCAAAAACTATCTGCTGAGCTTCAAAAGGAGTTTCCGGGTATAGGTGGATTTTCTACAACAAACCTGTGGTATATGGCTCAATTTTATAATGAATATAATGATAATCCAAATCTCCAACCATTGGTTGGAGAAATTAGTTGGACAAAACATATCGCCATATTATCTAAATGTAAGGATCAACAAGAGCGTAAATTTTATATCCAAGCAACCAAAAAATTCGGCTGGACAAAAGACGTATTAATTAATCAAATTGAAAATAAGAGTTTCGAAAGCTATCTCCTTAATCAAACGAACTGGGACAGAACATTAAGTGATAGCTTAAAAAAAAATGCGTTGTTAGCGATAAAAGATCACTATACCTTCGATTTTTTGAACTTGGCCGATCAACATGAAGAAAGTGAACTAGAACAGGCATTAATAAAAAATGTAAGAAGCTTTTTGCTTGAAATGGGAAATGATTTCACTTTTTTAGGCAGTCAATATAAATTAGAGGTCAATGATAAAGTTTATTTTATAGACCTGTTATTATTTCATCGAAAACTACAATGTCTTATTGCTATCGAATTGAAAATTGGCGAATTTCTACCAGAATACAAAGGAAAAATGGAATTCTATCTTTCAGTGTTGAATGACAAAGTAAAGCTCGAACATGAGAATAATGCCGTTGGTATAATAATATGTAAATCCAAGGACAGAACTATTGTTGAATATTCGCTAAGCACATCTTCTTTGCCTATTGGAGTTGCGACGTATAGCACAACAAAATCATTACCAAAAAAATACAAACAACTACTGCCAAATGCAAAAGAAATAGAAGAAAAATTAAGCATATTTTTCAAAGATGATGAATTACAACCTTGATTATCTTTTGGGGATATCAAAAGGCTTAACAACATGGGGTTAGCGACCATATAGCATATAACACTCAAAGAATTACCGTGATGTATTTAAACGAGAAGGAGTTTTAAAGAGTTTTAAGAACGGCTTGGAGCTGCAATCGTTTTTCCGCGAATACAGGCACGAGCAGTATCGCTAATGCTCGAAGGACAAATGGACGGCCACCTTGGCTACGAAAAGCATGAGCGCAGCGGTCAGGGTAGTTCACCAATGGACATACGAGCAAAAATTGTTGATCAAAATATTACCTCAACGGAATTATCAAATTCAAGACCTGTAACGCCATTTTCTTCAAGGGCCGATCTCAATTTCTCAGAAATGAAAACTCCACCTACGCGAGAATAGAAAAGGTCCAGTTTTGAATCAAATTCATTATTCAGCGCTAATACTTTTATTTGAGGAAAAGGCCTGAAATTTCTCATTTCCTCCCGTATAAAAGACCGATTTACTAAAGTCAACGATATCATAATCTTGCATTAAGGCAAAGAACATCTTATACGAATGAATTTCCGCTGAATTAATAGGGTCAGAGATAATACTTGGATAAAGTTGATGTGATTGAATATTAAATGATTCCAATAACTTAAGCGATCTATCGTCAATTAGAAAAAGGCAGTTATTAAAGTGAGGGCAGAAGCTCATGAAATTCGTTTCTTTTGTCAGTTTCAACTTTTTAAATTGAAAATAAACAGAGAAATCGGGTAATGCGTCTTTCAGCGTCCAAGAACTTCCCGTATGGAAATAAGCATCGAGTTTCTTTAAGTATTCCTTTGTAAAAACCTTTTCCATCAATTCAACTTGATAGATCCCGTTCCTCACACCGATAATTTTGGGATCACTTGATAATTTTAGTTTAAAATACATTAGCTTTTATTTAAAAGAAATCATTTATTTTTTCTCTAGGTTAGAACACATTTGGTACCTCCTCAGAACAAAGGTGATCAAGTACCTATACTAACATAGGCCAAAGCATTAAAAAATGTTACTCGTTGTTTTTTTTGATACTTTATCATATTTTTTCCAGTTATAAAAATGCTTCACTTTTATTTGCCTGCAAACTGTTTCTAAAGGAATCTTTTTAGCTTACTCAGTTATTTCCCTAGAATATCTTCCAGTGTTTTTAAAAGCTCCTCTCCCCTAAGATTAGTGGCTATAATCAGGCCCTTCGGATCCAAAAGAAAATTTTGGGGAATTCCTCTTACATGATATAATTCAGCTACCTCACTTTGCCAGCCTTTAAGATCGGAAACCTGTTTCCACACTAATTGATCTTCTTGAATGGCTTTAAGCCATTTTTCTTTTGTAGTTTCATCATCCAAAGAAATCCCTAAAATTTCAAAATTTTTAGCTTTGAATTTTTGATAGGCTTTCAACACATAAGGATTTTCCTCTCTACAGGGTCCGCACCAGCTAGCCCAAAAGTCCAACAGCAGATATTTTCCTTTTAAACTGTTCAACGACACCAAATTTCCGGATGTATCTCTAGCACTAAAATCAGGAGCTATTTTTCCAATTTGAACTGCACTCATACGATCGATTTGCCTGCGAAATTCCTTACCTAAAGAAGTTTGTTTGAGAGGATCATTCAAACTGTCCCATAAATCTTCTATTTGCCTTACTTTTAATCGACGGTAAAACTTTCCCAGTGCCATTAAGCTGGAAAAGCTTCCCGGATGTTTACCAATGTAATCAATGACTAAATCCGTTTCGTCTTTTTCAATTTTTTGATATTCGATACTATACTTATTCAGTTCGTTACTATCTGGATTCGCCGTCATCTTGAATTGATTATATCTTTCGTACCATCTTGTTCGCGCTAGTTCCACAGGCCTTAAAATACGTTTGATTTCTTGGAAGTCTTTAGCGATCTGAGATCCATCAATACGGGACTCATTAAAATTTCCATCCACATGAATCTTAATATTGGCGGGCTCAATCATAAAATCAAATTGATTTCCACTATCTGGATTCAATCTCCCGCTTTCTTTTAACTGAATAGAGGCATATGTTCCATACACGGGAACGCCTTTAAAATAGAAAGCTCCATTTTTTATAAGAGATGAATCCTGTTTAAAACCTTCCGTACTTTCATAGTTGAGATAAATATATTTATAGGCCGTTTTCTTGGTCAGCTTTCCTTCAATAGTAAAATAATTTTGTTGTCCATACAACAATTGTCCACTTAATAGCAAGGCTAGAGCGAGAAATGCTAATTTCATAAATTTATATGTTCAGGGGTATAATTTAACTTAGATTTCGGATTAATTCCAAATGCGAAAATAGAAAATTTTTAATGATTTTTTTAGCATAATATATTTCTAGAAAACAATTAAAAATCGCTTTTAGACCTACGTATTTCAGCAGGGAGCTCTGAGCACGCCGCTCATATCCGATGTCCAACGTTCAGATGAGGAATGAATGTATTTCCCTGTACTGCCCCCAATTTTAAACCCGTCGAATTTGAAGGGTTTAAAAATAGAAAACACCAATGCAATTGGTATTCTATTCAAGAATTTAGATATTGAGGATGACAAGAATTTTATTCTCCAATATACTAGGATAATAGCATTATAGAAATTCGATTCTCAATGCTGCCTTGGTAATTATGAAGCAGTTGAAACCACTCGTTTGACGAAAAGTGTAATAGAACAAATCTGGCATTTTCATTGCATTCATTTTATCCTCAGCAATATAATTTTTCATGCGATTAAAATAGCGCAAATGGCTATTGAAAAACACTTCAAAGCTATTTTCAATTTCTATTAGATTGAAGATATTGACAAAATCAAACTCCGAAAACTCCTGCCAGACAACATTTTCGAAAATCATTTTCTTAATCGGAGACGCGTTTTCTGTTATATACTCACCGTAATATATTTCCGTGACTTTCTTTTGAAAATTCACACTTAGATTGTAAGCGAATAAGTCTCCAAACTCTTCATTTATAGTTATTTCATCCATATTGTAATCTATTAGAGTGAAAATTCAGGCAGTTTTATCAACGGAGAAAAATCACCTTTGAAAATATCCAGTTCATAAAAATTATCATCGGTATCTACTACAACAGATATAAGCAGATACATACCATCTGTATCATGCGAATCCATATCGGCTAGTACGCCACCAAAGCGCCTATGATCCTCCCCTTCTACAATTACTTGAAGGCTGCCCATTCCACCATCGTCCATCTCCTCAACAAACAAGCTCCAAAAAAGAGATAATTGCGTCGTCCAATAGCCTAACACGAACCAAACAGGAAATTAGTTTGATTCCGTAGTGGGCAGTCTTCTTTTGCCTCTATTTTTCTTCCTCATGCGAGCGCTAAAGGATAGCCTCTACTTTAGCGCCAATTATTTTTAGCATCCTTTCAAATCCGACATCTGTTGGGTGTGTGCCATCCACCGTTCCTTCGGAATCATCACCTATCAAATGATCGGTTGGTAAATAATATAAATCTTTATATCCCGTCTGCTTCAGTCTTTCATATTGCTGCCTAAAATTGTTATTTTGCGCAATCAATCGGGCACGCCATTTAAGATTATAGTTGCCTATCTGACGTGTGATACTTTCTATGAGCAATATGGGTACCTTCGGATGTGATTTACGTAGCCGCGCTACGAAATTAAAGGTCCTTTCTTTCACCTCCTCCGGACTGCTATTTGGAACACAATCCATGATAATCAAATCTATAGAACCGATATCGCTAAGCATATCAGCTACGGCGGGCTCCATGCGGGCATTGCCACTGACCCCCATGTTAAGCACGTTGGCATTCAACTTACGCCCTAATTGCGCCGGATAAGCTAAGCCCGGACGGCTTGCCGAAGCACCATGGACAATACTGGAGCCATAAACCACCACCTTTTTATTAAATGATTGCTTAGTGGCTACAAAGGATGCCTTCTCATCAATAATCACGTCAAAATCCACTAACTCTTTGTACAAAGGAAAATAAAGAAGAAATTCTTTTTCGGTTTTAGCCATATCCTCGACCAATATAGCCTTACTTTCTGCGTTCTTGAGATCGGGACGAGCCACCCCCGCAAAGCGCCAACCGTCTACATCCCTTACATATACATCAAATCCCCGTGACATGATCGGCGTCGAATTATTACCCAATTCCGCATCGACTGTTTTCCATCTCAGGGATAGTTTACCGGTATTACTCTTAAAAGTGACATACATTCCAGTACCATGTGTATACAATTTCTTTACGGCAGCAGGAAGATTTTTATACTTTAATGTGTCTACACGATGATATCTACGGGTATTTTCAAAAGGCTTTCCTTGAATCTCAAATTTAGATGCAGGAATAACTTGTTGCGCATAGCTAGAAAATGAACTACAAATAAGGATGATAAAGAGAAGCGTACTGATCTTTTTTTTCATTGCACTTTAAATTAATGATAAACAAAAGTCGTAATAAAATTCGCCCCCTATGGGGGCGAATTTTATTATTTACTGAGCTTAAGCTCTATAAATGTTGGGTAATGATCAGAAATATAATGTGTATATTCATTTTTGACAATACCACTTTTGGTAACCCGTGAGGCTGCTACTGAATTGGCCCAAATAAAATCAATACGTTTAGGATGACCGGTATTCTTTTGTTTGATATTGCCATTACCATCCTTAAAAGTCGGAACAGAACTTTCAAACTCCTTATGTAACAAACGATATGTATCTTTAAATCCTGCTTCATGCAGTTTCCCCAATACAGAATAATCGATCGCTCCATTGTGCAAGTTACGGATGTGATCATGTTTTTGCTCACTTTGCTTCATAGCGTCCAAAACTTCCTTTCCATATTTGTCCTTGTCCGATATATCCAGAGAATTAAAGTCACCCATAATGAGTATAGGTTCGTTACTCGGCATCTCATTGACTTGCGCCAAGATATCCGTCACTTCCTTCAATCGCTTCTCATAACTGAATGGCGAAAAATGAATGACAAAAAAGTGTACACCTTTTATTTTCGCATAGATGTAGCTATGCCACATATTTTCAGTGACCTTCTTAAAATTGACCAAAGGATACTTGGAGGTAATGGCCACAGGAAATCCATCTTCCTTAGATTGTAAAACATAGTCGTGACCGATACGCTGTCCCAATTGTTCCAGCGTCTTTTGGGTATATCCATTCATTTCTTCCAGGGCAATCACATCCGGCTTCCAGTCCTCTGCAAAGTTTACAAACCGATATATATTGACCGAATCTTTCTTTAATCCATAAAGGACATTATACGAGACAATCTTTAATGTTTCCTGCGCATTTGCAATACACGCATTCGCAGCCACAATGATGGCAATAACAAATAAGTTTTTATAATTTTTCATTTTCTTTTTCTTTAAGTACCTGATTTATCCCAACCTTTATTCTGTTCGAGCTTGGTATTTAACTGAAGCTCTTGTGTCGGAATTGGATAGTAGTAATCTTTTTCCTCTGTCCATTTTTTTAGAATGTCTGGCAAATTGACAATACGGCCACCATTTTTTCCATTTTCCAAAACCAGTTCACCCAGTTTCTGATATTGGACACCAGGTTTTTTGGTAGGCGCAGTGCCTTCGTAAATCACCAGGTCCAATTTTCCATCTTGATCCAAATCGTATTCGCCTGCTCCAGGAAAATACATTCCATAAAATGGTTTGGCAACTTTCGCTCCTTCTTTCCAGCGTAACAGGTCATTATAGCGTAACCCTTCTTTTACAAGCTCGATACGGCGCTCTCGGCGAATTTCCAAGATTGCCCCTGTTTGGCCACTCTTACTAACATTGCGGTAAGCAGCCAAAAGATAGGGATCAGCGTTGGAATTGGCATCGGCCAACACCAAATTGGGCATATTGACACGATCCCGAAGTAATTTAATGGATCTGTCAATATCATTCTGATTGATTGTACCCAATTCGGCCTTTGCTTCGGCATAGTTAAGTAATACTTCTGCATAACGGATAATGGGCATATCATTGGTGCTTTGCCCAGCATCAAAGCCCGGTGCAAGAATATACTTAATATATTGATAACCTGTTACTGATGTTGCAAAATCAGGAACTGATGTTGTATTCGCACCAATACGCTTGTAGCCAGGTGTGCGAACCGTCTGCGATAGCCGCGGATCGCGATTCTGCGTTTCTTCGTAAAACGATAGTTTATCAAAGTTAGGCTTGTCGGTAAATCGGCTTCCATCTTTCATCAAGTAATTATTCACAAGTTCTTTAACCATACCCGGACGGCCGTAAGAAGCGGACAAAATATAGAAATTCGCAGAATGGACAAAAGGAACAGATGCGCTATACTGCCGCGCCAAGATCATTTCTGCAGGATTGGCATCTTCTGCAATGAACAGCTCCTGATAGGCTTTATTTGGGTCACTTTTGTAGATACTGTAGGTATTGGACTTCATTAACTCGTCGGCGGCAGACACACTTTGCTGAAGCATGTCTTCCCAATCGCCCAAGCCATGGTATTTGCGAAATGTACCCTCAAATAAACACATGCGGGATTTAAAAGCCAAAGCGGTCCATTTGCTGATCAATTGAGCGCTTTTAGTTGTGCTACAGTTGGTTATAGCGAAATCAAGATCTTCAAGTATTTTAGCGAAAACAACTTTACGGGAATCCTTCGGTTTGAACATAGCAGGATCATCAAGCTGATTTACTTTGTCATACCATGGTACGTCACCAAAGCGAACGATCTTGTCGTAATAAAAATATGCACGAAAAAATCGAGCAATACCATCATACTGCAACCGTGCTGCCTCATCTGCACATTTGTGCGAATTTTCAAGATAGAAATTTATACGGCGAAGGGATGTCCATGTCCACCCTCCTCCACTTGCTGGAGTAGTACGGGTGCCCTGAAATTCAGAAGCGAGCGTATTACGTGCTTCGTCATCGCCCTGACCCGGTGTATTGTAATGTATGGCCAGCGCATCAGGAAGATCTGCATAAAAAGCATTGGTAAAGGTCTGCAACTCGGAAGCGGTCCGAAAATAGTTTTCAGGGGCCAGCTCTGCTATGGGATATCGTTCCAGATAGTCGTTGTTGCATGAGCCAACCACAAGTCCAACAATAAGTGTAAAAATATTAAGATTTCTTTTCATGATGTTTTCATTTTAAATAATCGTCATGTATAAATTAAAACGATAACTGAGCTCCAAAAGAATAGACGCGGCCTACAGGATAACTCCGCCCCGTATTATCGCTCATTACTTGTTCGGGATCGATGTAATCGGTCTTCAACTTCGTCCAGGTATGTAGGTTTTCTCCACTGAAGAACACACGTAGCTTATTGATCTTTGCCTTTTGAGTAAGTGTGACTGGAAATGTATAACCTACAGTCAGATTACGCAGCTTTAGGTAGGCTATATCTTGCATATACATATCGTTGGCGACAGAAAGTTCAGAGTTTTGTGCTGTATAGCCGCGTAAAAAAGGGAAATAAGCATCAGGATTTTCTGGCGACCATATCTTATCCTGAAAATTAGACGGAATAAATGAATCGTATGGTCTGGCATAAACGGACCAAAAAGCTTGTGCTTCAAGATTAGGATACCAGTTTTGCTTCCCTACTCCCTGAAAAAAGACGGAAAGATCAATGCCATTCCAATTCGCTCCTAGGTTTAACCCATAGGAATAACGCGGTTGATCATTTCCGATAATGGTACGATCACCAGGATTGGAAAGCGTATTATCGCCAGCATCAATGATACCATCGCCATTGAGATCCAAGATTTTGATATCACCTGCCTGAAGCATACGCAAGTCTGCTGTGGGAGCCTGAACACGACGCCTATTGATCTGATCTTGATTGACGATTTTCGCATACTCCTGTGCTTCTTCGGTTGTCTTGAAAAATCCGTCGTAATGATACCCCCATATTTCGCCCAATTTTTGTCCTGTATAATAATTGCTCAATAGCCCAGCATCGTTGGCAAACTTGGTAATTTCAGCCTGATAATCTGACAGCATTGCCCTAACGGAATAATTAAAAGGTTTTCCGCTTACATCAAAATGGTCCTTCCATAAAAGGGAAAGCTCAAAACCTTTGGTCTTCAGGTCGGCTGCATTCTCCTTGGGTTCCGATGCACCAAATACAGCCGGCTGGGTTTTGCCTTTACTCAGCATACCCTTTGTCTGCCGGACATAAAAATCAGATTGAAAATCGAGCTTGTTATTAAGTAAACTAAAATCAAGGCCAATGTTGCTGGTGGTAATTTTTTCCCAAGTCAATGTGGGCGCTACCGGCGCGGGACTATTGGCAACATTTAACTTTTGACCATTGACTAAATAGGAGATCTGACCTGTACCCATGGATGAAATATAAGCATAGGTATCCACCTCCTGGTTACCAAGTGAGCCGTACGAATACCTAATCTTCAGGTTATTGATCTTGTTTTTCAGTGGAGCGAAGAACTTCTCCTCGCTGATGCGCCAGCCTGTAGAAAAGGATGGAAAGAATCCAAAACGACTGTGCTTTGGAAAACGTGAGGTACCATCGTATCGACCACTTACCTCTAGCAAGTATTTGCCTTTGTAATCGTAATTGGCACGATAGAACCCTCCACGTACTGCCCATTCATCGCCACCTGCCTCAAACTGCTTCTCCCCGATCACCAAATCAAGATCATTTAAATTCTCAGACAATAGATCCTGACCAATTCCTCCAATACGCTTATAAAAACGGTCTTCTTGATTAAAACCGCCCATCACAGTAAGGTGGTGATCGCCAAAATCTTTTTGGTAAGTAGCAAAAACATTGATAAAATGCCAAGCATATTTACCCATATTTTCCCGAAGCTTATCCTGATTTAAAGCTCCGAGTGAAGACAATTCGAGCTGTCCCGGATATTTCGAATAGTACTGTTTGGTCTGTCGGTAGGAATAGTCAGAACGATATTCACGATAGGAATAGTTTCCAGTTAGGGATAGGCCTTTTCCCAATTTCAAAACCGCTTCTGTCATATTGGTAAATTCTGTACCCCGCGTATAGCCACGCATTGTGCCGCTTTCGAGCGCATTGTGCAGGCCGTACCCAATAGGATAACTATTAATACCCGAATACCCCGTAAGTGTGCCATCCGGATTTCGCGGCACGTACATCGCATGATAATGGTAGGTCGGACTATTGCTCACGTTGTTGGCAACGGTGCTGAAATTATTTTCCAATCCGGCCCAATCATAGCTGGATTTGAAAAAATGTGTGCTATTGCTGATGGTCAGCCAGCTTCGGATATCTGAAGCGATATTTGCACGTAGATTATAACGTCCAAATTTATCGGGATCAATATTGAATATCCCTTGTTCACTCGCCTTGGAACCAGATATTGCATAACGTGTATTGCCAGAAGATCCAGAAAAAGAAAGATTATGCTCGTTTTTTGGCCTTGTTTTTTTGTACAAATAATTGAACCAATCGAAGTTGGCATAGTAACGATATATGTCATTACCACTAGCATCTTTCTTAACCACAACCCAGGGTCTGTCCGGATTTTCAGTCTTATCGTTAACACGTGCAAGTAATTCTTCATAATCCTCATCGGTATAACGCGTGGTCCGATACCCTAATGCGTTGTACATAGCGTCATCGTTGATCTTCGCATTCCAATAACCACTCGTTATGAAATCAGTATTTGTGGCATGGGTAGTGAAACCAATATTATTATTATATTCAATGGAGGTCTTTCCATTTTTACCCCCTTTTTTGGTTGTGACCAAAACAACACCGAAGGCACCACGCGCTCCATAAACAGCCGCTGCGGAAGCATCTTTAAGCACCGTTACGGACTCTACATCATTGGGATTAATACGATCCAAGGTACCTAGAATACCATCAATCAAAATCAATGGACCACCACCGTTAATGGATGTATTTCCCCTCACATTGACTGAACCACTTGTACCGGGTTTTCCTGATCCAAAGACAATGTTGAGATTGGGAATATTGCCCTGAAGGGCTTGGGTAAGCTGTGTGACAGGACGATCTTCAAACTCCTTACCCGATATTTGGCTCACCGCCCCGGTTAGGTTAACTTTTTTCTGTTCACCGTAACCGACTACAACGACCTCATCCATAGCAGTAATAGCCATATCTAGGCTAACTTGAATCTCATTTTGTCCACTTACATTGACCTCCTTGGACTGATAGCCTAACATTGAACATACAAGCTGATCATTATTTGTTTTAAGGCGAATCTCAAACCTACCATTGTCGTCGGTAGTTGTTCTATTATCCGTACCTTTCTCCGTTATAATAACATTGCTAATTGGATTGCCCTTTGAATCGACCACTTTTCCCCCTACGCGACGCTGTTGAAGGACAAGAGTATTATTGAGACCTGGAACATATCGATTCCACGGGATTCCCGCTGCTGTAGAAGCTGGCTTGCTTAATACGACATTATTGTCCATAATCTTATAGACGATCTGATAGTTTTCAAGCACATCCTTCAATGCATATTCGAAAGGTACATTTTTGTAATCGACATCGATACGCTTGGCATTGCTTAGCAAAGTAGCTTTATACAGAATATTGTAACCGCTCTGTTCTTCTAAAACCTTTAATATGGTTTCGAGTTTGGCATTTTTCTTTTGGAAATTGACTCCTTGCCCAAATGTAATTGCACTCAACTGGAGGTTAGAGGCCAGCAACAAGGGAATCGCTAATGACATTTTCATAGCAAATTCTTTTTTGGCAGAGATCCTACTTTTAGGCAAAGGATCTCCATACCGTTTTTTTTTGTACTTTTGCATACGGTTGTAATGGTTTTTAAGTCTATTAAATCTTTTTCAGCCTGGTCTTTTCGAAGACAAATTCAGGGGCGGTCGTAACGCTCCTGAACTCTTCTTTATGGGTTATCTTTTCACATAAATTTTCCTCCCTTTCAATTCAAAATGAATATCTCCGACTAGTTCGATCGTACGGAGTAGTTTGTCGATATTATCATATCTTGACACTGTGCCCGAGAAAGCAAAGTTTTCGGGATGATAATCAAAGTGGACTTCCACGTCATACCATCTACTGATAATTTCCATGACTTCGTCAATAGGTGTATTGTAAAAAGCAAATTTTCCTTCTTTCCAGGCAATGAAATAGCGCGGGTCAACAGCTGTCTTTAGAAACTTTTTGCTCGTAAATTGAAACACTGCTTGCTCAGCAGGACTTAAGTAGAGGTTGTCCTGTGGGCTATCTTGAACATTTAATTTCACCTTGCCTTCCACCAAAGTTGTCACGATCGATTTGCCATAACTTTGAAGGTTAAATGCTGTCCCTAAAACTTCCAATTTCTGATTACCTGCATGAACAATAAAGGGCACTCGTCTTCCTTGATAGACCTGTTTAGCAACCTCAAAATAAGCTTCACCCTGCAATTGTACTTTTCTTTCATCACCATTAAAACTAATTGGATAACGTAGTGTAGTAGCGGCATTCAGCCAAATCTTTGTGCCATCTGCCAATAGTAGCTTATATTCTCCACCTCGTGGCGTAACGATTGTATTATACGCTGTCTGCTGATTGCTAGTCCCTGAGCTTTTCAGACGATAGGATATAACACCTTTGTCGGATTTGATAATTTCAAACGCACCATTATCTATAATCGTATCCAATTTTAATTTTTCGAGATCTATACGCTCGCCACTTTCTAAAATTATTTCGGCTTTTTGGGATCCGGGAACTACCGCAGGTAGACTGTTGACCATTGCCCGGTCATCCGGTCTATTTTCTTGTATAAAGAAGAAGATCGAAGCAGATATACCAACTAGCAACAATATAGCTGCAATACTGACATACTGTAGAATGTGAATTGATGATCTCTTTGCAATTGGGCTGGAAACAACTTGGTCTTTTATTCTTTCATCTTCAATGATTGTCTTAAAAAGATTATCGTGCGCAATTTGATTGTCTGGAGACTGCTCTTTCTCTCCCTCGTCCATAAGCTGTTGCCACGCATTCAAAAAATCCGGATCATTGAGATAATTGGCAAAATTTTGCTTTGCACGCTCGTCTAATGTTTTTGCCAAAAATTGGCTGATAATAATCTTATATGCTTCTACTTTGGACATACTTATCTATTGTACTCTATAATATTATTCGTACAACTAGGATCGATGAACTAGTCAAAAGATATTTTTTATTAAAAAAAGGATTAAAAGTAAGCCGTCAAGTTTCAAACGTACAAACTGGCATGCTGCTACAAGATGGTTGCGTACGGTATTTTTGGAAATACCAATTTCTTCGGAAATTTCTGCATAACTCATTTCCTCTATTTTGCTCTTATGAAATACAAGTTTTTGCTGTGGCGGTAAGCAGGATACAATCGTCTTGAGTACTTTATCTAAATCTTTATGAGCGATTGTCCGCTCTAATTCATCACTTAATTCATCCCATTCTGCCAATTGTGATACTTGATATTTTTGTCTAGACAACTCTTTTCGAAACAAAGTGATGGCCGTTCGCTTTGCTACTAAAAATAAAAATGGAAAGATAGCTTCCGCAGAGGGGATTGAATTCCGTTTTAGAAAAAGTTGCACAAAAATCTCTTGCATAACCTCCTCCACGTCTAATTCGGAAGAACATACACGACGTACCTTGTGATACATCAAAGGCCTATAAAAATCAAAAATCTTTTTAAAAACCTTCTCGTCTCCCAATTTAAAGCGATTAAACTCATCAAGACTCAATGGAACTGCATTTAAATCCATGGTTATATTTTCCCTAGGTTACACTTGGTCTAAGCAACAAAACTTATATTAAATCTATATAAATGCAAGGTTATTTCAAAATGAAATATGAGTATCCCAAAATTTCAGTCAGTTTTCAGCAGGGCTACTACCCAACAAAGCGATCTATAGGCCATTCTTTCACAAAAGTTTATTCACAACGGACACTATATATCTGGGCAACGTAATACCAGTATTACAAATAGAGATAGAAATCATCGTTAATGAGCTCCATATTTTGCCATGTTAGATTCTTTTCTGTAAATTCAAAAACCAGTAAAGTCATATGGATCATTTAGAACCTATACCATTATGGACATTAGTAGCTAACATCAAACAGGAAATTAGCTATGGTCAAGGAAAACTGCAAACCCGTTATGGCACGAAACAGTTTAGCCCGGGCACCAAGGTATATATTATCGATTGGTATGCCGGGATGTGCCAAGCTATTACCGTAATCGGCTTGTCCAGAGATACGAAAAAATTAATTACCATCGTTATACAGGCTGAATGGGTTGAAAACTTCCGTGTCAAGTTATGCTACAATCCTAAAGTATACTCAAAAATAAAGACCTACTTTGATAAGGAAGAAACTGGAATGCAACGGTATACAGAAAAATTTGTAAATGATATGTTTATCGGTATACCCCAATGGATTGAACCGCTCAGTTAGTTGACGGCGGGTCATTGAATACAATCTAACAATATCAATTCCTGTTGCTATTTAATCCAAAAATTAAGGATTGCCTTATCTATATGTTAGAAGTCTTATCTTGTTTTGATATAAATTATAAAATTGCATCACATGTTTCGACTTTAATCCCTCCTTCTGTTGGCGTCATCTTTGACCATAGCCAGTTAAAATACTGAATTACTTGCCGAGCTGGAATTATGGGCCTATCGGCAGTGGTGTGTCCATCAGCAACCACGGTAATAGAATAGTCTCTCGTCAAGGCTGATTTTATAGTGGCATCCACACAGAAATCTGTAGCACATCCGGTCACGATCAGTTCCTTCACTCCCCTACTCCTCAATATCGTCTGAAGATCAGTTTTATAAAATGAATCATTCGCTGTCTTAGAAACAAATATGTCTGCGGCACCTTTGATCAACTCAGGTAACAAAGACCACTCTTCTGTCCCGGGTATGAAACAGTTTTCCTTTGTCCCATCATGCTGAATAAAAATGACCAAGTCTCCGTTCTTTCTGAATGCATCAGAAAGCCTGTTTATCCCATCAATAACAGCAAAGGTATCCTGCCGCAGCTCATAGGGTCTAAAACTCCCCAGTTGCATATCTATAATTAGTAAGGCTCTCATTTGTGAACTAAATCTATATTATTGATAAATATACCGAATGTTCATTATTCAACATCATCCGTCTGGTATCGGACAAAAATTTAGATAAAAACATTTTTTATATAGGAACAATTTAAGCAATCAAACCTGTGGATTCGAAGTAAAAGGAAGAAGGGCTTGAGGTTTTATTCTAAATCTTGATATATCTATTTATGTATTACTATTTTTTTTAGTCCATTTATCTTCATAAAAAGTAAAATAAAATTTTAATAGCCAATATGCAGTCTAGTTTTCTCGAGCTGACGGGAAGAACTTATCAAATCTAAATATATGGCAAAGAATAAAAAGATTAATGTACAAGGAGTAGATATTCTCCTGTATCAAGAACATCAAAATGATTACATATCACTTACCGATATTGCCAGACACAAAGATTCGGCACATACTGACGATTTAATTAAAAACTGGATGAGAAATCGCAATACAATTGAACTCTTAGGTTTTGGGAAAGTATATATAATCCCAATTTTAAACCCGTCAAATTCGACGGGTTTAGAAAACAAGCTGGTCTCAATAGTTTTGTGATGACTCCCAAACGCTGGATAGAAAATACCAACGCAACTGGTATAATTTCTAAAGCTGGAAGGTGCGGGGGGAACTTTTGCTCATAAGGACATAGCACTAGAATTCGCTTAGAACGCTAGCTAAGGTGAATTATCAAATCCATACAGATGCTATCAAAGAAAATCTTATTCCGCCAGAAATCACCAAACAACAGTCAAATTCCGTTTATGTCAACGAAGCCCATATACTTAATATCGCACTATTTGGAATAACTGCCAAACAATGCCGAGATACTAATCCTGATAAAAAGGGCAATATTCGAGACCACGCGGTTATAGAACAGTTGGTCGTACTAAGCAACATGGAAAGTATAAACGCGTTATTAATTCAACAAGGAGTACCACAAAATGAACGGCTTATGCAACTGAATAAAGTAGCGGTAACACAAATGAAGTCGCTCGTAGAAAATAAAGCCGCTAAAAAATTGAAATAGTACGTCGCCATGATGAGCCAAGGCAACTGGCGGCATCCATTATGGACACTAGTAGCTAACAACAGGTCAATAGTCGATCCAGCATGAATCTATACGCGCTTTTATTGTTGCATGGGCAAAAGATGATCCTGTAAACAGTAAATTAGCGTATCCACAATTATTTGAAAAATATATACAACTATCTTTGAACGTAGATCAAAACAGCTTACAGCATGGTATAATAACTAAAAACTTTATTACTGATATATCGACAAGTCTTAAAAGTTATGGTGAATTGATGGGATACAAATTGGACGATGAGACAAAAACTAGGATAACTAATACTATTAAAGCAGAACAATATGGAATTATTAAAGAGGGTACATCCAGAAAAGGTACAAAACTTGGCTATTAAATTCTTGTTTTTAATTTTTTCCGTAACATTGTTTTCCTGTATATCGATTAGGAAACGAGATGCCAATTATTTTAAAGGAAAAAACAGTGGGGGCTATAATATAAAATATTTAAAAGATGATAAAGATCTGGAAGGAATAATATCACTTCAAGGAGAAGTACGCATGGGAGGAAGTAATAAAATAGTACCAAATGCAGAAATTGAAGTTCGGGATACAAATAATAAATTAATTGTTAGAAAAACAGCTGATAGTCAAGGAAGATTTAAGTTTACCATAAAAGCTGAACCTACTGTCGGGAATATTAATATAAATGGATCCGATGGAAATTCATTAGGTGAACTTGAAATCGCGAAAGTTGATATGGGCCGATTTTATTCACAAATAGAAATAGCTGTGAAACTGTTTATTATAAATGGAGTTATGACAAGCACAATACCCCTTTCGAAAAAAGAGATTAAAGAAATCAAGAATCAAAATAATAAATAGATATAAATGAGAATCAACTCAGAAAAATTATTAATATTGAAATGAGTTAGATTTTAGAGGTAGGTACAAGCAAGTAAAAAAACAGCTTTTTATGGTGCTAAAAATTTCATCTTGTTTACAACGGAATCTATTCATATAAAGAATTTTTGTTTATTATTTGAAATATAAAAAAGGTCCAAATTAATAATGGCATTACGCATAAAGTTAAACCTTTGTGGTTTTAAACTTCTTCTTTTGCTTACCCTCTTTAGCTGTTCTACAAAGAAGAATTATAATGACTGGGTTGATATAGACCAAAATAATTGTAGCAGCTATAGTCAACGAGGTAAAGGTTATACAGATGAGGAGGTATTTCCTTTAATAAAAGGTAAAGTGAGCATGTGCCATAATAATGAAAATGTTCCTTCTGCTAAAGTTTTTTTTCTTAGTTCAGAGAGTGATACAATTGGTACAGCCATCACAGATAAAAATGGAGAATTTTCGCTAACGATCCCATCAGAGGGATTGCTCCATGGAAAAATTATTGTAGATACATTTGGAACGGGGATGACTATCGAGCATGTTTACATTGCGCCAAATTTTAAAATCTACGCCTTAGACTTAAAATTACCAAGGCAGCCCATGTATATTAATGAAATAGGTTCAAAAAAGGACCAGAAAAAATTGCGGAAAGAAGTTGAAAAAGCAAATGAAAAACATAGATAGGTGCTATAATTTGATCTGGGCTATTAAAATTTTAGTCTTTTTTTTGATCTTTTGTTTCTCATCCTGCGCTATCATCATACCCAAAACAGAAAACAATAAAGTATTGGGCGGGTACGAAGCTTCAAGCTATTTAGACGAGAACGATTCGCAAGATTCTGTGACGATTTCAGGCATTATTACTGAAGCTAAGACAAAAGGAAAGGTAATCAATGCCGAGATAAGATTTTTAGATTCTAAAGGAAATACACTTAAAAAAATATCTTCTGATAACAACGGGTCTTTTCGTACAAAACTGGTAAAACTCTCAAAATTTGGAAGTATCGAAATTGATGGAAATAGTGCTGGTTTTCTCACTATAGCAAACATAGACTTTGGTATTTTTGTCAATAATACCAGAATAAAAGCGAGATTATTCAAGTACGATTATTCTGCAACGGAGTTAGAATTTTACAAGAAAGAAGATCGAGACCAGCTAAAGCGAGAGATAGAAGAAATGAAAAAACAAAAGAGGTAACAGCATCGTACCACAAAGTGTATTAATTATAGAAATGTGGAGTTCGAAAGGACTTCACATTTTTATTTAAAGGGCGTGTAACACAACAGCGTCATTGGATTAAATTTTTAAAAATGGCCGCACCAGCCAATTTGGAACAGCAATATAGAAGCAGCAGTCGATCTCAATTTGATAGCAACATTTGCTATACCAATTAGAGTTAGTTTTCACTGATATATAAGCAATAGTGAGAGGAGATATCGAAAAAGTAAGGATTTGTCCTCTTGGAAACTTTAATCGCTTATATTTAGTTGCTTCTTTTGGAATTGTGATTCCAGAGCAATGAATAACATAAAATTTGTTCAACTACTAATAGCAATTTGTTCCAATGGCATAGTTAAAATTGATATTCGATCAAAACCAAATGAGGAAGTTATAGGTTACTTAATTGAGAAACCTGAGAGAACGAATAAAACGTAATTCCATACAGGAACTTTTAAAAATTCGATTTGTATTAGAAAAATTATATAAAAACAAAACTATGGAATGGATAACCGACCCTCAGATTTGGATTTCATTTTTTACACTTACAGTACTAGAAATTGTTCTGGGTATTGACAACATTGTATTTATCTCGATACAAAGTAGTAAACTTCCAACTGACCAACAAAAAAAAGCGAGGCAACTAGGGCTTGCTTTGGCATTGATTATGCGCGTTGCGCTCCTATTTTCAATCAAATGGGTTATGGGCCTTACAGCAACAATCGTAGATATCGCAGGTTGGTTTAATACAAATAATCCTTTAATTACTAGGCACCTTTCGCTCTCGGGTCGGGATCTCATACTATTTTTTGGTGGAATGTTCCTAATCTATAAATCGACAACTGAAATTCATCATCGTGTTGAAGGCCATGTAGAAGCGGGATCAAAAAACTTAAAAAAGGTAACCTTCACAAATATCATTATTCAAATACTTATCCTGGATCTTGTATTTTCTCTTGATTCAGTTATTACCGCTGTGGGAATGGTAGACAGAATAGGTGTGATGATAGCCGCAGTGATTGTCGCTGTAGGAATTATGATGGTATCGGCTGAGCCTATAAGCAGGTTTGTAAACAATCATCCTTCGGTCAAAATGCTAGCGCTTGCATTTTTATTGCTTATTGGCGTCTCTTTGACTGCGGAAGCATTCGATCAGCATATTCCAAAAGGATATATTTATTTTGCCATGGCGTTTTCCGTCATGGTTGAATTTTTGAATATACGGTCGCAAAATAAGGCAATTAAGAAAATTTCAGATCTAAACAAGAAAGATGTGTAAGACCAATTCCTAATTCTGAATAACTTGCGCGTTACTTAAAATAACTAATTGCCAAAGCTTCCATAAGTTAAAAATTGCTAAATATCAAATTGATAAAGCAGCAGTCTTTCTATTATTGATTATATTGTTTTCTCATTAATGTCGAAAAATATGAAATGTCCTAATTGTAACGAAACACTGCTTATGACAGAACGTCACCGAATTGAAATAGACTATTGCCCAAATTGTAGAGGTGTATGGCTGGACAAAGGAGAACTGGATAAATTATTGGAACAAGCAGGCTCCGAAAACAACGGTAACCCTACTATCAACAAAGATGCTGACAATTACAATAAGTACGAACGAGAAAATGATCAATCACAGCAATATTACCGTGATAAGGATCGATATGCGGACAATCACAAGTACCCGCATGGTCGGAAAAAGAAATCTTTTCTCTCCGACCTATTTGATTTTGATTAAAAATAGTCTAAAGAATTTTAAGACAAGAAGCCCAATGCAGATCGGGCTTCTGTTTTTACTTGATCGCCGAACAATACCAAGATATTTGTAATATGCCATGATTACGCCATTGATAGGGAAACTACAAACCCGCTATGGCACGAAACAATTTAGCCTAGGCACCAATGTGTATATTATCGATTGGTATGCAGGGATGTGTTACTCGCCGTGAGAATACGCTTCATAGCGGAGTGAAACTAAATACAAAGAATGCTAATCAAGATTTTTTTCAGATAATTGTCGTTAAAGACTTTGATTGCGATAGGTCATAGGTGACCGTCCCAAATGCAATTTAAAGAATTTACTAAAAGTGCCATAATCTGAAAAATTTAGTTCCTGCATCACATCTTTCACAGACATACTTGATACATTCATCAAAATAACAGCTTCAGAGATAGCAATTTCTTCTAGTATGGATTTGCGGCCGAGTCCTGTGACATCTTTGACGATACGAGTCAGATGCTTTCTAGAGATAAATAACCTATCTGCATAAATAAAAAACTAGTCCAAATTTTGCTTTGGCCTCGTAATTATAAAGCTCTTTTTATTAACTTAACACTATATTATTCGTACTTGGTTGAAGAATATTCGGAATAAAAACTTTAACAAAACAGAGGATTATGAGCAAAGCGGGTAAAATTTTATCCTATGTAATACATTGTATTTATGTAATGGTTCTACCAATGTTTATACTTAGGAGCGGATATTTTCAGGCCGATGTCAGATTTAAATACTTACCAATTTTTTCTTTGTTTCTACTCGGTTTATTTTTAATAGACCGAGTAATGCCTATTAAAAAAAACAAAATACTAATAGTATTACCAATTTTATTTTTAACAGTTTTTGGACTTTATGTGAATTCTGATGGCCTAGTACCGTTTGTTTTTCCGGTTATCACAATTCTTTTTTTTCTCGCATTCGCTATCCTTATAATACTTCCAAAAAACAGGATGATCATGATATTGGTCAGCTCCTTTATCATTTTATTCTATTCTTTTGGAATTTACCCAAAATTGATCGTCCGAAAAGAAATTGTTGAAACTTCATTAAGCTTGAATAGTATTACGTTACACCCTTTTGTTTCTGTCCAAAAAGATTCTGTAAACATTCATCTTGAGCGCCCTGTGCTAATAGACTTTATGTTTACTTCCTGTGGCCCATGTCTCAAAAAATTAACATATTTACAGGCAATCAAAAACCTTGATCTGTCTATTTATGTTATCGTTGACGGGAAAATAGATTCATACACAGCCTTCCAGGACTATTATACGATTCATAACCAAGCTTTGCAAGGAATTAATTTTCTATACGATCCAGATGGAAGATTCACCGAACAATTCAATATCGATAGCTATCCTACGGAAATACTTATACGAAATAGAGAATTGATTGCAATGGATAAAGGTATACCCGATGGAGCTCTCAAAGAGTATGCTGAGCTAAGAAAACAATTAATGATGGATTGACAAGTGGTAGACTTTAACATCTTACATTAAACCGACAACAATAACCAACCTCTTAGTCTCATTTCCTTCTTTTGGAAAGGCCTGCTTTTATTAAGGAGGAAGCTAGCATGCAAAGCTAGACATGTTCATATAAAAAATGCTCCGTTTATCAATAATAAAATACAAGACCATCTCTTTTCGCAGTGATTTCCTTTAATTGATCATAGTCCATATTCAAACATTGATATAGCGTAAAAATCACACCTGAGCGCATGGAATAAATTTCATCGGGAAGTCGACCCAAATTTGTACCGTTCAAAATAACATTATTCACAGCCTTCAAAGCACAAATCTCTACAGGAAATTTCTTGAGCTTGCTATAATTGAAATCCAGTTTTAGCAGACCGTCCAATTGTCCAAAACTGCTTGGAAAACCAGTAATCGAAGATGCCCTTGCATTGATTTCCTTCAGGCTCTTAAGCTTTCCGAATGTTTCCGGTAGAGTTGTCAGTTTACTATTCTCCATATTCAGGTAGGATAAACTACTCAATCCGCCGAACTCATCTGGAAGCTTCTCCACTGATGGGGAAAGCCAAAGATCTTCTAATTTTTTAAGGTTACCTATCGAAGCCGGTAAAGTTTTAAAATTACCGCCCACTAACCAGAATCTAAGATTAGACAAATTTCCAATATTATCAGGAATAGATTGCAAGCTTTCTCCTTGAATCCAAAGTTGTTTTAAGCTTTTGAGGTTACCAAAAGATTGTGGCAGCTGCTGAAGCCTGCTTTCTCCATAAATTTCTAATGTATCTAACTTCACCATGTTGTCAATATCGGATGGCAGTGTGACTGGCGATGATCCCGGATATACGAAACTGAACCGTGCGAACCTCAAATTATGGCATTTACTCAAACTTGACGGGATATAGGCTTGCTGAGCTAGAATTTCTGTAGAAACCAATTGAGTCAAGTTTCCAAAGTCTGAAGGGATCTGAGTAACAAAGCAATCGAGGTGTTTTAAATTGACCAGTTTACCCAACGTGCCGTTGAAATCTACATCTCCTACATACCGCATAATAAGGGTTTCAAGCGACTTTAAATTTCCAAAAGTTCTTGGCAATACCACGGTATATCCCAAATCGGGGGTTCGCATCGGTGTGAGGTGAAATGATTTCAATTTGGTTAGATTGCCAAAATTATCGGGAATGGTAAGATAATAGCCTACCCCATCCAGACTAAGTTCTTCAAGAGCAAGGTAATGATCGCCGAAAATAGTCGGAACATCTTTCAATGAAGATCCACCTAAAATAAGCTTCCTCAGATATTTAAATGCCTTAAGCGCAGGAAAAGAGCCCGGATCATTAAAACGATGTGCTATACCCGAAGCCTGCATATTCATTTCAATAATATGCCCGTCCTTATCTTCAACAACACGCCCACCGCGCCCCATTTGCAATTCATTTAATGCCTCGTCTTCCTGATATTCGCCGGTCTGTACCTTTTTGGTAAACTGATAATTTTTCCCAGCATAAGTCATCGTATAGGTAACTTGGTAGCTGGTATTCGAATAACCATGCAGTTCAATAGTAGGGTTTTCTTCTACTGGTCTAGCCAATCCGTCGTGGTATGTACTATGTAGGTGACCATAAGCTTTATCGAAAGACCATTTACCTTTATATTTAGGATCCACTGCAAAGTGAAGTATCGTCTTAAAAGATGAAGGTGTGTTTTCTTTAATCTCGATATGTAACTCGGGTATTTTAACATTCACTGTGGCCGAATTACTATTACTGAGACGTGTTACTGTCCATGTAAGTTCATATTCCTCACCAGGTATTCCCCTAAAAAATGAATTAGGGTTACTAGGATCATCTATTTTCACATAATCTTCTACCACAGTTCCTTTAGTTATACTCCATGTACCTGTTTCCCCTTTTTGTAAGGCGCTACCCTTTAGCTGGACGGTGAATTCGTCATATAGTTCAGTGGGCTCGGCCTTAGGTTCATATACTGTTTTCAGGACATCCTGGTATTCCTTCTTTGAACAGGCTACAAATAAAAAGCTTTCAAAAAAAATACAAAGAAATGAACACCAAAATAATGCAGACTTATTATACATGGATATTAAGGTTGAGTTGTAAAATTAAATATTGCTGAACGCACTGAATTCCCGTTGCTGTCGTTAACAATCAGTTGATAATAGTATTTTTTCGATTTTTCTAAAGGGGAAAAGAACACACTATACTTATTGTTATTTTGACTCACGGCATTGTAGATTTTTCCTCCGGTCTGTTTGTACATAACAGCAAGATCATCGTGTACATATACTTCAACTTTACTATATGGATACGAAGCAAGTGTAAAAGACAGTATGTACTGGCCTTTATCTAAAGTAACTTTATTTTGAATATCTGCAAAAGCATCTATTTCGTTGTATATGGTTTCCTTTTTGCAGGAGCTGAACAGGAATAATAGAACCCCAAACATCAAGCTTACAGCAATTTTATTGAATAGACATTTCATAAATTGAGCCTTCTAAAAAGTTAATATCAGCATTGAGGTAATACTTGTCTTTATAAGTGAACATTCCGCCAAAATACATATGATTTCCATTAATACTTAAATAGATAGGACTTAGCGTGTTTTTTACTATGTTGTACATCATAAAATTATTGACGTCCAATGCCAGTAATATATCACCATTAAAATTTATGGCACCGACAGGCGCATAAGGATAGGTTTGATTTGTTGTTCCGACACGATATAATTCTGTAAGTTTAAATGTGTTCGCGTCAACAGCATATATCGTTAAGGTATACCCGATATTGAAACCTTGGTCAAATACATTTGAAACTCCAAGTGCATATAATCTGCCTTTAACTGAGACAAAGCATTCACTGGAAAAATTAGTATCGAAAGTGGCGATCTCCTCAAATTTATCTTTTGTCGGGTTATATTTGGCGACAATATTCTTTATTCCACGAGAATTCACTGTAAGTGTATACGTTTGGTAGACCGCATTATTGTGCACAAAGATACTATGATTACTATAACCGTGCGATTCTTTAAGTTGGGGCCGGCTAAAATAGTACTTTGAAAATTCGCATTTTTCAATGTCAAAAGCTTGACAAAACAACTCATAACCATTGAAAAGGTCCGGCTCTAGCGAAGGCAAAATATGGCTAACTGGCACTGCAAGAAAAAATATTCGATTTCCAATGGATACGGACTTTGGCGGAATAACCCCCATCGTATCGGGAATATGAGCAATATTCTGCAACCGGCTCGTTTCAGGATCAAAATGTGAAACGGAATTGTTCCAAAAATAATAGATTTGGTCATTGCAGATCGAAGGATAATTAGTTCTCCAGTTCGTCTTTTTCAGTCCTATGGCCAATGTATTTCCCTTATAAATAAAATCAATAGCCTGACCAATGATCTCTTTCTCTTTATAAATCACGCGCAACATATAATTGCCGTCTCGATACGGATAATAACCCGTTAGACTGATCTGATAGGTTCCATTTTTCGTTGCAATGGGATAGTTCATGTGAAGCGTGTCCATTCCAAATAGAAATTTAATATCCCTCAGATTAATATTATTAAGATTCTTCCCTTCAACCACAGTCCTAAACTGGCCCCTTTCATCATACTCTGCCTCTGTATTTGGCCAAAAGAGCGTAAAATCTTCTGGGAATGGAGCAGTTGTGGTTACTTCAGTTTTACGCTCAGATTCTATTGTGTTGCCATTATACTCGAGGTAAGGCACCAAAATATAAGTAGATTCGGAATCCAGTTCATTCAATGTGAGTCGAAACATATCGCCTTCACGAACAGCTTCAACACTTTTTCCTTGACTGGGATTATCTTTTTTATAGTACCTGACGCCCGATTTTGTATATCCTAGACTGGAAATCTGATAGGTCATTGAAATTTCTTTATCCCGGACACTAGTGATGGCCTCATTAATAATCCTTGGAAAAACCTCATTTTTTTCAGTTTTACAGGCCGACATAAGAAAAACAAGCCCCAGTAGACAAAGGTATTTGTTAAAGTTGCCCATTTGATTTTGTTTTAATATAAATGAAATTCAAATTTTCATAGGACCAGGTTTGTATATAATAGAAAAACAGGTTGTATGAATTATCGACATTCTGGGTCATATTTTTAAACATATGCATCTCCAAATTAGGATATTGTAAAGTCGATAAGAGCTTCAGATCACTGTCATACTTATTTATAGTACCATAAGTGGATATTCCACCACCTTCTTGCTGTCCATAGACCACAATATTGTTATCATTATCAAAAAAAGCTCCTGCTGGCTTTAAATTGACGTACTCACCCAATTTTGCCTTGACATTGCCATTCTTATCAAATTTGACATACCTTAACGAATAGGAATAGAAGTCAAAACCCCAGAGATAAAAAATATCATTTTTATCTTTCAGTAAAATAGGCATATGGTATTGACGTTCGTAATCGCCAGGAAGCTTTCCATCAAACTCAAAAGTAGCCAGCACATTACCGTCCCGATCTGTTTTTTGCACCTTAATTTTTGTTGCTTCAGAATCAAGCAAACTATAATAGATCTGTTGCGCATTGTCTAACTGAATTGAAGAAATGCCAACGGAGCTATTTTTACGTTTCCAAACAACTTTAAAGTCGCTGGTAGTAACCTTTAACAGCTCTCCCCCACCTGTACCCATGATCATGTTATGTGACGCGTCAAACTGAACTGATGAAACGTAATCATTCGGAGACAAATCTATCGAAACGGGCTTCTCCAGTTTCAGTTTACCATTTGTCTGATCAATGACATAAATATCGTGTTTAACAATAATGAAAGCTTCATCTTGCTTAGAAGGCAACACTACATGTGGTGGTAAATCATAATAATTTAGATCCTGGATCAAGCGATACCATATAATCTGGCCTTTATTATTTGTACGATATACAATCAGTTTAAAATTTGTTTCTCCCCCCTCATGCTGCAAAAATGTACAGATTAAATGTCCACCATCTTCCAGAAGACGGATGCTATTATTGCCCGTTATACGTGATTGCGTATGAATTTTGTATTCAACATAAGTACTTCCGTTAGTTGTGCTGCCTCCAACAGTTCTTGCATCTATGCTTTGTTCTTGTGTTATTCCCGTTTGGGAACTCGCAATTACACGGATCTTATAATTTGTATCGCCAAGCAAATTAATTAAGCTGTATTTTGTTATACTAAGATCCTTCGCTACAAGCTTATTATCGACATATATCGCATAGGATACTGGCTTAAAATGCGAACTGTTCACCTTATCCCAAGATAACTCTATTAAATCTTTGTTTGCAGCACTTACAACAAGATTCAAAGGATTTAATATTTCTGCCTGATCAATATATTCATCGGTTTTGCTCGCAATATTCTCCTTCTTGGAACATCCTCCAATTAATAAAATTAGAATTAAGAAAAATAGCTGAGCACAATGGTAAAAAATAGCTCTTTTCATAAAATGAAGTTACTCACCAAAGATATTAAAAAGGTTGTATCAAAAGCATTTTTTTAAACATAATTAATTGATGCATTAATTAGGCCAAATAATTCTCTACAATATTTAATAGACCTTTATGAGATTATCGTGCCCCACAAGCAAATTCCATCTATACACACACCTATATTATCTGATTGTACAGCATTATAGGATGAAACATATCTTTTACTTCACCGTTAATTTGACGCTTGCTTTCTTCAATCCTTTTCCTTCTACTTCTGCTATAATTTCCCCAACAGAGTCTCTGCTTTCAACAAGAAAAACCAATTGACCATTAAAGCACTTCATGAAAGGCTTCTGAAATGATTCCAAACTTGTTGGATCTCCATTCGCCACAGCCTTAAATGCCCCCTGACCTTTTACCTTGAATTTTAATTCTCGGTCTTCGCCTGTCACTATATTCCCCTGTTTATCAACCAGCGTAGCTGTGATAAAAGCAATATCTTTTCCATTTGCTTTCAATTGTTTCCGATCAACGTCTAAACGTACAGTATATAACTTACCTGCCGTCTTTACACTATCTCTTGCAGCTATATTTCCTAAAGAATCATAGGCAACTACCGTAACCGTACCCGGTTCGTATTTAGTATCCATCCACATCAAACGATAGCGCTTTTGACGCATAAAATCATTTTGTGCCTTTTTATCGTTAGAATTTACCAAGGTAACATCAAAATCTTTCTTTTTTACTCCTTGACTTTTTCCATTGATAAAAATTTCCGCTGCAGGGTAATCTGTATAGACAAAAATTGGCGTTTTCTGTCCTTCGCGTCCCTTCCAGTTCCAATGAGGAAGAATATGAAGAGTATGCAATTCCTGGTTCCAATGGCTACGATAAAGATAATATCGATCTTTAGGGATACCGGCAAGATCTACAATACCGAACAAAGAACTATGACTTGGCCAATCTGTATAGTAGGGTGTCGGTTCGCCCAAATAATCGAACCCTGTCCAGACAAATTCACCTATTGCGTAAGGTAGATCGTCATGCTGAATAAAGTTATCTTCAGGCAAATCCGACCAGGAACAATGCTCTACATCATAACTCGAAGCCTGATGGTCGTCATATTTTGCCATCGATTTTCGTTCAACGGGAAATTTATAAACACCTCTAGAACTCAAAGTAGACGCAGTTTCAGTACCAAGAATTAACTGCTGTTGTAACTTTTTATAGGCTTCGGGGTATTTAAATGGACGATAATTAAAGCCTGCAACATCCATCGTTGAGGCAAAGCTACTATTTATAACCGCATCAGGGTTGTCCATCCCCTGGGTAACGGGGCGAGATGGATCCTCACGATGGCAAATATCTTGCAGATATCTCGCGACCTTAGATCCATCAGGACTTCCTTGTTCGGGTACTTCATTTCCAATACACCACATCACAACGCTTGGATTATTGCGGTAATGCCGTATCAGATTTACAAGATCTTTTTCGGCCCAATCGTTAAAATATTGATTGTACCCATTCTTCATTTTGGGAATTTTCCATTCATCAAAACTTTCCGCCATTAGCATAATACCCATTTCGTCACAGGCTTGCACCAGCTCCGGAGCCGGCATATTATGGGAAGTGCGAATGGCATTAACGCCCATATCTTTCATTATTCGTAACTGCCGCCTAATAGCGGCATCATTCACAGCTGCTCCCAAAGGCCCCAAATCATGATGCAAACACACTCCTTTAAATACGGTCAGTTTTCCATTCAAATAAAACCCTTTATTGGGTACCATAGCAATGCTTCTGATTCCAAATACGGTTTGATATTTATCGATTAATTTGCCGTTCTGATAGAGCTTGCTGACAGCCTTATATAAATTGGGGGATTGCAATTCCCACAATTGTGGTTTCTCAACGAACAATTCCTGTTGCATCTGCTGGATCTGGTAGTTGCCTATCTGATCATTCTTCTTCGCCACGATGCGTCCATGGCTATCGATAAGAATAGTTTCTAAGGAAAGAGAATCTTTCGATAGATCTATACCGGCTAAATCAGTCCGAACCTGAATTCGAGCGAAATCCTTTGTGATCTCAGGCGTCGTAATATAGGTGCCCCAATGTGCAATACTTGTTTTTTCAGTGATCTCCAATCGAACATTTCGATACAATCCTGCGCCAGGGTACCAGCGGGATGACTCAGACTTATTTTCTAATCTTACCGCGACCAAATTTTGACCCGGACTCACATACTCGGAAACGTCAAAATAAAAACTATTATAGCCATAAGGCCAATTGCCGACCTTTTTCCCATTCACAAAAACGACAGCATTGCTCATAGCACCATCAAACTGTAAAACCGTGCGCTTATTTTGAACGTTTTGTGGCAATTCAAATTCTTTACGATACCAGCCAACGCCTACAAACGGAAGTCCACCAGTCCGACCTGCATGTTCCAATGCTTCCTTTTGTCCATCTTGAGCAATAGCCATATGCTGCTTATCATTGTTGGCACTAAATGGGCCATAAATTGCCCAATCATGCGGAACACGAACAGTCTGCCATTCGCTTGTAATCAATCCGATATCAGCGAAGTTTGGCTGATCATGTTTTGTAAATTTCCATCCATCCTCGAGCATGGTTACTATTCGTTCCTGAGCAAATAAAGTATTTGGTCCAATAGATATTATTGCACATAGTATAAATTTCAGTCCTCGGGTTGAAAAAATGGATAAATAAGATTTAGATTCTTTTTGCATCTATAGCATTTTAAGGTTGAGTTTGTTCATAAAAACAAATTGAAGATCCGAAAATACAACTTATGTATAACATAATAAAATTATTCAGATCTTTTGTGATTGGAATTAAAGCTGAAATCATGATGTGCTATTCAAATGCTCCTCTTTCATTGAAATAGAGTCCCAGCTGTTCTATTTGCGGGTTTAGGCGAGATTGTAAAATGTTGATTCTTAATCTCTGGGCACTAACTGTCGGAAAAGTCAATAAACGTTTGTTACCGATAGTAGTTCCTTTCGACACTTCTCTCCAGACTCCATCTTGCCAGATCTCCAAATTAAATCGCTCGACACGTTGCCCTAAAGCGATGGTTTCCTGTAAGGAAAGAACGTTGAACGCGGTTGCTTTAGGTAGGGTATATTCAAAAGTTGCTATGCTGATTTTTTCATCTTTCGTCGTCCAGAATGGCATTTTTTTCCATTTTTTTAAAACGAGGCCTGCAGCCTGGAGTTTGGCTTTGCTTAAAAGATTTTTCGAAAACAATGCTGTGCGCCAGTCATTCCACTTTTTTAAATTTGCAGCATCTACCGAATGAATCAAGCCTGCAGCTGTTGGTGGAATATTAAGCAACAAGACACCATTTTTCCCCACCGAATTAAAATAAATATCCATCAACTTACCCGGGCTTTTGACTTTGTTATCCTCTTCCTCGTGATAGAACCATCCCGGGCGTATAGAAACATCAGTTTCCGCTGGGTACCATACCAGCCCTTTTGCTTCTTTGATCCTTTCTCGGCTCCCAAGATCTTTATGACGCATATCTCCGGCCGGTTTGATATTCATCTGTTGTTGCGATCCTGCAGCTATATGATTTTGTGCTAGGTTACTAGCCGGTACAACTGACCATTCTGTGTCCCGTCCATACCCTGTTTCTGTACCGACCCATCTTACATCGGGTCCCATAACTGCGATAACGGCCTCAGGTTGTTTTTCACGTATAACCTGATAATAACGATTCCAATCGTATTCCTGCTTTTTACCGTTAGGTCCCTCTCCATTAGCACCATCAAACCAAACTTCTTCAATCTGACCATATCGGGTCAGTAATTCGCTCAATTGGGCAACAAAAAAATCATTATAAGCTTCTGACCCATAAGAAGCTTCATGTCGATCCCAAGGGGAAAGATATACGCCCAACTTCATACCATATTTTTTACAGGCCGCAGCAAGTTCGCCAAAGACATCTCCTTTTCCCTTTTTGTAAGGAGAATTTTTAACCGAATAGTCTGTTGTGTTCGTTTGCCAGAGGCAGAAGCCATCGTGATGCTTCGCGGTAAGAATCAAAAGTTTGATTCCACCTTCCTTTGCAGTCCTAACCCATTGTTCTGCATCTAATTGTGTCGGGTTAAATAATTTTGGATCGTCTTTCCCTTCACCCCATTCCTTATTTGTGAAGGTATTGATCCCAAAATGGAGAAATCCGGTCACTTCCAGCTTTTGCCAATCAAGCTGTCTTTGGGTCGGTATCACGTTGGCGGCCTTGGTTACAATAGCAGATTCTGATTCTCCGGGCTGTAAGGCTATCATATTTTGAGCCGCAGCATCAAATACCGCTGCCAATAATAGTAAAGTAATGATATTAATTTTCTTCATTTGATATTTATCTGACAAAAATAAGATAGCCGGAATAATCTCCGAACTATCTTATCTTCAAAGTTTTCGTAAAGGTTCCGACCAATTATTGATTGGCTCCCTGATTGGCAACTAAAGGCCAATTCGGATTTTGATAAATAATTGAACCAGCTGGGCTACCATCTGTTGAAGTTATGCTCAAATGACTTATGGCTATAGGAGACAAATAGTGGGCACTGGTCCAGCTATAGCCTTTTAGAACAAGATTGTTAGCCGAAAGATTAATCCGATAGGGTCTTAAATATTGACTTTCCTGTGGTGAGGACACATTTGCGGTTTTTCCTGCTGTGCCGGGTACGATTAAAGTCGATACACCTTTATCTTTGTACCAGTCTTGCATAGGCCCCCACAGTCTCATCCCTTCAATAATGTATGGATTGCTTGCCAATTGATCCAACGCCCGCCAACGCCTAAGATCATTAAATCTAAATCCCTCAGCAACTAGTTCTAAACGGCGCTCCCTTCTAATATTATAAAGAAGTTTGTCGGATAGTAACTGCCCAGCAGAATATGCTGCAAAATCACCTTGAGCTTCCTTTTGCATGTCTGTCGCATTTACGGTTGCCATAAAATCTGTATTTACACCTGCTCTTTCTCTGATTTTTGTCCAGTAACTATTCGCTTTTGCATCGATCATTCCCTTTGCAAGATAACTTGCTTCAATATAGTTTAAATAAGCCTCAACAGCACGAAATATAATTGAGCCTGTGGTACCAGTCTGTCCCTCAGCTTGGGCAAAAAGATAACTCATTCCTTTTTTCACGGCATAACCTGTCACGTACCTTGTTTCGGCTAGTCCGATAATATCTGGTCTCGGCTCTGTCTGTACAGCACCTGTCGAAGAAATCTGGTTGGTATAACTCAATTCACCAGGTGCTTTCATAAAGAGCTGTAAGCGATTATCCCGATTTTTTTTGACGAGGCTGATGGAATCGTCGCCTGCATAACCGGAGTTCGAAACATAAATAGGCAGTCCGTTTTTCATCGTAAAATTTTCCACAAGGCCTCTAGAATATCCAGAATTTCCGCCATTACGGTTCATGTAGTGATTTACAGCATGCGTAATTCCTAAAGGCATTGAATAACTCCGCCATAAAAGTACTTCGCTGTAACCATTTAGATTCTCGTCGCCAAACATTTTGAAATAGGGGTTCGAAGATGAATTATAACCATCATCCTTTGTATTTCCGACAAGTTCGACTGCATCGGCTACCTGAGCAGCTGCAGTCATCGACTGTTCTAAGAAATAATTGATCTCATTATCGATATTGATCGAAAAATTTGGGTGCGATTTTGCGCCCGGCCAGCCAGTTCCGCCAGGGACGAAAGCAGTTCCTTTGTGGTATTTTAGCCAAGAGCCTTCAAATAACCCTACACGAGATTTAAAAAGTAAAGCGGCCTTTTTTGAAATACGGTTTTTTCCGTCAGGGGCTACATCGTTCAACAACGTAATTGCCGAATCCAAATCAGAAAGAATAAATCTAACCACCATATTTCTAGGTTGTCGAATGGAAGTAGCCGTCAGCTCCTCCATATTATCTTTGAGTGTATTTTTAACAATCGGAAAATCACCCAGCGCCTGTACTTTATTAAAATATTCATACGCTCTCAAAAAATACGCTTCACCCACATAATGAGTTATATTTGCTGAATTTCCTGTTAACTTACCGCTCTTCCATTTTGGAAGTACCTGTTCGAGAAAATAGTTCAACTGTCTAATCTGAGCAAAATCCCATTCGCCGCCCGAACTCGGCACACGCCATTCTCCCGGAACCCAACGAGTCGAATAACTTGAAGTCACCTGGTTATCGGTACCGTTATCGTTGGCAAATGTGCCAAGCCCCCAGCCAGAATGTGATGGAAAGGCATAACGTCCAACCGTATATGCGGCTAAATCAGCTTCGGTATTTAAATATTCCTGCGGCGTTACATTGGATAAGGGTTCCCTGTCCAGATACTTGTTACAGGAATGCAAAGTGAACAGCACGGTCATCGATAACAACCAAGAAATTGTAGAAAAATAATATGTCGTTTTCATATATATCTAATTAAAAATTCAAGTTAAGGCCAAAAGAATAAGTCGTCGAAAATGGATATGTTTTTCCATCGTTCCATCCTCCTAGTCCAACGGTTTCCGGATCAAAAACCTTAGCCATTTTGGTAAAAGTCAACAAATTCTCACCTGATGCATAAATACGAATTTTGGTAAATCCTATCTTGGCCAATAGCTGTGGAGAAAACGTATATCCAAATTGAGCATTCTTTAAACGTAAATAAGCGGCGCTCTGCAAATATTTAGTTTGTGTTTGCTGATTTTTTGAGGTGTTAAAATAAGGTCTTGGTAAATAGGAATCTTTATTAACACCTAAAACACCGTTCTGTACCATCGTGGAATTCTCATCGCGGTAGAAGTCCATATTCTCAACAAATCCAGCAGACTGCCACATCCCGCCATTCGCCCCCCAAAAATATGGGCCATTGGGCATATAATCGCGTTTTCCAACACCTTGCAAGAAAATCCCTAAATCGAATCCACTATAATTGAAATTTAAATCAAAACTATAACGATAGCGTGGGGCCGAATTTCCTATAATTGCCAAATCCCCTGGGTTCGCCAACGTATTGGCTCCATTATTAACCTGACCGTCCCCGTTGAGATCAGCATACATAATATCCCCAGCTTGCCAGTTTGTCCCGAAAGACTGTTTGGCATTAGCGAGGTGTGCAGCCATTTCTTCTGCGCTCTGTGCTATTCCTAAAGTTTGATATCCCCAGATCTCCCCATTCTTGCGGCCATCGTACCAGGTACTCAACGTACCTGTAGGATTAGGATATTTGGTGACTGTCTGACGGTCGTCGGAAAGGACAGCTCGCGCGCTATAATTCAATTTACCGATATGATCTTTCCAATTTAACTCAATTTCAAAGCCTCTGGAGTTCATCTCGGCATTGTTTAATCGCGGCACAGCTGTACCCAAAATAGCGGGAAGTTCTGGTGCTGGTCCTATCATATCGAATGTATTCCGACGATAGACTTCAAGAGATAAACCTAAACGATTGGAAAGTGCCCGCAGATCCAACCCCACATTCCAGCTTGATACACGCTCCCAGGTCAAAGTTGAGGCAATAAGCCCAGGTGCACTGGCTGTATTTGTTTTTTGTCCATTCAAAAGCCAGGTACCATTAGCTATACTTACTGGCATTGTTGCATAAAAAGGATACCAATTGTCCGTATATTGGTTTCCCAACTCGCCATAGGAACCACGTAACTTAAACATGGAAACATGCTCCTTAATAGGCCAAAATGACTCATTTGCTACATTCCATCCAGCGGAAACTGAGGGGAAGAGATTCCAGCGCAAATCTCTTGGAAAACGTGAAGAGCCGTCGTATCGTCCGTTAGCCTCAAAAAGATACCTATCTTTGTAGCTATAGTTTAATCGTCCAAAAAAACCAGCGGTAGCCCAATGTTGATAGCCCCCAGAAGCCCTTGGATTGGTGGTGGCAGTATTCAATGTCGGTATATTATCTGTGATCAGATCGCTCATGCTTCCATTGAGATCTCTATACTTATTGAGCTCTGAATTGAAACCAGCCAAAATTTTGAAATGATGATCATCGTTGAGGTCAAAGGAATAATCTGAAAAGAAATTTGTACTGAAATATTCGTCTTTGCGATTGTATTCAGACACATTGGTATACCCCGCAGCATTGTATCCTACTGCAAGGAGAAACGGGTTTCCTTTTGCATCATTTGAATAAGCTTTCAAAATTTCGGCATGGTCATTTTGAGTCGTAATGCGGTAATTGACATTTCCTGTTATATTCCAGTTTTTGATTGGCTGATAATGTAATTGTAGCTGCTGATAAAGAAAATCTTTCTGAAATTTTGAACGTCCTCCTTGCTGCAGCTGCAATATTTCACTTGGTTCGGAATAATTTCCATTTGGGTCGTACAAAGGTATCGTAGGCCATCTTCTCGCTATATTATGATAATATAAATCATTCATATGGCTTGCTTTTTCGTAGTCTTCACGTACAAAACGCGTATTGTACATGAGGTCCACCTTATCGCTAATCTTTGCATTGATTTTCGTAGCTATCGAATATCGTTGAAAATTATCATTAGCAAATCTGTTCAAACCATTTTGATCCATGTAATTTGCAGAACTATAAAAATTTAGCTTTTCAGTACCGCCATTCAAACTGAGCGTATGTTCATGGGAAGTTGTAAAGTCCCTATAAAACTCTTTAAACCAGTTTGTATTCCCATTAGATCCCGTATAGTATTGAAATCTGTCACTAGCATTTGGGGTAGTTGTCGTTTCTATTTCTCCTTTCTGATAAGCGTCAATCCGTTCCAATACCTCCTGCGAAAATTTTGCACCCTCACCATCGTTTGCTGCGACTTCATTAAAATAGTAAGCAAATGTTTTGGAATCTAACATCGTTGGTAGCCCTCTTGGCTTGCCCAGTCTTATATTATTGTTATAATTTGCTGTTATCTTCCCCGATTTTCCAGATTTTGTTGTAATGAGGATAACTCCAAAAGGTGCCCTGGAGCCGTAAATAGCAGAAGCTGCTGCATCTTTAAGCACGGTGATATTTTCAATATCCTGAGGATTCAGCGCATTCATATTACCTTCCATCCCATCAATTAAAACCAAAACTGATGAACTCGACCCTACGCCTATCGTCCCCGCACCACGGATATTGACGCTTAGATTTTGATTTAGCTCGCCGCCCAATCCAGTTGTCTGTAAATTCAACCCAGGAATCATGCCCTGCAGCGCCTGTCCAACATTCTGCACAGGTCTTGACTCTAACTCTTTACCATCAAGGGAAGAAACCGCACCAGTCAAATTTGCCTTCTTTTGAGTTCCGTACCCCACTACGACAACTTCTTCCAAGGCTCTATCCTGACTAACCATTGTCAACAGCATTGGGTTGCGACTAGCGTTTTCACTTAAAGAAGCATACCCCACATAGGAAAAATCCAAAATAGATTTTTCATTTGCTACTTTTAAAGTAAATGTTCCGTCTTCTGCTGTCAATACAGTATTTGAGGTACCTCTTTCTGTCACAGTCACACCCGCAATTGGTTTTCCCGATGCATTCAAAACTGTACCTTTAATCTCTATCTTTTCTAATTTTTGATTTGGGATATTTTTGAAACTATTCCTTTCCTGTGGTTTAACAATAATAGTTTTACCTTCAATCACAAAATCTAGATCCTGCTCCGTGAGCGCTTTTTTCAACACTAACCTCAAATCCAATTTGGAACCAGAATAAGAGATTAATTTTTTGTTTTGCAAAATATCCGAATCATAAATAATCTGATATCCCGTTTGTTTACGTATCTCTTTTAGGACCTCTGATAAGGTTGCATTTTTTAGATTGAGGTTTAATTCTTGTGCCTTGGCTAAGGGAAGGCTTTGGAGAGCTATTAAACCAAGGATAGTACCTATTCTTGACGATCGCTTTAGAAAAGTTAAAGCAGATTGGTCCCGAACAAACCAAAATTTGTTTTTTCTCAGGTGAAATTTTTTATTCATATTTTTAGGCTTTATTGTAAAAGGGGCATTATTCCCATTCTTACAATAAAGAGTCTCCCAAACGCGATTACCCTAAAAAATTTTTTTAAAAAATTAATTCATGACCTTTTAACGTGATGTTCAAATTGCCTGATCTTTTTATGAGATCCAAAATCTCAGAAAACGAGCGATCTCTTTTAAGAAAAAGTGTAAAATTTCGATTAGGAACTTTATTGGGATCAAAATGAATTGGATAGATATTAGAAAGATCTGAGAGAATATAGCGCAAGCTTTTATTTTCATAATACAAATTACCATCTTTCCACGACGTATAATCTTCGGTTATAGCAATTGTTTTATCAATAGATCCTTGATCATCCAGCATGGCCATCTCTCCAGGAACAAGCAACTTGTTTTTTCCTGATTTAATACTTTTTAAAGCTATACTTCCTTCTGTTAATACAGTCTGCTCGGCTCCTTCACGAGACAAAACATTAAACTTTGTACCTAAAACAGCTATCCGCTGTTTATCTGTCAGAACAATAAACTCCTGTTTAATATCAGCCTGCTGTCTCTTAGCAACCTCAAAAAAGGCTTCTCCTTTTAAAGTTAAAATCCGATTTTTTAAAAAATCGCCTTTGTAACTCAGCTCAGAATTAGAATTAAGAAATACTATAGTTCCATCTTTTAACAAAACCTTATACAATCCACCAACCCCAACGCGCAGAACAACATCATCAAATTCGGAGGTTGATGATTCTGTCTGTTCAATAATCAACATATCTTTCTTTTTACTGACTTTGAAAGGTTTGTTTTTATTATTCTCCCATTCAGCAAGGGACATGGGCCTTGATCCTGAAATTGTGATGTCTCCAGCTGTAATATCCGCATAAATGTGCTCAGATTTTTGGGGGGAGATATTAATGGAGCGAGGATAAAAAATGTATAAGCTAGTAGAACAAATAGATAAAACAAAAAATAGGATAGCCCCGTTCAACAAACGCTTTTTACGTTTCTTTCTACTAATCGTTGTTAGAATACGATCAAAAGTCTGTTTTTTTATATCTTCTCTATCGTTTAGGGGCATATGCTTATAATACGGATGAATTTGAAAGATTTTAATTTGTTAATATGACAAAATAACGAAAAGGTGAATATAATTATAAGGCTTTTCGTAATTTATTCAAGACTTTTGATATATGATATTCTACAGATTTGATACTAAGGTTCATTTTTTTGGCGATTTGTTTGTAGGATAAATCATCTTCGCGACTCATGATAAATATTGCTCTTGTTTTGGTAGGAAGTCTCGCTAATAATCCATCAAGCTGATCAGAGAGTTCTTTATATGAAAGCTCATCATGCTCAACAGCTATGTCTAACAACAGGTGTTCCTCTAATTCATTTAACCTACGTAATTTCCCCAGCAGTTTAAAACATCTGTTTTTTGTACAAATGAATAAATAATCTTTTAACGATGATTGGATGTTTAATCTTTTATGACGGGCCCACAACTCAGTAAAGACATCATGTAAAACATCTTGTGCTAGTGATTCTTCCTTCATCAATCGTAAAGCAAAGGTATAGAGGCCATCCCAGTAAAAATTATATACTAAGGAAAATGCTTGCATATCTCCGTCTTTTAGACAGCGCAAAATTTTGTGCTCTATTTGACTTTCCACTTGATTCGATTCCATATCGGTAATTAAATTGTTCTTCAATGGTTAGCAGATGTTTAAGACTAATTGGTTAGATTATGAAAAATGCCAACAATATTATGTATTACATAAGTACAATATTAACATTTTTTTACAAATGTATAAAATGATCTATAAAATTTTTAAATAAAAAATTAGTCTAAATTTTGTTGAGGACTCGTAATTATAAATCTCTTTTTATTAAATTAAAACTATATTATGTTTACTTGGTTGAAGAATATTCGGAATGAAAACTTTAACAAAACAGAGGATTATGAGCAAAGCGGGTAAAATTTTATCCTTTGTAATTTATTGTATTTACGTAATGGTTGTCACGACGTTTATACTTCGGAGCGGATATTTTCAGGCCGATGGATTAGTTCTCATTTTTAAATTTACCTAATCAAAGAATTTCAACGTTTGAAGGATGAAGAAAATGACCGTTTGAAGTTAAACTTATCATCAATGCGTTAGATACGCAAATCTATTTCTTATCCTATGCAAAGTCGATCGAAGAACAAATCTGTTAGATTTGTAATACTGCAAATGATCAAAATCAAGATAGAATAGATAAATGTTTCTAATATGAAATCAATATTTGAGAAAAACATAAGAGAAGCGGTCGTCGAAAGAATTAATTTATTAAACGAGGACAGCGATGCGCTTTGGGGAAAAATGACAGTAACGCAAATGGTCAAGCATTGTATATTATGTGAACAACATTACCAGGGATCCATAAAGGTTAAGCGTTCATTTTTAGGGCGAATGGTTGGTCAAGATGCGATAAAGGGGATATTGAAAGATGAAATAACAAGTTTTGGCAAAAACGCCCCCACATCCGCTGTATTTATCGTAAATGAAGACATACATTATTTAGAAATAGAGAAACCAAATTGGAAATTATTAATCGATAAATATGAAACATTTGAAAAAGATACATTTCTACATAGGTTCTTTGGTAGAATATCCAGAGCCCAGTTCATATACAAACATTGCAACCACCATTTAAAGCAGTTTGGAGCGTAACCAAAAAAACCACGAAACCTCTACATGGGTCAGGCGTTATACTGTTTTTTGGGGGGAGGTCATTTTTTTGTAGCTGCCTTACAGATCCAGTGGTAATCGAATTATACTCCAGTCCCTTTATATCGTTATTTATTGATGTATATTTTCTCCTCGAATCTCTACGGCGAATAATGTTAGGTATTCATCCAATCTATTCTTTCAGTTTGCTAAATAGCTGTATTGCGGTTTTCAAATCCAATGCCTCCATATCCACAAGCTTTAATGATTTGACCATGTGGAGCGTACCGGTCTTATACTTTTGGAAATGTTCGATTTTCAAATGTGCCTGATAGGCTTGCTTGTCTTTGTACATTTCTAGTATCCTTACCTGTGTTGGGCTGTCCTTTTGGAACATCGGGAAGATCGCGATAACACCTACTTCAAGCCTTACCGATGCTTCGGCCTCCACTTTGAGTATGTCTTTATACTGTTCCAAATGTTCAGGATGTATCTCAATTTCTGAAATGCGCACCATTATGTCCTGCTGTTGAGCCTGGGCTATATGGATCATACCAAAAAGCATCGCTGTTGCAATAACAACCTGCAAAGTACATCTAACCCAAACACGGTATTCGAAAATATTTTTATCCATATCATTTAAATGTTTAATAGTGCTTACTTTTCCATTGTAGAAATAACAGTTCTTTCGGTTTCGGCCCGCTCCTTGCCTACAGTTTTTTCAATAACTTCGAACAGTGTCTTTATCTGTCCCGCTGTAATACCTGTATTCGATCCCATTCCGATATGCGCCAGCAACTGTCCCTCTGTTCCCGCCATTGCCGCTAAAGCAGAAATTGTAACCAGTTCCCTTTGCTGATAGCTAAGCACATCACTATTGAAAATATCGGCAAAAAGATGTTCTTTCAGAAAGGCATCTATACGTGGTGCAAACTCTCCGAAACCGGGAGCAGGTTTTGCCTGTGCTGTCTTCGTCAATGTCTCCAGCACTTTTCGCCCCTGTTCGTATCTGTCGGCTGTGCTGTTCTCCACTACGATTTCCTTTCCAATATTATCCGTAATGCCTTTTGCTTTTCTTTCTTCCAAAACGGTTTTGAATATATTGAGGGCATTGAGGCTTCTTGGAAAACCACAGTAGGCATATAGTTGGACCAAAGCTTCTTTGATTTCATTAATGGAAACTCCCGCATCGAGAGCAGCGTTTAACTGTACTTTCAGGTTTTCGAGATCTCCTGTAGCGGTAAGTGCTGAAATAGCAACTAAGCTTTGCTGCATTGCATTCAACCTCTCCGCACTATTTTGTGCATTCATTTTATTTATTTTTAAGAGGATAATAGCAAAAAACAATATCCATTTTAGGAATTTAAATTTGTGCATAATATCGAATTCTAACTGCTACTTAACCGCTACCTTATATTCTCCATCAGTAACAGGTTCGAGCCAGATGTTCTCGTTTGTTTGCGGATTACAGGCCACGCCGATATGTGAAAACCAGCTTTCGGGTGCAGCTCCATGCCAATGCTCTACATTTGGCGCTATCTCAACTACATCTCCGGGATTTAATCGGCGGGCTTTTTTTCCACGCTCCTGATAATACCCTACCCCTCCTATACAAATAAGTATCTGACCTCCTGTGTGCTTATGCCAATTATTACGGCAACCGGGTGCAAAGGTGATGTTATTCATCGGTACATTGAGGTCTTTGTTGGATGTGAGCGGTGCATTCCAGGATTTTCCGCTAAAATATTGTGCAAAGCCTGTGTTTTCATCTCCCGTTGGGAAATCACTGATTTTTGGTACTGTTGTCTCCATTTTATTTGATTTAATCTGACTGAATGACTGTGTACAAGTAAACAGTACAACAATTGTTAGGATAAGAAGTTTCATTTTGTCCATTCAAAGTAACTGTTACATTCTCGATTCTCCATGCAGAGGCCAAAGCTGCTACACAGAACGGAAATCCACCCTAGGATTGTCAAAAGGCATCTTCTCATATCTTTTACTTTAAATATTCCCTAAAGAATGTTTCCAACTTGCCGAAAGGAATTACATCAGTCCTGTCGTATAAATCAACATGGACAGCATTCGGGATAATAAGTAGTTCCTTTGGTTCAGATGCCGCTTTAAAAGCATCTTCGCTAAAATAACGGGAGTGCGCTTTTTCCCCTGCAATGATCAAAAGCGGCCTTGGCGATATCTCTTTGATATAGGTTAATATGGGCATATTCATAAACGATAATGCATTCGTTGCATTCCATGCTCCCGTTGAATTAAGTGAACGTTCATGAAACCCTCTTGCTGTGCGATAGTAATCGTGATAATCTTTCACGAACTGTGGTTCATCGCCTTTCAGTTTTTCGGGATTTAATAGTGGTCCGGAGTGAAAGCTTCCTGCTTCCGCATCTTTCCAGCGTTGCTCGCCCAATCGTTCCAATGTTTTTGTACGATCTTCTAGTGTGACAGCATCATTATAACCTTTCGACATGACCCTTGTCATATCGTACATACTTGTCGTCGCTACGGCTTTTACCCTTTTGTCGATTGCAGTCGCATTTAACGCGAAGCCACCAAATCCACAGATACCAATGATCCCAATTTTGCTTCGATCAATATTTCTCTGGATCCCGAGGAAATCTACTGCCGCACTGAAATCTTCCGTGTTGATATCGGGCGAAGCAACGGCGCGGGGTTCCCCGCCACTCTCTCCCGTAAAAGAGGGGTCAAATGCTAAAGCTGCAAAGCCACGTTCTGCCATTTGGTTGGCATACAATCCTGAAGACTGCTCTTTTACCGCTCCGAATGGGCCGCTAATGGCAAGTGCGGCTAATGGCTCAATGCCCTGTTTTTTGGGAAGGTAAAGATCTCCGCTCAATATAATCCCGTAACGATTTTTAAAACTCACTTTCTGACGGACTACTTTATTACTTAACTCAAAGGTATAGTGTTCTGTTGCTGTATTCATTTTGCTCAATTTATTAACTGATTTGGTCTGGCTGAATGCCTGTGTAAAAACGGCCATGATCATAAGTATAGTTAGGGCTATCTGTTTCATTTATCTTAGATTGATTTAATAATTTTTGCCGGTACGCCTCCCACAATCGTATTATCAGGAACATCTTTTGTTACGACCGCTCCTGCTGCAACTATCGCATTTACGCCGATGGTGACGCCCGGCAGAATACTTACATTTGCACCGATCCATGCATTCTTTTTGATATGGACATGGCCAGGAACAAGAGACTGCCGATCCGCTGCGGCTATAGGGTGCCCTTCTGATAAGATACTGACTTTCGGAGCAATGAGTACATTATCTTCAATTGTAATGCCTCCTAAATCCAGTAACGTACAGTCAAAATTGATAAACACATTTTTTCCTATACGGGTATTTTTACCATAGTTGATATAAAGCGGAGTAAAAACAGTAACGCTTTCATCGATCTCGCTGCCTGTTATCTTGCTTAGAAAGCTTCTAACTTCCGTAGGATCAGCGCTGTTGTTCATCTGAACGAGGAGCTCTTTTGTCGCGTGCGCGGCTTCACGCATCTTATAGGCTTGCGGATCATTGGACGATATCATCTCTCCATTTCGTAACCGCTGAAAAATGTCTGTGGGGTTTGATTCCATATATTAAAGTAATTTTAAGAAACATCATCATATGGAGTATAGTTTACCTCCACCATGGTTATACAAATTTCTTCTTTTAACCAGGTTGATTGTTTATACAGGATACGGATTTATTTACCAGTTTTACAGATTACGCCCGATCATGGGAAAAACAGATTGAGGTTTAGTAGATTTGAATTCAAATTTGTTAAGTTATGGAGCAGGTCGATAGATATGATACGGTCAAGCAGTACAATGACAGCATGGGGGTAGACACCTTGCATCCGCTAGTCAGTGTCGTCAATTTCAATGAAATACCAACTGTTCAGAATTTCCGGCGTTATATGGGCATTTATGCTGTATTTCTGAAAAATATTAAATGTGGCGATATGCGGTATGGGTGTCAGCCCTATGACTATGAAGATGGAACATTGGTATTCGTATCGCCCGGACAGATTTATGGAATTGACAGTAAAGGTGTTGCCATAAAACCCTCCGGGTATGGACTTGTCTTTCATCCCGACTTTATAAAAGGAACGAACCTGGGAAAGCATATAAAAGATTATACCTTTCTTTCTTATGAGGTGAACGAAGCACTGCATTTATCCAAAAAGGAGCGCAAAACCATTGTGCATTGCTTTGAAAAAATAGCAGAAGAAATTGATCAAAATATCGACAAGCATAGCAAGACATTGATCGTTTCCAATATTGAGCTTTTGCTAAATTATTGCCAGCGTTTTTATGACCGGCAGTTTATAACAAGAAGCAATGTCAATAGTGATATTTTGGTACGGTTTGAGAAGTTGTTGAACGATTATTTCAAATCAGACAAAACACTTTTACTGGGACTTCCCTCGGTCAGTTATTGCGCTGATCAACTACATCTTTCTCCGAATTACTTCGGAGACCTTATCAAAAAGGAAACAGGAAGCACAGCATTGGATTACATACAAGCTAAATTGATAGATGAAGCGAAAGAAAGAATCTTTGATCATTCCAAAAGCATTAACGAAATCGCCAGTGAACTAGGCTTTAAATATCAGCAGCATTTTACCCGCCTTTTTAAACAAAAAACGGGTGTTACACCGAATGAGTATAGGAATTTAAATTGATAAATTTTACTGCACAAAAACTGTAATGCAAGAGGATCTGGGGCCTACGGCTTCTACAAAAATACAGACACCAACAACGGTGGAAATACTGGTGGAAGAAATGGTTCCATCGTGAGAAAGAGCTAAATCAATGTCGGAATTAACAGGGACCGGATCCGACCACTAAACAGGTTAATCGAAAATTGCATAAGCCTTACTGTAATGAAGATTTCCTCCAACTTAATTTGGCTGTTGTAGCTTTCATATCCGCACGCTGTCATTGCAGTTCCATCATTAATATAAATTCCTGTGTGAATTACATAGTGCGAAATACCTAAAGCGCTACTATCGTTTGCTTTAAAGCTAGTTAATGTTAGAATAGTTGCTAGACAACCCAAAGCTATTCCAATAAGTTTTAAAAATTTAGCTTCACTTTGGTATAAAAGGAAAATTGTTAAAATAAAACGCTAGTATTGCATCTGTCTAAAAAGATACCTCGAAATAATATATGATTTTGTTAAGAAAACTTCATTTAGTCGCTAAAGATCTAATAATAACAATATTGGATTACATCCATAAAATTTTCTTTCATTTTATACCAATCAAAACATTTAGGTATGCAAGTTGTGGTGGTGGAGTGGCTGCCCTAAACATCTTCATTTATTTCATATCGTATAATTTTATTTTTAGAAAGAAAATTATACAATTTACTGAAACATTAGCGGTAACTCCGCATATTGCTGCTTTTATAGTGGCTTTCCTGATCACCTTTCCCTTGGGATTTTATTTGAATATGTATGTTGTCTTTAGTCAACAAGCAAATCGTAAAAGGAGGATACATCTGTTCAGATATTTTCTCGTTGTATTGCTATGTATTGTCTTAAATTATATCTGTATCAAATTCTTTGTTGAAAAACTTCATTTCTATCCGACTCCTTCCGCGCTACTTACGACGGTAGTAGTTTCTGTTTTCAGCTATGTATTGCAACAGGTTTTTTCATTTAGAAAAAAAATATAGTCAATTAAATATCAGGTTAGCATTATAAAACAGCATTGCCAAGATGAGCGATAAAATACATCCGATTTTTGTTGCTTAATATGAACGGGTCGAACAATATGATAGTAGAAAAGACAATGGTATTAAACAAAAAGGATCGCGTTTGGGGTGTTAAACTTCTTCTTTTGCTTACACTCTTTAACTGTTCCACTAAGAAGAATTATAACGACTGGGTTGATATAGACCAAAACAACTGCAGCAGTTATAGCCAATGTGGTAAAGGTTATACAGATGATGAGATATCGCCTTTAATAAAAGGCAAAGTGAGCATGTGCCATAATAATGAAAATGTTCCTTCTGCTAGAGTTTTCTTTCTTAGTTCAGAGAGTGATACAATTGGTACAGCCATCACAGATAAAAAAGGAGAATTTTCGCTAACGATCCCATCCGAGGGATTGCTCCATGGAAAAATTATTGTAGATACATTTGGAACGGGGATGACTATCGAACATGTTTACATTGCGCCAAATTTTAAAACCTACGCCTTAGACATAAAATTACCAAGGCAGCCCATGTATATTAATGAAATAGGTTCAAAAAAGGATCAGAAAAAGTTGAGGAAAGAAGTTGAAAAAGCAAATAGAAAATAGATATAGGTATTGTAATTTGATCTGGGCTATTAAAATTTCTGTCTTTTTTTGGATCTTTTGTTTCTCATCCTGCGCTATCATCAGACCCAAAACAGAAAACAATAACGTATTGGGCGGGTACGAAGCTTCTAGCTATTTAGACGAGAACGATTCGCAAGACTCGGTAACGATTTCAGGCATTGTCACTGAAGCTAAGACAAAAAGAAAGGTGCCCAATGCCGAGATACAATTTTTAGATTCTGAAGGAAATACACTTAAAAAAACATCTTCTGACAATGATGGGGCTTTTCATACAAAACTGGCAAAACTCAAAAAATTTGGAAGTATCGAAATTGATGGAAACAGTGCTGGTTTTCTTACGATTGCAAACATAGACTTTGGTATTTTTGTCAATAACACCAAGGTAAAAGCGAGACTATTCAAGTACGATTATTCTGCAACGGAGCAAGACTTTTCCAAGAAAAAAGATCGAGACCAGCTAAAGAGAGAGATAGAAGAAATGAAAAAACGAAAGAGGTAATAGCATCGTACCGCCTAAGCTGAAGCTGTGATCTCGTTGCTTAAAAAACCACGTATAAGATGTGGGATTCATATAGATCCTTTCAATAACTTTATGTTAAAATGATGGTAGAACTACCAGCTTTACCATCATTTTAACATAAGTCAGCAGTAATGAAAAATGAGGTAAAAAAGCGCTTTGAATGGGTAATGCTTTATGAGGCCATTGGTAATGCAGGTGTTGTATGTTTAAAGTGTGGCATAACTAGGCCGACACTGAGAAAATGGGTTAAACGATTTAAAGAGTCTGGTATTGATGGTCTAAGTGAACTTAGTAGGAGACCACATAAAATCCACCATAAAATAACAATTATTCAACACCAATTATTTGATATCAGGTAACCAATAAACAAGCATGTGCCGTTTTGATGTATTCAGCATCTTGTAATAAACCGCCGAAAAGTCAGAGATTTTAAGGTTTTCTTAAAGTTTTTATTCTAAATCTTTATATACGCCGGATTATAAAATGCTATTTTTTTTAGTATATTTACCCGCGTAAAATAAAAACTGTAATAGCCAGTTATTCCGTCTAGTTTTCTCAAACTGACAAAGAATAATTTATCAAATCTAAATGTATGGCAAAGAATAAAAAAATTAATGTACAGGGAAAGGAAATAACAATCATCCTCGACAATGGTAACGAGTTTATTTCACTTACTGATATGCTAAAAGCTAAAGATGGAGACTTTTTCATTTCTGATTGGCTTCGAAACAGAAACACAGTTGAATATCTGGGTATTTGGGAAAGCATTTATAACCCTCTTTTTAATTATGGCGAATTCGCCATAATTAAAAGTCAGGCCGGACTTAACAGTTATAAAATCAGTGTTAAAGATTGGGTTGAGAAGACAAATGCTATCGGCTTAAAAGCAACCGCAGGAAGATATGGGGGGTCATATGCGCATCCTGATATAGCTTTTGAATTCGGTATGTGGATTAGCCCCCATTTTAAAATTTACTTAATCAAAGAATTTCAGCGTCTAAAAGATGAAGAAAATGATCGTTTGAAATTGAACTGGGACTTACAAAGGACACTAGCCAAAGTAAATTATCACATTCACACTGATGCAATAAAGGAAAACCTCATTCCAGCAGAAATTACCAAGCAGCAAGCGAATTCCGTTTATGCCAACGAAGCCGATATACTGAATGTCGCACTATTTGGTATGACCGCTAAGGAATGGAGAGATGCAAATCCTGATAAGAAAGGCAATATCCGGGACTACGCGATTATAGAACAGCTGGTCGTGCTAAGCAACATGGAAAGTATAAACGCGTTATTAATTCAACAAGGGTTACCACAAAATGAACGGCTTATGCAACTGAATAAAGTAGCGGTAACACAAATGAGGTCACTCGTAGAAAATAAGGCTGTTAAAAAATTGAAATAGAAAGGTTTCTTATTTATCCATTCCTCTAACTGGAAATATGACGAGTTTTAAATAAATCTTATCATCAAAGTGTTAGATAAGCAATTCTATTTCTTATCCTATGCAAAGTCGATCGAAGAACAAATCTGTTAGATTTGTAAGACTCAAATGATCAAAATCCAGATAGAATAGATAAATGTTCCTAATATGAAATCAATATTTGAGAAAAACATAAGAGAAGCGGTCATCGAAAGAATTAATTTATTAAACGAGGACAGCGATGTGCTTTGGGGAAAAATGACAGTAACGCAAATGGTCAGGCATTGTATATTATGTGAACAATATTACCAAGGATCCATAAAAGTTAAGCATTCATTTTTAGGCCGAATGTTTGGTCAAAATTCGATAAAGGAGATATTGAAAGATGAAACAACAAGTTTTGGCAAAAACGCACCCACATCCGCTGTATTTATCGTAGATGAAGACATCCATGATTTAGAAATGGAGAAACGAAATTGGAAATTATTAATCGAGAAATATGAAACATTTGAAAAAGATACATTTGTACATTGGTTCTTTGGTAGAATGTCCAGAGTCCAATTAGGTCAGTTCATATACAAACATTGCAACCACCATTTAAAGCAGTTTGGAGCATAACCAAAAAAAACACAAATATGCCGCATATTATACAATAGAATCTCAAGGAAAGAAAAGTTTTTAGATTCGTTGATCCAACGGGCATTGATTCTGCTCGGTGTGAGTTCTTCTATATGTTTTCTAGCTTTCTGTCTACAGTGCTCCAAATACGCAAATATTTATAATTAATAATTCCTTCATGTTAAACACGCTTAACGATAATTTGATGAATAAATATAACTAATGTTCTTCAGCAAACTGTATCGGACCACCAACGAGATGCAACCACTCACCTCATCGCAGTATGATTTTACAAACTCTTCCAGTTTTAGGTTGTAGAACAAGCACTAAATAACCCATCAATAGGCTTATTATGATAACAGCACTAAAAACGCAAAGTCATGGACAAAATGCACTGCCGCAGGTTGCCTGGTGTAATAAAACCCCTTCCACCATAATAATAACGTGTATTAAATAAATTTTCGGAAGTCAATCTACATTGAAACTGTCTATAAGCATAACCTATATTGCCATTGCAAAGTGTATAAGCATTGGTATAAAAACTCCCAGCGCTTTTACTGTTGATAAAGAGATCCTCACCAGCGTAATTCCCTCCAAATCCAGCATTCCACCTGCTGTCACTATTTACCGGCAGTTCATAGCTAGCATACCAGGTGAAAGACCATTTTGGACCAGCGTTTACAGGCCTTAATCCCTGAACGGCTGCATCTGCAACCGTTAACTTACTGGTGTTGTAAGCTCCACCCGCATGTATAAAAAAATTGGATAATGGTTCGGACTGTATGTCGAACTCTACACCACGGCTATACTGTTTTCCTCCCTGAATATATTTTGTGGCATCTTCTGGATCTGTAATCACCGAATTGCGCACCCTGATATCATAGTAGCTCAGAGTAAGGTCAAGTGCATTGTTAGGAACCGCTATTTTGACACCAGACTCGAGCTGGCTTCCGTATTGGGGTTTAAAATTATAAACAATGCCATTTGCACTCGTCGGAGCGAGATTTTGGAATCCGCTCATATAATTTCCAAAAACTGTTATAACTTTTGGAATAAGCTGATAAGTCAGACCTATTTTAGGCGTAATGGACGACTGTTTATAATCCCCAGTTGTGACGGCAGTCAATAGATCTTTTGTACCCAAATTGATTAATCTATCGTACCTGGCACTGAGCATCAGCGTCAACGCATCGGTAGGTTTGATAACGTCTGAAACATAAGCCGAATAGCTATTTTGAGGCGCGACCGAATTATTGGGCTGCTTGGAAACTACGAGATTACGGATCAGATCTGCATGAAATAAATTAGCTGCAGCAGAAGGACCAGCAATAGCTACTGTATCCACGTAACCAGCATTTTTATAGTTTGCTCCATAACTATAGCGTTGGTAGTCAAGACCGATCAATAATTTATTTGCCCAGCCCCCTATCTTAAAATTACCGATAAAGTTTTGTTGGACCTGATAGTTACTGATATCCTCGGATTCATAGTGTAATACCTTCCTTGCTACGGCAGCATTATTGTTGGCGAGAAGGTTTGTTTGATAATCGCCATTTGATGTACTGTTTGTGCTGGCCAGATTTGTTTCAGACTGCCAGTCAGGCGAAATGGCATAACTTATTTTTCCATAAAAATTCAATGAAGACGTTCGCCATAGCAAGCTGTTATTCGTATAAGAGCTGTAGTAGTCCAAATTGAGATCGTTAGAATGCTGTACGTTTGTAGCAATACCGCCGATAAGCGGATTACTCGGTGTAAACAAGGGATTATTTGTGGTATTTCTGTGCAAGAATTCCGCCTCCATTCTAATCTTAAGGTCAGGACTCAACTGATAGCTAAAACTTGGTGCCAGGAAAAGGCCTTTATTCAATCCCTGATCCTGGAAACTCTTTCTAGAGATATATGTCCCAAACATTCTGAAAAGGGATTTATGTGCTGAATCCAGTGGTGTATTTATTTCAATATTGGCGCGATGGAGGGCATTGTTGCCCGTAGCGAGCGAAAAATTTGTAAATATACTATCAACGGGAATATAGGTAAGCACATTGATCAATCCACCGAAAGCCATATTTGTACCGCCAAACAATGTACCGCTAGGTCCTTTTATGACATCCAGCTGCTGTACATTACTATTTTCATCGCTGTAGTGTAGATAAGCATTGAGGCCATTTCTAAAATTACTTCTGGTCCGAAATCCACGAATTGTAAAATAAGGTGCAACACCTGCCCAGCTAGGGGTTACGCCGGCTGCATTTGCCAACATAGCCGTCTGGGTATAATAGTTTCTATTTTTGGTTAGGCTGGTACCTACGCTTGTTGTAACCTGCGGATTCTCGTAATCAGGAATGTTTATGCGTGCAGACTGATAGCTAGATCTATCTTTCCTAAACTGGGATCTAATAAAAACGGAGTCAAGCTGTTTTGGCAATAGCGTATCTAAATATTGCGTCTGTGCATCGCCGCTGAAAAATGTAAATAGAAGTGTAAAAATTAAAAAATACTTTAAATATAGCGCTTTCAAGAGTGTAATAAATTAAATTCGACCAATAGCCAATGTGAAATTAGAATTAAACCATATCCAGCAAAAGCGGCAAAAACCGGGGCAGGATGTCGACTAAAGTTCAATTCTAACTAATAAGTGAAGATTATAGGGTAGAGGATCTGTTGAGTCCAACTTGAATAAAGCCAAACAAATCATACAGACTTATGCTGCCAAAGCCGTGGGCGGCCGAAGTATTTTATTAAAAAAATCAAACTTACGAAATAAAGTATCATGCGCTTTATGCCGTTCATTTATACGTATTGATACAATTGCTTTACTGATATTTATTGGGAAATAATGGCGGCAAAGCATAACTGGAATTTTTGAGAAATATTCGTGAACGTCTTTTTCACGCTCTGCCTCTTTTTTTAACATACGCATCAAAAAACATTTCCCCTCGCAGCGTAACGAAATATTTTTCTTATTTACACAATAGGTGCTGACAATTTCACTACGGTTTGCATAAAAACTTATCAAAATAAAAATCCGGCTGAAGCTCATCAACATGAAGCATAGCAAAAGAATAGCTATTGTACCCGATTTAAATCTTTTTACATCCATTTGTATAATTGCTGCAAATATAAATGTTTTCCGTACATTTTTTATCTAATATCATAGCTCATTTTTCAGATTAACAGCTATATAATTGATAAATTTGACAAACGCCGCTTAAATCAAATACAAACCCGCTTTATAGTTTTCTTATCAATTTTTTCATTTACTAATCGCTATTTTATCAGGATCAGCAAATTTTATTCTTCAATGCAATCCAAGCTCTCCATTTCATCGTAAATGATCATATAAAGCTTTTAAATAACAGATAAAAAATAAAGATCATGAAAATTAAATCAATCTTATGGGCGGCTGCCACTGCAGCAACATTATTGGGAAGCACTTATATGGGTCAGGCTCAAACAAAGGAAAAAACTGTTATGGTAGGTGGTGCACCGATGTATCCTTCCAAAAACATTATTGAGAATGCAGTCAATTCCAAGGATCATACTACCTTGGTTGCTGCAGTAAAAGCTGCTGGACTTGTAGAAACCTTACAGGGAGCTGGTCCTTTTACTGTTTTGGCTCCTACCAATAACGCTTTTGCTAAAGTACCCAAAGAGGCCCTAAATAACTTAATGCTTCCAGAAAATAAGGCTCAATTAGCCTCAATATTGACCTACCATGTGATTCCTGGAAAATGGAGTGCCGCGCAGATCACCAAAGCAATCAAAGATGGTAAAGGAACTTACGTGGCCAAATCAGTGCAAGGTGGCAACCTTACTTTTTGGATGAAAGGGAACGATGTATATGTAAAAGACGCAAAAGGCAACAGCGCAAAGGTAACGGTCGCTGACGTCAATCAATCCAATGGGGTAATCCATGTGGTTGATGCTGTATTGATGCCCTAAATATTGTTACCATAGAATCAACTATCTATTGTCGGCATAGATTCAATGATGTTTTCTTATCACATCAAAGTGCTGTCAATAATGATAAAACGAGCAATATTACATTGCTCGTTTTATTCTTTCCTCTCATCCGAACGGTTTTCAATAAGGAATTCGTTCATTAAACTTAGTATACTTCGTTTTTCTCAAACCAAAATAGCCCTCCTAATGTTGATTGGAATACCAATATATGTTTTGAAGACTGTTTTTAGGTGTTTTCGAAAAGTGGAATTCTGTTTGTGCCGATTTGAGAAATTTCTTCAGATTGCTGCCCTTAATGTCATCATATTTGTTTTTATATTCGACATCGTTTAAATAAATATCTTTCCCAATTGTCAAACAGAACCTGAAATATATCTTTGAGGTTTTTAAGTTAGCTGCTTGGGTTTCATAATTGTAAGCATAAAATCCATAAATATTATTTTTTAAGAACCTCTTCGGAGCTCCACTTCCTTTTTGTACATACATACAATCTTCATCAAACCAAATTGTCATACGTACGGAGAACGCTTTTAAAATGATATAACATGTACCTAAGTAGATAAGCATGAAAAACATCATGAACGACAGATGGAATATTGCCTTAAAAAAAATATAGTATAAGATACTATAGCATATCAAACAGGGAATAATAATGAAGAGGCTCCAACTTGTAGGATATGGTAAAACCTGATTGAACGTAAATACATTATTTTTAGCCATCACTAAAGATACAATATATTTATTTTCATTTATCTACATCTAGATGCAACCTATTTTTCAGGAAAACACACGACCTTATAATCATTAGCTTACTTTATAAAGCAGATTATCCAAAGATCCATTTTGATGCCCGAGGAATCATTTTATATGAACAAGCGACAAAACCCCATGAGACCAAGAAAACAATAGCTGCAGTAACAGGGATCTTTAACGATATCGGAATAGCACTTATGTTAGCGAGCCAATAACCAAAACCTACAATAAAATAATGTATCAGATAAATTCCAAAACCGCATTTTGTAATATTTGAAAACAGCTTTCTCCATTTTGGTAACTTCAACTTAATGGTTCGAACCAACAAAAAAATGGCTAATGTCATCATTAATACCTGTGGTGAACAATATAAGAAAAACAGTTCGATCTGGTCCTCACTAGAGTTGGGATCGGCTACCATCCATTTAAAACCACTAAATGTGATTCCATACCCAATACCAAATAAGGGTATACTAACTAAAAGTGTTTTGCGAAAGGACCATACTTTGAAGCGATGTGTCAATATATACCCAAGCAGTAAATACCCATTAAATCCAGCAAAATAATAAAATGTACCAAAACTGTTCCAAGCACTGAGACCAAATAGCTCTTTGGAATAAAATGAATAGGCATAAGGCAAAAAAAGCGTGGACATCCAAATTCCTAAAAAAACTTTCTGCTGCCCTGGAGTTGACTTATCTACCCAAGCAGAGAAGAAAGGCATGTAAAGGTAAACGCCAATTAACATATAGATATACCACATAGGCACGGTATACACATTAAATTTAACTGGAATCAAAGAAATTTGAACAAGCGCACTCTCCAAAGTTTGGGCAGCGTCTTTCGGAGCATAGGCAAACACTCCTGATATGATCGTTGAGGGAAGACCGAGTATACCCGTAATCCAAGGAAAGAGGTTATACAGTACAGACCACAATAAAAAAGGAACTGTAATGCGCAGAAGACGCTTTCTATAAAAGTCACCGATATTCATTTTGACAGGAAGCAAAAGCAACCCGGTAATCATAACAAAAATCGGCACGCAGGCCCGGAGAAGTGAGCCGTATATAGCACCCCAGTAGTTAAAATCCGGATTTGATCGCGCTTCGGGCGACACATTAAATGGATCGGAACAGTGAATGGCAATCACCATAATTATAGCGATAAAACGCAATACATCAACCCAGACAATTCTTTGCTGATCAAAATTAGAAGTAGAGGTTTGCATGTTCAACGTAGTTTGGTTAAGATGCAAAAATAGACAATCTACCGCTGAACAATTTTTAAGTAGTTAAAGAAATAGCACTATTTTCGCAAGGAACAAAGTGTCACATGAGATATGCCAAGATAGGACGCTATATAGCCCAGATTTACCCTTTGGATTAATTTTGAGTGATTTGCCATAAAATCTTCGTAACGTTTTTCGGCCGAAAGATAAAATCGATTGATTAACCTGCGCTCCATCTCCAAAAAGGCTTTTTGATGTACATACCGCATCCAGTTAGCAATATCGATATGACTACGACAAAGTACTTCCAGCTGATCAATTGGCATAAAATATAACACCGAATCCTCAAGAATCTGTACTGATTCACTCTCATAACCCGGTACGGGTCCGTGGAAACTATTCGTTGAATAAAGTAGATCGCCTTCTTTGCTAAACCAGGAAGTAACTTCTTTTCCATCGCGTACCGTATAGGCGCGGGCAATTCCGTTTTCTACAAAATAAATATTCCGATCACTTCTGTCTGGTTGTATCAATATGGCCTTTTTGGGCACACTCAGTTCTTTTAAATTGCTAAGCAAAATTTCTAAAGACTCTTCTTTTATATCAAAATGCCTACGTATAGATGCGATGATATTATCCATGAAAGGTTATTTTCAATTTTTGGTAAACGACAAAGCTAAAGAAAAGAAATTTATAAAGCCGCACCACTTCTGCATTCAAGGCTGTCTTACTGTTTAATTTTTGACTATAAAAGAATGAAGGTATCCGTCAATTTCAGTGGAAATAAATAAAAAGATAGCTACCAAGTCAACCTACTTAAATAAAGAATGACTTACTGCAATTGTTTAGTGATCTTGCAATGGTATCATAATTAAATTTAAATCCTCTGTTCCTAATTTTTTCGGCACTTATAGGAGAACCATTTAATAGCATAGCAGCCATATCACCATACAATAGTTTAATAACGAAACCAGGCACATTTGGCAAAAAGCTGCTCCTACCAAATGACCTGAGCAGCACATACGCAAAATCATTCATCGTGATATGTTGTGGAGCAACAGCATTATACACACCCCGAATATCCGTCCGATCAAGTATAAATTCATACAAGCGTACGACATCATGTATGTCTATCCAGGGAATATATTGTTTTCCATCGCCCAGAGAAACATTAATACCAAGTTTTGCCAAAGGAGCAAGCTTGGCATACATTCCCCCATCTCGGCCTAGGACAATACCTTTCCGTAAAATAATGGTTTTGACACCCAAGCTTTCAAACTGCCATGCAGCCTTTTCCCATACCTTACAAATATGAGCCAAGAAGTCATTTCCACTGTTAGAATCTTCAGAAAGGATGTTATCCGAAGTATATGCTCCATAATAACCTACTGCAGATGATGAAATGATTTTATCAATATTAAGGTCGTGACGTTTGACGTATTCAAATAGTAAATTCAATGATAATACACGACTTTCGATAAGCTCAAGGCGACGCGAGGAAGTCCATCGACCTGCACTAATATTTTCACCAGTGAGGTTAATGATGGCATCTATTCCATCGAAGGCATTGATATCTATAAAGCTTTTTTTCAGATCCCACTCAAAATATTTTATGCCGCTTGAAGATTGATCTTTGGGTGTCCGCGTAAGGAGGTGTAACTCATAACCAATTTTCCTAAGGTGTGCAGTAAGATACCCACCTACAAAACCAGTACCCCCGGCAATTAAGATCTTTTTCATATAAAAGCTTTTTTAATTTTTTCTACAACATCGTGAAACGGAGTGCTGCGCTGTCTTATAAATAAGTAATATTGTAACGCAAATAGCTCTAAAGGGCAACAAGCGCTTTATGGGTGTTCGGTATGCGAATCCTATGTTCTAAAATTTCTTTTGAAGATTTTTTACGGATCTTCGCGAAAAGTGAAAGATAATATTTGTAGGGGCTATATTTTTCGGTCGTTTTTTTGCTCACTTCATATGCGAGTTCATCAAATAGTCTCTTCATAGTCCTATAGATTATCTTCCGATTCTACGATTATTTCATTTTACTTAGCTACCTCTGTATGTTGCATATCCGAATGGACTAACAGTGATCGGAACATGGTAATGCTTATCATCTTTGATTTCAAAAACAACTTCGATGAATGGGTAAAATGTTTCGATTTTTTGGTTAAGAAAATAACTTTCCGTATAAAACTTAAGTTTATATACCCCTTTATTGTCTACTTTACCGGTTTCCAGGAAATTACCGATGCGACCGTTGTTATCCGTTTTTTCACTGGCCACAGTTACCCATTGCTTGTTTGGCATCAATTTCTCCAAATCAACTTTAACATCGGGTGCAGGGCTTCCCTTTGAAAGATCCAGAATGTGACTTGATAATTGATATTTACTGTTCTGGCTAAATGCCGTCAATCCCACCAACATACATAACAACATGATCATGTACCTTTTTTTATGCATCATCGCTATATTCATCTTTGTTTCGTTAAATAATTCATTTACTAATGATTAGCTTTTTCAATTTTGACTGTTTTATTTAATAGCTTGATCACTGTCACCACTATAATTTTCTCCTCAAGTTATTTGCCAACTGTCCAATTATGGTTTAACTCCCTAAAGGCCAGCACTGCTTGTTAATTAGAATATGTTTATTCTAAAAAACACGATATTAAGTATAAAATTATACTAAAATAACAATATTTCCAAGGTAGAATCAAATAAAAAGTGTTTGAAGCGCTGTAGTCATATCTAACCAAAGATTAGGTTGATTGAAAAAAATTACTAGATTTGGATGAAATTTTATCTACTTAAACTGAAAAACAAAACATCTCAAACTTATAAATGAACTCTGATCAACAGATTTGGAAAATGTTTCAAGTTGGACATGAACCTTCGTTCAAAATACTTTTTGAACGCTATAACAAACTGTTGTTCAATTACGGATTCAAATTTACCCAGAACGAAGAAATTATCGAAGACAGCATTCAAGAGCTTTTTGTCAAACTTTGGTGTAACAAAGATTCTTTAAGTTCAGAAGTAGCTGTAAAAAACTATCTTTTTAAGGCTTTTCGGCGGACGCTGATCAAGAAAATTGAACAATCATTCCGAAGAGCCGATGTTACAAAATCCTCTGTCGATTATTTGCCGTTTACCATCGAGCTACCTCATGATCTCAGCATGATACGCCATGAGCGTGCCCTAGAGATAAAAATCAAGCTTGATCAAGCACTTATGCAGATGACAGCACGTCAACGAGAAATTATCCACCTGCGTTTTTTTGAAGAATTGTCGTATGATGAAATCGCCGGGATCATGGCGCTCTCTACCAAAGATACGTACAAATTGTACTACCGTGCATTGGATAGTTTGAGAAAACATTTCGGAACATTTGGTCTATTGGTACTATTTTATATACTCAACCAGCTCCGTTACAATTAGATCTTCGCCTACAGGCAAATTTTCTCCAATAAATATAACCAGTATTTATTCATCTTGTTCAGTTATACGCTGTCTTCTGATGATTTGATTGGTGCGACCTATTTTTCAAAAAAAAATAAAATTTATTGGGGTAAAATTCTGTCGAGGGGTGTAACCTATATAAAACAGTATGAACTCTCGATTATCAAAATATAAAGATTACAAGGCAGCAGATTTTTTTGCGGATGAGGATTTTGTATTGGCGGCTTTAATGCCGGCAGACGCCTCAACCGATTTTTGGTCTGAACTTCATCTTCATTATCCATATTTATTGGACGAAATGGCTCTTGCCAAAACATGGATCTTGTTGATCCAAAATCAGACGACTGCGCAAAGTACCTTAAGTAGTGACGAGCGCTGGAAGAGGATTCAAGCTGAAATTCCAATCTTCGAAAGGAAAAAACAACGTAGTCGTGTCTTACGCAGTTTATTTAGGTGGACAGCGTCCGCAGCAGCAATCGTGCTACTTATTATGGTGACATATGATGTTAGCCAATTTGGGACAAAAGAGACAAATACGGCCTTCGGTGAACAACGTGAACTTTCCCTTCCGGATTCTTCAATCATCAGACTAAATAGTAATTCTCACATTTCATACGTACGTAGTTGGAAAACGGATAAACCGCGCGAAGTTTGGCTTGAAGGAGAAGGTATGTTTCAGGTAAAACATACAGCCGTTAAAAATCGGTTGCGCGAAAACGACTTCTTTGTTGTGCACGTGGGAGATCTTTCATTGACTGTGTTGGGGACAAAGTTTAATGTGAAAGACCGTCGTGGACGTACTGAAGTGGCTCTGTTTGAAGGGAGCATCCGTATTCAGGGACAAAACGGTGAAGATCGTATACTAAAACCAGGAGAGACCTTCGTCTATGATACATCGGCAAAAGCAAGCCAGGTCTTCACTAACGATACAAACAGAGCGCTATCCTGGACACGCGGTGAACTCAGTATAGAACATAATAGCTTAGCAAATATTGTAAATGTTTTGGAAGATAACTATGGCTATCAAGTCGTAGTAGAAGATCCAGCATTACTCAATAAGCGATTTACAGGTGTTATACCAGTCAAAAAAGTAGATGACATCCTCTTCGTTATCAAACATACCATGAATGTAAACATCGAAATGAAAAACAAACAAATAATAATAAAGCCTAATTAAAAAAACGAACACTAATCAATCGAAATTTATGAAAACTAAATTACTTGTGCCTATAGTCTGCCTGTTGAGTACCACGGGTAGTTTTGCGCAAAAAAGAGCTAGTCTCAGTCAGGCTCTAAGCGAAGTTACCCGGATCTACGGAACTAAATTTTCCTATGAAGAGGGGTTGATCCGGGATGCCTTTGTCAACAGTGAGCATATTCCGAAAAACAAAAGGCTTCCTGTGGAGACAGTGTTAAAAGAACTTCTTTATCCAAACAACTTCTTGTTTCTTTATGTACAGAACAATTACTTCACAATTATAAAGGATTCGCGGGGTAAACGTGACAATGATGGAGACGATCGCTTCTGGAAAATCATTACGGGTAAGGTTAAAGACAATAACGGGATAGCACTTGCTGGTGTTACTGTCATACCGGATGGCTACGCCGTGCGGTCGGGTGTAACCACCAGTAGTGATGGAAGCTATACCCTGCGCCTGAAGGATCCAGCAGAGGCAATCATTTTTTCTTATGTTGGTATGGAGCCTACTCGAAAGGTCATCGGCAACGATACACAGATCAATGTCACCTTGGGCTCGGTTAACAATCAACTGGATGAGGTTGAAGTTGTGTCGACAGGATACCAAAAAATTGCAAAAGATCGTGCAACTGGGGCATTTGGCCAAATTACCGCTAAACAGTTGAAGGAAGTGCCATCCATTAATCTTTTGGATCGCATTGCTGGCATGATTCCTGGCGTACAGATTGACCCGGTGAAGAATTCAATCACCGTCAGAGGGATAAACACCTTCAATACAGACGGCGATTCCAAGCGTCCGCTTATTGTCATAGACGGCTTTCCCGCAATCGATCAGGACTTGGTAAAAAATACCACGCAATTTGCCAACAATTCAATATTGAGTCGTTTAAATCCGGCAGATATCGAAAGTATAACCGTACTTAAAGATGCGGCAGCAGCTTCCATATGGGGTGCGCAGGCCGCAAATGGTGTTATCGTCATTGAAACAAAAAAAGGACGTATAGGCGAACCCGTCATTTCTTATAATACCAGCCTCAGTATTTCTGCTCCAGCTGATCTCAATAGCTTGGATCGGATGACAACTGCACAGTATATTGATTTTGAAAAAGAAATGTTCGATTATGGATGGATAGCTGATCCGGAAGATTGGAATTCGTCATGGCAACCTTTTAACACCAATAAACCAGCTAGTGAAGCGGTTCAATGGATGTATAAAAATAAAAAGGGATTGATCAGCGATGATGAATTAGCTAAACAGCTCGATCGTTTAGGTCAAATTGACAATACCAGCCAAATTCGGAAATACTTGCTACAGAATGCAGTGACCCAACAGCATAACCTTTCCCTTTCAGGTGGAAATGGAAGGACAACCTATGCGTTTTCGGGCAGCTACGCAAAGGATGTTCCTGTGTTTCGATCCAATCAGGCCCAGTCCTTTTTTATGAACTCAACTTTATCGACAAACTTTTTAAATCAACGATTAAGTTTGACAACCGGATTGAATTATAATTATACAAATACTGTTGCTAACCAAGTTGCGGCAAATGCCATCGGTAATTCGACTGAGGGATTAAGGCCATACGAATTGTTGGTTAATCCCGATGGGAGTAGAAATCGGAGATCATTGCGTTTTACAGAGTCTGTAGCAGCAGATCTAAAAGAGATTGGATTATATGACTGGACCTATAGCCCAATAGATGAACTGGAATACAACAAATATACCACGGTAGACAATCGGATAAGAATCAATGCTGATCTCAACGCCAAAGTGAATAGTTGGGCTAGCATCAGCCTCTCAGGTATGCTCCAACGTACTATTGCAAACAGTCGAAATCTTGACGAATTGAAAAGTTATTCGATGCGTGACTTTTTAAATTACTATTCAACTGTCAATTTCCAAAATAATACGTTCACTAAAAATTTTGTACAGGGCGGAAGAATAGCATTGCGAGACCAAAATGCCACACAGTATAATATTCGCTTGCAAGGTAATGTCAATAAGACATGGGGTGACTTCGTTAATTTAAATCTTCTCGCAGGAGCAGAGATCAGTTCTCAAACAGGCTTTAGCTCATCACAAACGGGATATGGCTTTAATGAAGACACCTATTCAATCGCTCCTTATAATCAGCTTGGTAGCTTCATGGGGATAGAGGGCTGGCAGCAATCGATTACAGGTTCAGATGGCATTAGCAGAGCTAACCTACGCAAGATGTCTTATTATTCAAATGGAGCATTATCATTTCTCAAAGATAGATATATTTTGTCTGCAAGTGCACGTTTTGACGATCTTACGTTGGTTGGTATTTCAAGATCGAAGCGAGCTAAACCAATCTGGTCAGCTGGTGCCAAATGGAATATCAAGTCCGAGCGTTTTATGCAAGAAGTCAATTGGCTGAATGCGCTGAATCTACGTGTTACCTATGGTGTCGGTGGTACAGTGCCACAGGGCGGATCCAATGTTACCATCATCAGCGTTGAAGGGGCTGATTATGCAACAGGTGAAATACCAGCCTCAATATCACAGCCAAGAAATCCCGAGGTTGGATGGGAAAAAGTGTATACACAAAATTACGGACTTGATGTCAGTTTGATCAATAACAGATTAAACATAGCATTTGATCTTTATAAAAAACACACGCGTGATATCCTATACACTTTTCCTTATAATGCGACATATGGGTGGACAGACCTTCAATTTAATGGCGGAACAATGCAATCTAATGGGATCGATCTCGGAATACAGGGACTTATCATTCGCCAGAAAGACTTTTCATGGAACTCCATTCTTAATTTCTCCTACAACACCAACAAAGTTACGGATTCACGTTTAATAGCAACAGATATTAGTAACTACATCAATGGTTCGATTTTAGAGGGGATGCCCTTAGATTATCTATACGCCTATAAGTGGGCCGGCCTCGATGAGACGGGACAGTCACAGATCGCCAAAGCCAACGGTGACATCGTAAAGAGTACACAAGGGGGACGCAATGTATTTGTCCGTGAAGATCTCGTGTATATGGGACGTAAAACGGCGCCTTACTTTGGTGGTTTTATGAATACATTTTCATATAAAGGTATTAATCTTGGCTTTCGCATAACCTACGATCTGGGAAATGTCAAACGTCTAGAAACATTTGGTAATTATCCACAATACCAAGGAACTTTCTATGGCGTGCTTAACACTAACAAGATGCAGACGGAGCGTTGGCGAAATCCGGGTGATGAAGCAACAACAAATGTACCGGGCTTAAAAAACATAAATACAAATAGCTTCAACAGGTTTAGGGATTCCGATCCGATGGTCATTGATGCTAGCCATATACGCTTTCAACAGATATCGTTGGGATATAGCGTACCGTCAACTTCGCTGAAGCGGACGCCGTTTAAATCTGTCGGTGTAAACGCTGCCGTACGAAATTTAGGTATTCTTTGGAAAGCAAATAAACTAGGAATTGATCCGCTGTATGTACGCACGAATACCTATAATAATTTGCCGCCTACCAAGAATTTTTTCTTAACCATTGACGCCACCTTTTAAAAAATAAACAGCATGAAAACCAAATATATTTTTTTTGCATCGATTTTTGCGCTGACAGCCGTAATGCAGGGCTGCCGTAAGTATGTGGAAGTTGAACAGTATAATCGTAGGGAATTAAAGTATACCACAGATTATGCTTATCTCTTAAATAATTCAACGGTATTTTCGCCTACTTTTAGTACACCGATATTATCTAGTGACGACATCACTTTTGCTAACCTGGCATACCAACAACAACAAACTGAAAGTGTCGCGTGGCCCTATATTTGGTCCTCGCAGCTTGTGCCGGATAATACAGAAGATCTAAACTGGTCAAGACCTTATAAACAAATTTATACGGCCAATGAAGTCATTGCTGGAGTTATGCAGAGCCAAGATGGTTTAGAGAAGGAGAAGCGTGCACTGTTGGCAGAAGCGAAAATCCAAAGAGCTTATGCTTATTTTGTGTTGGCTAATCTTTATGGCGACATTTATGACCCACAGACTGCCGGAAATGCAATGGGGGTACCACTGCTTTTACAACCTGATTTATTTGCTTCGCTAAAAAGGGCATCGCTCGCCCAGGTGTATGCGCAAATACTTCAGGATCTAAACGAAGCATTAGTTGATATTCCGACCACAGCAAGTACTAAAAGGCATCCCAATAAAGCAGCTGTAGAAGCATTGTTGGCCATTGTACATCTTCATATGCGTAATTTCGATTTAGCTGCTACGCATGCAGATGCAGCCCTTCAATACAATGCAACACTTTTAGATTTACAACAGTTCGCGACATCGGCATCTGGATACCCTCTTCCGTTCAATCATCCAGAAACCTATTTTTTAAAGCAGGTTGGACAAATGATTGATCAACAATTAAATCCCGAGCTGGTTTCTCTTTTTGATATCAAAGATCTTCGACGTACAGTTTATATGCAAGCCGGCACCGGTCAGATGCCAAGTGGCGCGTTGCGCTCAAAAAAAATGAGCGTGATGGTCGGTGCTCCTAATGCTGGACCTTCTGTTCCAGAGATGTTGCTTATCAAAGCAGAAGTTGAGGCGCGAAAAGGAAATACGACGACAGCAATGGAATTTGTTAACAAGCTGCGCTCAAAGCGATTCAAGCAACAGGATTTTACACCTCTAGTGGCGAATTCTGCTGATCAAGCACTTCAGCTTATAGTCGATGAACGCCGAAGGGAGTTTTTCGGAACAGGTTTACGATGGCTGGATATGCGTCGGTTCAATCTTGATGATAAATTGGCGAAAGAATTTAAAAGACAATTTATAAATCAAGACTATACGCTCAAAATTAATAGTGCTAGCTATGTATACCCAGTAGCAAATAAATATTTACAGTTCAATCCAGAAATAGGTCAAAGACCAATGTAATATAATATAAAATGAAAAAAGAACTTATTTTTTTAGTACTGTTGTTTGTTCAGGCTGTGTCATATGCACAGCCTCGATTTGACTGCAGTGTTTTTAAACCAGCCAAACCTAGAACATCTGAACCTGTTCAAATACTATACAATGCAAAGGATAAAGATCTTGAATTTAGCGATGCAATAAATGCGGCCTGTTTTCTGTTCGAAGATTTTTCGTGGAGGCAAATTAGTCTTCCCATGGACAAAAATGCAGCGGGAATATGGACAGCCACTGTACCCGTTAAACCGTCGACAGCTTTTATAGCGGTAAAATTCTATCAGGGCGAATTTGATCATCCCGACGTAACAGATAACAATCAGGATCGGGGCTATGCGGTAGCTTTAAGTGATGCGAAAGGAAAAGCTGTTCCTGGCGCCTACCTTGGAGAAGCTGCTTTCCAGCAGCCTGAGATCGCTGGCGGGGGAATTTTTTCATACTATAATACGCAGCCGGCTGCGATGCCTGCTGACTATATGAGAAGTTTAGCGGATAAGGAATTTGCCTCATCAGGTAAACAATACCTTCGCTATTTTCAGTCATTTATGAATTTACAAAAATTGGCTTTGGGGGATGCTTTTCCTGCATATGCCAGAAAGCTGATTACGCAGCAATTACAACAAAAAGATTTAAGCGATGAAGTGCTCGGTCAGCTTTATTCGTTTGCTAGTTCAAGACTAAAAGACAATGAAGTGATACAATTGATCGAGAAAAGGGTTAATACCGATTATCCGACAGGTGCAACCGCTCGTTTTATTGCTTATAGTAATACGATGAGTGGCAATCACAGTAACGCTGAAATAATCACTTCCTATGAAAAGTTTTTACAACGTTTTCCTGTTCAGCAGTGGCGTCAGCATCCCAATGGTCAGGGGTTTATCTATTATGCGGTATACCGAGGACTAGGATCGGCATACTTCGAAACCAAACAGCTCGACAAGTTTGCGAAGTTATACGATGATCTCGATTTTAGAACAGGAAATGAGTTGATGCGCTGGAACATTATGCGTGCCTATATGTTTAAAATGGTCGGTAAAGATAGCCTCTATCAGGTGTCTGAAGCAATCCTACCCAAAATGATTGCTCGTCGCGGCGATAATTCTTACAAAGATGATTTTGATCGTCAGGCTCAGGCAGATTCCAATGTGGTAAAAAATTTAGATGACCGCCTTTTTACGCATATTTCTTTGCTAAACGATCTTAAAAAATATGCGGAAGCGCGAAAATATTTTTTACTGCTCTCTGAAGATGGCAAATACAATAACGCCGAACTCAATCAAATTAATCTTCAAGTGCTGGAGGCACTAAATGATGAAAAGCAAATTTTGCCTTTACTGGAAATGAGTGCCCGTTACAACGCAATGACTCCGCGGATGTTTGATAAACTAAAATCAATTTACTTAAAAGGACACCTCAATGATGATAGTGGCTATCAAGCTTATCTGGCGGGGTTAAAATCGGACGAGGAAAAAGCTGCCATGCAAGCCTATGTAGACCATAACTGGGTGGATCATCCGATGCCTGACTTTCGTCTGGAAACGGCTGAAGGGCTATTTATCACACCAGAGGATTGGAAAGATAAAATTGTTGTTGTGGATTTTTGGGCGACCTGGTGCCGCCCATGTATCATGGCATTTCCGGGAATGCAGCTTTTGGTCGACAAATATGCACAGAATAAAGAGGTTGCGATATATATGCTTGGAACCATGCAGAATGGGAACTATAAAGATAAATCCGTGAACTATGTTCGTGGGGAAGGCTTCCGTTTCAATTTATTGCACGACAGTGTGAATCCAAAGACTAACGGGCAAGATCTCGTATTCGGACAATTGGTTCCTCTATTTGGTGATTCATCCATTCCACGCAAGATCATTGTTAAAAACGGTCGTGTGCGCTATTGCTCAGGCGGGTATTCAGGAAGTCCCAGTAAATTGATGGATGAACTATCCCTTGCGATTGAAATCCTTAAACACGAAAAATAGATTTAAATCAAGATACAATATGAATAGGAAAGCAACGAGTTTACTCGTGGGAATGCTTGGTGTGGGGCTATCGCTGCAGGCGCAGATGAATCCAAAATATAAATTTGAGGAGGCACTTAAGCTTATTCAGCAGAATTATGTCGACCAGGTAAATGAAGAACATTTGGTAGATGCCGCGATTAGGGCGATGATATCTGATTTAGATCCCCATTCACGGTACACTAGTCGTGAGGAAGCGGAGCAGATGAATGTGGCCATGAGTGGAAGTTTCGCTGGAATTGGCATCCAATTCCTAAAAGACAATGAGCAGACTTTCGTCTCTAAAGTAAATGCTGATGGGCCAGCCATGCGTGCAGGATTACGCGTGGGCGATCAGATACTCCGGATCGATGGCGATAGCATCGTTGGGGAAAAATGGGGCAACCGCGAGATTATGGAAAAATTGCGTGGCGAAAAAGATGTGCCAGTTTTGTTAACGATAATGTCTCCGGGAAGCAAGGAAAGTAAGGAGATAAGCATTATTCGCGAAAATATACTGGAGAAATCTGTTCGCGAAAGTTATATGGTCGACAACCAGATTGGTTATATTTCCCTTTCAATTTTCAATCAGACTACGCGTCAGGAAATAGACGCTGCCTTAAAGAGTCTCAAAGATAAGGGTATGAAAAAATTGATCCTAGACCTGCAGAGTAATGGTGGCGGATATGTGCAATCTGCTATTGGTGTCGCTGACGAGTTTTTGCCCAAAGAAAAAATTGTCTTTTATTCCGTACCAAACCAAGGCGGAAAAGATTACTACTTCACTGGTGGTTATGGTCAATTTTATGATGGAGAATTGGTCGTTCTAATTGATGAATCTACGGCTTCAGCCAGTGAAATCGTTACAGGAGCACTTCAGGACTGGGATCGCGCCGTGGTCATCGGTCGACGCAGTTTTGGAAAAGGGTTAATGCAGAAACCCGTCCCATTACCCGATGGTTCACAAATGCAGCTTACCGGCGCACGTTACTATACCCCCTCCGGTCGGTCGATTCAGAAACCCTATACAAAAGGAAAGGAAGATTATTTTCAGGATTTTAGTCGCCGTATGGCATCCAAAGAGCTGCTGGAAGAAGGACATATTTCTTTTCCAGATTCCTTAAAGTATAGCACTTTGGGAAATAAAAGAACGGTGTATGGAGGCGGCGGAATTATGCCAGACCGTTTTGTGCCTATCGATACCAATGAATATAGCACGTGGATGGCACAGCTGATGAACAACGGTATTGTCGCTAAAGGAGGGATTGAATTTGTGCAGCAAAATCGTACAGCGCTTCTGAGTGCATATCCGAACTTTGATGCATTTAATTCCCGCTTTAAAGTCCCTAAAGAAGTTCACCGCCAACTAGTTGCTGGAGCACATAAGCGATCCATTGCGATCCCGTCGGAAAGTCATCTAGACGCTCATGATGCCATTGATATTGAATTTAAAGCACAGGTTGCTTCTTTGCTTTACACCGGTGGCGATTATATGGCACGTGTCAGAAATGAGTCGAACAAAAGTTTCAAGGAGGCCTTATTTGTCCTTCGTGATGATAAGCTTTATAAACAACTATTACAGACAAACATCGTTGGGCAAAGCGTAAAAATAGGCGTGACGAAAGTGTCTAAATAGATTTTAGGATAGTACAAGAATTATTATATGAATATGAAGAAGATAAAATGGGCTTTAGCGTTAGCCTGCATATTGCCAGCTTTAGGATATGCGCAACAAAATTATACCTTGCAAGGAACTGTAGGTAAACTAAACAAACCTGCAAAAGCCTATCTTCGTCTTAATTATGACGGAAAAGAACGCATTGATTCCGTAGATATGAAAGACGGAAAATTTGAGTTTAAAGGAAGCATTCCTTCACCGATGGAAGCACATTTGCGTATCATTCACGACAATGCTCCTTTTAATCCCGCTAAACCACCCAAGCAGGATATACTAGCATTTTTGATAGAAGGAACAACGATCAAATTCGCAGCTGCAGATTCTATCAAACATGCGAAAATAACTGGATCGCCTTTGAATGCTGAAAATGAACGGGTTAATACCATGTTAAAACCAATATACGATCAGTATGAGGGACTTGAAAATGAGTATAAATCCAAATCGCTTGCAGATCAACAAGATCCCAAATATATCAAAACCCTAGAGGATCGGGCTAATGCGATACAACAGCAGACGATAGATGCAAAACTGGATTACGTCTCCAAAAATCCCAAAAGCTACATGGCATTAATGGCTTTTAACTCCACATTACCACCCGAATTTGATGCCATCAAAGCCGAAAAAATATTTGGCACATTGGATCCGAGTTTACAGAACTCTATTCTCGGAAAGGATCTTGCTAAGCGTATCGCTTTGGTCAAAAAAACAAGCGAAGGGGTAGAAGCACAAGATTTTACACAACCCGATGTGGACGGTAAACCGGTCAAGTTATCGGACTACCGTGGAAAGTATGTCCTCATTGATTTTTGGGCATCTTGGTGTGCCCCTTGCCGTCGTGAAAATCCAAATTTAGTAAAAGCCTACGCGAAATATCAGAAACAAGGCTTTGAAATTCTAGGGGTTTCCATGGATAAAGCCGCAGATAAAGCGAAATGGTTAAAAGCTATTCAGGATGATGGACTGACTTGGAAGCAGGTGGGTGATCTTAAGGGATGGGAAAATGAAGCTGGGGCCATGTACGATGTCAAGGCTATTCCCATGAATTTCCTGGTTGATCCAAATGGAAAAATCATTGCTAAATATTTGCGTGGTGAAGAGTTAGATAAAAAACTAGCTGAAATTTTTGGCAAATAGTTAAAACCTGCACTGGTAGACTTTGCTCAGTGTAGTCATATGTTTAGTTAGTGGAGACGGTTGCCCCCTCAAGGCAGCCGTTCTTCCTTTTGCGCAATCAGCCTTCCATTCCTACTCTGCAAATTGAAAGTAAACTAAAACTGCCTGCGACGATAAGGTTAGCCAAAGTCATTCAAAACTGAAATGGATCTACATCGTCAGATCCGTCGGCATATGCTGAGTTCATAGATAATAAATTGTGCCTTCGATACAAGGATTTATTTTATTTTTACCTTTCTAATGAACGTACATGATCAGCAAAACAATCTTAATAAAAGATAAGCTCGAGCCCAAGAAATTGTTAAAGATTGCAGCATTTGACAATTCAAAAGCTGTAACCAAACCGCATAGGCACAATGGATACCTGGAACTTGTATTTTTATCGTCCACATCGGGGCGCCATGTAATTGATGGCCATGAAAGCCCTATCAAAACGCCCTGCGTACTGATCATTCGGAAGGAATCTGTACACCATTGGGAGCTGACGACCCCAATCGAAGGTTTTGTGCTCTTGGTAAAAAAATCATTTATAGACCTGAGCTTAGATCTTGAAATCGCTAGAATGATCGATGAGATCAGTAAATTAGACACCATATATCTTAAAGAAAACGGGATCATACCCACCCTCCTCAGGCTATTAGCACAAGAAGAAAACAAAATATGCCAAGAGGGATTGTTTAGATCATTATTGGCTAAGGTACTCGAAAATACAGACAAAACCGAGCAACCCACATCGCTATCCAACGATTTATATGTCAGATTTATTGAACTATTAAATACGGATTCAAAAATCATCAATAATGTTGCTTACTATGCGAATCTGCTCCATACAAGTCCTCAAAATCTGACTGCTGCCTGCAAAAAAGACACAAATAACACGGCTTCCCAGATACTGGCAACCTATATTATCAAAGAGGCAAAGAGACTTGTTTTCTATACCAACAAGTCTACCGCCGAAATTGCTTTTTCATTGGGCTTCACCGATAAATCAAACTTCTCAAAATATTTCAAAAGATTTACTGGCTTTACACCTTCAGAATTCAAGAAACAATATGACTAAAACTCCTTCTCACCAAACTCACTCTTAGGTAGCTTTGAGGATTGACTTAACTTGTGAATATTAAAATTAAGGTTGAGCATCACTATATTTTTTTCATAAATATAGTTGGTAGTCGTAAAAAAATCATTGGAGGATGTCGTAATACGTTGTTCATTGACTCCCCAATTGCCAAGTTCAATGAACTGCCATTGGAGCTGTGCTTTGATCGCCCCTTGCAAAAAAGCCTTACTCAGATTAAAGTGAGGGGTAAAAAATCTAGAATCTCTTCCTTGTACCGTAGGCCTTGCAGAGAGGTAATTAACCTGTAGACCCGTGCTCCAATCCTTAGCGAAATCTGCTTGAACCCCAGCATTCATGGAATAGACCCAATCACTATTGCTAGTTATCATTTTATAAGTCAATACCTGTCCTGAAATTTTATAACGATATAGGTTCACTCCACCATTCATTCTTAACCAAGGAAGGATCTTCCCCTCCCCTCCTATTTCTGCTCCCCATCGTGTAGCGTAATCTGCATTGGTAAATACCCGATTGAGGATGGTATCTGCATAGACAGAATTAACGCGTTGGACTGGATTTTGCGTGTGTTGGTAGTATGTATTTAAGAATATACTTCCCTTTTTTAACTTCTTTACGACACCTGTCTCAATATTCGTTGTAAACTCTGGCAACAAGGTGGGATCCCCTTGTTCTAAGGTCTCTGAGTGTTCACGTTCGGGTATAGGATTAAGCTCAAAATTGTTATTGCGTTGAACCCGCCGCGCAGCAGCAAACTTCCAGGACCAATCGTCGCTTAGGCTGTGGATCAAACTGAAAGAAGGATACAATTGGTGGACAGCGTATGGATATTCTACCCCAGTATGAACTAAAAGTACATCACGTTGATAATATTCATAACGAAGTCCAAGTGAAAGCTGTGTCCTTTCACGTTTATGATCATATTGGCTAAAAATAGCATGTACCCTATTTGTTGCATTTAATTTCCCTGTAAATTCAGGAATAATTTTCATGGCCTCACCTGGCTTTTCAGTGGCGAAATATTCAAAATTACCGCTCTGCCTATCGTTTCTTAATTGGTAACCACTTAAAAGCTCACCATGTGGCAATTTCCATTGATGTTGGACAGATATCCTTAATCCGCGTAAAGGATTGGTGTAATTGTTATTTGTCCATTGGACAGTATCAATCCCGCGTTCGATATTCGCATTCTTGGTCGATCCATAGATATTGGCATATTCATAAATTGCAGCTGCCTGCAAGACATGGGCGTCATTGAATTTATACTGATAATTGAAATCAATAAGATAGAACTCCCCCTGTTTATTCTGGAGATTAGAGTTAAAATAATTTGTTGTTGAGAGTTCAGCTCCTGTTGAAGGTTGGATCGTTCGATTTGTATAATAGATATCTGCTAATCGGTCCTGGAATTTCCTTGATGCCAGCAAACCAAGATTAAATTGCTGTTTCTTGGACAGCTCATATACACCGTTCAGTCTGACCCCAAAATTGTATTTGTCAAAACTACGTTCGCCTTTAGACGGGAAGAAAGTCTGCCTATCCCCAATGATGGTATATACGTCACCTTCTCGAAAACCGGCGTTGTCATTGCGCAGATAATTGGCCGAACCATTCAGCTCGAGTTTATCTTTTTTGAGCTGGAAAGAAATATCTCCGCCAAATCGCTTTTGGCTTTTGTGATTCCCATAATTGTCTATACTGGGCAATCCCCCTTGAAGATTGATTATCCAGCCAAATCCATCCGATACAGCTTTTTTTGTCTTAAGATTGATTATCCCTCCTTTGCCGTCAGGATCAAATTGTGCTGATGGACTGGTGATATATTCGACATCGTTCACATCGTTCGCTGCAATCTGGCTTAAAATTGTTGCTGGATCTAAAAACGAAAGCTTACCATTGACAAGAACAATAATACCTGTATTCCCCCGCATACTTATATTACCGTTTCCATCCACAGCAGCGGATGGTAGATTTTTTACAATATCCAAAGCTGTACCACCGACCGCGTTTTTATACTGGCTAGTTTGATAAAGTTGTCTATCAGCTGAATGCTTCTGCGCAGCAAGCTCTCCATCAATCTTGACTTCGGTCAAGCGCTGTTCTGTACCCACCAGCGGTACTTCTGCAAGAGCGACCGGACTTTTTCCATCAAAATCCACAACGTGTTTTTTCTGACGATAACCGATAAATTTAAAAACAATAGTGTATTGTCCTTTTTTCAGTTTGAAGAAACGGAAACTACCTACTGAGTCTGCTACCGTCCCATCGACAACATGACCGCGCATATCGAGGACAGCTATACTGGCAAAAGAGATTGGCGAATTTGTAATAGAATCCTTGACACTTCCAAAAAGTACGGCTTTTTGTGCAAGCGCTGTTGTTATCGACAATAAAAGGCAGAGTAGGGTAATTAGTCTTTTCACTGATGTTTAAGTTTCCCCAAAAATAGAAAAGTTAATAACCATGCAACAATTACTTGAAAATTATACCACAGTATTTTCAAATCGACCCCAATAATGATGTATTTCTATTTCTTATCCTATGCCAAGTCGATCAAATAACAAATCTATTAGATTTGTAAGACTGCAAATGATCAAAATCCAAATTGAATGAAATAGCGGAGTATCAATTGTAGGCTATACTGAAAAAGAAAAAATAACCCAAAAATATAAAGCTATGCAAAAGATTATTCCAAACCTTTGGTTTGACAGCAACGCACATGAAGCCGCAGAATATTACTTATCGGTTTTCAAAGATGGAAAAATAATCAATATTACGTATTACCCGAATTCAGAAGCCGAAGGACTGGCTGATTTCCAGAAAGACTTTGCTGGAAAAGTGCTTACCGTTGAGTTTGAGATTCTGGGAATGCGTCTTATCGGAATCAATGCCGGACCGATATTCAAATTTAACGAGGCTATCTCGCTGATGATCCCCTGCAAAGATCAGGCTGAAATAGACTACTATTGGGAAGCACTCACATCGGATGGAGGACAGGAGAGCGTTTGTGGGTGGCTGAAAGACAAATATGGATTAAGTTGGCAGGTTTGTCCTGAAAATTGGGAGGAACTCAACAAAAGACCCGGCGCATTCAAAAAAATGATGGGAATGAAAAAAATCATTATTGCCGATTTTTAAAACTAATTAACGACAAAGCCATGTTCCAGCACGTCCTAGTCATACTGCATAACGCAAAAGGGTGATCGGATGACCACGCCATGCTAAACGAGGAATGGGATTTTCATTTCTTTGTATTTCGGGCATGTTAGACAAATTAAATATACAAATCAATTACTTTGTACTAAATTTTAGATAATGGTCTTTCATCGGTATCCCATCTGCAGTCCGGAATGCTTTTCCTGTCATGATAATTTCATAGGTCTTGTTCGGTTCCAATTCCCAATCAATGATAACAGACTTCTTATCTGGGGAATAGCGTTGTCCTTTTATCACCGGAAAACTTTCTTTGGAGATTCCCCTAAATGACCGTCCCTGTCCTAATAGCGGCTTGTCAAAATTTATCTTCAGCTCCCCTAATGTACTGCTGACATTAATTTGTCCATCCTGAATTCCCTCAAAAGATATGATTTTTGGTCTTTTTTCTTCAAAGGTCTTATCTAAAGAAGAAATATCTGTAGCATAGGATTGATAAGCCTTGGCAAGTACAGGCATATAGCTCTCTAAACTGGGATATCTGTTTCGTTGACGGTCAAAGTTTTCAAGTTCATCAACAAGTTTTTCAATCCAAAGAAATCCCCTATCTAGCTGTTCATTGGTTTCTTTTGAGATTTCTTCGGAGCTGAAATTGTGATCTTTTTGATATTTGATAACCGCAGCTCGAACCAACGCCTCGTTCAACATCGTTTGCCAGCTACCATAGGCCTGCCCGTTCATTTTCTCCTTCACGATGCTATATAATTTTACACCGCTGTCTCTAAAAATTGTCGTGTCTTTTTCTAGTAAATAATTAACAAAGGAGTGGTTAAACTCGTGAAGTAATGTAGGGAAATAGCTCTGTAACGGAAATTGCGCCATGCCAAGACTATCCATATTCCATGTGCCCATAATAGCATAGACTTCCTTATGACCCTGTGGATTTTTAATAGCTACCCCATAGTTACCGCCACCATTCCCCAAACCATTCACAACCAAAAACTTTTCGGATGGTTTCTTACCATAGAATTTAGGATACCAGTCCAATTCAATATGTTCATAAATTGGAAGAAAACGCTTTTGTACCTCATTGTACAGTGCCTGGTTATCCTGAAAAAATCGTTTACTATTACTGTCTTTGTAAAACTTCTTTAACAGTGTTGCGAATTGAAGAGCATTAGCTCTACTCCACCTTTTGTCTAGGGTTTCGTCGATATTTTTTTGCTTAATGCTGAATTTATCATCTAGATGTATAGCCATACTCATCACGGCATCGTAACCTATGCCATTTTCATTTTTAATCTTATTGACAAAGGTGATCAATTCGTGTTCTTTAAAAGGACCGTAGTGTTGATTGATCCGATCAACATAGCTCTTAAAAATAGTTGAGCTATACTCTTGATTGCCGGCAAGTCTAAATACTATACTTAGAATCTCGATACGCTCATCAACTTTTGGCTTATCCATAATTTGATTACGCTGCCCATAGGTAAGCATAAATGATAAACTGAATAGGACAATCAATACATATTTAGAAGTTTTTTCGAACATATTGGAAATAGGTTTTACTATCTTTTATTTATTTGATACATGTATGGGGATTCCAAATAGTTTGCCAATAAATATAATACGCTATTTGCCAACACACTATGACTGAATTCCTTTTTTAATACTGACCGTTATTGAACACTAGCCGTTCAGTATTGAACAGGCTGTCAGCCGTTTTCTATAGTCTTTTTATTCACTAATACATATTACAGGAAATTAAAAAGGAAAGATCCCGATGTTAAATCGCAGTTAGAATATTATAAAAAATATTGGACTCCATAAATTTCGACGAGTTGATAAAACATCTTTATCTCTTAAAAGTAATGAATGTATAGCGTTATATAATTGGCAGATGCTTTCCGTTAGATCTAATTTGTTTTCGACAGGTATGTTATTATTTTTTTAATATCCAAACTTGATTTTTTCCATCATAGCTTCCAGAAAGGTTATTTTGTTTTATATCTATAAGTTTATAATTCTTACAGGGCGACTTTTGATCAATTTTTGAATTATAGTTAATTTTGAAGGCCTTGGAGTTAAGTTGTATGTAGAATGTACTGGATTCAACTTTATCCAAAATAATCATAATAAATTTCCCTTCCCTATTGATGCTATATTTCAGAGGCACACCCATGTCATTCATGATTATCTTATAAATCTTTATCTGGTCTACTGGATATTGCGCTTGGTCACCAAAAAGCAATTCTTTCCCATTTGCTATCAGTGTTAAAATCGATCCGTCGAATTTTATCATGGTTGGTTCATATTGGATGACATTTATATCATCAGAATTGTTAACCAAAATCTAGTGGGTAAATTAAAAGTTATTGAAACCTATTGATCGCTAGATCGAATTAACCTCTTATTCTCGTTACCGTCATTTGGGGAAGCATTTTCCCATTTCATTTCCTTCGTATTCAATTTTTTAATCAGATATTGTTCTGTATATATCTTGCGCTCATCGTAGAGCGTCACTAAAGTCTTATCATTGCTCAATACATAGGTCCGGGAAATAGTCGTGTCTCGATTTGAAAGCGCATCATAGATATTTTTAACACAGGTCATATCTGAATTGAATTTGTAGGTAACGGAACCATCAACGGCCATTCTAGGATCATCATTTGCCACGGTCCATTTGCCGATCAGGTTATCAATGGCTATCTTTTCATCTTTTTTACAAGAGCTAAGAATGACAATGATGATGGCTGGAAGTAGGATTTGTTAATGAGTTATATATTTTGCCTTTTTACCTCCTGTTTTGTAAATTCAAAACCATTAAAGCCATATTATGAAGCTAGTTGTAAAAATACCTCAGATCTGTATTATTATATTACTACTATTGGGATATAAAAACGGAACCTTGGCAAAAGCTGCTGCAATATCACGGTCAACAGATTCATTAATCGTACTGCATTTTCAAACGAATGACTCGCTGGTTTACAGTCGGGAGGATTTTGACAATATTTTAAGTAATCATCCTGAATTTCTATTTGAAGAGGCTTTTGATCCTACATTGAGCTATCACCTCCAACACGATGTGGAGTTCACCAGCGAGGCTGGACAGGATAATTATTGTATGCTCTATTCCTACTTCTTAATGCAGGTAAATGGTGAGCAGAAATATACTACGCAGCGCAAAAGATTATTTCAGCTATTTTCAAAAATAAATGAATTATTTGCATTAATAGAACAAGGAGGTTCGTACTTTGGACATCAGCACAAAAGACTACTCGCGGAAGTAGAATATTCAATTTACCTAATTCCAAAAGATAAGAGCGGGCTTCGGAAAACATATGCTATCAACAAACAAAAACAGCTGTATATTCAGGGCCTACGGCAGCTTGTAACTGATGAAACAGCGAATAATGGGGGAATTGAACCTCAGCGGAAATTAAATCAAATCAAACGGCTTAACGCAATAATAGACGACATAAATCAACTCATTGCGGATAATTCCGCTCTAAGGAGGGCGCAATATTTTCAAAGCAATTATTACGAATATTACTAAACAGCAGGCAAGTGTCGTATATAAACTATCAAAAAACTTGCAGATGAATCCAGTTACTAAGTGGAATGTGAAAAGGTGTGGAAATTTCTTTTTGTCAAATGATTTTCCAATTGGTTTTAAATAGACTTCGGAAAACAAGACTATCGAATTTGAGAAAATTTACTGCACATTTACTGCTTCTTAAATTGGGGGGTATTTAGGAAAAGTTATTCTATAACTCAACTTCTAGTGCTCTTGCAAATACCTTTAATTCTAATCCGCTATAAAAACTTATATAGTACAATGATCGTCCAGAACTATCAAACTCAGCTAGCTCATTGCCCTTTTCAAACCGACCACGGTACAACAGATCAATAGTCTTAATTTCAGCAAAGAAATCTTCGTCAAAAACAAGCAAGCAAGTCTCCATAACAGTATCTATGAACACTAACTCAACTAGATCATAATTAAGATCAGTTTCGAGGTCGATACGTTTAAAATTAAGACGAAATTCACTGGATGCTGCGTTATATGCTAATCTAACACAGTCGTAATCATTATGTAGATCAAGATAAATACCATCCAAATCTATCGCTGCATCGTTTTTAAATAATTCAGATTGAGGTAAACTAAACTTTCTCTTTATTTTTCCCCTAGTCATTTCTTAGTTCTTTAAATGTAGACTCGCATTTAACGATATATTATGCTATACTTTAACTCATATTAATAATTCCGATCAATAACAGCGAAGGTATCATGCCGTAGCTCATAGGGTCTAAAACTCCCCAATTGCATATCTATAATTAATAAGGCTCTCATTTATGAAACAATATTGCAAAAGTTTAGGATATGGAAATGCTTTTAACCAGTAAAAATACTCCTAGTCTTCTATAACAAAATCGATCGATTTATTAAATTCTTCCTTTTCCGATCCTGACAGTTGATCACGCATGGCTCGGATCGTATAACCTCCACGTAATATTCCCTTATCTAAATACATCCAATCTGATATATTCTGTTTATCAATCACCACGGTATCGCCAAAAGCGACCTCTTTTGTAGAGACCGGACTGTTAGAGACAACGCCGGTAAATTGACCATTTTGATAGCTGATATCGCCGACCCAAATATGCTCTAAACTTTTATCAGGAGTATCATATGCTATTTTAAGTGCAAATGCTTCATACCCTTCTTGCGGTTTTTCAACAGCCTGTACAAACTGGTTGAGTGAGTTTTTCGCCTTTACTATAGCTGCGTTCATTGCTTCATCATCAGAACGGAAACCGATAACCTCATCATTTTCAATTTTATCTTTTATGGACGGAGACTGGCATGCCAGCAGCAGCGCACTACTGACGGCAACAAATAAAATAGGTCTTAAAATATTTGATCTCATCTTTTAATATTTTGCATATACAATCTTTACTGAGCGATTTAAATAGCGCAAAAGAACTCGGCTTTAGCATTTCGAATTTCGTCGACAACGTTTACCTTCTTTTAAAGGGCATTTTTTTAAACAGCATATCCTAAAAATAAGAAAAATTGTGGTATTCGGAGATGGCGCACTTTTTTCGGCACAACATCATCCCCAGATCAGTTTTGTGTTTCACGATAATCTGAAGAAATACCGAATTGTCCCTCATTCAAAGATCCTTCCCAATCTATATCAATTTTCACGTTAATATGTGCGCGAAAACAGTTTATATTCAACAATTTTTTGCTATGTTTAGTTGTCAAACCTTTTATGATGAGCATACACAGTATAAATAGAGATTCAGGACATTACAGTATTTCAACAGGTTTTGAAGAGGCAGATTTAAAGGCTCTTGCAAAGGATATCAATACAAAATCCATCCAATTTTCCGATCCTTTATCAAATAAGGAAATAGATTTATTGGAAAGGATCTTCTTCTCCCAAAGGCCAGATATTGCATTACGGATTTTTGGACATTATGCTACAGCTTGTGACTTAACTTTTCTGGAGCGTATCCCTTCTCTAAGAAGGATTTCAATAGATTGTCTGATCGAAGCTACAGGAATTAATACTATCGCCCAGCTCAAAAACTTAGAAATGCTAGCTGTGGGTATTTTAAATTTGGATAATTTTGATTTTTTAGAAAAGATCAATCCCCATCTAAAAGAATTATCCTTATATCGCACCAGATCCAAGAAACCGCAAATTGACTGTATTGAAAGATTCAAAAACCTAGAATACCTCTATCTTGAAGGACACCAAAAGGGAATCAATGCAATCAGCAAACTAAAGGACCTCAAAAAAATTGTTCTCCGCTCGATCTCGACTCCCAACATTGATTATCTTAATGGCTTAAAATACCTGTGGTCCGTCGATATTAAGTTGGGGGGAATAAAAAGCTTTGAGGCACTAAAAACCTTACCATCTATTAAATACCTAGAACTTTGGCAAGTACGTGCACTTTCGGATCTATCATTCATTTCAGCGTTACCCACACTCCAAAATCTGTTTATCCAATCGCTGAAACAGGTAACTATCTTCCCAGATCTATCTAGCAATAAAATACTGAGACGGATTTCACTCGAAGATATGAAAGGATTATCTGACCTATCTTCCTTAAAAAATGCTCCAAATCTACAAGAATTCATTATTTGGAACGGAAATCAAAATGCCGAAAATTTCATACCTGTATTTGAAAATACTAATGTAAAAAGTGTCGGCGGCTTTTTGGGCAGTGATAAAAGAAATAACCGCTTTGCCGAACTAGCTCGGCAGTATCACAAAAAGACCTTTAAGAATGATGATTTTGTTTACGAATAACCTCAAAAAAATCTACTTAAAACGCTTGGCATTCGAGATGAATGACCGTATTTTCTCAACAAGGTGAATAGCAAAAATGGGCAGTAGACATGGAAAAACGAATAAAAAATAGCCATAACTGATCGATTTAAAACGAATTGCATTGGACAGAACAACAGATATAATCACGATTAAGTCAATTGACCAAATTCCGACAGTAGATGAAATTAAATCCATTTCAAGGGAAATAGCTTTAAAGATTATTTTTGAAGGAAAGACGAATAAACAACGGGAACAAGTCGGACACTACCTCGAACATGCACTTTCAGGTTTCCAAGTTTTGACCCATACGGTCGAACCTGAACTAAACATTGTAAAGCTTATTACAGATCAAGAGATTGAAGACCAACAGGACTTTTTCGAACAATGTGCGAAAGATTACAGGAAACTAGGTGAGCAATTAGTATTTCTATTGGTCGACAAACTTGAATTAAACTTAAACAAGGATTTTCCACTTGATACATTTAACGAGTTAAAACGAGACGATCGACAGATAGGAACAGTTGCTGAATGGAGATATTTCATCCATGGTTTTCACTGCGGTTTTCAACATTTGACAACGGAACAATGTATTGAGGTTCCTCTTGCCTTTGGACTCGAGTTTGGCGATTTAGATCCATATTTTTTTATGAAATTTATCCTGTCGTCTCCAGGCTATAGGCCTCTGCCAATTCCCCTATTTGTAGAATATGCCGACGGTTTAAGAATAATAAATAAAATGACCGCACTAGGAAAATTTGAAGAAATCCCTTCTACTGTTCCTGGCCACACTGGCACTTTTGTCGCAGATAGAGAGAAAGTTGAGATTAAATACGACCCGAATTTAGAAAAAATATTCGGAAAGCATATTGAGGGAATTAAGAAGAAATCCAAATTCAACCTTTGGAAGTTTCTTGGTGATAGAATAAACCAACGCAATCGATAAAGTTTCTTAAGAAATTAAAAATGATCCAACTAATCTTTGGAAGGAAACCGAAGACAATAGAGAATACTATATTGTTACATTTCCCATTAACCCAGACATTGACACTGGATTTACAATGAACTATGCCGCGCAAGTATATATTTGGAAAGATAACAAAAAACCTTTTATCATCTTTTTAGGGCAAAATGGAATGGGATATCCACCAAATTGGGGGCAACAATAAATGGAAACAAACAAATTAACTGTATTCATATTTATCATACCAAAATGCTATTTAATTTTGCTCGTATCAACAGGCCAAGTATCCGTTCTAAAAGGAGCGACAGGTAAGCCTTCTTTACTAAATAAATTGCCAATCCCCGTATTACTAAATTGGTACCGAACAGCCACTGGATTTTTTACCTGCTTATTTGAAACAATCATCTGCTGACCCTTTAGTTTTACAATGGCAGGATAAAATATCTTATCGACTCCCGAAATAAAAATTTCCTTACCTTCGTTTCCTTTTATTGTCAGACCGGATTCAGCATGGTCAAAATCAACCACAATTTGATTATTCTGCACGACAAATGACTTGTACATTGGGCTTTTATAATTACCTATACTTAGGCCATAAGTTTCCGACAAAGCATAGTTTGCAAGACGTAAACCAACGTCTTTTTTATTTGTCGGATGGATATTCAATGTATCGTTGACCAAATCTGAAATGACAACCATACCTGTATTTTCTGTTGCGAGAGTCTTAGTCTGTGCTTCTCGGAGTAGGGCTCCTACATGATGGTTGGAATACCTATTTGGCGCAATCTGTACATAATAGAAAGGGAAATTTTTATGCCAAGACTTCCGCCAGGATGCAATCATGGTCTCCATTAATTGGGTATAACTCGAAGCTGTTTCAACATTGCTTTCTCCTTGATACCATATCGCGCCAGCAATATTAAAATTAGTAAACGGTGCGATCATTGCATTATAGGCATAGCCTGGTGCAATGGGCCACCATGATGTAGATTTCTTTTGAGATGCCGCATCTTTTAAAATGCTATTATTTTCAATCAGTTCTGCAGGGGTCCATACCTCGGCTGGGGTACCGCCCCAGTTGCTACTAATCAAACCAATCGGAACATTCAATTCTTTGTTGAGGACTTTTCCAAAATAATAGGCAACTGCACTGAAATTTTTCAGGGCATTGCTGTCACAAACCATCCAATTTCCTTCATTATTATCTTGTACCGTTTGTGCAGTTGTCTTAGTCACTTGAAATAATCTAATATTAAGCTTGTCAAGTTGTGAAAACTCATCTTTAATACTGGAAATACCATTGTAATAGTTCCATTCCATATTGGACTGCCCACTGCAAACCCACACTTCACCAATAAATACACTGTCAAGAACAATTTTATTTTCTCCTTCAAATACAATCGTATAGGGTCCTCCAGCTTTCGGAGTATGAACTGACGTTTGCCATTTAGCATTTCCATCTGCTGTTACCTCCACGGTCTTATTGTCCCATGATGTGGTAATTCGGACTTTTTCACCCGGCTTGGACCACCCCCATATTTGGGACAACGATTGTTGCTGTAGCACCATATTGTTGGCCAGAATACTCGGTAACCGAATGTTCGCACGCGATGATAACGCAAAAAAACATAGAATTAGAAAGAAAAGAAATTTGTTCATAATATTGATTTATAGTGTAAGCTATCCACAAAAGACCTCTTCGAATAATAGTACAATTCGAAGAGGTCTTTTTATTTTGGTATATTAACTATCGCGATTCTAATATACGCACCTTCTGCAGATGTCAGCGAAAAATAAATTCCCTTTAACATATTTCCCAATAATGCGCCAATGGTATGCCAGTAGCCTAATAACAGCCATAGATTGTCAAATCTGGCTCTGCCAACCGGAACACCTTGTTCATTGTAGGGCGATAGATGTGTCGGCATAAGCAAAGCTACCTGTAAAACAACTCCTTAAGGTCTATCTCCTGCACGACCTTGGTTACGTCCGTCCTAGAAATACCATTGCTCTGGAAATGAAAGCCGCACAAGCGTACTTCGCTAAGGATAAAAAAAACTGCCTCAACAGTTGAGCAGTTTTTTTATAGGGTATTAATCCAACTTTTGATTATTGTGCGAGAAATCATCTACTTGCTTTTCGCCGATGACTACATCACCGCGGATGGATCTTAAGTAGCCTTCAAAAGCGATATTCAATCCTTCAATAATCACTTTATCATGTGCATCAATGTCGCCCAGTATTTTCTTGTCGTCATAGCTATCGCCAACGATTGCCAAAACGCAGTTCGAGCTTTGTTTTGGAAAAAGTCCAACACCTATTATTTCCTCGCCAAATTTCACAAACCAGGTTTCTTCGTGATGGTCGTCCGTCGTGTTTGGTATATGTATGGCCTGGCCGAGGTCCTCACATTTAATCATATCAAAATTCATTGTGCTCTGTTTATGTTACATAGCTAAGACAGCACTAAAAGGAATATTGTTTTTAGAAACTTCGTCACGATTTCGCCTTTTCCGGTGCAAACGCAGGGACTATAAATCGAGGTTTTTCTGAGCTCCGGAAGATGCTTGCTAAATTTCGGCTACCTTGGTAAATAACCCCGGATAATTGACCACTAAACCCAAATGATCTACTTCAAGGTCGGCATCAAAATCTTTCGGAACATTCTTGTATTGAAAGGTTAACATGTTCGTTTTCGAATAGTTCTGATGAACTGGTTTTATGCCGTCGTTTAGAATATCAAAATAGAGCACTTTGATATCCGTACTCTCACCGACTTCGAGATTCAAACTATTGATCGGAAGTGTATTGGTAAATGGTGTGAGGGAGATATCAATATAATCAATACCCTGAAAATCGATTATAATCGATCCATTTATTTCCCAGTCATTTTTAACTTTATTTCCTTTTATTCTTTTATTAACGCCATTCACTTCATATTCTAAATCAAGACCTTGAACATTCCAATGCTCGTCAATCTTCAAATGATATTTGAGGGTATAGATTTTATCTTCATAATACCCAATAATGTTGGAATCGACCATAAAAAAGCCTCCCTGTTGTGTCAGTTTAAAATATTCGAGGGAATTGTAGATAATGCCCTTCCAAATTAATATTTTCATCTTTAAAATTTATTTATCGCTCATTTTTGCAGAGACTTTAATCAAAATTGTGGCGCATTAAGGCATTTTAAAAAAACTTTTTATTTGGCAAAGTATCAAAGAGCTTTTCAGCAATAACAACATAGCCATTTTCTTTGAAAGATCGCACCAGAATTTCATGAGCCGCGGATCTGGCGTAACTATAATGAGCCGAGTTTTTTATTGCATTTTTTTTTTAAGATTTTATTCAATTCAATTATGTTTTCTTTATATCTTGGATATTTTCGAATATTTCGAACACTATGATTTTGATTGTTTACTGTACCCACTTCATCAAGCTCAAAAAAGACCTCGTCAATTAAAAGTCCGTTTAAAATACATTTAGAAATATATTCCGCACTTTGCTCAAACTGTGGTACTGTCTTTAAATGGTTATATATAATCTGCTTCGCATGGTCTCTTTGCTCTCTTTCAATTGCTGTCATTGGTAACATAAGCAGAAATAATTGTTCAAACTGTTGAAGTGATAACAGTTCATCCCAAGTTAGAAACCAAGCTTCAAAATGCCCACCTAACTTCCCAAAGTAAATGTCGTTAAGAAAAAATCTAATTTCATGATCTTGAAATTCAATTAAGAAGGTCGTATCTCCATCTAATTTTCCTTCGATAAATTTTGAAACTTCTCCAAAGTCATCTAGCGAAAAAAATCGTTCTTCCCATTCCGCTAATTTTTCTTTGTCAATGCCGATAACTTCTAATGCTTCGTCAATGTTGATCTCGTTTATTTCGTCGTATCCATTGAACCATTTAATATAGCTATACCAAAAGAATGTATTGTCTTTTATGTTGTTTTGTGTAATTTGTCTATTCATATTTAGATACTGTTATTCAAATTCGATACGGCAAGCCAATTTATTTAAGGTACGATTCTAAATGCTATGCTTTTGGTACGGGAGCATTTGCCGCAATTAATTTTTCATGTTTTAATTCTTCCCAAAAATCGGCGGAAATTTTAGTCTTGAAAGATTCCGCATTTTGAATGGCCTGCTTTACGGTATGTGCTCCGGGTATCACTCCTGAAACCTCGTCTGGTGCTGCAGCGAATTGCAATGCAGCTGTCCGCAGGTCTACAGCATGATCGTCAGCCACCCTTTGTAAAGCATTCAACTTTTCTTTAACCCCAGCAGGAAACGTTCCATCATACAGATAGCGGTCCCTGCCTGACAGAAATCCAGCACACAGTGGTGCGCCTACAACAATCGACAACCCTCTCTCAGCGATCTTTGGGAAAACCTTATTCAAATCGTCATCATGTTTAATCAACGAATATTGGCAGGCTGAAAGAAAAATATCGGGATCTGCCACGTCTAATGTTTGCAAAATTGGTTCGATGGTATTGACACCTAGCCCCCATCCTTTTATTATGCCTTCTTCTCTCATTTTAGTCAGCTCGGGCATCGCTCCTTTCGCCGCTTGCTCAAAGTAACTTCCATAGCTGTCTTTCATATCACCATTGTCGGGTGAAAGATCATGAATATATACGATATCTATAGATGATAATCCCATGCGCTGTAAGCTATCCTCTACGCTTTTTCTCACACCGGCAGCACTGTAATCGTATTGATAACGAAAATTCATTTTACCCTTCCATAACAACTGTTCCATGGTAAAGTCCTCTTTAGGTTCTAAGAGTCGTCCTACTTTAGTGGAAAGGGTAAAGCTGTCGCGTGGCTGATCTTTTAAAAACAAGCCCATTCTGCGTTCGCTGATGCCTAATCCGTACCATGGGGAAGTATCAAATAATCGTATCCCAGCATTCCAAGCTGCTTCTACTGCTTGGAGACATTCTAGATCTGCGTTTTGCTGAAAGCCATTCCCTAATGCCACGCCACCAAACCCGGCTTTATTATTGGAGCGAAAACGTCTGTGTTTGCTTAAATTATCAGGTTTTACCATACTAAGTTCTTTAATTGTTCTTACCAAAATATTAGGTGCCGCTGCGCTAAAGATTAAGCCCGATCCTGCAAGGCCTGTTTGCACTATAAATTTTTTTCTTTTCATACGCGGCACCTTATCTAAATTCCCTTGACTGTTCTATTTATTTGCAATGGCCAAATTCAATATGCATATAGCAATCAGGATTCTTGCTAAAAAAACCATTCTCAGGCCTGCTTTGTTTTAGAAGATCATCACTATAGCAGACCATCGCTATCGCATGAAGGACGATCGCATACTATTAGTGACCACACCAAGAAATAGATTGGTATGATCAATCACACTGAAAAAAATTAGAAATAGTTGATCCCCGGCAATACGTTTTAGACCTTTTCCAATAATTGTACTACCGATTTGACAAAGCGGAAATCAAAATTAAGAATTTTTAAAAACGATCTTCTCCCCACTCATGTCCATCTCTAAAAAGAATTATGGCAAAATCGAATCAAAATCAGCAACAAATGCCAAACGAGCATTTACATGAGTTATTTGTAGACGAATTAAAAGATATTTTAGGCGCGGAGAAACAGCTCTTAAAAGGTTTAAAGAAAATGAGCAAAGCCGCAGAAGACGAACAATTAAAACAAGCATTTGAGGAGCACCACAGCCAAACTGAAGGACAGATCGAGCGGCTTAAAGAAGTATTTGGAGCGTTGGGCATTGCTGCCCGCGGGAAAAAATGTAAAGCTATGGAAGGTCTGCTGGAGGAAGCTGATGAAATCATCGAAAATTTTGAAGGCGATCCAGCACTAGATGCGGCACTCATTTCTGCAGCCCAAAAAGTTGAACATTATGAAATCGCCAGCTATGGTTGCCTTGTCACATTTGCAAAATTAATGAACCATACTGAAGCCGAGCAATTGCTTCAACAAACACTAGATGAGGAAAAGCAAACCGATACATTACTCACAGAAATAGCCGTCTCGTCAGTAAACGAGTCTGCGTCATAAGTTAATAAATGCCCGGTAATCCGGGCATTTATTATACCTGTGCAATCGTCCATTGAGGTATCTTTAGCAAAACACATCCTATCCCTAGCCACAATCACTTTATTTTCTTCAAAGCTTAGTTATTCCTTTCATCAGCCTAATTGAAAAACAGGACAAACACGTTTTCACCGTAGTTGTACCATAAACATCAATTGTTAAAACGATTGTTACCTTGCTCCTCTTCCTATAAGGAGACAAGCACATTATACAGTTAAGAAATTAGCATGATGATAAATCCCGTCACTCCTTGGACAGCAACGGTCCAGGCTGATATAGCAGATTCTACGTCTATTTTTGAAATAGACCTAAAAACATACAGACTCAAAATTCATAATGCAGGCGATTCGATTTGGCTCGTGGTTATCTGGCCAACGCCCGCTAGCATAGCCTTTAGACTGGCCTTTGGGATGAATAGCAGGTTTGAAAAGGTGACGATCTCCGAAGCTCCCGATGAGATCCTGATCACTGCTTCTACTAGGTTAGCCTATTATCGAATCATTGTCTTCTTTCCCGAAAGTCTGCGCGCCACCTTTCGTTATACCACGACCTTGCGAACGAAATTACCGCTTCTTATCCCGTTTTGGCCCCGCGATATTGTTCCCTTGACTAAAGATGGAAATACTGAAAATACAGTGGGGAAAATACATGCCAAACAGGTAGGATCCCGGTCAGGACAGCTTTATTTTAGTATGACAAAGCCAAAAGCCGGTTCGGTGTTCTATTTTCAGAATCTCACAGCCATGTCTCCCTATTGCCAGGAAACAGAAGTATCACTCCGGGAAACTGTCGGCGGTGAATGGCCAGAACTGGGGTTCCAGTTTCCTGTAAACGCTGAAAAACCATTGCCGGCCAATAAAGAATATATCATTTCGGATGCTTTTGTACAGCTCGATGAAAAGATTCCCGAAAGTGACGTCGAGGTCGTTGAAAGTTACCTCGATTCACTGGCATCAATATACCTCCTCCTTCCTAAGCCTGAAGCCAGCCAACATAATTGGCTGCAGTCGGCTGAAAAGATCCTGGATAATATTTCGAACAACAAAGGTTGCTGGACACAAACAGACGGCAGTCCTTATCTGAATGCTTATGTGGGCGACTACAAAACGCCTGCAGAAATCATGGTGCAGCTTGCCGTCATACTCCCATTGCATGAGTATCTTAGCTGGACCGGAGAACATCACCCTTTGTTGCAGGAGCTCTCCGATGGACTCACCTCATTTTATGATAAGTCTATAAAGAGTTTAGTCAGGTGGCACCCTTCGTTAAAAGATGACTTGGATCATTCCGAAGAGCAAAAGAGTGAGATGGTAATGGACTCCTGGTATCTACATCACCCCTTGTTAAACCTCGCCAGGCTTGCATTGCGGGGCGACAAGATGGCTGAAAAACTATTTCTGGATTCGATAGATTATGCGATAAAGGTTGCCAAACATTTTGACTATCAATGGCCTGTCTTTTATAAGATGACCACTTTGGAGGTATTAAAAGCCGAAACGACTCCAGGTAAAGGTGGTGAAAAAGACGTCCCGGGATCATATGCACACGTTATGCTCCTGGCCTGGCAGCTGACCAAAGAAAAACGATTTTTTCTGGAAGCAAGCAGAGCACTTAAAAGTTTAGACGGTCTGGCCTTTGATATATTTTATCAGGCCAACAATACGGCATTTGCTGCGGGGGCCTTTTTGGAGATGTATAAGGTGACCGACGATGAGCATTACCTAAAACTAAGCTATTGCTGCCTCGCCGGCATATTTAAAAACTGTCAATTGTGGGACTGCAATTATGGTTACGGCAAAAACTTTCCTTATTTTTTTTCTGTTTTTCCCTTGAAAGATGCCCCCTATACCGCGGCATACGAAGAGCTGGAAGTATTTGCTGCCCTGCATCATTATCTTGAGGTGGCAGCAGGAATGGCTATTCTTCCATCGCTAAAAATATTGATCCCGGAATTTATCAAGTATGCTGCAGGCCGACTCGCCTACTATTACCCTCCGCTACTTCCGACAGAAATGATTGTCGAAAAAACCAAAACGGGTGAAATACAAAAAGATCTATGGATTCCACTTGAAGACATACATGATGGCTGGGAGAAAAGCGGTGAAGTCGGCCAGGAAGTATATGGCGCCGGACTGGCCTTTGGTATCATACCACGACAGTATTTTAAAGTGGCCAATTGGGGTGGAATAGTTTTTATAAATTACCCAATTTCAAACTTTCGAGCCGGCAAAGATTCAGTCACTTTCCGATTGGAGGGCAGTGATCTGCTCCGGGCACAAATGAGGCTTTTAGGCTTTTCCAGGGAAGTATTAACCAAAATAAGCGTAGAACAAAAAGTTAAATCATCATATAAACGTGTGCATTCAAGTCGTACTGGTTTTTACGAATTAGCCGGAGCTGGGATGGTTAGAATAACAAGAAAATAGATGAACAAAAAAGTTGATAGCATATCCGATCAAGATCACCTCCGTCCTCCCAAGAAGTTAATATAGCTGAAATTAACTTCTTGGTAAAAGGACTTTATCGAACCAAGGAATAAGCATCAACGATTTCCATTTTCCATTCATCTATCGTTTCTGCTGCTGCACGGTCGGCACGGTCAAAGAATAAATGGCACTTCACATCGAAGCCACAATAGGTATAGATACCTCTGTCGGAGGTCAGTATCAGCGCCCTATCCATTCCTATTTCCTGATATTCAGCCTTTGATTTTCCATGTGAATTGATAATGTAGGCGGTCTTACCGGCCAACAGTCCTTTTTGTACTCCGTTATCGTACCTATAGGCAAATCCGTAGCTGAATACCCTATCGATATACCCTTTCATCATAGCCGGCATACCTGTCCACCATATCGGATAAATAAAGGTAACAGCTTCAGCCCAGGCAATATGTTGCTGTTCCTTTCTAATTGCTTCGCTTACGATGCCCCTGCGTTGTCCGTCCATATCTTCAAGGGACAGCACAGGGTCGAAATTAAGCTGATACAGATCCCTGACTACAACTTCGTTCTTTTGTTGCAGGAGTGTTTCTTCAATTGTTTGCTTGAATAAATGATTTAAACTTGCCGTATTTGGATGGGCATAAATAATAAAATGTTTCATTTTTTTTGTTTTAAGTAATTGAATAAAACAAAAGTAGCCTGAAAGTAAACGGAAAAATTGTAAGAAAACGAAAAGGCTATTCTCCTGAAGCCCGGCAGATATCTTGCTGAAATCGAACAAAATTTCTTGGGGAAAGATTGATAAAATGCTTAAAATCCCGGATAAGCTGGCTTTGGTCGTAATATCCACATTCAGCTATAATTTCAAACCAGTCCACTTTTTTCGATGATAAAAGAACATGTTGTATCAGTTCAATTGCTTTTACAAAACGCTGGTATCGACTAAGCTCTTTGGAGCTATAGCCAAAATGCTTTTTTTGCGTCAATTGCACATTTCTTTCAGTTTGCCCGGTTTCTTCGGCAATGGTCTTGACTGGATTGCGTGTACTGTCTTTAAAATTAGCCAATAAAGCCGCGGTGATGTGCTGTGATTTTAAATAAGGTCTGCAAAAATCGAGAATGCAGTTTACTCGGTCTGATACACTTGTCATACCGTTCAACTGATGCCACAGGTAGCTAAAACAATTTTCACCCATAACTTCATCTGGGTTTATTGGCAAATGGTCTGAAAGAAATGCCTTTCCAAAAAAACGATAAAACGCATCGCCCTTGAAATTAACCACTAAAATTTGTGATCCGGGGAGAAGTGTATATTCAAAGGCAGATTTTAAGGGACCTAGTACGATGCATTTGCCCACCTCGATTTCATTTTTGGCATCAGAAACCAATCGGACTATTGTACCAAAGTTGAACACCATAATAGTCTGAAAAGACGGCAACAATGTTTTCGTTAGGGCAGTTGCTGAATTGTTCTCTGCAAAATAAAAATGAGAAAACACCGTTTCAAATTCGCTTGCAATGGAAAGCCTGTAACTACGATATGTCTGTTCGTCTGCTTTCATGATTTGTGGCATCCATATTAAAACTGTTGATCTTTTGCTACTGCTATTTTGGTGTTTCTCCTCTAATCTACGAACAAATTCAACATGATCAATTAAATCAATCATTTCCGAAGTTCAAACCTAATCTTGCTTCAAAAAGATCTTTATTTCTGTTCCATGCCCAGGCTCACTTATTAAGTCGATCTTTCCACCAGCTTGTGTCACAATCGTATTGACCAAATATAGACCTACGCCAGATCCATCGACCATTTTGGTTGCGCGTTTAAATTTCTCAAAAATCGTCTGCTGCACTTCTGGCCCCATGCCTATCCCATTATCCTTTACAGAAATAACGACATAGCCATCTTCCTTGAAAGATTGCACTAGAATTTCTGGAGACTGTGACTCTGGTGTATATTTAATCGCATTATTCATCAGATTATAGAGCACACTACGCAGCTTACGTCGTACAAAAGTAAATTCCGAAACTTTTAAATCCTGTCGGATGATTGCATCGGTTTCTATCAGCTGCGGTGCTAAACTCAACCGCACGTCCTCTAGAATATTTGGAAGATCGATCAGTTCAGTTGATGCCTGATACTTCTGCTTTTCCCAACGACTTTCGGTCAGATCATCTATTATTTTTTTTATTTCTACCAAACTTTTCTCATGATTTTGCATTAAGGGCAAGAATTTCGCTGAATTTTTATCCTTAAATTCCTTCATTAACCCAAATGTTAGTTTAAGTACCAATAATGGATTTTTAATATCATGGGCTATTGTATCGAGCAGCAACTCATGTTCTAGAACAAGCCGTTCTTGTTCTTTAAGATCCTTTACTCTTGGCGTAATATCTACAAATGTAATAATGACTCCATTCGTCCGGTTCTCATTACGGACATGATAAGGGAGTATATTCATCTGGTACCACTTTAAATCTGTAGTCTGTATTTCTTTCTCCAAGATTTTACCTGTCGCTATCACCGTGTTTATATTACTGATAAAGGTCGGAAATCTAAAATTTTCTCTTATATCCTCTAGCGGCATTCCTATGAATTCAGATTTAAGATCAAACTGCTTCATTGCTGGTGGAGTGAACTTTCTTAAAATTAAGTTAGAATCAACGAATAACTGCGGGATAATGGTATTGCTAAAATAGTTTTCCAGGTCTTCGTTGAGTTGAGTTAAGTCACTAATTTTCTTGTTTTTATTCATAAAATAGCCTATATATTATGAATAAAAACAAGAAAAAAACAGATATTGTTTTGCGGTATTAAAGCTCAAAACCGTAATTTGGGTCCATCTAAAAATTTTTAAATTCATTTTAAACAGCAATAGGCCTGAATTGATTACTGACATCAATCGTTACAGGATTGCTACAAAATAGAAAGCTTGGTAAGGGCTGAAATATCATTTCTTATACCAGATACTATCTCCTACTTAAAGCAACTTGCTGCAAAATCCATTAGGTATTAAAAAATTCAATCTTGGGCATACATTTCACACTCTTTTGCCAACGGTGAAATTAATCCATTTATTGCCTGATGGACTTGGAGAATATTCAAATAAATTTGGAGAGGAATTATGGGCAGCCTGTTGCATTTTTCTATATTTGAAGTAAATGGAACTCTTATCTTATCTACTTAGAAACATAAAATTGAACAGCGCCGAATGTGATGCTATCGGCAGAGCCTTTAGTAAACAAATATTTGCGAAAGGTACTGTACTGGCACATCCTGACAATCACCACCAAAATGTTTATTTTATTGAAAAAGGATTATTACGCGCTTTTTATAATTTAGATGGAAAGGATATCACTCATTATTTTTTCGACGAGAATAATTTCCTGATATCTTTTGAAAGTGTTTTTTTTGACCGCCCCCACCCCTATGGTAAACAGGTATTGGAAGAAGCTTGTTTGCGTGCTATCCCCTATAGCAAACTCGACGAACTCTGTAATAGCATCCCTGCTTTTAAGGACTTCCGGCTGCAGGTATCGCTGCAAGTGATTAGTATGCTATCCGAAAAAACTCTTGCATTACAATTTCAAACTGCCGAGCAACGCTATAAAAATATGCTCGACAAATTTCCTGGCATATTGCTAAGAGCCTCCTTGGGACATATTGCCTCCTATCTGGGTATTACCCAACAAACACTAAGCGTGATACGCGCGTGCAGGTAGTCGATTTCATTTTTAAGATATATTAAAAACACTGCAGATTATTTTAATTTGCTTTGCAGTATGAAATCATTACATATGAAAAAAATACTGTCATCCCTTGTCATCATCTTCATGGCAATAATGAGTGTTGCTCAATCCTCCAATGATAATTTTGCAGGTAAATGGAAAACCGAGGAAGGCTTCATTATCACCATCACTTACAGCAACGGAAAATTTTCTGGTCTTGATCCCAAAGGACGTCCAACCCTCTACAATGTGCGTTTTGAAAAAAATGAATGGAAGGGGACTGTGCAAAACCATGATACCGGCCAAAAGGGCAATTGCGAAATGTACCTGCAGGGAAAAACGTTGAAAATTGTGGCCCATAAAGGCATCTTTTCAAAAACTTTTTACTGGGTAAAACAATAAGAAAAAAATTTAATTAAGGTATTTTTAATTCAAAGTGAGAGTCGATAAAGTAAATAATAAAGCAGCGGATTTCTGAGCTTATTTGAGCTGTCCAAATGCATCCACTTTATAGATTGGATTTTAGGGGCATACTTTGAAACTTTTTGAAAAAGTAAAGAACCCACAAAAACTGAGTGTATCCGTACACTGCATCTTCAACCGGAATCGTAAGTACCCTAATCCCCATAAATTCCATTGGATTGTAATTGACAATAGGGGACTCCAATCCTGTTCCGGTTAGTATGCCGTTGACAGGTAAAAAGCCCAGCATCAGCAAAGTGAAGACTAAAGAGGCTTGCGTAATCCATTGTATCCGAAATACAAAGTGAAAAAGCACCAATGTCACCATAGTCACAGCAGCGGTAACTACGGTATAGATTCTGTCAGCATATCGAAGAGCAACAACAGCACATATAATGACACTTACAAAGACAACAATATTATTGAAGGCCGATAGCGATTGCAATCTAAAAAATTTATCGATGCAGAAATAGGTAAAAATACATGAAAAAGGGATGAAGATAAAGAATAGCCATTCTTCCAATGGTAGTCCTGCTATAGCCAGTCCCAAGGTATATCTTGTATCAAACCACCACACTCCCTTACTGGTAAACCAGACATCCCAAGCTATAAAAAATACAGCAACAAGCGCTGATGCCTTTAAAAATGGGGTCAACTCACGATCGAATCGAAGCCGCTTGTCGAAGGATGCGACAAAACAGATTATGACCGTAAAAAATAAGATAAGCGAATAAGTATATTGCATCATATTTTTTCATTGTTAGTATACATTTTAAAGTATTTCATTGGAACATATAAAAAGCCAAAACACTCGCCCTCCTCTTTGCCTAAATGTTTATGATGTTGTTTATGGGCGCGACGAAGCGCCAAAAAGTAACGGTTATTCGTTTTACTCAACCATTTGAAACGTTGATGGATAAATATATCATGCACAAAGAAATATGCCATACCGTAGAGCATAATTCCCAATCCAATATAAAACAGATAATTGTACCCCTTTAACGACCCAAAATACATCAACGCGATCGTGGGAAGGGCAAAAATGATAAAAAAGTAATCATTCTTTTCCAGAAACCCCGCATTGCTGTGATCATGGTGATCGCGATGCAATATCCAGAGAAAGCCGTGCATAATGTATTTATGGATAAGCCAGGTGGCGCCCTCCATAGCAATAAAAGTGACCAATACTGTAATAAAATTCATAGCTCTATTTTATAAGTAAGCAGCTTTGTAACGTAGATAACTTTTAAAAGCTACATAGGCTTTTTGCGCATTAGGTATCCTAATCCTGCTTTCCAAAATTTCTTTGGAGGATTTTTTCCGAATCTTCGCAAATAGTGAAAGATAATACTTATAAGCCAGATAAACGCCAAATTTTGCCGATGCAGGCAATTTTTTGATTCCCAAAAGCGCTTCCTTAAATTCGCTGTGTATCTCATCCTCAATCTGGCTTTTGAGTGCATTGTCAAACACCGCCATATCCAGGTTTGGAAAATAGGTACGTCCAAGCACCTGATAATCGTCCTTGAGGTCACGCAAGAAGTTTATTTTTTGAAATGCAGAACCCAGTTTCATGGCGTAAGGTTTTAACTCCTCATAGCGCTCTCTATTACCTTCTGTAAAAACCTGTAAACACATCAGCCCCACCACTTCAGCCGAACCATAAATATATTCTTTATAACGTTCGGAATTATAGTCGACTTTATTCAGATCCATTTCCATGCTATGCAGAAATTGTCGGATTAGCTCGATGTCGATAGCATACTTATGCACCGTCTCCTGAAAAGACTGTAATATCGGATTTAATGAGATACCTTCCTCTAAAGCACAGTTAGTCTCGAGGTACAACCGCGCCAAAAGTCGCTGCTTATCATAACCATGAAAACTATCGACTATTTCATCAGCCAACCTTACGTAGCCATAGATTGCATAAATACTAGCCCTAATGCTTGGCTTGAGGGCCAATATACCAAGCGAGAAACTTGTACTATACTTTTCAGTTGTTTTTTTGCTTACTTCATAAGCGAGTTCATCAAATAGCTTTTTCATGGTCTTATGTTTTACGATATAATTCAATGGCTTCTTTGGCAACAATTTTCCCCGATAAGATGGATGGAGGTACTCCGGGACCAGGAACTGTCAGCTGACCTGAATAAAAAAGATTATGGACTTTCTTATTTCTAATCTTGGGTTTCCATACCGCTGTCTGTTTTAATGTATTTGCTAGCCCATAAGCATTTCCAGCGTAAGCATTGTAATCGCTGATAAAGTCGCTTACGCAGTAACTTCTCTTGTATGTAATCTGCTCGTATAGGTTTTTTGTACCAGTATGCTTTTCCAAACGCTCTAACATCTTAATTAGGTATTTTTCACGTGTTTCATCATCGTCTGAGATAGCTGTCGCCAATGGCATCAACAAGAAGAGGTTCTCACTGCCTGCAGGAGCCACATAAGGATCCGTTTTGGATGGACAACATACATAGAACAGTGGATTTTGGGGCCATTTTTTTTCACCATATATACAGTCAATATGATCGTCCAACGGATGCTCAAAGAACAGTGTGTGGTGCGTTAGATTTGGAATGGACGATTTCATCCCCAGATAATATATCAAACTCGAAGGGGCAAAGGTCCTACTCTTCCAATAATCTTCATCATAGTTTCTCAACTCCTTGGTAAGTAGTGTTTCGATATGGTGATAATCAGCGGATGCAACCACAAGATCAAATGCGTAATCTACGCCATTAATACCTAATGAAGTGATCTTATTCTTTTCAATTTTTAATGTATCAACATTATGATCGAAATGAAAAGTGACACCTTGCCTCTCCGCTACTTGCTGCATCGCCAGTACTAATTGAAAAAAACCTCCTTTCGGATAATGAGTGCCAAGTGCGTAACCGCCGTAGTTCATCAGGCTATATAATGCCGGAATATCCTTGGGTGAAGCGCCCAGAAATATGACCGGAAATTCCATTAATGTCCGCAATCGTTGGTCCTTAAAATATTTGGCAACGTAGGATCGGAAATTGGAAAGCAAATCTAGCTTAAAAGCACTAAGTGCAATTTTTGGAGAGAGAAATTCGCCCCAATTGTGACAGGGTTTATTGACGAAATCCCGCATCCCCACTTCATACTTAAATTTTGCAGCTTCCATAAATCGATCCAACTGCGTACCAGCCCCAGGTTCGATCTGTTCAAATAATAGTTTTAACTGCTGATAGGATTCCGGAACACGAACTTGTCCGGAGTCAAATATCATTTCAAATTGAGGATTGAGCGATACAAGCTCAAAAAAATCAGCTGTGCTGCATCCAAAATCCGAAAAAAAGGACTCAATGATATCGGGCATCCAGTACCAGCTCGGTCCCATATCAAATTTAAATCCTTCTGTCGTACTGAATTGTCTCGCCCTTCCACCGGGCTGCGTATGTTTCTCAAAAACATGCACATCGTACCCTGCTTTAGCAAGATACGCTGCCGCTGAAAGACCCGAAAAACCTGCGCCAATAACGGCTACCTTCTTTTTCATTTGTTTTTTTAGCTAAACTACTTGGGCAATTCCCAATACTTATTGGCACCGCAACTAGTAATGTACACATCCTATTGCTTTTTGTCATTTCTATCGCATCCCGATGTGGATTATAACTTCACTTGCTCCAGCAATTTTTCCGGTGCAATATTTCTATCATAGATAAATTGATGAAATTTGCTCAGTTTATCCAATAAACTTATCAATGTTATTTTTTCGTGGTAGGTCAAATCGCCTGAAACAATCTGCGTCGCATGACGTATTTTTCCCATTTGCCGGTCCAATGCCGACAAGCCATTTTCCGTGATGTACAGCAACTTACTGCGGCGGTCCAGTTTTGAATCGTGTTGACGTATCCAACCTTGTTCGATCAAACGGTTTATAATGGCCATGCCGGCTGGTTTTTCATGAATATTCCTTCTGATCAATTCCATTTTTGTCATCTCACCAAAGGACCGTAGTGTAATAAGATAGATAAACTCCTCTTGTGTGGAGAAATCAGATTCCCAAATAGCAGCCTTTGAATATCTTTTTGCGAACCTATTCATATGCACTATTAACGTGCTGATGACACTTTCCGGACTACGCCCATTTTCCTTACCGTCCCAATTGGGTTCTTCGAGAACGTCGGTTTCCTTTGTTACTATCCAACGTTTAAATCCATTTGCGTCAGTGCTATAGATTCCGTCTACGTTTTCCTGTTCAAACTCTTCAACTAATCCAATGATTTCTTTTAAAAGCTGATATTTCATACACTTTATTTAGAACATAAATATACCATATTTGTTTTAATTATTTTAAAAATAATATTTTTTAGAATAAAAATAAACCAACATCATAACCTTAATAGTGGCAAACTGTAACCCATCGAGGCAGAGGCTTTCTTTAACTATGACAAGCCTTAAGTGTCAAATTTGTGTTCGTTTTATTATTACACGTGCAACATTTTTTCCGTAAGCTCGACTAACCTATAATCACTAACTGCAAACAATTGTCATCAAGCTTTGCACAAGAACCTTAAATACATGAAAAAGTTAAAAAAAATTGCCCTAATTCTCCCATACCTGTCGTTTTTCGCTATATCTCATGCTTCGTCTAACACGACGATCATTTCATTCATCGATTCAACCTTTACTGTTACGGGCAAAGTAGTTGATTCTATTACTAACGAACCTGTTCATTTAGTTTCCATATCCTTACTGGATCATCAAAGTGGCAGCAATCCTGTCAGAACAGTGGTGACAAATGAAAGTGGGGACTTCCAATTGACCAATAGTCAGCGTTCATTTTACCTAAAAATCAATCATATGGGCTTTCAGTTTCAGATAAAAAGAATTGTAATACCCAACGGGAGCAATATAGATATGGGTACTATAAAGCTTCATAAGATTGACAATAAGCTTGAGGAGGTTGCAGTTTCTTCCAGAAAACCTCCCCTAGAACTTATTACCGGTGGGTATAGATTTAATGCGGAAAACAATATACTAGGCAATAGTACAAATATAGCGGAACTGCTCAAGCAGGTTCCGGGATTAACAGTTGATGAAATGGAAGGCAAATTACAACTGCTTGGAAAAGGAGCTACTGTATTGATCAATGGTCGGAAAGTCAATTTGGGTGGTCAAGATTTATTGAACTACCTGAAATCTCTACCGAGCAATGAGGTCTCGTCCGTTAACGTGCTTACAAGTCCGAGTGCGGCATATGATTCCGCCGGAGATGGAGGTGTGCTCGATATCAGACTTAAGAAAAATTCCAATTTGGGCTTCTTCGGGTCGGCAAGTACAAGTGTTTCCACCCTTTGGGGGACGGACCAATCGCTCAATTTAAATCTTAAAAAAAGTAAGTTTGAAATTTCAGTGGGCTATAATTTTTCATATAGTGAAAACCTACATAAACGAAACGATCTAATAAAAAACTATTACTTACCCGATTCTAGTTATCTCTATAGACAAGAACAGGCCAGCGAAAGATCCCAAAGAACACATTCCATGAAAACCAATACACTTTATAATATTGATTCGACGAGCACACTCTCTTTTAATTATTGGTACGCCAGCTTTTATGGCAAATTTCCTAATGAAAGAGACGCTACGATCTATAATCGGGAAGATCAATTTCAAAGGCAGCTTAAACAGCAGGACTTCATGTTTTTGGACAATAATTTTCATATCGCCGACTTCATTTATGATAAAGATTTTAAAACGAAAAGCAAGCTTTCGATCGGTATGAATTACGCGAAATACTCGAATGAGAATAACACTTCATTCTGGAGAAAGGCATATGATTTTTCTAACACGGAAATAAATTCCTCAGAAAATGATAGCAGAAATTTTATTACTTCCAGACCATATGAAATCTGGACATTCAATACAGATTACAAAACAAACATTGGAAAGGGTATTGATCTAAAATTCGGTGCAAAATATGCCCGTGCAAATACAGAAAGCTTCTTTAAGAATCTAGCCACAGATGGAATTATCGATGCAGGAGAATTAAATAATGAAAATAAGGTTCAATATAACGAAAATATACTTGCAGCCTATTCTTCTCTGAATGGTAAATTGAAACACTTCTCCTTCGATTTAGGCTTGCGATTAGAATCATTCGACTATAAATTACGAGCCGTTTCAACTGACGAACAAATTAAAAACAACTATCTTAATTTATTTCCCAACTTTAATATACGTTATGATTTCGAAGACCTTAAAAACAGCATTGCTTTATCAGGGAACAGAAGAATCGAACGTCCCGGGTATAGTATGCTCAATCCTTTTGCGGTGAACAATAATCCTATCTATTTCACCAATGGTAACACGCATTTGAAGCCATATTTTGCGAATAGGCTAGATCTGCAATATTCACATAAGTGGAATAGCAACCATTCACTGATATTTTCTTTATATGGAAACTCCTCGAAGAATATGTTTACATATATCTCCAGATATAATGAGGAAGTTGGGAGTCCAGAGTTTAACTATTATAATGATTACAATCTAAATCAAATTGGAGGTTATGTCATGTCGCAAAACAAGTTTGGAAGCAGCGTGAATGTCAGTACATATTTATCAGCACAACGCCCAACTTTCAGATCGAACAATACAGAAGATATTTTGTTACCTGGGATTGTCAACTTTAGTGGGTCGATCAATACTTTCATCTATATTCTGCCAAAGACTACTGTTCAAATACTCGGCTTTTATGCATCGAAAAGAAATAGTTTTCAAATGCAATATGGCGCAACGGGGTATATCACGACGGGTTTACAGCAAAAAGTGCTTCAGGACAAGTTAAATATATCCCTCACGATTGAGGATATTTTCAACTTACAAAAAGCGCCTATTTCCAGTTTAGGCAATGTGATTAGCATTGAAACAGTGAATAAATTGAAGTCACGCTATGCAAAATTGAGTTTCAGCTACAATTTCGGAAAAACCTTTTCAGCAAAACAGACCAAAAAGCTCGAAAAGGATTCGAGGATAGATTAACCCATCAATACTTTGATCATCACAGATGATTCGTGGAGGCATAGCGCTGGATATAATTGAGTTTAGAAAATAGCTTAAATACAGATAGACATTAAAATACCGCGAATTTAAAACGATTCACCACGAATTGGAATTCCCTTGAAAATTTGAGGAAAGTTATTCTAATTTAGTCCTATAAATACATAGAAGAAAAAGTGAATTATGAATGAGACTATCATAGAATTTGATAATAAAAAGCGCCTGAAATTAGCGCTGTTTGGTTTGCTGATGACGATAGCGGCTTTGGCATTTGCCTACTATATCTTCTTTGTCGCCGAAAAAATAAGAATTTTCCCTGGGGCACTGATGTTGACCTTAGGAGGCTTAGGGTGTTATTGTCTGATTGGTGGTATAAAGGCCCTATTTAATAAAGATCGAACCGGCCTCCTATTAAACGCAGATGGTATTCGATATAACGGTACACCAGTAGGAATAAAGGTTGGGACAGTAAAATGGACTGCGATTCAATCCGTCTCAACAGGGATGGCCCATGGTGTCCATTTTGTTTTTTTGAAGCTACACAATCCCGAAAATTATATACAGCAGTTCGCTCCACAAGTACAACAACATCTGCTCGAAAATGGAATAGCCATTTCAGCTGATCAGTTGTCGCTTGACTTCAATGAGCTCAAAAACCTCATTGAATCATATTATCAGCGGTATCAGCAATAGTAAAAAGAAAAAGATTAGATCCCTCAAAATCGTTCAAAACCTGTACAAGTCAATTGAATGAGTTGTTCGCCTAATATTTTTCATTGATCTTTTAAACAAAGTAAGTTAGGACGTCTAAACAAAACCCTGCGTCAAAATCCCTCCTACCTTTGTCTTAACAAAATCAAATTTTTAAAAATGAAAGCAAACAATTATCAAGGAGCATTACAGAAACCAATCGGTTCTGGCTTCACAGCAAAATCTACTTCAGAGGACGTCATTAAAGGAATTGATCTAAGCAATAAAATCGCAATTGTAACGGGAGGTAATACGGGAATCGGACTTGAAACTACCAAAACGCTCGCTTCTGCCGGTGCAACTGTTATCGTTCTTGCAAGAAACGTTGAAAAAGCAAAAGTAAATTTAGCAGATATAGTAAATATCGAAATCGAAGAAGTGGATATGATTGAACCAGCTTCTATTGACAGATTTGCTAGAAAATTCATTTTATCAGGCAGACCACTTCATTTACTAATCAACAATGCCGGTATTATGTGGGTCCCTTTGCAGCGTGACCAACGTGGAATTGAATCGCAACTAGCGACAAATTATTTAGGGCAATTTCATCTTACAGCTAGACTGTGGCCCGCATTAAAACAGGCGGGTGCTGCACGAGTTGTCAATGTATCTTCTCTTGGACACCATAATTCTTCCTTCAATTTTGAAGATCCAAATTTTGAAAATCGCGAATATGAAACTCTTCAGGCTTATGGTCAATCAAAAACGGCAAGCAATCTTTTCACTTTAGAGCTAGATAACCGAGCCAAAGATTTTAATATAAGGGCGTATTCTTTACATCCCGGCTCGATCGGAGGTACAGAATTGGGGCGGGATGCAGACCCGGAACAATGGAGGAAGTTAGGATTTTTGGATGAAAATGGAAATATACACCCAGCGATAATGGCTGCATTGAAGACCATTCCGCAAGGTGCTGCGACTACGGTTTTTGCAGCGACCAGTCCGTTATTAGATGAAATAGGCGGTGTATATCTGGAAGATAACGATATCGCAGAGTTGCTACCAACAGATCATTTAATCCCAGCCCATACAAAACTGCATCAGAACGGTGTCCAACAATATTCATTGGATAAAGATTCAGCAAAACGCCTTTGGCACCTTAGTGAAGAAATGACCGGAGTAAAGTTCAATATAGACTAATATCCAAACGGCTTACGATAAAAGATTTAGCTATTAATTTTTTATATTTATGTCATCACAATGCCTTTAAAGCCGAACAGAAAATTCGAATCATGGAGTATAAAGCAAAATATATAACAGATGATATTAAGCTATCCTGTTATGAGGATAAGTTCTTCAAATCGGATATCAGTTTCGAGTGCCATATGTTAATCTGGTTTATTTCCGGTGAAACAAAAATTGTACAAGCCGATGCTACTTACGTGTTTAAAAAAGGTGATATTTTTCTAATTCCAAGAAATCAGTTAGCAACAATTATCAACTACCCAAAAGATGGACAGCCTCACAAAACGGTCGTGATGCACTTAACGAGTGAGAAGCTAAAAAATTTCTATGCAAATCTGACCATAAAGCCTTCTGCTCGAAAATCGGAAAAGATATACAGCTTTAACAATCATCCTTTACTGGAAAGCTGTCTTTCCTCATTGATTCCTTATTTTGAACTACAGAAACTGCCCGAGAACATTGCCTCCCTGAAAATCACGGAAGCAATCAGTATCCTCCGGGCGATAGATAAAGAAATAGATCCTATTTTGGCTAACTTTGAAGAACCCGGCAAAATTGACCTGGCAGGCTATATGGAAAAGAACTTTATGTTCAATTTATCGCTGGAAAAATTCGGTTATCTGACAGGACGAAGTTTAACCACCTTCAAAAGGGATTTTAGCAAGATTTTCAACCTCACACCGCAGCGATGGTTAACAAAAAAACGATTGGAGCTAGCACACTATCAATTTGTTGAAAAAAGAATGAAACCAATCGAAGTTTGTTACGCGGTAGGATTCGAAAATCTCTCACATTTCTCCTATGCGTTTAAAAAGCATTTTGGTTACACGCCTACCGATCTGCTAGCATCGCGACTTTGAAAAAATGTTGAATAGGTCTAATAGCGAATTTCATTCCGGATACATATTAAGCATTTGAAAACGTTGAATACAAATCTTAGCGAGCGCAAGCGTATCTCAAAGGCCACCTATCATCGTGCAGACTGAAAACTCATATATATCAGCTAGCACAGATGAATCCAACTCTTATACGTCTAATGGGAGCAGCTTATAATACCTTCGAATCAATTCTATTTTATGAATTTTATTCCAGTTGCAATATAGAAATTACGATAAATAATTACAGATCCAATTGAATACCTAAATTTGCTATTGTCCCGCTTCCTTTTACATAATAACGGCCTTCATTGGTGGCTCCTCTCACCTCCGCGTGCAGCGGGAAGTAATCATTATTTAGGATATTATTAACTGAAAAAATGAAAGCTAGATTCTTTAATTTATAGCGCGTTTGGAAATCCATCAGCCCATAGCCCGAAATCGGGTATTTGCCATAATTATATTCAGAAGGTTGAAAAACATCGCGTTTACCCAAATGTAAATATTGGAGATAGACGTTCCACCGATCTGTCAATTTGAAATCGGCATTAATATTTATTTTAAAAGGCGAAATAATGGAGTTGTCCAATTTATCCTTATACTTTCCCTCATTTTTCAAATCTTGCCTACCATCCATGTACCCGAGTATAGTACCAAACTTGAACCAGTCAACAGGAGTAATATCGACAACAAACTCCAAACCGTAAATACGTTGCGGCACTTGAATCAATTCATAATTACCAGGTGTTGACGTTTCTGCGAACGTACTGCCTTTTTTGGAGGAGCTATAATACCCTGTCAATTGGTAGCTCAACATAGAATAGGTCCCGTTTAGACCCAACTCAACGTTATTGACAACTACTGGCTTCGGATCGATTTGACTCAAAGGTACTCCATTTCGCAATACAAGCCCCACATCGCCGATAGAATATCCTTGCGAAAATGAAGCAAAGGGCTGTAGGTATTTCAATTTATTATACCTTCCTGCCAAATTGAATACAAATGCATTTGAATTGCTCTTGTCTCCCGGAGTAACTTTCCCTGCTTTTGTCAGATCCCCTACCTTAAAATCCAAGTTTTCGTACCGCACACCACCTTTCACTATCCAGTAATCGGCGAGATTAAATTTACTTTGAAGATATAAAGCCCCACTTTTCATGTTCATATCGGGTGTCACTAATCCATCGCTCAACGTTTTTTGAACCGTGTGATCTTTTAAAAGATCTACTCCATAAATTAAGGTTACTTTATTGTTGTTGGATAGATCAAAGGGCGTACTGAAATTTAGTCTAGCTCCCTTATGATCAGAATAGGTTTGGTTGTAGGTTTCAAATACCGTGTTCATATCTTCATAATACAGACTCATATTTGCTGAAGTCCGACCAAAGTTGCCATCATACTTTACATGAAAAGCTTTATTGTAAGGTGTTCCGCCATTAATCACTGTATCTGAAGGGATCCCAATAGCGGGTTTACTTCCAAACTCCCCCTTAGTGCCGACGTATTTACTATCCTGAACACTTCTATAATAGTTACCCATCAATTCAATGCGATGATTATCGTTAATCTGATAACCGATCTTCGCCAAGGTATTATAACTTTTTGTCTCGCCCAGACCATAGAATGGACTTACAATGGTACCATCAGAGCTGCGGACCACGCCGGTTCGCGCAATCTTTCCTTGCACGACATAATCAAACTTGTTTTGCGATCCCGAAAATACTTGTGCCAAATTATACCCATATGTTTCACTTGGTTTGACCAAGCTTAGGGAATTATTTAAAGAGGTTGACGAATGAAAACTCTTGTCTGTCTTTGGCTTCTTTGTAATGTAATTAATTATACCACCGGCGGCACCATTTCCATACATTGCAGAGGCACCGTTGATGACTTCAATATGGTCAATTGCGCTAGCGTCAATCGTCTTCATATCTCTTCCGCCATTTCTTAGAGGAGTAGATTGAGGAATCCCATCAATAAGTACCAAAAAATTCCGACCACGTATTTTAGCGATGAAGTTGTTTTGGCTTTCCTCACTCGGAGAGATACTTGGCACTTTCTGCATTAGGATATTGGGTAAGTTGTCATTTATCAGACGCTGATCTTCTAAGGTCTTACCTCCGATATAGTTAATTGACGATGGTACTTCGTCTATGCTTTCAGCCAATCTGCTCGCCGTCACGACAACTTCATTCAAATGATTACTTGTTTGTTCCATGACAAAGTCCGGAAGCTCCAGAATTTCCCCTTCCAGTGCGATCTGCGATCTGATTTCTTGAAAACCAATATGCTTTATGGTCATGGAGTGAATTCCTTTAGGAATCTTTGAAAAAATAAAATTCCCCTCATTATCGGTCTTGGTACTATTTATCCCGTCAATATTGATATGCACATTGGACAAACCTTTCCCCACTGAATTTTTCACTTTGCCCTTAATTGTCCCCGGTTCTTGACCATGACCATTTTTCTTAAAAGTCATCGGTTTTTCCATGGAAAAACTTATTGCTGGAATTATAGAAAAACTTAAAACCAATAGACTACTCGCCAATATTGTCTTCTGGGTAATAAACCAAGATCTTGTTGCTTTTTTCACGTATTTAAGGTGTTTAAAAAATCATTTGCCCTGTCTGCATATTGATGTCTTTCTATTTCCAAACCTTGCTATCCTGGAAATACTGCTCTGCAAAAAGACATAATTACTATTTAGACTAATTATTATTAGCGGCAAATATAGTAAAGTTGGGAATTACTTAAAGCTAAAAATTTAGAATAATAAGCGATCGAATACCTCCATCGATTATTCCTTTAGGATGCAGAATGATAATAGCAGCAATAAATCTTAATATACATTATGTTTTACCCTTGTTGTACTCCATTTTTTGCTGCTTCAACAGTCCCTAACTTTATCAAACAAAAGAAAACAGGTTCCTCTAGGTTAGATTTCATGAATACCGGAACCATTGACATTATAAAAAATTAGTATTAACATTTTAAATCTTAAAGTCATGACACTTACAACAAGAATCAACGCGGACGATGTAGCGTTTTTATTGATCGATCACCAAAGTGGTCTATTCCAGACAGTAAAAGATATTGAAGTACCTACATTGAGAAGTAATGTAGTCGCTCTTTCACAGGTCGCCGCTATTGAAAACATTCCTGTTATTACAACTGCTTCAGAACCAAAGGGTCCGAATGGTCCATTGATGCCAGAAATCCACGAAAATGCCCCACATGCACAATATGTCGGACGTACTGGTGAAGTAAATGCATGGGATGCTCCTGCATTTGTTGAAGCTGTTAAAGCTATTGGTAAGAAAAAATTGGTTATTGCAGGTGTATTAACAAGTGTTTGTGTGGCGTTTCCTGCCATTTCAGCAATTTCGGAAGGTTATGAAGTTTTTGCGGTCATTGATGCTTCAGGCGATATGAGTCCATTATCAACAAAAGTAACAATTTCTCGATTACAGTTGGCAGGCGTTATTCCCATTACGACCACAGCTGTAATTAGCGAAATATTAAAAAGTTGGAAACATACGGACGCTGCGAAATATGCACATGCACTTTCCTTGGTGATGCCTAATTATCAAGCTTTAATAGAAAGCTATTATAAAGCACAGGAAGTCGCACTAGAAAGCAAATAAGTATTTTTATTTTGTTTAACCATCTGCGGGATCGCTTTTACATAAGCTTATCCCGTAGATTACCTTCCGTTTAAAAAAAGCGTATCATCCGTTTTCATCACTTTTACCCTTTTCCTAAAGGAATCAAGGTCTTTTCCGTTTGGCAGTCTGGATAAGAAAATAAAAAAGTCCCAATTTCTCAAAAAGGGACTTTCTTAGTATATAATCAAATTACTTTTTTGTTTTTGACACTTGAGTTATCAGTGTATATTGCTGAGATGAACCATCAGCAGGAGGATTTCTGACCTCTTCTACCTTTACTTTGATCACATATTCATATCCTGATTCATAGTTAAATCCCTGGATATTCCCATAAAAATGTTCCCAGTTATCTGATTCTTTCGCCTTGACCTGCATGCACTTCATTGGGCTGACACCTTCGCAATCAACCAACTGCGGTCCCACAATCATTATTTTCTCATTGCTTTCAGCAGAATTTTTGCTACACTGGATAAAAAAGAATAAAGTGAAGACGGCAAGAAGCCCCTTGAGTAATTGGTTTATACGTTTCATACAAGAAATTTTAATAATAACTAATATAACCATTATATATATTCTTTACTATACCTATTTTACGCGCATCAGTATTGCTTATAACAACAATATTCAATATCTTCAAACCTGATGATTCTTCTTAAAGCGTTTGAGTTCACTTAACACAGCTTCTTTTTAGTAGTTTTTCCTATCGCGTTATAAAATTACGAAACGATTCGCTGATAATATTGTTCTTCAATAAACAATCGTATTTAATATGGAAGATCTATTATATTTGGCAGGTATCGGTATGGTGATCATGTGGGCGGTCACTTTTTTAGGCGGATTCATAACTGAAGATTTTATTCATATACTTTTATTTTTTGCGATGATAGTGTTTATATTTCGTGCAATTAAGGGTTTTAACAACTCTAAGGTGCATCAACCTCAACAGTAAATCAAAGCTATTAATAAACCAATCGACCGGCAATAAAGATGACGATCCCAAGCCAATTAAATCAAAATCAATGGTACGATATGCATAAACAGAAGAGCGACTTCGACTCCTGTCAAAGAATTTTGGAGGCTTTATGTGGCCACACGAAAATGAGATATGGCATGATACGCAAGAAAGATGGCCGGAAATGGGGAAATTGGTGTGTTTACGATTATCATTCTCAGAAGATCGTCAATAAAAATAGTGAACACTACGTTAAAATATATCAGGAAATAAGGAAAGGTTTCTCCCCTATTTACATTGATGATACCGAGCAGTGTTCTGTCGACGAATGGACACAAGTTCTTCACGAATTCGGTTTAAAAAGCTATATCTCTTACCCAATTATTAACAAAAATAATTCTATTGTTGGGCACTTGAGTTTCATGAACGCTGAACCAGTACACTTCGACCCAATTAAATTAGAGACGCTGCTACCTGTTTGCAGTGATTTGATTGCAATAGATTTCAAAACCATTATTGAACGTAGAAATACGAGGAAAAAATTGGAGCAGGAACTTAATTATTCCAAAAACAGAGAACTTGTTTTATCGTCCTTGGCTCACGACTTAAATAATCCCGTCAGCATCGTAAAAGTGATATCACAATATCTTGGCGAAAACATTAAAGATGAAAGCCAAAAAAACTTAATAAAGAAAATACAAGAGGCTTCATCACGCGTCAAAGGAGTGATAGATGATATTTTAGATTTCAGTAGTATCCGTCTTCAAGACAAGCTAATTAGAATTAATGATCATTATCGCATGGATGCATTGATCAAGCAAATTTTATCTGAATTTGAAGTATTACATAACAGAGCACTAATTGCCAACATCAACCTTCCAGTTGATGTACCTTGTGATCATCAGAAAATGGGGCGTGCATTCACTAATTTAATTGGAAATGCGATAAAACATGGTAATCCTTTTCAAAATATCGAAATAAATGCATTCATTCAAAAAGAAAATTTCATTTTTAGTGTTACAAATGAGGTCTCCTATCCTCAATATTCGGATCTTAAAGATCTATTTAAGCCTTTTGTAAAAGGAGTCAATAGTAATGGGCTCGGATTAGGATTGTTTATTGTGAGTGAAATAGTAAAAATTCATAAGGGAAAAATAGCCGTAAATTTAAAGGACAATAAAATAACTTTTAACCTGATGATCCCAATAGATTCAACTACAGTTGTTCAATAGTAAAGTATAAACCAAGATTTCGTATTAAATTTTCGGCTGTTACCATCGTATTTTCTTTTATTACTACCTATTATTTATGTTCGCCTGTCTCCCTTGCTGCAAGTTCATCATGTGCAGTAAGATCAAGACGTAACGGCGTAATAGAAACCAAATTGTGTTCTACTGCCCAGCGATCAGTACCTTTTTCAGCAGGTTCTAATGGCACCACTGTGATCCAATAGTTTTTCCTTCCCATAGGATCCTCTCCGGGCACCACACGGCCATCATATAAACGTACTGATTGTCTTGTCCAGGAAAGCCCCTCCGGGTTGGCTGGAAAATTCACATTATAGAGAGCAGGGCCTTTATTTTTCAGTAAAATCTTCAGCACATCGGTTGTCCACGGATACAATCCTTCAAAATCCGGCTCGGTCTTTCCTACGGGTGTGCTCAATGCTATACCGGTAATACCGAGCAGTGTCGCCTGCTTTGCCGCAGCCAAAGTTCCGGAATGCCACATGGAATTGCCTAAATTTGGTCCCATGTTAATACCCGAAAGTACAACCTGCGTATCGGGAAACATATGTAGACCCAACGCCACACAGTCTGCTGGAGTGCCATTTACCCTAAACGCTTCAATATCCTCAAAAGTTATCGGTGCACGTCGGTAGCTTAAGGGCCGGGAATGCGTAATAGCATGTCCCATAGAAGATTGCTCCACATCGGGCGCAACAATCTTTACCGTTCCAAACTCCTTTGCTGCATTTGCCAGTGCCGCAATCCCCGGTGAATAAATGCCATCATCATTGGTAATAAGTATATTCATAACTGTCCTTTTCTATGAAAACCAATCTCAAGCAGGCTTTGTTCAGCTTTTATGAAAGAACATGGCAAAAACATAAGGTTAGTACATAATCCTGCTGCTGGGGATGACTCAAACGGAGACAAAGATGAACTATGCCAATTGATTGAAGATCTTGGCCACAATTGCATTGTAGTAACCAAAAAAGATGCTGTCAAAAAAATCGACCCGCAGACAGACATCATTGCCCTTGCTGGCGGTGATGGGACTATAAGAATGGTAATTATGGCGCTATTGGAAAAAAAACTACGATTTAAAAGGCCAATCGCCATACTCCCACAAGGCACTGCAAACAATATTGCTATTTCTCTTGGTATTCCTTTGAACATTGAAAAAGCTATCGATCTCTGGAAAAATTGCCAACTTAAAAAATTCGATGTAGGAATGGTTATGGGGCTAGAAAGAAAGCCGTTGTATTTTATTGAATCCATTGGCTTTGGTGTATTTCCTTTACTGATGAAGAAAATGGATAAAAAAAATACAGAAGAGCTGAGCGCAGAAGATGAAATCAAAACCGCACTAAGGCAGCTTCGCAAACTGGTAGAAACATTCCGAGCTACCACACTAAGACTCACAGTGGCTGGAAATAATTATGAAAAAGATTGCATACTTGTTGAGATCATGAATATATCAAGTATGGGACCGCGGCTAGTTCTTGCTGCTGACGCTGACCCTGGAGATGGACAATTTGATATCATCATTGTCACTGCCGATCAACGCCAGGAACTTATTAGCTATATCGATGGACTATTGAATGGAACCAACGTCGAATTTAAAATAAAACCTATCCGGGCTAGTCGATTGGCGATGGAATGGGAAGGCAACGAAATACACATCGATGATGAGCACAAGAGTTACTTCGGCCAACAATTGAAGCTTACCTCGCTCGAAGGTATAGTTGAAATTATCCCTGGCAATAAATAAAATATGATTTGAACCAACGATAATGGATCAAAAAGTGTTCTTTTTTAAAAAACTCGTTAAAATGAACAGATCTAAAAACACCAAAGAAACGCATGTTGGCATGCTTGTTCTTATCATCGCAGCCATTCCAAACCCAGATCCACGGGAGCCAAGCCCAGACTTATCCGAAGCTCAACAAGAGGGCACTTCCAAAGAAGATAGAGACCCCAATACCAATCAATCGGGTATTAAAGATGATCGTACCCATGACAGGGAGGAAGCGCAAGCCGAGCAGAAAGAAAAAGATGATGAAGATAAACCTGATCTTTCGGGTGATATCAATGTCTAGATAGGGCCACATCTTCTGCTAGCTGTATAGGTGTTGCGCCGACCTTAAAATAGCAAGATTGCTCAGCTAACACTGGAAGAAGCTTCCCATTTTTAATTTTTTTGTGGTGGAAAGAAAAATAGTTTTGGATTTATTTTGAAATAGATCCAAACCGCCTTTCCCATTTTAATCAATTCTTTTGATGGAAGGTTCCTCGAGCGAAACGCTAACAGTAAGGAAAGGGAAAAGCTGACCATAAAATTAAAGAATCCTATGATACCAATCCCTAAAATGCCCCAAATCCATATATCAGTAGATAGCTCCATCCCATGACCAAATAGTCCCAATGCCAGATTCCCACTGGCGAATGTAATGTGCCTTATATCTAAATTTAAACCTAAAAAAAGTCCAACGGAAGCTGTCGTTCCCATAAAGATCCCAAACCAAATATTGGATACGATACCAGCCCATTTTTTTTCATAAAACGAAGCTATTTTGTTTGTTTTTGCCTGGCCGAATATTTTTTTCAATAGGGGATGTTCTTGAATGCGGTAGTACACGGAGTTGTGTTTGTCTCGGTTTGAAATACTGCCGGCAATAATCCCGGAAAGAAATAGAAAAATACCGGCGATAGACGCATGCAAGATCAGCGGTGTTTTTATTGGATTAAGATCATTGACCAGATGTAACCACTTGGCGCTCGCAATATTGACCTGAAACAATTGTTGAATTACCCAGACAAGAAAAAAGCTCATCGGAAAAGCCATCACAACATTACCAATAAAGGCAATAAACTGAGACCGAAATAATCGGGCAAACAATTCAGCAAATTTCCAATAACGATGTTTGCTGTCCCCCTGTTCGGAAATCCCTTGCTCAATAGCGTTCACCAATGCAGAAGCTGTCATCGCAGGCTGTTTGGTTGCCAAAGTTGCACCAAGAAGATAAATAAGCGTAAAGCCAATCGCATAATTCATGCTGTAAAGAAATGCATGACCAAATTCACTGCTGTGTATCTTACCTAACAATAATTTAACGATGCACATAACGCCAACAATGAGGCCTCCTCCACAGGCTGAACGGAACATTTTCCAATATTCCTGTTTACTTGAGGTAATATAATGCTCACCGGTCTGCGCAGTATGATGCGTAATTTCGTAGGCCAAGAGCTGTGTACTCTGTCCAACCAATTTGCGAATATTGCTTTTCCGGGAATTATAACCAATAAGTGTCGTGCCCAGCGCAATCGTCTTTTGCCTCTTTTCATCTGGATGATCGATGACTAAAAACGACAAAATTTCTCGGATCCTTTCCAGTTGTTGCCGCATACGTAAGAGCGATTGATTCACTTTGATGGAAATTCCAAAACGATGTGAATTATCGAAAGCCGTTTCAATATACGATTCGCATTGCTTATGAAGTACCAAGATTTGTTTATAAGAAAGATCATCCGAGGAAATAAACTTATATTCTGATTGTAAAATACGATCATTCAATTCGGTAAACTCCCGCATAATAGCAATAAATGGGCTATCAAAATTTTGAAACTCGGGTACCATCTTGTTTACGTCTGTTTCCATTGCACGCCCGGTAATACGTTGAACCAACAGTTCCAACCCATACAATATTTCGGTCATTCCAAAACCCGTTTTGTCATCGTAAATCGTTTCAAATTGACATACACGAAACAGCTCATCGAACTGATGTTGCGGAATCGCGGCAACCCAGTCCGCATCCCCAGGTTTGTAAAAAACCTGATTTAACAGATATTGTAAAGTAGACTTAGGTGGTTGAAAAGGCAAATACCGCTCGGTGATTCTTTTTTTTAGTTCATAAAAAAAATCTGCATAACTAATTATACCAGTATCAGAAATCAATTGATCAAAATCTTTTTCAGCCAAGATTCTTTTGAGATAAAGCTGAAAGCCTTCCAACTCCTGCGGTGCGGCATTCAGATAATCCAGTAAAAATTGAATATCAACCTGATAAAGTACATGAACATGCTTTGGCCGGATGATGTCCACGAGTAAAACCAAAAAATCAACGTTTACATAAGCAGGATCCCTTAATTCACCTTTAAATCGTCCAAACAAACTTCTTACCTGCTGCTCTTTATCCTGTTCTTTTCTCATAAAAAAAAAATCCCTACTCTAGATACCAAATTTGCATACATTTTGTTTTCCTACTCGCAAAGATTCGCTCGCTGAATTGTGTCAAATAGCCACTTGAATCAATGATTTTGGTCATTTAGCTTCCACTTGAAGTTTTATACTTTTACAGGTAAGAAATTATAAATCAACGATTAACTTGATATAAGAGACGAAAATGAAAAATAACAATAAAATGAAGCCTGCAAAATTATGTTACGAACATATCGGCGGAAAACTCGGCCAACTTTTACTAGAGGCTCTGATTGTAAAAGGTTGGTTAGCAAAAGCAGATCCTAGTGATAAAAATTTCTATATCACTGAATTTGGAGCATCTCAATTGACGGCATTTGGTATTGACCTATCGCAAATCAAATCCTGAACAAAATGAGTTTAATATTGGATTACGACAATTTCTTTCTACCCGTAGAAAATCTCGAGAAGGCAAAGGAATTTTATGGAAATCTACTTGGCCTAGAAACTAAATTCGATTTTTCGGATAAGGGAATGACGGCTTTCAAGATAGGTGATTATGAACCTGCAATCATTCTTAGTACAGTACAACATACCAAACCGACGATTTGGTTTACCGTTGCCGATGTCAAGACAACATATGAACGGCTTAAGGAAAAAGGGATCGTATTTTTAAGCGAGCCATTTGAGATCATGACAGGTTTAGCAGTTGAATTTAACGATCCATCCGGAAACAAACTTGGAATAACAGATTATTCCAAATCAAATAAGGTTTAATGAGTAGACATTCCAGCTGAACGTTTTTTATTCATAAATAGGGCTCTAATTTTTTCAAAGCGGAATACCATGAGTATACAAATGAACATTTTAAGTATATTAGTATAATAAAATGAATTCATACAACGAATGTGATGACAGATTGTGAACTCCAAAATATAGATCCGGACGATATTGGCGATGTGCTCGTTATAGTCGAAAAATCATTTGACATTAAGTTTAGGAGTAAAGAACTTATGCATATCTCGACGTTTGGCGAGCTCTGCGATCACATCACGAATAAGATACAACTTGATCATTCGAGCGACTGTACAAATCAGCAGGCTTTTTATAAGTTACGTGAAGCAATTGCTTCGACAGCTCAAATCGATCATCAAATGATCACGATAAAGTCTCCACTTGCGAACATTTTACCCAAACATGGTCGACGGTTAAAGGTAGAAAAACTCGAAAGACATTTAGGCTTTAAACTTGACATCCTACGCCCACCCTACTGGGTAACTCTAATACTCGCGATTTTTTATGTTTCTTCCTTGGCTGTTATTTACTTTAATTGGCCAATTGGACTCACAGGCCTGGTATCCGCCCATTTTGCGCTTTGGCTTGCACAAAAAACCGGTAAGGTGCTTGACTTGCAAACGGTAGGACAATTGGCAAAAAAAATGACAGCGGAAAATTATTTAAAATCGAGACGAAACCCTACAACATGCAATAAAATCGAGATTGAAAAAGTATTGACAGACCTGTTCAGTAATGAGCTATATCTTGACAAAAGTAAATTAACAAGAGACGCGAAACTTGCTTAAATATACACTGATTCTTCGTTTAAATTGTCCTATTATTATCTACCCAACGCTTAACTGGAATGAGCTACTACTGTCCCTGATATTTCCTAGATCGTAAAATTTAGTGTAATATATCGTATCTTGCTATCCAATTTTAAACCAAACATCAATGTTATGCGAAGAATCCTTTACTCCATATTAGCTACCGGCCTTATTTTTGCAGGATGCGCAGGAATGAAAAGCCAGGGAGATAATACTGGCTGGAAATCATTATTTGACGGAAAAGACATCAATGATTGGTTTGTTAAAATTCATCATCATGATGTCGGTGTGAACTACGGAAATACGTTTAGAGTCGAAGATGGAATAATTAAGGTCAGATATGATCAGTATGATGATTTTAATGATCAATTTGGCCATTTATATTATAAAACACCCTTTTCTTATTATCATTTAAAGTTTGAATATCGATTTGTAGGCGCGCTCCATAAAGGTGCCCCCTCCTATACGCTTCGTAACAGCGGCGTGATGTTTCATTCGCAGGACCCCAGAACAATGTTGAAAGAACAGGACTGGCCTATTTCTGTCGAAATGCAACTTTTAGGAGGATTGAGCGATGGTCAACCCCGTCCTACAGGAAATATGTGTTCCCCTGGAACCAATGTGGTCTATCAGGGCAAAATAGCTTCCTCACATTGTTTAAATTCTACTTCGAAGACCTATGATGGTGATCAATGGGTTAAAGGGGAATTGATTGTATTGGGAGATTCGTTAATCAAACACATCATTAACGGAGATACCGTACTAGAATATTCAAAACCTCAGATTGGAGGTGGAACGGCCAATGGGTATGACCCCAAAATGAAGATCGATGGTAAGTTGCTCAGCAGTGGATTTATCGCTTTACAGAGTGAAGGTCAACCCGTAGATTTTAAGAATATATGGATTAAGGAGCTGCCTAAACCAAAGAAGTAAAAAGAGGCTAACGTAAGGAAAAAAGTACAACAATAGCGTTTTTGAAGAGAAAACGACGGTGTATATTATTTCAATTGCTGAAAAAGCTTGAGTGAACAAGTAAGATCATTCAGAAAATTTCTGAACGACCTTACCTGTTCATTTATTCAAGTGTATTTGCAATAGCGACCGACAGACCTACCGTTTTGTAGATATCATATCCTTAGATTTTTTCTTCATGCTATTCACCGGATTCCGACGGGCCACCTTACCACTAGGTAGCTTTACATAGTAAGAAGTATTATAACCATTTCCAGGTCGAAAAAAATCTGTTGAAATGATCTGAGCTCCACTACTGAAAGCAGCATTAGCCCTACTGTAATCATTGATTTTTGCTTCAAAGGTTTCAATATCAGACCTACTACGTACGATATACCCCTCCCTCACCAAACGTCGAATTTCTTCCTGACGAACCAAAGCATTGTCCAATAGTATAAATGAAGCAAAACTATCATTGGGTTCCGACTGGACAAACATGATACGCTTCTCAAGATTAGGCCTATCTTTAACATACGCTGATTCAAGGTTCATTCCTGCTGTTGCCGGCAACAGCAGGAAGATAAATTTACCACGAGCGGATTTAACAGTGGGCCAATGACCAGAACGTATTGCCTCACGTAAAGTGCTGTAGTTTCCACGTACATCGTCAGGTGTAACAAGCTTTTCTCTTCCCAATACCGCAACAACTTCAGCATCCAACTGATCAAAAGCCTTATCATCAAATGGAAGTACTTCAGCACTATTAGGAAAAATCGGAATCCCTTTGTCTTTGGCCTCGACCATAATAAAAATAGGGAGATGTCCGGGATGCTTTTCAGACCATTCCCGTAGCGCTGTAAGACCAGCACGGAATGTCGTATAATGTGATCGAAAATCAAAATCAGCAATATGAAGCATCTTGAAACCAGGCTTTTCCAAATCCTCTTTTTGATACGGAGCAAGATCCGAAACCCCCATTTTATTGAGGAGCTCATAGCCCGCAGGTTTATCAAAGCGATGTCCAGTAGGGTCATAATATACATCCATTTCTAAACTACGGATTCCACTATCAAGTTGCACATCGAAAGGTGGATGGTCGTACTTTAATCCTTCACTCATGGACATCGCATTAGGGTGAAACTCCTTAAAGGAATTAAGTTTATCTGGAGGGAATAGCGTTGACATCTTTTCCATCATCTTTGAAAAAATAGGATCTGCATAAGCCGAAAGACGAGGATCCACGGGTTTAGCGTAGCTATTGTGTGTCCCAAGGACTTGAATCTGGTTGATCTTTAGTTGGTCCAGCTCTGCCAGTTCGGTTTGTTGGCCAAAGCTCGTTCCAATACCCATTATAAGCAGGGATATTGCGGTTAAAGTGATTTGTTTCAATTTCATCATTGTTGTCATTTTAAAAAAGTTTTGCACTGATACCAATTTGACCACGGACAGAATACCATTCAGCCTGCTCAGCACGATCGTATACACCATGGTAATAGCGTACCGGGGCACCAGTAATATTGTTTAACTCGGCAAATAGCCTAAACTTGGCGTTAATAGCGTAAGAAGAAGAAAAGTCAACTGAAAAATTACTCGAATACCATCGGTAATGTTCTGGTCCGGCGATTTGACGAATAGCATCAAGATATTTCCCTTTATAATTTCCGGCAATACGAGCCATAAATTTGCTATTTTCATAGATTAGAGAAACGTTGAAAAGATGTTTGGCCTGTTTAGGAATCGTACTCTTATCTTCCATTAATTTTCCATTGTCGAAGCGCGGAACTGTAGCTTTTGAATCTGTAAACGTATAATTCGCATCGATTCCAAATCCTTTCCATATTCCGGGCAATTCGGTAAACCTCTTTGATATGCCGGCTTCGAAGCCTGCGAGCCACGCATTTTTGAGGTTATCCGGTTCATTGACATTGAACATGATACCATTGATATTTTGCGTAGACTGATTGGAATAAATCAGGTTAGAAAGCTTTTTATAAAACGCGCCTGCTGAAACCATGCCTATTCCACCGAAATAATGTTCGACCATTAGATCAAAGTTGCTGGCAAAAGTGGGTTTCAAATTAGGATTTCCGCGTGTGATCACACGATTGATATCATCCTGGACCGTACCTGGATTGAGATTTCCAAAATCAGGGCGCGCAAAACTTCGTGTGAATGCAAGTCTAATAATATCGTTTTTTGTTGCATTGATCTTTACATGTACCATAGGCAGAAAGGCATTGTAGCTATTGTCCTGATTGATAGCTTCAACATGCGTAGATTTATCGGCAAGCGTTGATACTTTGTTACCCGAAAAAGTGACTTTGTTATATTCGTTTCGTAAACCAGCAATAAGGGTAAACTGCTCAGTCAGTTTGTACTCCGCGGAGCCATAAATAGCGTAGACATTTTCCCTTCCGCTGTAATAGTTGGCCGCTCCGGAGGCATTTGTAGCGGAATCGACTCGGAAGGGGTACAACTTGTTATCTGCAATTCCTGCTGGTGAAGCAAGCTGCTTTACGGATTCCATGGAAATCTGGTCAATGAGTACATTGTTATAAGGTGATCCTATTTCCGTCAAAAAACCGCCACGATACGGATAGGATTCAGTCCCTAAACGAGCTAAGCTCGGAGCAGGTCCTGAGACACCGGCCACATAAATACTATACGGATTCTCTACCTTCTTGTCTTTGTGAATAAATTTGCCACCAAATTTAACGGTCAATGAATTGCTCGGTGTATATTTTAAATTGACACCAGCACGTTTGTTGCTCTCCTCGTTTTTACTTCTAATATTGACGACTTGTGTCAACTTCATAGCCTCTGCACTAATTGGAGAGGAAGGTGAAAGATGTGGCAGGATTCGATCAATATTGTCCCCTACTCCGTCGGGTGAATCCATCGCCAAGTATTTCTTTCCATCTGTAGCCATGCCTTCGTAGGACACCTTCTGGGAGAAAGTAGCCATCGGGTAGTAGTCGGGATCCTTAAATTTAAATGAAGATTGATCGACACTAAGTGCCCAGTCCAAGCCTAATTTTTCTGAAAAAACAGACTGCCCGCTCAGCTCTCCGGAATACAGATTGGTATGATAATCTGCCGTCCTTGTTGTAATCGTTGCTGTCTTAGTATTAAAATAGAAATAGTTTTCCCGCACACGCTGAGCATCTAGATATTCACTATATAAGCCCTTGACCATAATTTTGTGTTTCTCGTTGAAGGCATATTCCAGCCCTCCATTAAACCCAACAGTACGCCTATGGGCAATATAATCGCGCAGTTGAAGATCTGTAATGGAAAAAGCTTGGCGCTTATCGCTGTTTCCAAAATCATAGTTTAGATTGTATCGATCTTGGGCAGCTGTTCGGTCCCAGATTACTGCAGAAAGAATGTACCCTAATTTACCTTTGGCAATACGATCTCCAAAAAGGACAGAACCATTGTATGAACCTCGTTGAGATTGCCCATTATATCCACTAGCGGCATTGATGTTGAGTGTACGTTTAAGAGGGGCCGCTTTGGTAATAAAATTGATGGATCCACCAATAGCATCTCCTTCCATATCGGGAGTAATAGCTTTTGACAATTGTACATATTGAATCATTTCCGATGGGAAAATATCCATCTGAATTCTCCTATCAGCATAATCAAGACTAGCTGAAGGAAGTCTATTTCCATTTAACAACGAAGCGCTCCACTGGATTGGTGTACCCCGTACGGAAACATAGCGTCCTTCTCCTTGATCCCGCTCAATGGAGACCCCTTGAATACGTTGTACAGCTTCGGCGGCATTTCGATCGGGCAATTTACCAATGGCATCTGCCGCTAACACTTCCATAATGGCATTTGCCCCTTTCTTGATGTTCAATGCTTTGACTTGAGAGCCCGCAGAAGAACCAACAACAACAACTTCACCGAGACTATTATTGGAAGGCACCAATTTAATATTCCCTAAATGGATCCCTTCTTGGGAAACTACTGTATCAAGTGTGAACACCTGATAGCCCGTGTAGAAAATAGAAAGCCTAATATGTCCCTTTTCTTTTAAAATCAATGTAAATCTACCATCTAAATTGGTTTGTGCCGCCAGCTTTCCAACTTGTACTGTTGCTCCGGGCAATACTTCATCAATAGTTGAAGTAACAGTTCCCGTAATTTGTTGTGCCTGTATAAAAAAAGGCATCAACACAATCAAAAAGAGTAACGTCCTTTTCATATCATGTAATCAATTTTTGTTATTTGATACGAAATTGATGTTTCATAAACTACAGATCGTCTTCCTCGATAAAGAAGTACCTATCGCTTACGACAAACAACACAACAAACTGTGTATATGCTATTTACAAAAATTAATTTTGTATTAAGCTTAGGTTATCGATAAATTGGCACCTGGTTAACGACGTAGAAATACGCCTTTTCCATAGAGAAAAGTAAACGTAACTCGGAAATGCTGCAGTAAGCCATTAGGCCTTGAGTAGATTGAAATGCGCTGCGTCCTTGAGATAGGCCGATGGGGTGCAACCCTGGACTCTTTTAAAATATTGATTAAATGAAGATTTGGAATGGAAGCCGGCCTGAAATGCTAACGAGAGAATATGAATACTTTCGCCTTTCTTTCTGCACTTATCCATCAGCATCACCACCTCCTTAATCCTATATTCATTGATATACTGATAAAAAGACTTTTCTTTGTATTGATTTAAGGTTTCTGAAAGGTGATGGCGCGATACATCCGCTTTTGCCGCTAGACTTTCCAATGTCAGATCGGGATCCAAAAAAACTTTATGATTGGACATCAAATACTCTACCTTAGCCAAAATACCTGCATAGTCCAAGCTGCTATTCTTTTCATTTTCCTCCACAGGAAAAGAGCGCTGTTTTTTACTTTCGACACCGATCGGTTCTTTCTCATTATTGACAGATAGCTGTTCCTTGGCTTCCTCCAGCTGATAAACATGGACATAGAGGAAAGAGCTTATTTTTACATAAATAATCGAGATACAGATAATCGACAATATCAAATAGATAACGACGCGAAGCCACAAATGGATAAAAGAAAAATAAGGGGTTACATCAAACAGCTGAGTCCAGATCGTGATGATAAGAAATGCAAGACCTATTAGTAAGAGTAAAAATGCAGCCAACCTAACCATCCCTTTTTCCAATTTCCAGAACACCGATATCGACTTTATCTGAGCCAAAATCTTTAAAGGGTAAGCAATATATAATATCGTATATGCATAACCTGACGTCGAATTGTATTTTCTTATAAATGGCGGTAGCTCCCCAGCATTCTTAATTACATAAGCAGCAATCCAAAAATAACCGATTGAAGCACCTATAGACGGAAGCATAGCAAGGAGAACATCAATGGGTTTCCCGCGATGTCCGAGATAGCGCACATAACACCATAGTAACCCTGGATAAGCTAAAGCAATAAATGTGTTAAACTGTTGGTGGATTTTTGAATGGGGCCAAAAAACATTCAGAGCAAAACTGATTGCCAAATGCAAAAATATGGAGGCTAATAAATAAGAAAGAATATTATCATGCTGTCCATTATTTTTTCTATTCTTTAATAAAACACCCAATGCCAATAATGCCTGGGTGGCCCCTACAATAATAATATAATTCACGTCCTTAATCTGACTAAGCTGTTTCGCGAAGTTAAGAATCAGGTATTATCAAATTGTTAAATATGCTATCCGCTACCTATTCAATATTTGACATAACAAAGTATTAAGTAAGTTTATTACTATCGCGCAAATATTTTCTTAGCCAGATGATGACTGTCCTCCTATCCTGTACATTATATTTTTCCATGGCTTCTTCAAGCCACAACTCGCCATTAACAATTGCATTGATGACTTCCGTCTTCACTTCTTTTGTAAATCGAGGTCTAGCTTTATTATTTTCATTCATTAAACTGGTTTTTATAACTGGCTATTCATTACGCTCATATCGCGTACAGAATCGGGCTTTTTTAATTAAAGATAGGGGAACATAACAGGTCACTATGATTGTAAAAAGCAACCTGTTAAACAGGTCGCTTTTATCGCTATTTAAACGAAAATCCAAAATTCTAATTAAATAGCTCATTAATCATCATAAGAACGCGATGTTAATTCCTTACACAACGCACATTTTTCATCTGTGTCTCAATCAAATCTATACCAATAACAGATATGTTGAGTAGATTTGCTGTCAGATCTGCACTATTATTCCCGAAGATTCCTTTTTCACCGTGGTAATACCAGGCACCCAACCCAAGTAGTCCTCCAATTTTAATACCCGAGGAACCGGTCCAGATTTCTGCGCGTGTTCCGAAATTGCCCAGATTGATCTGTACAAGACCATTCACCACAGCGAAAGAGGTACTACCTCCATTGAAGTTAAAGTGAAGTTTGTTATTTGGATATGGTGCAGCTGTTCCACTTGCGTTATATTCAAAATAACCTCTACCGTTACTTGTCCCGTATGTAGGACTCTGACCACCGATTCCCAAAAAGCCGGTCAGCTTCCGAAAATCGCTTTCACTGGCTTGGCGCCACACACCTTTTGGGTAAACTTCGTTACAAGGATCACTATTGACCCCGAATCGATCTGGCAATAGCCCTTTGAATGAAAAGTAGGTATTTCTGGCATTTGAATGCGCATAGGTATGGTGAAAACGATAGGGATTATGTCCTGCCTGATAATAAATATTCTGTCTCGCCCATCTTACCCCGTCGACAGTTAAAGGTGATTCTAACAAATTGACCAATAAACGATGGCTGTTTCCTAATACTGGTGTAATATTGAACGCAAAATTCGCTGGAGTCGATGAGAATTGGCGCGTTGAATTATCATCTATTTTCAAAGCCAAGTTTGAAACATTTACTTTTATCCCACCAGACACCGCTGCCGGGTCCGCAGTATACACATAACCGATTTTTGCATCTTGGTAAGCCGGGTCAATATCCGCAAAACTTGAAAAGGCTATTTCTTGATCGGCAGAAATTAAGTTTGAAAGTGTACCGTTAACAACATCGATTGTGGCAGTTTTTATTCCTGCGATCTCTACCTTAGCCCCCGTCATATTAGCGAACATCCCCATCGAATTTAGTTCTACCCCCAAACGGGCAAATTTATGTTTAAATAGAATGTTGATCGGAACATTCACATTTGCACTCCCCGTGGGTACAGCAACCTCACCCATTGCATACAACACATCTTTTCCCGCTGGAAGCGCAATGGTTGTATTGCCCGTATTTATGTTAGGGATATCTTCACCATTATTGTAAGATAAAGCTACCCATTTATAGGTTTGGCCTTGCGTTACATCAATTGCTCCTTGGCTACCTGTTGTAAATTGGGTAGATGATATCAATTGGCTGCCGTCTTGTGAAAACAAGAATAAACGATAAGTAATGCCATTGTCCATCGCGGCGGCACGTGCCCCTTGTGCAGATGCTGCTACGGCCTTGGTTGTAAACTGGGCCGCCTTAAATGGAATATTATTATCTACTTCAATCAATGCGTCAAATTCTGGAAACTCCAACAGTTTTGGACCATTCAAATTGGTCGAATTTGTACTGGCTTTTCCTTTGATAGATGCTGTCTGCTGTGTCTCATCTATGCCCGATACTTTGAGAACCAGCTTCGTACCATCCAGTTTTGTCCCTTCCTCAGTCTGATCAATACGACCGTCTTCCTTAGAACATCCAAAGAATGTAACTGTACTTCCCAACAATAAGGCAATAGATGTAACGCTCCAACTTAAATGCTTTAAACGTGATATTTTCATAAAATTGTTAATTTAAATAAATAGATGTTAGTTTATAAATCACCATTTCCTTCGCCTCCAGAACCATTTCCCCAATCGCCAACACCAGGATTTGGAGTTCCCGTACCGCCCGAACCGGCAGCAATCCCTTGTTCCAGCTCAATTGTTTGCACCTCCATAGTAGGTGCTTCGTAGATTTTCTTTTCTTTTTTCATTTTTTTTTAAAATTTGGTTTAATTAAGTCGATACTTAATTGAGTTAAGCCTAAAAATGACCTAAACAACATTACCAACAACATTTACGCAAACTTATATACGAAAGAAGAAAATTATTTAAAAACAAAGATTACATTTTGACAACAAACGTGACTACAATTTGACCACACAAGACACAACAACCTAATAATCAACCAAGTAAAAACAGAAGAATACGGTATAATGCGATACAAACGTAGTCCACCTCAGAATATAACAAACTATAAAACAAATAGATAAAAACTTAAAGAAAAATACAAAACATAAAATCAAACAAATTAATCCAAATAAACAACCTATCGGCTTCAGCGGAAAGCAATAAAAAATGTGCCCTAAAAAATAAATCACAGCTTATCATCTCGGTCTAAACTAGACTTTGCAAATAGGCTTCGAGATCCACCTGTTTTTCTAATTTCAGCTTTTGTTTTATTCGATACTTCGTCACACGAACACTTTTGGGTTCAATATGAAATGCAGTCGCAATATCAAGTGTACTGTGCTGCAGGTACATGTATGCGCAATGCTTTAATTCAAGTGCAGTGATCTTGTTTTCAGACAGCGTTCTTAGCTTTAGAAAAAAATCAGGGTTGATGGTTTGAAATTCGCGAATAGGTTGTCCCGTTACTTCATCAAATCGCAGTTCATCTTTTATCATCCGTTCAAATACACCAGCATGTTCATTGCCCTCAGTTTCTACGAGTACGACCTTCAAATGATCAAGGAGTTTATTTTTGCGTTCGATCTGCAATGCATCAAAAAGAGCAGCCTTTTGCATCTGTTCATTTTGTGATTGTAGTACTTGTATTTGAGAAAGCAATTTCATCCGATCGTCTTTTTGATAGTCAAGCTCAGCATTTAGTCGGTTTTCTAAATCATCATTCCGTATTCTTAGTTTTATACATTCATCTGTCTGAGCTTTATATTTTATTCTGAAGAAGAAACTTAACGTAAGAATCATAAGAAATAGGATGACACTCATGCTTCCCCAAAATATACTATGATATTGTCGATGTTTAAGATCTCTTTCAATTGTGTTCAACACTTCAACAATTTCAGTTCCCTGTCCATTTTGACTTAATTGAATATCCTTGGCGCCACTTCCTAACAATCCTTTCGTTCTCCATTGGTAGGTCACATGCAATAACGGCGTAACATATCCTTTACTTAAATATGTCTTTTCCAACGAATAAAAGAGCTTTTTTTTCATCTTTATGGCATATACTGGAATATATCCTGACCTTGTAATATCTCTAGAAATTTTTTGATTAAAAAATAAACCCTTTACCATGATAAGACCTTTAATTATTAGTTTCTTGATTTCAAATAAGATTCATATAACAGCTTTTGATCAATGTAAACGACCGATAAGTGGTGTACAACAACTAATTGAGCATCTGTATCTTGTTACTTTTCGGCAGGAACCTTTCATTGGCAGTTGATTTATGGCTGAAATCTTTCTCAAACAAATAAGCCAAAAATTCAAAACTTAATCAAGGGTTAAAAGGCTTCAATTTGACCACAAAAACACACTAGAATGACAACAAATCGACTACAACATGCTACAAATTCGTAACTCAAAATATAAAACAATCCATTGTAACGTAACACACGCGCTGTAAAAGAACATCATAAATTAAAATATTTTCGACCCTACCTTCAATAAAACTCTCCCATTATCCAAAAATTTCGAAGACAGAAATAATGCCATAACCAATCACCCTTGTAGCTAAACAGCTACAACTATATCCCCTGAAAATTATATTACTGCAACCGACACGAGAAGCATGGACCGGTAACCTTTTTTTTTGCCGCTTTTCTCCGTATAGTACTAACAGCGTGCAGACTATGAAAATATCTGGCTAAAAAGCTACCTACACCAAATAAATAAGGAGCTAAAAGAAGGTGTAATTAATTATCTCAAATTGTCATAAGGAACTTAAACAGTTACTGTTCTCGTGGAACATAGCGCGCAAAAAAGAAATTGTCAAATGGCGAAAGCTCAACAATGATTTAGTATTTTTAAAATAATAAACACTTAAAACAAAGATGGTAATCATCAGATTTAACTATGGACAAAATAACAAAAGAAGATATTGTCGAAGCTGAGAATCAGCTTTTTGCGGCTCAGCTAGCAAGTGATGTAGATGCTCTTGACCTCCTTCTGTACGATAGCCTGGTAGCAATTGCGCCAGATGGCCAAATGCTAACAAAAGAAATGGATCTAAATGCGCATAGGTCAAAGGCAATGATTATTGAACAAGCCACAACAGAAATCGATGCGATCAAGCTCGTGGGAGATACCGCACTTTCAGTCGTTACGATGACGGCCAAAGGTCAGGTTATGGGGGCACCACTCGAAGGAAAATTCCGGTATTTTAGAACCTGGAAACGCATTGACAACTCATTAAAGGTTATTGGGGCAAGCTTTATGCAATTACCCTCATAAATAATTGGTAATAACTAATTAAAAAAAGAATATGTTAGCACTTGTCTGCATTACAAAAATTAAAAAACGTGCTTTTTTTGTAGCTTGTATTTTTTCTTGTTTTCTTATCTCTTGTCGAAATATTGGCCAACCCGTCAATAAACAAAAATCGGGCTCCTATTTTATTGATTCGAAAGGGCAGATCGCTTATTGTCAGAATGGAAATTGGTTTAGCTTGGGTATTTCACAAATGCAGGCTGACGCCAAATCGTTTGAAGTCCTGTCAGAAGATATCGCCAAAGACAAAAATGCGGTCTATTTTCGCGGGATGCCCCAAAAACTTGTGGACAAAAGTTCCTTTTATGTTGACCAGCAGATTCCAAAAGATCGTTTTCACGTTTATTATATCGATCAGGTCCTGGGCTTCCATATTATCGAAGGCGCAGATCCGAAGACATATGAAGCGGTTGCGGGTCATATAAACTGGGCACGCGACAAGGATCATTACTTCTATTCGAATGATCCCATAAAAGTCGACAGGAACACCTTTTCGTTCATCAACGATTACTTTCTAAAGGATAAAGACTCCGTATATATTTCACCTAATATCGGTACCTTTAAGGCAATTTTAGCCAATACTGGAAACGTTGAAGCGATTAACAAATATTACATAAAAATTTATGACACGATTTATTATCCGCCATTTCAACAGGGGTTAGCTATTGTAAAGAGGCCATTTAACACCATCCACAAAATTCGTGTGCTTGATCAGGACCATATCAATATCGACAATAAAACTATCCTATTCAGAGGAAAAGATTTTAAATATGCGCATGTTGATGCCCCCTCTTTTAAATTATATCCTATTGATGAAGAAATTGACTCTTACGGAAGCAACTCCTATTCAAAAGACAAAAGTCACGTGTTCTATAATCAGGAAATAATCCCAGGTGCCGATGTAAAAACATTTATACCCTTGGGCAATGATTTTGGAAAAGACACAAAAAATGTGTTTTATAAAAACCGGTTGCTTGAAGAAGTAGATGCAAGAAGCTTTAAGAAGGAAGGCGATTTTTACAAAGACAAACTTGGCAATAAGTTTAGTAGCCTTACAGGAAATAAGGTATAAAATCCATCATGGAAGCAATTAGTCAGACTTTAAGCGCTATACATCAAACAACATTCTCTTCCTTCCTTGGGTTCGCCACAAGCCGACCAATAGAACAATTTCTTTTTCCATTACTTACAAATTTGTTAGTAACACACAAATAGCTGCTTGACACCCAGAAGCAAGTATTTGCCTTTACATTTGCTCGTATAATTAATCATACACAACAGTTTTTATTTATGAAAAAATACGCATATATAGGCGCTTTGGGTTTTCTCGCAGTAATCACAACAGAGTTTGGCATTATTGGCATCTTACCGCAACTAGCCGATCATTATCATATCAGTATCGATAAAGCAGGTTATTTATTGAGTGCTTTTGCTTTGATCATTGCGATAACTGGGCCATTTATGACATTACTCGCTTCGGGATTCGACCGCAAGAAAGTCATGTTAACTGCCATCGCTATTTTCTTAGTCACAGCGATTGTCTCTTCATTATCCCCTCCTTTTTGGTTACTGCTTATTGTAAGAATTCTTCCGGCCTTTCTCCAACCTGTCTATATTGCAACAGCATTGTCTGTCGCCATTTTAAAAGGGGGGAAACAAAATGAAAATGAGCTTATGAGTATTGTTTTCAGTGGTGTTGCGATAGCCATGGTAACAACCGTCCCCTTCGCCACCTACATTGCCAGTCTCTCTTCTTGGACATATTCTTTCACAATACAGGCAGTTGTCAGTATAATCGCGCTATTGGCGATCTATCTTACCATTCCTCCGTTGCCCGTGAAAGAAAAAAAAACCTATGGAAGTCAAATGAAAATATTAACCAAGCCCATCTTTTTGGTCAGCACCGCCATGAATTTCTTTATGGTATCAGCTTGGTTTTCTACCTATAGTTACTTCGCCGAGTATTTAAACAAAGCAAAGAATATGGACAGTACCATGGTTAGTTATATGTTATTTGTATTTGGTATTATCGGAGTCATTGCTAACTGGGTTGCAGGGAAAATGCTCAACCGAAATATTACGTTTACCACGGCCTTTTTCTTATCGGGTACACTTATTATCCCCTTACTACTGTATTTTTCCGATGGCAATCTATTCGCCACGGTCTGTACGATTGCCTTGTGGGGATTTCTTTATTCTCCTAGCTTCTTAAACGCATCTACCTATATGATTTCCTCTGCACCCGAGGCGCTAGAATTTGCCAATAGTCTAGCGACTTCATTTGGCAATCTTGGGGTAACCTTGGGAACTACCGTAGGTGGCTGGATTATCGTTTCGAAAGGTGTAGAATTTTCGCCATGGCTTACGATGAGCTTTGGTTTTCTTGCTTTTTTGATGATCGCCCTACGACAGTTTCTAGAAAAACGTAGCGCAATAAAGCAAATAACGGTCGCGCAGTGTACATCGCAATAATATATTTTGCCCGTATCGTAAATAGCGAATGCACGGTCAATTTAGATCTAGCTAGCGTGAATAATCATTCCAGCGCGAACTAGATCTAACGCTTTCTCCTTAAAGACCATCGATAAGATACCAGCTCAGAATAATACCTATGACAAAAATTAACACAGCCACAATCGTGATGCTATTTGAAGTTTGAGTAAAGTTTTCCGCTTCAATTTGTTTGTTCGTTTTACGATATTTAAAGAAAGCGACAATAACTGTCAATGCACCTATGACTACAATGGAAACGCCAACAGCGCCAGAATGTTCATGCTGTGAGCCTGCAACTACATCTTTTTTTAAAATGAGCTCAATCTGACGAATAAATAATGAAAATTTAACAACTACAAAACCGAATCCCATAATCCCTAGGCTCGTCCGGATCCAAGCAAGGAAAGTTCGTTCATTAGCAAGATGGTCATTTACCTTTTGGGGGGTATTTTTAGTCATTCGAAATAAATTTTGATCAACAAATACGTTAAAAGAATTGTAAAATTTATACCTAGCCTTAAGCAACCTGTTATGGCTGTGACTATGCTTTAGCACATATCGTTCACAGGTTAGTCAATTTTTTAAGGTTCAGCAATCATTTTGTTTGTTTTTCAATAAAACGCTGCAGAACGTTGAAAAGTTTGATTAATATTTTAATGATATTTTTTATAGCTTTGTTTAGGATGAAAAAGCTGCTGGCTATATGCTTCTTGACGATTTACATCGCGTCGGCAACCGAAATTTCACAATTATTGAGATTTCCGTTGTTGATTGAGCATTATTTTGAGCACAAAGTAAAAAATCCAAGCCTCTCTGTCGTCGATTTTCTGAACGTACACTACAGTGGGTACCACCTAGAGAATCACCCACATGACGATGACTATGAGAAAGATCAAAAACTTCCTTTTATGATGCATACAACCTCATACAACGCTGTTTTTGTGTGCCCCCAAATTGCTGCTATCAAAATTAAAAATAGATCCTTACCCGAAAAAAATAACAATACCGCTGTTTGGAATGATCAGTTTATAGAGGATACATTCATAACTTCCATTTGGCAGCCGCCCAAATTCTGTTAATACATCATACTTCTTATTATTTCGGTTGAAGACTTCCACCCGACCATAACTTTCACGTCAGTAAAAGTTTAAGTTTTGTCATGTCACAATTGCATCCTTTTTTATCGCTGCGATTCTACGCTTGGCTGAAGTCTTCCGCTATTATTTTACGATTTAACAGAATCTATTTATTATGCTTACGAAAATCATTGAGTTCTCTGTAAAGAACAAACTCATTGTAGCACTACTGATGTTGGCATTAATCGGGATAGGCACATATCAGGTGACCAAACTTCCTATTGATGCTGTACCTGATATTACCAACAATCAGGTGCAGGTCATCACTATTGCCCCTTCTTTTGGTGCAACGGATATTGAACGATTAATCACCTTTCCAATCGAACAGGTCAACAGTAATATTTCTGGATTACAGGAAATCCGGAGTTTTTCGCGATTTGGGCTATCCCTTGTAACCATTGTCTTCGATGACAACATTGATGTCTATTGGGCCCGGCAACAAGTCGCTGAACGTCTGCAACAGGTACAGCAAGAAATTCCTCCAGGCATAGGTTCTCCCCAGCTGGGCCCTATTTCTACAGGTCTTGGAGAAATTTATCAATATGTCGTTCGACCCCAGTCGGGATACGAGCACAAGTATAATGTAACCGAACTGCGTACTATCCAAGATTGGATTGTCAGAAGGCAGCTGCTAGGCGTCAAAGGCGTAGCTGAAGTCAGTAGTTTCGGGGGAAAGCTGAAACAATATGAGATCGCTGTCAACCCTGACAGACTCAATGCCTATGGGATTACAATCAACGATGTCTTTGACGCACTAAATGCCAATAACCAAAACACCGGCGGCGCATACATTGAGAAAGGACCAACAGTCCTTTATATCCGAAGCGAAGGACTGGTCGGCAACATTGACGACATCCAAAATATTGCGATTGCGGGTAAGCAAAACGACCTACCGATTTTCATTCGGGACATTGCTCAAGTACAACCTGGCTATGCAACCCGCTATGGCGCGATGACCTACAACGACAATGGTGAAGTTGCTGGAGCCGTCGTGATGATGCTAAAAGGCGCCAATAGCAGCCAAGTCATTGCAGATGTAAAGGCCAAAGTAGAGGAAATCCGAAAAACATTGCCTAAAGGTGTCCTTATTGAACCTTTTCTTGATCGTACCAAAATGGTCAATAATGCCATCAGTACGGTGCAGACAAATCTCTTGGAAGGAGCATTAATTGTCGTCTTTGTACTAGTACTCTTCCTAGGCAATATACGGGCTGGATTGCTCGTGGCCTCCGTCATTCCCTTAGCCATGCTATTTGCAATCTGCATGATGAACCTCTTTGGAGTGAGTGGTAACCTGATGAGTCTCGGTGCACTCGATTTCGGATTAATCATTGATGGGGCTGTCATTATTGTCGAGTCTGTGATGCATCAGCTTATGCAGCAGCAACGATTCAAAGAATTGCTCAAGGTGCCCGCTTCTGAAATGGATGATATGGTGACAGCATCAGCCGGTCGTATGATGAACAGTGCTGTTTTTGGACAGATCATTATCCTGATCGTTTACCTCCCCATCTTAACATTGGAAGGAATCGAAGGTAAAATGTTCAAACCCATGGCCGAAACAGTCGCATTTGCTTTATTAGGCGCGTTCCTTTTATCGCTCACCTATATACCGATGATGAGTTCAATATTACTTCGTGCGAGAAATAGCAAACCTTCGCTTTCGGATCGGCTGATGAAAAGACTTGAAAAATTTTATGTCCATGTATTACTCAAAGTACTCCGACTTCCAAAGACTATTCTTGCATTGGTTATCTCGCTTTTTATACTTGCCGTAGTTACACTAAGTCACCTCGGCGGGGAATTTATTCCTTCACTAGAGGAAGGAGATTTTGCAGTCGACACGCGGGTTCTTCCGGGCAGTAACCTGACGACGACCATTGAAAGCACTCAAAAGGCTGCCCATATTCTGAAAAGCAGATTTCCTGAGGTCGAAAAAGTAGTCACCAAAATTGGCAGCGGCGAGGTGCCAACCGATCCTATGCCAATGGAAGCATCAGACATGATGGTTATCCTAAAAGACAAAAAAGAATGGACTTCGGCCCATACATTTCCAGAACTTGCTTCAAAAATGAGTATGGCCTTGACGGATGTACCCGGTATTACGGCCGGCTTTCAGTACCCCGTCCAAATGCGGTTCAACGAACTGATGACGGGGGCGCGGCAAGATGTTGTCCTCAAAATATTTGGAGACAACCTCGATTCTCTGGCCTTACATGCTCAGCAAATAGGTAAAATCATTGAAACGGTCCAAGGAGCCCAAAATCTTTACGTCGAACCTATTGGCGGACTTCCACAAGTCGTCATAACCTATAACCGTCCAATGATCGCCCAGCATCGACTCTCCATTGCTGACGTAAATAGAACCATAAATGCTGCTTTTGCTGGACAGAGTACAGGTCTGGTATTCGAAGGAGAGAAACGCTTTGACATGGTCGTCCGCCTAGCCGCCAAGGACCGAAAGAATATTACCGATATCCGTAACCTCTTAATCCCCACGCCTACGGGCAACCAAATTCCACTTTCCCAATTGGCACGTGTGGCCATTGAGCAAGGGCCAAATCAGATCCAACGTGAAAACGCACAACGCCGGATTGTCGTCGGATTTAATATCAAAGACCGCGACGTACAAAGTATCGTCCATGAACTACAAGCTAAAATTGATAAGGAAATCAAACTTCCAACAGGATACTCCATCAAATATGGCGGTTCTTTTGAAAATCTCAATAATGCCAAACAACGCCTCCTGATTGCTGTCCCTATTGCTTTAGCCTTAATCTTTATACTTCTATTCCTTGCGTTTAAATCTGTTAAAGAAAGTTTATTGATCTATAGTGCTATCCCATTATCGATTATAGGTGGGGTTTTCCTGTTGGCACTAAGGGGAATGCCTTTTAGTATCAGTGCCGGGGTTGGATTTATAGCCTTATTTGGCGTGGCTGTCCTCAATGGTATCGTATTGATCTCCGAATTTAACAGGCTTCAAAAAAGTGGCATCCGCAATATTGTACGCATTGTTGTCGATGGCGGAGAAAATCGTTTGCGCCCCGTTTTGATGACCGCATCGGTTGCCTCACTGGGGTTTATCCCCATGGCACTGAGCAATGGCGCTGGAGCTGAGGTACAACGCCCATTGGCAACTGTTGTCATTGGTGGCCTGCTTATAGCAACGTTATTAACATTATTCGTTCTCCCTTTGCTTTATGTAACTATAGAACGGGGATTTAAACTCAATAAATTAAAAGGACGACATGTTGCACCTCTTTTGATTGCATTTATTTTTTTAACAACAAACAATTCAACAGCACAGACTGTGGTTACTTTGGATCAATCTATTGAACTCGCTCTCCAAAACAACCGTAACATAAAAATTGAAAAACTAAGAGCTGCCTATGCCAAAGCGCTAATAGGGTCATCCACTGCCGATATTCCGCAGATGGATATCAGTTTGGATTATGGCCAGATCAATAGCGCCTATCAGGATACAAAGGTCAGTATCAGTCAACGTTTTGGTTTTCCTGCGGTCTACAAAAGGCAACGGGCCCGCTATACCGAAGAATGGAAAAGAAGTCAACTACAAGTCTCTCTCAAAGAGTTTGAGCTTAAAAAGGCTGTCAGTCTTACCTATTACAACATACTGTATTGGCAACAAAAGGAACAGCTTTTGACTAAAGCACTGTCATTGTATAGCAGCTTTCTCGACAAAACCATTCTACGTCAAAAAGCAGGTGAAAGTGATGCCCTTGAAAGTGTAACCGCGAAGAATCAAAAAGCAGCTATCACGATCCAATTGAGACAGGTACGTGATGAGATAAAGGGACTTCAATTGCAATTCCAGTGGCTGCTAAATACGGAAGAGACCTACACCCTAAGTTCTATGGAAAAGATCGAATTTCGTCAGTTATCAATAGCCGATCATCCTTTGCTCAAGGTATTGGAACAAGAAAAAATAGTCTCGGAACAAGCAACAAGGGTTGAAAAATCTAAATTGCTCCCCGAGTTGCTATTAGGCTATAATCTAAATAGTTTTAAAGGTACCGGTCCAGATAACAGGACCTACGACGCAAGTCCGCGATTCCATTCTGTACAGTTAGGTGTTGCCGTACCGGTATTTTCCAAAGGACAGAGAGCTCGGATCGAGACTGCACGTCTAGCGGAAACCATCGCGAGCGACGAATTGCAAAATGCACAATTTGAGCTTAAAAAAAGAGTACAAGAGCTTTCTCAACGCTATCAGACCAGTCTCGATATTGTCGATCAATATGAAACCGAAGGACTCAAGAATGCTGAAATCGTCTTTGAAACCGTACAGAAAAAATTCTCAAACGGCGCCATAGATTATCTCGAATTTGTCACTTTGGTCAACCAAGCAATCCTACTGAAAAGTAATTATACGGATGCGTTGTGGCAGCTCAATGAAAATGCCATTCTGCTTCATTACATTATGATAAATCGATAAAAATGAAAACGAAAAATCTTTTATCCCACTATATGGTTTATGTGTTGGCTGTACTCTGTATTTCCTGCCATCGAAATACGGAAAGTGCAGCCTCCACGCCACCAGGCCCTAAAGACGAAAACCTGGTTTCGCTAACAGATGCCCAGTTGCGAAATGTGCATTTAGAAATAGTAACGCTTGCGGACGAACCGATAACCAACATCATAAAAGTCAATGGAAAAATAGATGTTCCGCCTCAAAACTTCGTGTCGGTAAGTATTCCTTTAGGAGGATACTTAAAAAGTACCAAGCTGCTTCCTGGTATGAAGGTTTCAAAAGGAGATGTTATAGCAGTTGTGGAAAATCCACAGTTTGTGCAGCTTCAGCAAGATTATCTCTCGGCCCAATCAAAGTTACATTTTGCCCAGCTTGACTTCAGACGTCAAAAGGAACTCAACCAGAATCAGGCGAGTAGCGATAAAGTAATGCAGCAAGCTCAGGCCGAAATGAACAGTCAACAGATTATAATGAATGCCATTGCAAAACAGCTAGAGCTCATACATATTCAGCCCAGTACAGTTTCTGCTGGAAATATTCGAAAAAGTGCTCCCGTATACAGCACTATAGATGGGTATGTGAGCAAGGTTAATGTCAACATCGGGAAATATGTGAATCCTTCGGATATCCTCTTCGAATTGATCAATCCAACGGATATCCATCTGAACCTCAAAGTCTATGAAAAGGATCTTGAACAGCTTCACCCTGGACAGCTTCTATTGGCGTACTCCAATGCTAACCCAAGTAAAAAGTACAATGGAAAAATCCATTTGATCGGCAAAGATGTCGATCCCTCCGGCATGACAGATGTGCATTGTCATTTGGACAAATATGATCAGAATATGATACCTGGTGTATACATGAATGCTGAAATACAAACAACGGCTACGTTGGGGCACGCTCTGCCTGAAGAAAGTATCGTAGACTTTGAAGGAAAAAATTATGTATTCATATCGGAAGGAAACAGCAATTATCGCCTGGCGGAAATAGCAGTTGAGGAGCCTCAAAAAGGACTAGTGAAGGTATTGAATTACCGCGATTTTGAAGGGAAGAAAATCGTTAGCAAAAATGCCTACACGCTCTTAATGCAACTAAAGAACACATCAGAAGAATAAAACATACGTCATTGGAGAAAGACCTTTCCTGCATTTAGGAAAGGTCATAACCTCCCCCTCTGCTCCTACTCTATTTTTTATACTGGATCTTAAAGCAAAGGATCGAGAGATTCTTCTATAGTCCGTTCTAGGTCCACCCCAGATCCTCCGGTATCTATGATAAAACCATTTCGATCAATGATATAAACCTTTGGTAATCCCTGCACCCGATAGTTAATTGCTGTTTTGCTATTCAGCGCTTGCTGATCGCCCACATTGGTCCAGGATATGCCGTCTTCGACCGCTGCTTTCTTCCAAATCTCCCTATTTGTGTCTAGGTTAAAAGATAGGATCTCTAGACCTCGTTTTTTATATTTAGCATACAACATCGGTAGCTTCTTATTACTTTTTCTACAAGGCACACACCAAGCAGCCCAAAAATCGAGAACAACAATCTTTCCCCGAAAATCAGTCAAATTCACATCATTATTATTAAGGTCTTTGACAATAAAAGCTGGAGCCAGATCCCCTCTTCTAAGTTCCTTTGCTTGGAGAAATTCCTTTAAGAACCGTCCTGTTCTACTTTTTTTCATATTCTGAGGAAACCTATCAAAAGCCAACTGCAAGGAATCTCTTGTCAATGATGTCCTTAAGAAATAGAGTTCCTGCATAAGTGGATAAGACGGTGTTTTATCAAAAATATTGTGGACTCTCAACTGTCTGATGGACCGATAATAATGGTCCGATGCTATTTTCAACTCCACCAGTTGGACCGAATCGGTTTCAATTTCAATTTTTCGGTCAAGCTCAGCTGCTCCTTTCCACATGGGATCCAGTTGCCTATTGATTGGGATGGCATCAGCCTGTGATCTGGAATTCAGCACCGCTATATCCGAAAAATGTAAACTATCGCCTAATATCTTCATGCGAGCCGGTTCAATCCAGATGACTGCCCTCAAATTGGGCTTTGCCGTTAGTACATATAAAGAAGGCTCCTCTAGAGTTCCTTTTATGGCACATTTTCCATCCTTAAGTATGACGTCATAGGACCGACCACCTTCCTGGAAGCTATTCAATTGAAGCTTTGCGCCATTGGAAAGTCCCGAGATATCAAATTGTATTTCGAAAGGCTTTCCTTTTTCTTGCTGAGCCAAGCAAGCTAGCGGTAAGAAAAATAAAAAAGGAAATATCTTTTTTAGTATCATCATATGCATAATTGGTTTACCTATCAAAAACTAATATCCTTCCTCTCCGACCCACTTAAACGGGTATTTCTAACAAAACCTGCCCCTTTAAAACGATATTGCAGACCAACTATTTCAGTTGGTGCATTTTTAATCATCGTAGTGTATGTAGGTTTATCATTGATCCAAAATTTAACCTGCTGATTTTTACAAACTATTTTAAGCTTGGTCCACTTGGAAAGATCGCAGCCAAATCCACTGAGGTCATCTTGTTTGCTATCCGTATAAAAGCCACCAGCTGTAAGAGCTATGTCACCGATACAGGCTGTATTTACTAAAGGTACAATGATGATATCGTTTTTAGCCTGTAAGAGTACTTCCACACGCTGGCAATTATTACCATTATTGCTCGCTCCTGTTTTGATGTCTGTTTCAAAACTAAAGTTGTCGGTCATAACTCCTGTCATATCCTTTTGATTGTAAAGTCTTACCAGTGGAGCATCAGGGAGGAGGTCGACGTTATAGCTATTCAACAATTCCTGAGTAATGGCAGTTTCATGGGGTAACACGATTTCAGTTTTTTTGAAATACAAAGGCTCCTTTCCCGAGGCTGCTTCTACTAATCCTAGCCAGCCATTGGTTTTAATCTGTATATCATGTTCTCGAACAATTTTATTCCCAATAATCAGTTTAGCTCTAAAGTAACCTGGATAATAATAAATCGCAGAATGGTGTTTGCCCTTTCTATCCACCTGTATCTTACGGCTGGTGTCCCAACTTTGTGCAATAAATACCGAATCGTTTTCATTTGCAGCAGAAGCATCGTAATTAAAAACGACCGAATTTGGCAAGCCTTCTGTCAGCATTGTCTTCGACGAGAAGTGGAAGGCACTATTATTAATAGGCTTCTTATTTGGAATAAACCTATTACCGAAAAGTCCGACCAAGACAAGGACGAAAACAGATGAAATAGCGATAATAAATATAGGACCGTGCTGTTTTCTCTTCTTCACCTTTGGTTCAAAAGCGGATTTATGCAATGCCTGCTCCTGCGGTATATATTTCTGTGCATAAGCATTCCGAAAAGCCCGCCAGTCCTCATGATCAACGTAGCGCGCCAATGTATTTAATGTCGTGAGGGCTGGTTTGCTCTGGTAATCAATCCTACCAAAAATCCGCTTCAACGTAGAAACACTAAGTATTACTCCCGTTTTCTCCTGTATCTTGTCCGAAAGTTTTTCAAAATCAGCTGTACTCCAATGAGCTGTTTCCCCCCATTCAAGTTGATTTTCAATGGAATTCTTAAGATGCAGAAACAATTCGGGATCACTCAACTTAACCATAATTTATTATATATCAACATTTTAAAAACAAACAATCTGCTTGAACAAACTTGAATAAACTTGCCGCAAGGTTGAGCGAGTTGAAATAAGGTCTATCCGTTAAATTTATCAAAAATTTAATTAACATGAAAAAGATATTTTTGACACTAGCCTTCATATGGGTCATTCTATTACAAAGTTATACTCAAGAAAAAAATAGCAAAGCATCAATAAGCAAGAGCATTCCATTAAACGCAGAACAATGGTCCTTCCAGCACGGAAAAGTTGATTTTCTAAACTTTAAAGGTCGTAAAGCAATGAAAATCGCTCCAGCATCTGGTCCGGTCGTGATTAAAGACTTAATTTTTAAAGACGGAACCATCGAGTATGATGTGATACCTTCAAAAACAGAGTTCGCCAGCGCCATTTATTTTCATCGAAAAAATGAAAAAGAACAGGAGATTGTCTATCTCCGAGTTCCTAAAATGGCTCATCCATTCGCTAATGAAGGCATTCAGTACTGTCCCATCTTAGACGGTGTCAACATGTGGGACATCTATCCCCAATATCAGGCACCTGCGGCTGCTAAAACAGAAGAATGGAATCATATTAAACTCGTCATATCAGGTGTGCAAATGCAGGTTTTTGTCAATAACAGCTTGAGATTGACCGTACCAAAACTCGAGGGACGAGAAAATACTGGAAGCATTGCCTTCGACGGCGATGCATACATCAGTAATATCGAGATTAAACCTAATGAAATTGAGAACCTACCGCAAGCCGAAGGTGTGGACCTGACCCGACATGAGGCCAATTATATCCGAAGTTGGTCGATAACCCAACCCACGACTTTGGAAGAAGGGCGAGAACCAACTACTTTTCGTGACCTGCCGAAAGACGAAGCCTTCACGGAAAAAATAGCAACCGAGCGGTATGGATTGGTAAACCTTACAAGACGCTTCGGTAGTGCCGAAAAGCGTCGGATAATATGGCTAAAAACTATTATTACAGCACAAGAACCTACATTAGCTAATCTCCAGCTCGGATTCTCAGATGAAATATGGCTTTACCTAAATGATCAGATTACCTACACAGACAAAAATATCTTTAGGCAGAATATGAAAAGGTATCCCGACGGAAGGATATCTGTACAGAACGGGAATACCCGCTTAAAACTTAAAAAAGGTGAAAACCAATTGCTCATTGGAATATCCAATGATTTTTATGGATGGGGATTGATGGCACGTTTAGAAAATATGGAAAATATTACCGCCATAGAACCTTATGAGGTAAAAAAACGGGCTATCGAACATATCGAGCGCTATTTGGGCACCTATGCTGCCGAGATATCGCCCGCATTTAAGCTCACCTTTGTACAGAAAGACAGTATGCTTATTTTAGAGGCCCCCAGTCAAGAAAATGTAGCGCTCGATTATCTTGGAAATGATCTCTTCAAAATGGGGCTTGGAATAGAACTTCAATTTACGCCTGACCTGAAACAAGTCGTAAGAAAAGAGAATGGGTTTGAGATGAAATTCATTAAAGAACAATAGTATAAAAAGTGTTAGAATATGGCCCTTAAAACTTTAAAAATAACAGGGACCTTATAGGGACTTCATACGGACCTTATAGGGACTTCATACGGACCTTATAGGGACCTCATTCGGATGAATAGCTATAAACTCCCTTTAAATTCCGTATCACTTTATGGTAAAATAAGCATTAATCGTGATGCCTTTGCTTATTTATATTATAGCTTCCAGCAAGCTATTTCGTCCTTCTCGAATAGCTTGATACATCTTAAGGATATGTTAAACTTTTCGTATTAACACTTTTTAACGATGTTAAATGGTAGCTTTAGCAAATATTATAATTTACATCAACCACAAATGCCCTTTTTAGACCATGTTCTGCAAGTTCCTACCTACGGATGGAAAGACAACGATGGAAACCTCGTAAAGCCAAGCAAAAAAGAAATTTTCAGCGAATTCTTCAAACGCCTCAATATTTTTAAAGATAAAAGAAATTGGTTACCCTTTTTTAGCTGGCTAAAAGTAGCTTGCCTCATCCCCTTTTTTATCATCTTTTTGGTTTACCATTTCAGTTGGTGGACTGTGTTAGCCGCGTTCCTGTACAGTATGATCGTTATGGGGACCCATGGAACGATATGGCATCATCGATTTGCGACACACGGCGCATTTAAATTCCGCAACGGTTTCTGGCGTTTTTTCACGCAGAATTTGACCATCAATGTAATTCCCGAAGAAATATATGTTATTTCACATCATGTTCACCACGCAAAATCCGATAAACCGGGTGATCCCTATAATGCCCAAGCTGGCTTTCTATACTGTTTTTTAGCCGATGTAAATCACCAGCCTATTGCTAAGAACCTTACGGAAAATTCCTATAACCGCGTCAAATTGCTTATGCGACACACGGGTGTAACAGCTAATAGTTATGCGCAATATCAAAAGTGGGGGTCGTACGTCAATCCTTCACATGCAATAGGATCCTGGATATTAAACTGGGCTTTTTGGTATGCCGCCTTTTATTTAATCGGTGGTCACGCACTTGCCTGTACACTCTTTGGAGCCGCCGGCTTTTGGGCAGTCGGTGTGCGCACATTCAACTATGAAGGGCATGCAAAAGGTGAGGACAAACAACGTGAAGGTATCGATTTCAATGAGAAAGACAAATCGATAAATCAGTTATGGCCCGGCATTGTAGCGGGTGAATGGCACAACAACCATCATTTATATCCTAAGAGTGCACGGAGTGGTTTTAAGCCTTATCAGATTGACCTCGCTTGGTGTTATATCAAAATGATGCATAAACTCGGCGCAGTCAGTAGTTATCGCGATGACAAGAAAAGATTTGATGAACAATATCGTATCCCATACCTAAAATCAAAAGAATAGTCAATCGTTGCATTTCGAAGCGATCTTGGTCCTTTTCCATTTAATGTAATAAAGTTTCAAATTTTATTTGAATCCGAATTGTAAAATCGACTTTGGAGACAGCGTCTTCTTTTATCGTCAGCATACTGTTCGGCGCTACTCATAAACATCGATAGCGCCGAACAATAGTGAACATCTAATTTTCTTGATGATAGAGATCAGAAAATATTTTTGATAATTTCGCAGGCTCTTCTCGCCATGCGGCATACATACCTTGTCCCATTTCATCCGGGACTATATCGAGGTTTCCGGCTGCGACACTTTCTACTATCTTTATTGCGATACGATCTGGATCTGGCATATCCCAATCACTTCCCTTGTTCATATCGGTATCAATTGCTCCCGGATTAACAGCATATACTGTCACATCCTTTTTAGCCAGTTCAATTCGAACAGATTGTGTAGCAGAATAAAGTGCTGCTTTGGAAGCAGCGTACCCAGCAATAGAAGGTAAAGGCGAATAGGCGGCAATCGAAACAATGTTGATCATGATAGATGGCCTATTCTTTATCAGAATTGGAGCAAATGCACGCATCATGTTTATTGTTCCAAAATAATTTACCTTCAGATCATTTTCCATCGCCAATACTTCTCCTTGTAGCATATTCCCTGGATTTAAGGTTCCTGCATTGTTAATCAGAATCTCAGTATCTGGGGCTGCTAGCGCACTCATTTCTACTTGTTTAACATCGGTAATATCTAGTTGCAGCGGTACGATTCGATGATCGTTGAATGCTGGCATATTTTTTAAATCCCGGCAGGTTGCATATATCTTCCCTGCACCGTTATTGAGCAATGCACTTACCAGTGACTTTCCTATCCCTCTATTAGCCCCTGTAATCAGGATGACTTTATCTTTAAAAATTTGCATGGTGTTTTATTTATTATCCAACACAAAGCTATCCAGAAAGATAATGCTGTAAAATCCGAAACTTGCGATAATAAACATGCTCTTGATACGCTAGAAATCAAAAATCATATTCAAAGGAAATCAGACACTTCATCATCGCCCTATCAAGAGAACCTATTAACTGTGCATAAATGGATAACTTAGGTCGTAAATACGGCTCATGCAACTTTGAGAGCTTACTTCAAACTAAGAAACGTTCACCTTTACTAAAGCTGTATACAGCTCCTCCGGCGTAAAGGGTTTGACTAACCATCTACTTATGGCCACGGAATGACATAGCTGTTCTATATCCTGCTGATTCGAACTAAAAATAGGAATAATGGTCGGCTCAGTATTGTTATCGAAATTTTTTTCACGAATATTCTGTATCGTTTCAATACCGCTGATGATAGGCAATTGATGATCGATCAAAATTGCATCAAAATGATGTCCCTTTTTTAATATCTGTAATACCTCAAATCCAGTTTTTGCATGCACGGTATTAATCTTCTTTAACGATAACATCCGATCCAAATCATTTCGCTCCGACTCTTCCTCTGCAACAATTAGTACATCCTTTATTTTTTTTAATCCATCCCACGCATTAATTTCCCAAACGGCGGGAACATTAATAGTGAAAAAGAAACGACTACCGGCACCAAAGGTACTCTCCAATTTCAATTCACTGCCCATCATTTTAAGCAGTTTATTCGATATTGTTAGTCCAAGGCCAGTTCCCCCATAACGTTTAGTCATCGAGTTATCTTCCTGTGTGAATGCATCAAATATCCGTTCCACATTGTCCTCTTTGATACCTATGCCTGTATCTTTGACGCTAAAGCACAGAACAGCCTGGGTGGCATCATGTGATTCTAATGTAATGCTGAGTTCAATGGTTCCCTTCTCGGTAAATTTTGTGGCGTTGCTCAATAAATTCATCAATACTTGCTTGATACGGAGGGCATCAACCCAAATATAATGTGGCACATCGGCCGCGATATTCAGATAAAACTCTAAATTTTTGGCTTTGATCTGCATATTGAGAAAGTTTGTCAGTTGAATAACCAAGTCCTGAAGATCCGTCTGTTCAACATCCAGTTCTAGTTTGCCAGCCTCAATTTTAGAGAAATCTAGAATGTCGTTTACAATTCCAAGCAATAAATTGGCTGATTGATCAACGATACTCAGATATTCCCGTTGAGTATCTTCAAGTGCTGTCCCAAGCAACAAATCGGTAAAGCCAACAATCCCATTCAAAGGTGTACGAAGCTCATGGCTCATATTTGCCAAAAATTGTGATTTTGCTGCACTTGCCTGTTCAGCTACTAATTTCGCCTTTTCTAGCTCTTCCCGTTGATGAATAATCCTGCTAATATCAGTTGCAATCGCAAGATAACCGATAACATTTTCGTTAATATCCCGAATAAATGTAACGGCTAAGGAAACATACAATCTAGATCCATCTTTTCGACAATAGGTCCACTCTCGCTGTTCAGCACCATGCAGCTCTGCCATATCTACAAAGAAACGAAGTTTATCTACCGAACGTCCTAATTCAACTTCCAGTTCCTTAGCTCTCAACACGAGCTCCTCTTTCAAATGAAAATGTTCAAGCCCCAATTTCCCAATGACCTCTTCACTGCGGTATCCCAAAAGGTTTTCCGCTCCTGTATTAAACAATGTGACTACACCAGTCGTATCGGTCGCGATAATAGCTACAGCGGAGGTTGCATCCAATACTTCTGAAAGCAGTTTTTTTGAATTCGAAGACTCTGCTTCGATGCGTTTACGCTTATCAATATCCTGAAAGGTACCGTATAAACGAACGCAATGGCCATTTTCAAAATCAGCATTTCCCAATGCACGTATCCACAGTTCATGACCAGCGAAGGTGACAATCTCAAGCTCCAAATCCCAAGCTTCTCCCGTAGCGAGTGCATGTTCAATGGCAGTCCGTATTTTATTCCTACTTGATCCCGCTTTATAGAACTGTAACGCAGTTGTTAGCTCTGGTTCATAGTCTTCGGGTACTTCATGAATTTCTCGCGTAATTTCGGACCAAACAATCTTCCCATCAGCAGGCGTATATTCCCAGCCTCCAATTCTAGCTACCCTTCCAGTCCGCATCAATGTTGCTTGGGCATGCTTCAGTTCCTTTTCTAGAAAATGCTGTTCCGTAATATCCACGGCATTGCCAATCACATAGGGTATTTTGTTCCCATTGGTCTGCAAAATGTTATTAAACATCCAGATACGCGTCTCACCCGAGCGTGTCAAGGTTCGCATTTCTCCTTTGATTGTTCCGCGTTGAACAATTGCGCCCAGATAGTCCTGTAAATTCTTGTGCCCCTCCGATGGGACAATATCAAAAAGTGATCGTAACTGAATCTCCTCCCGTGTATAGCCCAAAGTCTTGGCTCCAGCTTCATTGACGGCTATAAAATTGCCCTTCAGATCATGCGTACACATAAGTCCCTGAGAGTTATCGAAAAATGCTTTCAGTTTTTGTTCACTTTCTTTATACTTTTCTTTTTCTTTTCTGTTGACAATAAGCGCGACAACCTCATCCCGAAGAAGGGTTAGGATCTCTTTTTGATGCTGATCGAGCTGCCTTGGAACACGATCAATAACACATAAGGCCCCTAAGGCATATCCGTTGGGATCGATTAATGGTAATCCAGCATAATAACGAATGTTTGGTTCTAAGGTAACGAGTTCATTCGATTTGAAGCGATCGTCTTTTTTGGCGTCCTCAACTTCCATCAGCTGATCTTCTTCCAGCGTATATTGGCAAAAAGAAACATCGCGCGTTGTTTCGTCTATCTCCAAGCCAACCCGCGATTTAAACCACTGCATATCCTTATCCACTAGTGAAATCAATGAGATGGGTGTACCGCACACTAGTGATGCAATTTTCGTAATGCGGTCAAACTCTTCCTCGGCTGCTGTGTTTAAAATTTCGTATTCATGCAACACGCGTATCCGATCTGATTCATTCTTTGGCGATAATTTAGCGTTCATTCAAAAGCCTGTATTGTTAATAATTTTATCTTCGAAGTCTTTATAGGTCCAAATGTATAGCATGCGCTAACGTACAAATAATATTTCACTAATCTTTAACGATTGATTTGAATCATTCCAATGCCCAATTAATATCGATTTGGTTTTAACTTTTCTTAGTCTATCGTAAAAAGTAGAAAACCAGCGGTAATAGCATGATAAAATATAATCATGAACACCGCTGTGTTAAAATAGTTTTAAATAAAAAACAAACTATTAGATTAAAAGATCACCGATAATAAGCGCCGTTCTGCCTTCGGTTCCCAAAAGGGAGAAGATTATATCGGTTTTTCAATGCCAAAAATATATTTTAAAAAAAAAGAATTTATGAAATCCAAGCTTTCCAAAAAGTCGTAAATGGGTATAAGTACAGAAAAAAATTATAAACTAAAAGACTTTTGTTATGGAAAAGATAACCTCCCACAACGAAACACTATTGAACTCCAATAGTGACATGGACAAAAGAGATCTCAGACGAAGAGATTTTTTAAAATATGCAGGAGCCAGTGCTGCTACATTAGCCATCCTGGGTATGTCGAGCTGCAAAAAAGACCACGATGATGGCATGGATAACGGTGGTAAGGGCATGTACTTTGGTAGCGGCGACATTGCCATCCTAAATTATGCCTATGCACTTGAACAACTTGAAGCTGCATTTTATATCCAGCTAGTCAACAACCCCTATAGTGGCATGACGGACATGGAAAAAACTTTTTTTACGGATATCCGTGATCATGAAATTGCTCATCGTGAGTTTTTCAAGGTAGCCCTAGGGGCCAAAGCCATTTCAAGTCTTGAATTTAATTTAGGCGGTATCAATTTCAGCAGCCGCGAAACGGTACTGGCAACAGCAAAAACATTTGAAGATCTTGGCGTTTCGGCCTACAATGGTGCTGGATGGTTAATAAAAGATGTCAATTATTTACTGTTGGCTGGCAAGATCGTGTCTGTTGAAGCTAGACATGCCGCCTGGGTCAGGGATATGATCGACAATGGTAGCTTTGCCAATCAGGAAGTAGTGGATTCAAATGGTCTTGATGTCGCAAAGAGTCCAAGCGTTGTCCTTAGTGCCGCAGCGCCATTTATTAAATCCAAGATTGATGTGAGCGATCTACCAACTTATTAATTCACCTAAAAACTGATTATCATGAATCTCTTAAACGTTTTTGAACAAATAAATGCTGTAGATCCTGAATTCAGCGATCGCATCAGCCCTCGTCGCGAAGCAATTAAAAGTTTGGCTTCAATGAGCAAAAAAATAACTTTGGCTGCCCTGCCCTTTATGATAGGTGAGCTCTTTAAAAAAGCTTATGGTGCTACGGCTCCCACAGATGTCAATGGAGTACTCAACTATGCGTTGACTTTGGAATATCTCGAAGCAGAATACTACACTATGGCTGTTGCCAAAGCAGGTCTTATCCCCACAGGTAAACCACTCGGTGCGATAACCACCATTCGTGACCATGAAATTGCACATGTGAATTTTCTTAAACAGGTATTAGGCAATAAAGCTGTTTCAAAGCCAACCTTTGATTTCACCGCTGGGGGGACTTTCGGCAATGTTTTCAGTGACTACGACACATTTTTAGCTATCGCACAAGCATTTGAAGACACCGGGGTAAGAGCTTATAAAGGGCAAGCGGGAATTTTACTCGGCAATCGTGTTGTACTGACTGCGGCGCTTCAGATCCATTCTGTTGAGGCACGACATGCCTCTCATATCCGCCAAATGCGTCGTGCTCGCGGAGGTGGAGCTGCCAATCAAAAACCTTGGATTACAGGAAGTAATGACAGTGGTATTGGCGCAGTTGTCGATCCGGTATATGCAGGCGAAAATAATATAACACAAGCGGGAGTGGATATTACAACATTGGCAGGTGCCATGGGGAAAATTTCGACCAATGCAGCAACCCAGTCTTTCGATGAACCTCTAACTGCAGAAGCTGTACTTAATATTGCAGGTCTTTTTATAAAATCCTAACAAAAGACGTAGTTTACCTGTTTTTAGCATGTCCTGATCGGTTTATCCCATCAGGGCATTGTTTTTTATATACTCCCCATTACACATAATGCTGTGAGTGTCGGTACATCTTTGCCGCCTTCATCTTCGAGGGTAATAGCAAAAGCCTGGGCCTTTGGAATATCCAGCATCTTACTTGCTGTATCTCCTTTTAAGTCAAGTGGAAAAACACCGGCATTAACAGGTTTACCATCGACCATTGCCCACAGTTGATATTGCTTACCTTTGGGTGCAACAGGCATGTGCTCAATACTCAGATAAACCGTCTTTGATACTTGATCCCAGAATACCAAAGCAAGGTAATCGGGTTTAGTTTCTACCCCCTTCAGAGGGATTGTTTTTATTGCTGGATTTTGAACGAGAGCCCATTTATCCTGTAGGGTAGCAAGTTTTGCCTGCTCAGCATCAAGTAAGGACGTCGTCTGATTTAGCTTATTCGCTGTATCTTGTTTACGTTGATATAGGAAGATATTAGCACCAATACTAACGGCTAACAATAGGCTTGCAGCAATAGTCCACTTGTATGATCGAGCAACAAGCGTTTTCTTTTCGGTATCCATAACAATTACGTCGTTATGGTCCGTAGAAGAAGGTACTAATGTTTCATCAATTTTATGATCTTCGTTTGGTACTAGATTTTCTGCAATGAGTTTATTCCATATATCCTGTTTTAATTGCATAGGCATCTCTATCGCTTGGCTATCGGCCAAATCTTCGAGTGCAATCTCTGCTTCGATGATGGCTTGTTCCACTTCGCTATTATTTTTTCGAATACAATTCAAGATGCTCACTTCCTCTTCAGAAGCAAGTCCCAAAACGTACGATTCAATAATCCCCGACGATATGTATGCTCTAATATCCAAAACTAGCGGTACTCTTTTAGTAATTGTTGTAATTGTATAAAAGCTGCCCTGGTACGTGTTTTTACTGTTCCTAGCGGCACATCAAGCTGTTCAGCGATTTCTTGTTGTGTATATCCTTCATAGTAGGCCATCTCAATCAAGATTCGCCATTCCGGCTTCAATTTATCTAAAATATTTTTAAATCCAATAAAATCTGCTTTCGTGTGTTGTTCGCCCTGACTTAGATCTTGTTCTTCCTCCCTATTTACGATATTTGAGAGCGGTTGGTTTTTCTGCTCGTTTACGATAGCTTTTGATTTTCGATGATCGAGGGCTGTATTGCGGGCAATGTTAATCATCCAGGTATAAAGGCGGCCTTTTTCTGCATCGAAAACATCGATATATCGCCAAATTTTGACGAATACATCTTGGATGACTTCTTCCGCATGCTCCGTTGAGACCACGATACGACAAACCACACCAAAGAGTGCATCGGCATAGTGATCATAAAGATAACTAAAAGCCTGTTGATTCTTTTTTTTCAATAAAAGAATCAATGTTTCTTCAGAAAGGTTGTGTAATGGACTCAAATTTTACGTTTATAATACGCTAAAGATGAAAATTAAAAATTTAAAAAAAAAGCAGCAAAGACAAAACAAGTTAAAGTACCTATAAAACGGGTTAAAATACCTAATATAAGTTAGCCTATTTTCTGTTAATCCTCATTATTATTTATATTTTAATACGCAATGCATGATTTGCTTCCACCATATCGTACTAATTTACTCTTTTTTGTATTTCTATTTTCAATGCTAGTTTTTCATGATTTGATTCCGCCTGGGAGGACGAATCACATTTAAATCTATTAAAATCTGTCTAAAGCTTTATTTTGTCGGACGAATTTTCCTTGGAAATTGGATTTATCGACCATTTCACATGTAGCCAAGTAAAATTCGTCAATTAGCTGAATAATCAAGTCATTCTTTACGTTATGTACAGCTATACCTGCCCAATTTTTGGAGGGAAGATACTTACTCCGAGTCCATTGAACAGGCTGCACTATTTGTTTTTCTGAACGCAACCATTCTAATCCACTATCATTGAAATATATCTTTTCATTTGACAAATCCATCACGATGAAAGGTCTTTTCTTAAAATAGAAAATACTCATATCAAGATCTGCAATTACATTCATTCGAATATGTTTTTTGAGATGCATATATGCATTTATACGGGTTAGTGTTGACATCTATTTATCTTATTGGCTATAATAAAATCATCATAAATTTCCATGAACATTCAAAGCAGGCGAAGTGTTCATCAGACGAGAATCAAAGATATTAGAACCAGCGGTCTAAGTGGGGTATATTTTGTTCTAATAGGTGGAAAAAAAATGTTAATGTAAGTTGAAAATACGACGGATAAAACCGCTAATTTACCAAGCGAAAGAATATGTGTTAGTTTGCCCCATTACAGGTTTCGGCGAATCGTAAAATGCCTGCACGGATTGTAAATACCACCATTGAACCAGTGTTACAATGGTTTAAATTTGATAAACAACAAAAGATATGCGGAAAGAAAGTAAAAGCACGTCATTCATTAAAAAAATTCTAGGCTTAATTAGTCTTATCCTTATGGTAACAAATAGTAAAGCACAGCAAGTCACGCACTATTTTCCAAACGGAAAAGACAAGGCAAAGACCATCAGTGGACAGTATGGTGGTAATAGCGGGATTTGTCTTTTTGAAGATGGCAGATTTCTGTTATATGGTTATGCTACATCTGTTTTCGGCTTCTATGTTTTTGAAAAAGACTACCTGCTTTTCTATCCAGATGAAGCCCCTTTATTTCAACTGTATGGGCGTCACAAGCCTAATTTCACAGACAGTACTTGTATCAATTTGGCAGGTTTTGAAGAAGGTAAAACCTATGTACAATTTGATAATGACAGTACACATCGGGTTTTCAATGACAAGGCAAACTGTTTCAGCCCCCCTTTTGTTCATCAGGAATCCAAACCGGTTCAATCGCTTAAGTTTATTGTACAAAATCAGTATATGGAAGATGATAGCACTTATCAAGTCTTTCAGTATAGCAATGAAGGAAAATTCAATGATTTTATAGCTGCTTATAACAAGCCCCAACGTGCACGTCAAAATTTCAGCGCTTACCTATATTTGGCTGAAGGTAATAAATTAGCCATCAGGCTCTCCAATTATGGCGGAGAAAGAGGTTTTTTAAGAGAAAATCAAGACGGTTCAAATCAAGAGCATTGGAACGAAATATTGACCATGAAGAAAGATTATGATCAGGCAAACTATATCGACCCCATAGAAATATTTAGCAATGCACATTACACAATATTTTACCCTGACCTCGAACAGTACATTTTAGATCCTGTCACCAAAAGATATATCAGCAAGTTTGCATCAGACAATGAAGCTTTTTTTGCGGGAAATCCTGAGCAAGACGATCGGTATTTAAATAAGTACATCCGGCAAGGTATGTCCTTTCTGCAAGATGAAAGATTCGATAAATCAAAACTAGCTAAGACCAGCTTATTCTTTACGAGCTGTGACGAACCTGAAAAATCATATCATTATGAAAATGGATCACAGCAATAATCGCTCAAAAGCCACAGCAATGATTCAAGTGGGAGCTTAGCGCTATTAAGAGTCGAAAGATTAGCACGTTTTCTTAAATATGGCTTAATTTTGGTAGTAATGACTAGATAACTGGATAACATTTATACTAGTTTTATTTCGGTAAAGATGATGAATTATAAAACGCTTATTATTGGACTAGGATTCTGTTCGCTAGCGGGTTGTGCAACGCAAAAGGAAAATATTGGAAATAGAACAGAGAGAGAAAGTGTATCCTTAGCTGAGGGGCAAAGAAAATCATTGCGAGAATATCCGATCAAGATCAAATTTAATGGTATTTCAGAAGATAGCCGTTGCCCTGAAGGCGTCAACTGTATCTGGTCTGGAGTTGCAGTAGCAGAAATTGAGATCGCAGAAAAAGCAACTAAACCCACGACAATAAAGCTCGCAACAATAGACCTACAGGATAGAGGTTACCAAAGAACTGCCAACACCAACGGATATACCATTTCATTACAGGATATCGCCCCTTACCCGAACAAGGAACAAGGGACACAAACGCTACGGGGTAACTACAAAATCGCTGTTATTGTACAAAAAACTGTAAAATAAGCCCGCAGCGGTTCACTATGCGCCAACAATCGTCCTATGGAAATAGTCATTGAAAAATGACCCGATTCTATTAAAGAATGACCCAATTTTTAAAAACACCAATACATATATTTTAATTATATGCATGGATACTTATTGGTTCATTCCTTGAAAAATAATACCTTTGCCAAAACCTCATTTATGAAAAAGTTTTTTAAATTTATTAAGATTACATTTTTTTCTATACTGGCTATTATCGGGCTATTATTCCTCTATTTTTTCATTTCCAATCGGATATTTATAGGAAATACCAACGCGGAAAATATAGCGTACCTCAAGCTTCATAAAACGGAGATTAAGGATCGTATTGTAGATTCTCTATTCGACAATAGTTTCTATAATTCGGATATTTTTTTACTCGGGGAAATTCATGGCTACGCAGACAATCAAAAGTTGGACAAAGAGCTGTTATTTTATTTGAACAAAAAGCTCGGTGTTAAATATTACATTGCTGAGATGGATAGTACAAATGCCAACAAACTAAACAGCTTTTTATCCAAGCCGCTAAAAGATAACGCCCTACTGAAAGATGTGGTTCGCTCCATTCGCAAACGTATCCCGCAACAGTCTAGTTTAGAGCTATATCAAAAATGGGTCGAAATTTATGATTATAACCGCCACCTTGCCGATTCGGCAAAAATCACTGTTATTGGCATAGACAAAAGCTTTACAGCGGATAAATCTGACGTATCCAGGGATTCAGCTATGCTGTTAAATTTGGAAAATTATATTAAAAATCACCATATTGATGGTCAAAAACTATATGGACTATTTGGTTTTTTTCATGTTTTACAAAAAGGAAAGGATGCAACCAATGATCCTTTTGCTACACGCTTGAAAAGTAGCGGCTATAAAGTATCTAGCTTTGTTAGTTATACCATTGCTAGTGAAATGTATCTTCCAAAGAATCCTCAATTTCCAACCCCTGAAGATGAAAAAGTAGATTGGGTAAATGCAGATGGCCCACTTATGCTCGTGAAAGGCATTCAGGATCTAAAAGAATTAAGTCGACCAAATAGTATATCGTTATTTAAACTCAATGCAGCACATTCACCCTATGCTACTTCTCAAGATTTAATAACTGTAAAATCACGGCTTTTTGGCGAAAATATCATACCTGCTGAAACGAATCATACAACAGACTTCTTTCAATATGTATTTTTGTTACGAAATTCAAAGGCCTTAACAAAACTTGATTAGCACAGCAAGCATTTCATCAAAAAATTGGATAAACAAGCCGTCTGCTGATCACATGATTAAAGAAACAAGGATCCTATTGAAAAATATTCCATTCATAAACAGGATGATCCGTATTTAGGAGGAGGAATCTCGCTTATCGATTTGCAAGATAGCACTTTGGTTTTTATATTTGCGACATCATAAGAAATCCTAATGCGGAAGTGGCGTAATTGGTAGCCGCACCAGACTTAGGATCTGGCGCCGCAAGGCGTGGGGGTTCGAGTCCCTTCTTCCGCACTTATCAATATCCCAAGCTTTCAGCTTGGGATTTTTTTTTGACCAGTACTTTTTGATGCTAAGTTATCACCATTGAGGGTATAATTTCTTGAAGCAAACAGAATAGATTAGCGATAATATGTCGCGTCAAGAATTTAAGCCGCCCAGTCAAATGGTTTTGTACAAGGGTCACACTCATATTTCAACACTTTTCCTAAGCTTTTCGCTTTTTTACCTTTTTTTACGAACACATAAGCCAAGTCTACATATTCCTCTACTTCGGCCCCACTTTCATCCCGTCCTTTTACAACCACAGAATAATATTTTCCATCCGGATATGCCTTGAAATATACTTCTTGAACAGTAATCTTTTTGGGTATTTGATTATCACAACAGCTACACCATAAAATAACGATGGGTTCTTTTTTAAGGTATGCAACGGCCGTTTCGGCTTGCTTTTGTGTCAAGGCCTGAAGTTGATCTGCTTTTGAGAATAAAGCTGTACACAGCAACAGAAGGAGAAAAATGGTCTTTTTCATTTGGAATAGTGTTAAGTTTAAAAGAACTTATTAGCAAAGACTATGCCTTTAGCTTCTCAAAAAAAGATAACAGTCGCTATAATAAATTAAATGGTCAGTTATTTCTCCATAAATCCCCGACAACAAGATCATATGTATTCTGTGAAAGTGCCGTTGTATTTTAGCGATTTAACCAAGTTGTTCTCAAAACACAACAGTCCCGATAAGCGGTAATTCTGCCTTGAGAACAAACCAATATATTATTTTTCCCAGACCAATGCGCTTGCACCAAGAATAGCAGCGTCAGCCTCTTCCAATTCACTAAAGACCAGTTTAACTTTGTTTCTAAACAAAGGAAAAAGGTTTCTTTCCATATGGAGTTTCGCGGGTTTTAAGATAAAATCACCGGCCTTAATTACTCCTCCAAAAAGTAGAATTGCTTCAGGAGAAGAAAACATCACAAAATTTGCTAATGCTTCACCTAGTTTCTGCCCAGTATACCTAAATACCTCAATGGCTATCGCATCCCCTTTGAGCGCACATTCATGAACTGTCTTCGAATTGATCGCGTCCTCAGGGAATTGATTCAACATCGATTCCGGAAATTCGGCCCGCATTTTCTTGGCTGTAATGGTGATTCCCGTAGCAGATGCATAAGCCTCTAAACTTCCTTCAGAACCCGTACTCCAATGTTTTCGTCCTCCTGGTTTGACAATGGTATGGCCCAATTCGCCAGCAAAGCCATCGTGTCCATAAATAAGCTTCCCTCCGGCCACTATGCCGCTTCCTACTCCCGTGCCTAAGGTAATCATAATAAAATCTTTCATGCCGCGTGCCGCACCAAAAAGCATTTCACCATAAGCAGCGGCATTTGCATCATTGGTAATGGTGCAGGGAATCTTAAATTTGGCCGTCATTAAATCGCTAAATCGAATCACACCTTTCCAAGGGAGATTGGGAGCGTGGTCTATTGTCCCAGTGTAATAATTAGCATCAGGCGCGCCGACACCAATTCCATCAAAGCTTTGTTCACCACCAAATGCTTCAATTAAGGGATAAGCTTTCTCGTACAACGCATCAATAAACTCTTCCACCGTTTGATAAGCATCTGTTTTTATGCTTCCTTTTTCAAGTACTTCGCCCCGATGATTGACCACACCAAATTTTGTATTGGTTCCACCGATATCTATTCCCAACGCCACGCGTTTTGATAAATCTATTAATGACATTTCTCTTCCGTGTTTCTAAGTTCTAAAATTACTAAAAGATAATATTTTATAAGGAATCAACAAAATCTTCTTCACAATTATCCATAAATAGCATGCTAATCCCCTTTGAAAAGCCGATCTACCGACCACCAGATCAACCTAACTTAAAAAATTTAAATGTGCTAAATACCCGATAAATATGAGGTAAAATAAAGTATCAGCAACCTAAAGCAGACAACGATATCTGCCGGTCACCCGGGATTTCAGCCAAATGAAAAATGGATTTCACGTTATTAACGAGTGTTTTTGTCCGTAAAGACTTTGTATAGCAGAATTACGACAGAGGACTAAAATCGGCATAATTTTAGCGTCTTAATAATTGCTGAATAATTGCTGAGCCGCTATATTAATACGCTAATGAATAAAATATTGAGATTTTTCGATCTACATCAGGGAGAAGACCGAAAGGAGGCTGTTCTAGAAAATGTTGTGAGCAATATCTCTTTTCGCGGTGCTAATGCATGGATTCTAGCATGTGCAATTGTGGTTGCATCTGTAGGGCTAAATGTAAATTCTACAGCGGTAATTATCGGTGCTATGCTTATATCTCCATTAATGGGCCCGATTGTTGGAGCTGGATTTGCGTTGGGGACATTTGATTTTCCCCTCTTAAAAAAATCATTAAAAAATCTATTGATAGCAACTTTAATAAGCTTAGTTGTTTCTTATATTTATTTTCTTTTAAGCCCCTTCAAGGAAGCGCAATCCGAATTATTAGCGCGTACATCGCCCAATATCTATGACGTAATGATTGCACTATTTGGTGGTTTAGTAGGGGTTATCGCTATTACTAGGGTAGACAAAGGTAATCCTATTCCTGGCGTTGCCATAGCAACAGCCTTGATGCCCCCACTTTGTACTGCAGGCTACGGATTAGCTATCGGTAATCTCAGTTATTTTGCGGGTGCTTTATTTCTATACATCATCAATTGTGTTTTTATCTGCATTGCTACATTTATCATTGTCAAATATTTGCGTTACCCCAAAACTCATTATATCGATAAAAAACGCGAAAAAAGAATTACTCAAAGTATTACCATCATCACGATTATTCTTGTATTGCCAAGTGTCTATTTTGCATACAATCTACTGCAAGAAAAAAAATACACCAGCAAGGTAAACCAATTTGTTCAACAGGAACTCAGCAACAAAGGTTACACCGTTATCTATGAAAAGCTGGAGATGAATAGTAATCCAAAGAAACTTGAACTTGCCTTTTTATCAAAAAAATTCAGTGACAAAGAGGTAGAATCTTTACAGCGTGTAATGGAATCATTTGGTATTACCAATACTAACCTTGTCATTCATCAGGATAGTTTAGATTTAAAATCGAGTATTCTAAGCGAAATAGACAGACGTACAGCAGCTGTAAGTGAAAAGGATCTCACGATACGCGCCCTAAACAATGAATTAGCGAAATACCAGTTGGCCAGTCCGCAACTTGATCGCGATATCGCTGTATTATTCCCCGAACTGAATTCCTATAGCATTGGTGTCCAACAACATTATGCAAAGGCCGATAGCGTCGCCAGGATCGTAGCATTTATATACGCTACCAAGACCCCACTTCCATTAGCGCAACACGAAAAATTACAACAATGGTTGCAAAATCATTTTCCTAAAGATAGTGTAGCGATTATTAGTCAATAGTAGGCAATCCATCGGAAAATATATTTTTAATAGCATCTGCTCAACAAGCAAGTAATGGAAAAATTAAAAGATCAGGACCAGCCATTCGTGTTTTTTAACGATTTAAGGAAAATATAACACAATACTGGAAAGCCTACATAGTAAATAACGACAATGAACAGCGGAAATATTCCTTCAGGTCTAACCGGATCGACGGCATGAGCTTTTACCAAAAGTTGCAATCCAATATTTTTTTCCTTTGAGAATACGACCATTGTTGTGAAATTATAAGCAAAATGCAAAGCAATTGGAAATATTATTTTACCTGTTTTTATACATATACGTGCTAGTAAATAACCAAATACACCCGTCGACATAAAAACTCTTGACATTTCAAACACATGTCCGATTATGCCATATGAAAACCAGTGATAAACTCCAAAAGCTATGGCTGTTATGAATGCAGCTTTTGTCTTCCCAAAGCGACTGACTAGCATATACAATAGAGCTCCTCTAAAGATCAATTCTTCAAATATAACTGCTTTTGATACATAATAAAGACTTCGAAAAAAATCTCCAAATGTATACTCTGGGTTAAACTTATAAGGATTTTCTACCAAATAGGCTATTCCTAAATAGAGGATAACCAAATAAAACATTGGTACAACCAAACTTAAAAATAACGGTTTGCCTTTCGCATAAAAGCCCAATACCTTAAGGTCCTGGTGACAGAAGTGTTTTAGTAAAAACCAAGAAACCAACAATTCAATAACAATAGCAATCATACTTTTTTTCTACAAAGCTATAGCCTTAAATCATTTAATTTTACGACATTTGAATACGTCGCAAAATGCCGTAAGATGACCAATAAATCAAGTAAAGAAAAAATTGCACTTCTGATCAAAAAAGCACGTATAAACCGAGGCTACTCACAACAGCAACTTGCTGATCTGGTCAAGCTTAATCTGCGATCCGTACAGCGTATTGAAAATGCTGAAGTCCTTCCAAGGGCCTATAACCTAAATCTTATAGCAAGGGAACTTGAGCTGGATATAGCAGTACTGAAAGAGGAAAGCAAGATTTCAGATACAGCTGAACCTGACCAAATCAATAATACATTTAATAAACCTCGAAAACTCATACTAAGTATCGGTATCGGATTGATTGGTATTTTATTAATAGCCGCCTTTCTATCACAATCAAGTGGTTTCCCGGAAACAAGCTTTGAACTGTTTTTGTTGCTTGCTTTGGTTGTTGTGGTTTATGGGATCATACTTTGGACCATTTGGCGTAGTTAACAATCTACTACTTTACGATAGATGCATCTTGTATAAAAATTTCAACCCGAGTCCTGTCTTTTTCGTTAAGCTTGACATATCCTTTTAAAGTAATAGGGTTCTCCTTCAACCAAATTTTATCGTTGTTAGCCAACGTAATCTCTACCATCGGTGGAATTCCATTTTGCCCACAAAACATGCATTGTAAAACAGGTAAAACGGACAATAGGAACCTGTTATGTCGGAGACCTGCCTTGAGCGGCACCATATACCCCTGAAGTTCCACCTTCATGCCATCCATTTTTGCAAGCTTACTGGGAAAAAATGGCGTGTATATCGTTTTCCCATTTTTCTTGTTCACTTTATACAACATGGTATCAAAGGTTTTCCAAACTTCATTCATGAGTGGCTTATGGTCTGCTAAATGCTGAGATTCCAACCCCGTTTGTGCCAAGACTGAATAACACTCTCCACCTAAAAAAATGAATAAAAAAACAAGAGTAAATTTCTTAAACATAGCCTATTAAAGATGTGACAATCAAATATAGTGAAAAAACATTACATGCAACTAAATTGCATTTACTACTTTTTCACTATATTTATAAAAATAAGTTAACAACTCCTAATTGCAGGAGCCTTCGTATATCTAATCAGCGTACACTAACAAAGGAATTATTTATGAACACATCATTAAAAAGAGACATCTCCTCCCCTATCGAAAATCTAGGCGATCTTCATATCATGACTTCGATTGATACACCTATGCGACATGATGCATTTACACGAACCGACAGCGAGAAAATTAAAAAGATCGCGCAGCTTTTTCAGGATATCATGCATGAACTAGGCCTTGACCTCCAGGATGATAGTCTCAGTGGAACCCCCTATCGTGTGGCTAAAATGTATATCAATGAATTGTTCTATGGCCTCAATCCAGCCAATAAGCCCCAACTTTCCACATTCGAAAATCGATATGGTTACAACAAACTATTGGTTGAGAAAAATATACGTGTAAATTCAGCCTGCGAGCATCATTTTCTGCCAATTGTGGGACGAGCGCACATTGGTTATATAGCAAAGAAAAAAGTAATCGGATTATCAAAGATAAATCGTGTAGTAGATTATTACGCACACCGCCCACAGGTACAGGAACGGCTTACGTTACAGATTTTTAATGAACTTAAATCGACCTTAGAAACGGATGATATTATTGTGCTCATTGACGCAGATCATCTCTGTGTATCAGCACGGGGAGTTAAAGATACGACCAGTAGTACAACTACCATGGAGTATAGTGGGATATTCGCATCGGAAAGTCAAAGAAATGACTTCTTTAATTTATTGAAATAAGATACCATATGGAATAATTTTCCATGTACTTCTGATAATTATAGATCGCATATTTAATCATAAAAAATGAATAAAAGTCATGCTCGCCCTGTCACGATACTGACAGGCTTTTTAGGTGCAGGAAAGACTACTTATCTAAACGCCCTAATGAAATCATATCCGAACAAACGTTTTGCTATTATCGAAAATGAAATCGGCCAACTCAACGTTGACAGCATGTTACTGACTGAAAATTACGGACAACTTGTTCCACTTCAGGAAGGCTGTCTCTGCTGTACGCTAAATGACGAGCTCTATAGTTCGCTTGAATTACTTTATAAAAAACAAGATAGTTTTGACGAGTTGGTTATCGAATGTACTGGTTTAGCCATACCGACTGCAATTATAGAGCCCTTTACGACGCACCCGATATTCCATAACTACTTCCCTTTAAAAAAAATTATTTGTCTCGTAGATGCCGCTCTTGTCGAAGATCAGATCAAGGAAAGAGATGAAGTACTCAGACAAATTATGGCGGCTGACGCCATCATCATTAATAAAACCAACGATGTACACCCAACTTATCTAGATTCGCTGTACAATTATTTAGCGAACCTAAATCCACTTGCAAAAACTTTATATTCGAAAGGAACAATGGAATTTCCTTTTGAAATAATTGAAGATATAGTGTACACAAAGAAAATAGAAACGTTTTCTTTTCTCAAAAACCTGTCCCCCAATAAGACGACAATATTAGGTCAATCGAGTTTCGGAAAATCACATCTCAAAGATATTTCGACACGAATCTACACCTTTGCCGAAGAGTTTAATTTCGTCAATTTATTCCTTGGTTTGAGCAAGCTTGTCGGAAAATATACAAACAGAATCTACAGGGTAAAAGGAATCGCATTTAAAAAAAATAGCGACAAAAAAATCATTATTCAAGCTGTAGGTTCTCGTATCGAAATGAGTTATGGCAGCCAATGGAAACAGGAGGATAAAAAGTTGAATACGATGGTTTTTATCGGGAAAGAACTGGACAGTCTGTATATAGAGCGCCTTCTCACAAGACTACTGGAAAATCATTCCAATTAATAAGAGGTAAATACCATCATCGATGTACGATGTCTTAGAATTGCTGCGCTCGATAGTGAATTCGCGCACGGCTTTTCTAAATTCCACTGTGGAAGCTTTAAGGTGATTAATTAATCTATCAATTTATGTAGATTTATATTTCAGCCGCGCTCCAAAGAAATGCAATCATTTCCTGACGAACCAGCATACGATACTTGCATTCGGAAAGAAATTTGGATTCTATTGAGGTAGCAGTTAACAGATCGCATTAAAAATCATAGGTCAATGTATAATAAAATTATAGATTATGCACAGATTTACTTGTTGCTGAATTAGAATTTTCCGTCATTTGTGTAAATGATTTTTTTAGCTTAAAAAAAATCACCGCTAATTATTGACATGGCTGATACAAATCGAATTACACGGAGCAAATAACATGACCTATTTTACTCCTAATTTGTGCGTACTCCAGATTGAATTATTGAAAATCATACAACATTAAAACAAGAATGAAAAAATTAACACTTGCCCTAATTTTCTTGGCTGGAGTTTACACTCAGCATGCAGAAGCACAGACAGCAGGTACAGGGTCCGACAAAGGACTTGATCTGAGCTTAATGGACAAATCTGTACGTCCCCAGGATGACTTTTACAACTACGTGAGCGGAACCTGGATGAAAACCGCTAAAATACCTTCTGATAAACCTACTTGGGGAAGCTTCAACAAATTGGCAGAAGATACGGACAACAACTCGATGAAAATTCTGAACTCTCTTCTAAAAGATAAATTTCCAGAAGGAAGCGAAGGAAAAAAAATACAGGACTTGTACGCCTCCTATATGAACTTGCAGAAGAGAAATGCCGATGGGATTAAGCCCATCCAGGGAAATCTAAGCAAAATCGATGCGATAAAGAACCTAAAAGATCTTCAGAATTATTTAACTTCCGTAACCAAAGAAGGTGAGAATAATTTCTACGGCTGGGGGGTCGGTGCTGATTTAAAAGACTCTAAAATGAACGCGGTTTATTTAGGAGAAGCGTCCTTAGGTTTGGGAAGAGATTATTATCAAAAAGAAAATGAAAAAAATACCGAAGCAATTGCGGAATACCAAAAGTATGTAGCTTCCATGTTAAAGGAATTGGGGTATAAAAATGTCGAAACCGCTGCAAAAGGGATTGTTGACTACGAAAAAAGCATTGCAAAAACCTACCTGACCAATGAACAAAGCCGGGATAATACATTACAATACAACCCGCAGACTATGGCTGAGCTATCTGCTCTAGTCAAAAATGTAAATCTACCTGAGTACCTCAAAAAAGTTGGCGTCAATACAGAAAAAGTAATCATCGGAGAATTAGGTTATTATAAGAACTTTGACAAATTGGTCAGCAACCAGAACCTTCCTGTCATTAAAGATTACCTTAAATTTCATCTTATTAATGGAAGTGCCTCTTATTTGAGTGAAGAACTGGGAGATATGCGATTTGCTTTTTATGGGAAATATTTAAGAGGCCAGCAAGAGCAAAGAGCACTAAACAAAAGAGGATTTGAACTTATCAACTCCACTTTAGGGGAAGCTTTTGGGAAGTTATATGTTGAAAAATATTTTCCTGCAGAAGCCAAAGCGCAAATGGTGGAATTAATTGACTATTTAAAGAAAAGTTTCGCACTTCATATCAATGATTTAACATGGATGTCCTCTGTCACCAAAGTTAAAGCGCTTGAAAAACTAAATAAATTTACCGTAAAAGTTGCCTATCCTGACAAATGGAAGGACTATTCTAAATTAAATATTCTATCGGAAAACAAAGGTGGAAACCTGTATGCTAACTTGCAAAGTATCACCACATGGCGATATGAAAGAGATTTGGCGAAAATCGGAAAAGCAGTAGACAAATCAGAATGGGGAATGACTCCACAAACAGTAAATGCCTATTACAATCCTGTAAACAATGAGATCGTGTTTCCAGCAGCAATTCTCCAACCTCCATTTTTCAATCCACAAGCTGACGCCGCGGTTAATTTCGGTGGTATAGGTGCTGTAATTGGCCACGAAATGAGCCATGGATTTGACGATTCCGGAGCGCAATTTGATGCGGATGGAAACTTGGTCGACTGGTGGACACCAGAAGATAAAGCCAATTTTGAAAAAGCAACAAAAACACTCGCAGCTCAATACGATAAATATGAACCTGTAAAAGGCACTTTCGTCAACGGAACATTTACAAACGGTGAAAATATCGCGGATTTAGGAGGTGTAAACATTGCTTATGATGCACTTCAACTATATTTAAAAGATAAGGGAAACCCAGGTGAAATAAGTGGATACACACAAGACCAACGTTTTTTCCTAAGCTGGGCAACGGTATGGAGAACCCTATCCAGTGAAAAATATATGGTCAACCAAGTTAAAACTGATCCACACTCTCCAGGATATTTCAGAAGTTTTGGTCCATTGATCAATGTTGACGCTTTTTATAAAGCTTTCGATGTTAAACAAGGTGACAAACTTTACAAAAGTCCAGAAGAGAGAATTAAAATCTGGTAATAAGCATTATACAGGAGCTGTCTCAAAAAAGGCAGCTCCTGTAATTTTCTTTAATCCAATATCTATTTCTTTTGTGAACCAACCAACCCCAATATCGAAAGCCCCACTAGTAACATTTCGTTTATAATTCACTAAATCATTTTAGTATACTTATATTCATATTCTGAAAAACCAAGAAGTATACCATGATAAAAACCAAAACCTCAATTTTTGTGCTGGCACTATCGTTCTTCGGTTGGCTTAATGCTTTGGCACAACAGCCACAGCTTTCAACCCCATGGACAGCAATAGCCAAGCAAACAGAAATCCCACTTTCCGAATATCCACGTCCCCAAATGGAAAGGAATGAATGGCTATGTCTCAACGGTAAATGGGATTATATAGGTGGAAAGGATGCTCCGAACGCACTAAATCCTGCTGTCCCCATTTCCTTTGACCACAGCCGAGAAAGCATTCTTGTCCCCTATTGTCCAGAGTCCTATTTATCCGGAATACAACGCAAACAAGAAATTAATCTGTGGTATCGTAAAAATTTCGAGCTACCTAATCATTGGAAAGGGAAAGATATTATACTCCATTTTGGTGCAGTGGATCACGATGCAACTATATTTGTAAATGGTAGAAAAGCTGGTACTCATTCAGGTGGCTACGACTCCTTCTGGATCAACATCACTGAGTTTTTAAAGGCCGGTCCAAATAACATTGTCGTCGCAGTGCATGACAAGAACGACGGTAAGTATCCTTCGGGCAAAAATGGACCTCGAGGCGACTATACATTTTCTTCTGGCATATGGCAAACTGTGTGGATGGAACCAGTAAGCAAAAACCATATACAGGGAATCAAATTGTTGCCTCAAGTAGCAGAAAAACAACTAAAAATACAGGTCACTAGCACAGCGAAGGCAAAAGTTACGGCCATCGTTTCTTCAGAGGGAAAAGAAATTTCAAAAACGGTAATTCAGTCGGGCATGGAATTTAATATCCCGGTAGAAAATCCAAAACTTTGGTCTCCTGACTCCCCCTTTTTATACGATTTAAAATTAAGTATACATGGGAAGAATGGAGAAATCATTGACGAGGTTAAGAGCTATTTTGGTATGCGTGATATTAAACTTGGTAAGGTAAACGGAATTGTAAGGCCGCTCTTGAATGACAAATTTGTGATGCAGCTCGGTCTCCTGGATCAGGGGTATTGGCCCGATGGTATTCTAACAGCACCTACGGAAGAAGCTCTCAAATATGATATCGAGTTTACCAAAAATGCTGGTTATAACCTTATTCGTAAGCATATGAAAACCGAACCCCAACGGTTCTATTATTGGGCAGATAAAATGGGACTGCTTGTGTGGCAAGATATGCCCTGCCTTTGGTATCCCGAAGAAGATACTACGATTTATCGAAAAGCATTTCGTGATGAATACAAGGCCATCGTTGACGACCACTACAACTCGCCATCCATTATCGCCTGGGTTCCTTTTAACGAAAATTGGGGCGCTTTCGATGTACGCAATATTACCGACTGGACCAAACAATATGACCCTTCACGTTTAGTGAACGGTAATTCGGGATTTAACAACAATCCATCTTACCAAAAAGCTTATGGTGACCCCGGAAATGGAGATTTTGTTGACACCCATATCTATGTTGGCCCAAAGGGTGCCTCAGAACCTGATTCGAAAAGGGCAGCTTCCCTCGGAGAGTTTGGTGGCGTAGGCTTATTTGTCCGCGGTCACATGTGGCCTGTCGAAAACAATGCCTATGCCTACGAACCCACTATAGAGGCACTCACAGACCGTTATATATTCCTAATGGATAATGTCGAACAATTGCTCCGATACAAAGGATTGAGTGTTGCTATTTATACGCAAACTACCGATGTGGAACATGAAGTCAATGGCCTATTGACTTACGACCGTAAAATACAAAAAATGGATCTTGAAAGAATAAAAGCAGTCAACCAAGCCGTGATTAAAGCTGGAAATGAATTGAATTAGCGGATACAGATGTTCGCTATTTCGCTCTCAAAGAATTTTCAAACGATTCAACTGAAACAGCTGTTCTTTTTGCAGAAGTGTTTAATAACAGATCAACGGGTAACACTATTATGGCAAAATATTCAGAAAAAGCATCTGAGAAAGTTGAAAAGACGATGCACGAAATGAAAGAAGGAAAATTAAAATCTGGTAGCGGGAAAAAGGTAACATCACGAAAACAGGCGATTGCTATCGGCCTCTCCGAAGCAAAAAAAGAAGGTGCCAAAGTACCCAAAAAAAAATCCTAGCAAGTAAACTTGCTAGGATTTTCTCTTTAGCCCAAATTATGCTTTTTCATGCGGCAATCTACAGTAGGGATTTTTTCTTGTCTGTACCATCATAAGGATCTGACAAAACATTTTGACTATCCTCGACATCTATAAAATTTTGATTTACATCTACGGGTGTATAAATATGAACACTGCTTCCATTTCTTTTTTTGAGATAATATTGAATCTTTGTTGTATCAATATTGGTCACATCTGAAGCTGTCCATATCATTTTATGACCTGCACCATCAATCGTTATTACTGTATCATTGCCACGAGCGATGATACGCTGCAGTCCCAATTCTCCTTTTCGATCACCTTCTCTTGTCAACAAATGTGTGTTACCATCTTTATCAATCATCCTGATCTGTTGATTATTGTTGCATCCAACTAAAAGGATGAAACTAAACAGAAGAAATGGAAGGGTCGTTCGTATTATTTTCATATCGTTCGTGGTATAACTCAATATAGTTTAACGACGAGACACAAAGATGCTGCCAAAATACAGCTGGCATGAAAGATACCTTCCAAAAGTTGGTGGATTTACCCCGAGTAGTGATCGCCTCCAGCAAACAACCTGCTGCTAATTCACATACAAAAACTATCTGTCTCTATTTTATATTCGTTTTTTTATCAGACGGCTGGCACTTTCTGCTGCAATGATCAATGCTGCTGCAAGCATAATTACATCTTTCAGGACTAATCTACCGGCCGCGGATAAATAAGGAAAACCATAATTAGGTGACGGGAAATCTCCATCTAGCTTTGGCACAAACGCCTCTGGAGTTGTTATCAGGAAAGAAAGTGTAACCAATGACATAAGCACGGTACACAATGCCCCAAAAATTCCGATTTTAGGATACCAGATACCTAAAAATATCATCAGACCAATTGAAACAATTACAAAGCCAAGTATATAAGAAAAAATATAAGTTCCATTTTCTTGGTGCCATGCAATATTTTTCTTTACGACACGACCCTCCGGATTTTTAAACAACTGGTATTCCGGTATTAGCTCTCCGTTTTTATCCAACACCCGTTTTTCCGTATTATGATAAAAAAAACGCATTGCCGGACTATTAATAACAAAAGGAACTATACCATCAGCTTCATATTGAAATGCTTTTAATCCTCCAATCCATGCCATCACAATAAAAATTGAAATTCTAGCAAAGTTTGTAAAGATATATTGTGACTTTGCCAATAGCTTTATTATTTTCTCCATAACGTAGTTTGTTTAATACCATGCAAAACTAAACAATGGCTTAAATCCACAACATGGACAAATAGATCTATAACATAGACTTTTCGGCAACAATTGATAAACCGACCCGCTTCCGAAATACCTTAGGAGATACGCCTACCATCTTCTTAAAAAATCTACTGAAATAAAACTCGTCTTTGTACTGCAAATTGGCTGCTATTTCTTTAATACTTTTGGCCGTCAAATGGAGCTGTCTTTTACTTTCCAATACGAGGCGTTCCTGGATCAACTTTGAAGGGGATTTTCCCCATTTCAATTTTATTTTTTTCGTAAAAACGGCTGGACTTAAACCATAGTTCGCTGCATAAAAGGTAACTTCTTTATGCGCTTTATAATTCTTTTCCAAAAACTGCTCAAAGTCATCAATAATATCTCTATGAGCCCAATACGGTTTTTGTAGGTCGTTAAAAAGTAGCTTTTGTCTACTCGCCAGCGCTAAAATCAGCTGTAAATAGGTTCTGCTCAATGACTGATCATAGGATTCCGACGACATTTTGAGCTGATCTATTTTTTCCATGATAGTTGATATCTCATGATAAATAGCTGTTGAGAGCAACACATGAGGTTGCTGGTAGATGTTGTTGAATAGAATTCCATTACAGGCAACTTCATCTTTATGATATTCTATACAATAGAAATCGCCGTGAAATTTTAGCACACTAAAGGTACTTTTCTGCACCACATCCATCGTAAACAACTGATAGGGAGACAAAAACAAAACACTTTTAGGATCCGCATGGTATGTCACCAAATCAACCGAAAAACTCGTCGCTTTCTCAAATAAAAGAATGCAGTACAATGGTTCACTAATGTTGAATCTACCGGCAGATAATACTAATTTTTCAAACAGGATATGGGAATAGTTCATGTTATTAAGCTAAAATATGAATTTAATCGAACCTATTCATCCGGTCTTAAGCTTCGCTTCAAATGATAAAACTTAAGTAGAATATGGTCATACCATAAGGCAAATAAAAGCATACTAGCCGGTAACAATAATGTTTTCAGTTTAAAATATTGAAACATAAAGCCGCCTACAACTCCCCCAATAAAAAAGCCTCCAATAATCATCAACTTAAGAAAAATACTTTTGTGTAATTTCACTTTTTCAGCAATTTCTCTATAAAAAAGTAACTGCGAGATTTCAATACCAAGATCAGTAAACAATCCCGTCAAATGCGTCGTTCTGACAACTGATTGTGACACCTTCGTTACCAGGGCATTCTGAAGTCCCATAGCAAAAAGCAGGGCAAATGAAATTATGGTTGGTAACGTTGGCCCTGCTTTAAATAAAGCTGGGAGCAGTCCTACATTAATTAAGATAATAGACTCCATACAAATTGGAATGATATAAGCGTTATGTGATTTCTTTTTTGAAGCTAATTCTACAATAAAACCTGAAACGGTAGCTCCCATTAAAAAAAAAGCAATGTATAACAGATAAATCAAAGCCATCTTATAATTCATTAAAATCAACTGTTCTGAAAAAAATGCGAAGTGACCTGTGACATTCGTTGTTAAAGTGCTAACGGCAAGAACACCTGTAATATTGACCAAACCCGCCACACAAGATAAAATAGAGGCTAACTTTAAATTATGAATATAATTCCTTCCTCTCCCTTGATGCCTAAACATTTGAATTAATCTTTATAAATTAGAGAAAATAGATGAAAACAAGATTCATTTAAGGTTTCAGTAAATCATATACCCTGACATAATCCACCTCCATCTCTGCAGGAAATGCGCTGCTATCGACGCCTTGCACACCGCCCCAATCTCCACCAACGGCCAGATTCAATAGTAAATGAAATCTTTTATCAAATGGCCACACGCCATTGCCTTTTCCTTCATTTGGAAAACTGTAGATCTGTACATCATCCACGAAACCACGAATATACTCGGGGGTCCAGTCTATCCGATAATTATGAAACTCCGATGTTGCCTGATCAATTCGTTTCATCACTCCTTTTTGAGTTCCGATAGAATGATTATAATCCTTTGTATGAACGGTAATATGTATTGCATTCTCGTCATAACCGACATGCTCCATGATATCTATTTCTCCCGAATGTGGCCATCCTCCGTAAACCCAATCTGTCGGTAACATCCAAGCGGCTGCCCACGTACCTTTCCCTTTCGGCACCTTGGCTCGGACTACAAATCGACCATATAGAAAATCGCCCTTGTTTTTACTCACCAGCCTGGCAGAAGTATAGTTCAACCCTTCATATTGTTCTTTTATTGCAGTAATACGTAAAACACCATTTGCAACACTTGCATTTTTCCTGTTTGCATCTGTATAGTATTGAAGTTCATGATTTCCCCAACCATTATGCAAGGAGCCTACATCATATCCCCATTTTTTTGCGTCCGGAAGACCATCATAATCGAACTCATCACTCCAACTGGGCATTTCAGCAAACTTATATTCTCCTACATGTGTACTATCGGGACTTACGGAAAGTATTGCGATCAAAGGAAGTATCCAAAGGCTCATTATGTTTATATTTTATACAATTATTGATAAAGCTAATGAAAAATATGAATAGATTACCTCACATCGGAGACGCAATTTAAAGCTCCGTTAGTAATTATAAAATCGCGGCTACTAACTTTAGTTTAATCATTTTCCCTTTACCTAAAACGTGTACTATCAACCAATGGAAAGTGATAAGCAGGAGGAGATTACCCGCAATTAATATAAATTACGCTTAAAAAAGGTAGGTACAGTCAGGTTGCGATAAATTGCTTTCGTAAGATTTCGGGAAAATATACTTTTGAAAAAACTTTTAGGACTGTACGACACAAGTAAAAGATCAATAGCTTCGATTTCCACCATGTAGTCGATACAACGTGGTATAGGCATATTGTAATCTAAACGATTGACCGCATTTTTTTCCACATAATCAATTTTATTAAACGAAAATTGGGCGGATAGCTTTTGTTTCCAGTCTTCAATATCTTCTTGTTTTGGAGAGATATACTTTTGTGTTACGTGCAACAGGCTGAGATTAAATTTCTCCGGTACACGTAAGGTGAAACTGTCGAGTAGATCATATTCGGACGCTTTAAAATTGCTCAGTAATGCGATATTTTGCAACCCAAATTTTTGGAAAGTGATGGGTACTGCCAAGACACCGATTGGACTCTTTTTTATCAGGGCGAAGGTATTGCTTCCCAAGACAGCTTTCTGTATCATACCTTTACCTTTAGCTCCCATGACGATAAAATGATATTCCTTTTCTTGTAGTAAGTTTAGTACCGTTTTTTCCAAGTTGCCGGCCAAACTTACGGTTTTACAGCGGAGATCAGGAAATTCATCGTCGATACGTATCTGCCAGTCCTTGAGCATGCTTTCAGCCTCTTCCTTCTGAGGCTTCAAAAACATATTCTCCATTTTCGCATGGACACTGTCTTTTATTGGGATGGTATAAGTATGCAGAAGTTCTACTGTCCAATTAAATTTTTTAGCCAGATTCGCCGCATATCGAATAGCAGTCCATGAGTTTTCAGAAAAATCGGTGAGTACGAGAATTGTTTTGTCCATAAATATTTTGCAGATAAATCAGCGCGGATTATTAGTATTACAACAGTAAAGAAGGCAGAAGGTTTTTAATAATCAATCAAAAGAGAGACTTTAAAAAAAAGGTTTTCAAACGGGGAGAATGAAAACCTTAAATAACCAATTATAAACCTAAATTATGATACAACAAAGATAAACATCAAAAAGATAAAAACCAAAATAAACTACTAAAAAGATAGACTTTTTTTTATTAAGGAATCAGTACAGCCCTTCCTTTGATCTTACCATTGCGCATTCGATCATAAACTTCGTTAGCCTGATCAAGCTTAAACTGCTCAATTTCAATATGAATCTTCCTTTGCCTAGCTAAACCTACAACTTCCATAAGCTCAACCCGCGAGCCCCAATATGGGTTTGTCATACTCACACCAAAAGGAAGCCCCGACATATTGTACTGGTAGTGTCCCCCACCTAATCCAACAATTGTCAGATCACCATCCAAACCAACAACCTTTGTTCCTAGATCTATAGTCGATGTTGCGCCGACAAAGTCAATCACTACTTTAGCTTTTTTAATGCCCGTAATCTTATTGATTTGTTCGGCTGCATTTGCATCCTTCGAATTAACCACATAGGCTGCGCCCAGTTCTCTAGCAAAGGCTAGTTTTTCTTCGGTGACATCACAGGCAATAATTGAACTCGCGCTTACTTCATTTAGTATTTGTAAGGCAACATGGCCCAAACCTCCAACTCCGATCACAACCACATACTCATCCGCTGTCAATTTGCCTATCGAACGTTTTATCGCCGAATAAGGAGTAAGTGCCGCATCCGTTAATGGCGCAGCAATGACTGGATCTAAGTCATAAATTGGGACCAGTAAACGCGAAGAAGGGACAAGCATATATTCCGCCATCCCACCATCAAGGCCTAGCCCACCACCATAGGCCATTTCAGACTGGTGATCACAATAATTTTCCTTTGATTGCTGACAGGGCTTACAGTGCCCACAACCCCAAGGGCCATAGACCAGTACCGCGTCTCCTTTTTTATAGTCTTTTACATCCGATCCAACTTCTTCAATCCAGCCCGCATTTTCGTGTCCCAAGGTAAATACCGTACCTACAACGGTCCCCTCATCTATAATGTGGAGATCAGAATGACAAACACCTGCACCACCAATTTTTAGTAATACTTCATCGCCCTTAGGAACGGGCTTCACAAGATCATTCACAACGCGGACATCTTTATGCCCAAAAAAACGTACTGCTTTCATATTGAATTTTTTTTGTTGACTAATAGAAGAACAAATAAGAGCGATATATGTTTCAACACATATAAAGACAGCGGCAACATGTAAGTCTTATTTCAAGAAAAAGTATTGCAATCCCCTGATCGTATTACCTAACGGCAAGTCAAAAGTATTCATGCAATAAAGACCGGCAACTCGAAGATATTTATGTATTTTTATCGGGAATCAAATGATAAAAATACATGCTAAAAAAAGGTGAACATATTGAAGGCGTTCCTATGGAACTCCAACAATTGTTGGATATGGACGAAAAAGCCAATGTTTTTTTTGAAACACTCTCCAAATCATACAAACAGGGATATTGTGATTGGGTAGGCTCAGCTAAACAGGAACAAACTAGAAAAACAAGGGGAGAAAAAGCAATTCAGATGCTAAGAAATAATCAAAAAACGCTTAAAACCGTTTAAAAAAGAGGCATTAACTCCTAAAAAAGAGTTATAAATTAACGGCAAGAATAAATTTGATAGGCAAAGGTATTCAGAATAACATCGCAGACCTTTTTACATTTCAGCAATGTCAATTTTCAATAATTGTAACAATACTAGATAAACTTTAAAATTTCGATACCCAAATCACTTGTATCATTTTTAAAGTTTAATTACATTTGCTTTCAAGGATGCAAGGAAAATTCCATCAATATCTATTCGGCGTAGTTTGCGCAATACTTATCAGTTTTGGCTGGTATCATGTGCCAACACCAAATAATATCCCCTCCTGCAATCTTCACGCTGTCAACCACTTCAACAAGCAAGTAAAAAGCGAAGATTATGACACCAAAGTTATTCGCAAAACTAAACGTCCTCGGCATGAAAAATTAAGGGCATATTTTTCAGAAAATGACAATGAAAATGATGACGCGGGAAGTGATTCCAATAGCCCTAACTTATTTGCACTTACCGGGGATGATTTTGGGAATATAATATCGTATATCCATCCTCAATTTCAAAATACACGCACAGCAGTTTCGCTTGCAAATTCCAACCAGCTTACTTCTAGAAAAAACGCTCTCTATATCCATTACAGTGTATTCAGGCTGTGATTTTTTAATAATTTCTTAAAAAAACATCAAAATAGCTTTCAAAATCACTTGGAAGCAGGTCACACTATTGTTCAATTTTTCGGAAATAATTAAAAAACTATTATCATGGTCATGAGAAGCTTTATGTATATAAGCCTGTGCCTTATTATTCTATCTACAAGCTGTCAGTCAGAAAAAAAGACAAAAAAGAAGCTGCAGTTTTCAATGTCACTACTCCTTTGGTCAAGGATACAATCGTCAATAAAGACTATGTCGCCCAAATCCGTTCGATCAACCATATTGAATTGCGCGCGCAGGAAAAAGGCTACATTCAATCGATATTTGTCGATGAAGGTCAATTTGTACAAAAAGGACAACCCCTATTTAAAATCATGCCCAACCTCTATGAGTCCGATGTTAATCGTGCTAAAGCAGAGGTAAAATATGCTGAAATCGAATATCAGAACACCAAAAATCTGTCCGAAAAAGATATTGTCGCTCCGCAGGAAACTGAAATGGCAAAAGCAAAATATGAAAAAGCCAAAGCTGAGCTAGCCGCGATGAATACTCATCTCAAATTTACGGACATCGTAGCACCGTTTTCCGGAATCGTTGGTAAGCTTCACGTCCGTAAAGGAAGTCTTGTCGACGAAGGCGAGTTGATCACGGAATTGTCCGATAACAGTAAAATGTGGGTTTATTTCAATGTACCCGAAGTGGAATACCTCAATCAAATGGACGCAAAACAAGACAATGGCCCGCTGCATGTACGGTTAAACATGGCCAATGGAAAAGAATTCGGTCATGAGGGTATTGTTGAAACAATTGAATCAGACTTCAATAATGAAACTGGAAATATTGCCTACAGAGCGACTTTTCCGAATCCAAAGGGATTACTGCGTTATGGTGAGACAGGCAATATCGTCATTACATCGCCCTATAACAATGCGCTTATGATACCGCAGAAAGCAACATTTGAGGAGCTTGAAAAAAAATATGTTTACGTTATTACAAAAGATAATAAAGTAAAAGCAAGAGAAATAAAAGTTGCTGCCGAACTGCCGCATATCTATGTTGTTTCTTCCGGATTGGGCAAGGATGAAAAGATTCTGCTCAATGGACTTCGCATGGTACAGGAAAACCAGACCATTGAATCCAAATATCAGACTCCGGAGAAAGTCATGTCAAACTTAGATTTATATGCAGAGTAATTAAAAAAGCAGCATTATGTTTAAAAAAGTAATACATCGACCGGTATTTGCTATTGTCATATCGGTTGTCATCCTATTTATCGGAGGTTTGGCCATAAAGCAGCTTCCTACAGAGCAATTTCCAAAAATCGCACCGACTACAGTGGCGGTCTCCATTGCCTATCCTGGTGCAAGTGCCGATGTACTTGTAAAATCCTCCCTGATTACACTGGAGAATGCAATCAATGGTGTACAGGGAATGCGCTATATCGCTACCGATGCAACCAGCGCCGGTGAAGCGACCGTAAACGTCGTATTTGACCCCGGAACGGATCCCAACGATGCCGTAGTACTGGTCAAAACCCGGGTGGATCAAGTCATGCCACTATTGCCTGAACTTGTTCAAAAGGAAGGAGTCGTCGTCAATCCCATTCAGCCCAGTATGCTGATGTACGTGAATCTTTACAGTACAAATAAAAGCATGGATGAAAAGTTCTTGTACAACTATGCAACGGTAAACATCATTCCTGAAATCAATCGTATTCATGGTATCGCCAAATCACAAATCTTAGGTAGCCGTAGATATGCCATGCGCGTCTGGTTAAATCCCGATCGTATGCGTGCCTATAGCTTATCAGTTGATGAAGTGATGAAAGCGATAGGAGAACAAAGTATCATCGGCCGTCCCGGTCGACTGGGACAAAGCTCGGGTATTGCAGCGCAATCCCTCGAATATGTCCTAACTTATAAAGGACAATACAATACACCTGAAGAATACGACAATATTATCGTTCGCGCAAACGGCGACGGTGAAAACATCAAGTTAAAAGACGTGGCTAAAGTCGAACTGGGAAGTGAATTCTTTGACATCTATTCCAATTTAGACGGGCATCCCTCGGCTTCAATTGTGTTGAAACAGAATTATGGCAGTAATGCTAATGACGTTATTAAAGATGTGAAGGCAAAACTTGCTGAGATGAAAGGTAACTTTCCTCCAGGTATAGACTATAAAATCAGTTATGACGTATCCCAATTCTTGGATGCTTCTATCGAACAGGTGATGCATACCCTACGCGATGCTTTTATTTTAGTTGCCATTGTTGTGTTTATTTTCCTTGGCGATTGGCGTTCGACTTTGATTCCAATCATCGCCGTGCCCGTTTCGCTGATAGGTACATTCTTCGTCATCCAATGGTTCGGTATGTCGATCAACTTAGTGACCTTGTTTGCATTGGTGCTTGCCATCGGGATTGTCGTAGACAATGCCATTGTGGTCATTGAAGCAGTACATGCCAAAATGGAAGAAAGTGCTATATCGCCGTACAGTGCTGTAAAAGAAGTCATGGCCGAAATCGCAGGTGCTATTATCGCTATTACAGCTGTTATGGTGGCCGTTTTTATCCCCATTTCATTTATGACAGGCCCTGTGGGAACATTTTACCGTCAGTTTTCAATTACCATGGCGAGTTCCATCGTGATATCTGCAGTAGTCGCATTAACCCTTACTCCTGTGCTTGCCGCGATGCTCCTTAAAAATAACCATGGTAAACCAAAAAAATCAAACGTATTCACTAAATCGCTCGACCTTTTTAACCGTACTTTTGATAAAATAACGGGCAAATATGCCTCCTTACTTCGTAAAATTGCCGGCCGAAGAGTGATTACATGGGGTATCTTAATAGCATTCTGTGTCGGAATTTTCGTCATTAACAAAACGCTTCCAGGAGGTTTTATACCGAGTGAGGACCAAGGTACAATATATGCCATTATTCAGACTCCTCCAGGATCAACATTGGAACAGACCAATAAGCTTTCCAGAGAGCTCCAAAAGATCTGTCAAGGGGTAGATGGGGTTGAATCTGTCTCATCACTGGCAGGTTATGAAATCATGACCGAAGGCCGTGGATCGAATGCCGGAACCTGTCTTATCAACCTCAAAACCTGGGGTGAACGTGAACACTCCGTTAAAGAGATCATGGAAGAACTTGAAGAAAAATCAAAAAATCTAGGTGCAACAGTTGAATTCTTCGAACCTCCGGCTGTTCCGGGTTTTGGTTCTTCAGGAGGTTTCTCCATGCGCCTGCTGGACCTCAATAGGACAACCGATTACCAAGATTTCGATAAAGTCAATAAAGCTTTTATTGCTAATCTCAAAAAGCGCAAAGAGTTAACTGGTGTATTCACTTTCTTCGCTGCCAATTACCCGCAATACGAATTGGTATTTGACAATAACGCCGCCATGCAAAAAGGCGTTTCCATTGGTAAAGCCATGGACAACCTCAATATCCTTATCGGTAGTACCTATGAGCAGGGTTTTATCCGTTTCGGTCAATTCTTCAAGGTCTATGTACAATCTTCACCAGAATTTAGAAGGCTACCTTCCGATATCATGAACCTTTACGTCAAAAACGATCATGACCAGATGGTTCCTTATTCGGCCTTTATGACCTTAAAAAAAACACAGGGACCAAATGAAATCACGCGCTACAACATGTACAATTCGGCCGCCATCCGTGGACTTCCGGCAAATGGGTATACAACAGCCGACGCTATTCAGGCAATCAACGAAACCGCAGTTCAAACATTACCACACGGCTATAAAGTTGCCTGGGAGGGCTTGTCCTATGATGAGGCTCAACGCGGAAACGAAGCCGTTTATGTCTTTTTGGTTGTCTTAGTCTTCGTATATCTTGTACTTGCGGCACAGTACGAAAGCTTCATTATTCCATTTGCGGTATTGTTGTCGCTACCCGTGGGTGTATTTGGATCATTCTTTTTATTAAAGGCAATGGGTCTTGAAAATGACATCTACGCACAGGTCGGGCTGATCATGATTATTGGTTTATTGGGTAAAAATGCGGTGCTTATCGTAGAATTTGCCGTGAAAAGGCGCCAAGCTGGCGATAGCATATTAGAAGCAGCTATTGAGGGCTCAAGAGCGCGTTTCAGACCAATTCTCATGACCTCATTTGCATTTATCGCGGGACTTGTACCACTTGTCTTTGCCAGCGGCGCGGGAGCTATCGGTAACCACACCATAGGTGCCTCAGCACTGGGCGGTATGCTTGTCGGAACAATCTTTGGCGTTATTGTCATTCCCGGACTTTACTACATTTTTGCAAAATTGGCTGACGGAAGAAAAATGATCCAAGCCGAAGACGAATCACCATTAAGCGAAGACATGATACATTATGAATAAGAATAGATTATATCACTATACAGGTTTTGCACTTTTCTTGCTCAGTCTTGCAGCCTGCAAACCACTGGAAATAAAACAACGTGCCGAAAATAGAACCGTTCCTTATAAATATGGCGATGCCGACAGCGACACCGCGAATACAGGAAAAATAAAATGGAACAGCTATTTCAGCGATCCCAATTTACAAGGATTGATCGGTCAGGCACTAGTAAACAACCAGGAGCTACATATTATGCTTCAGGAAATTGAAATAGCCAAAAAAGAGGTAAGCGCCAAAAAAGGTGAATATCTACCTTCCGTAGGCGTAAAAGTTGGCGCGGGGGTCGACAAAGTAAGTCGCTACACAAACATTGGAGCGATGGAAAAGAATACAGAAATCGAACCCGGACGTGAAATGCCTGAACCGCTATTTGATTTTGGAGTTGGTGTACAGGCACAATGGGAAACAGATATCTGGGGTAAACTTCACAATGCGACCAAAGCGCAGCTGCAACGGTATTTTGCCAGCGTGGAAGGCAAAAACTTTATGGTAACTCACCTAATATCCGAAATTGCAGATTCTTATTATGAACTCCTAGCGCTGGACAACGAACTCCTGGTTATCAATGAGAATGTAAAGATTCAAAACGACGCCCTTGTCGTCGTGAATGACCTGAAGAAAAATGCGCGATCCAATAAATTAGCGGTCAAAAGATTCGAAGCCCAGATATTGAAAACCCAAGGTATGCAATATGATATCAAGCAGAAGATCACAGAAACAGAAAATAGAATAAACTACCTTGTTGGAAGATTCCCGCAGCCGGTTCAAAGAGACCAAGCCTCTTTTGACAAGCTTGTTCCTCAAACCGTCTACACAGGTATTCCCTCGGAGCTATTAGAAAACAGACCCGATATTAAGCAGGCGGAGTATGAACTTGCAGCTTCCAAACTGGATATAAAATCGGCTAAAGCCCGCTTTTACCCAACCTTGGATATTGCTGCTGGTGTAGGGTTTCAGGCCTTTGATCCAACTTATCTCGTTAAGCCGGAATCATTTCTGGCTTCGCTCGTTGGAGAACTTACTGCGCCCCTGATTAACAAACGAGCGATCAAGGCGGCTTACTATAATGCCAATGCACGACAGGTTCAGGCTGTTTACCATTATGAACAGACCATATTGGCTGCTTATATTGAAGTTGCAAACCAGCTCTCCAAAATTAAAAATCTGGAGAATGGCCTACAAATTAAGACCAAGGAAGTTGATGCATTAAATGAGTCTATCGGTATTTCCAACGACCTCTTTAAATACGCTCGCGCAGATTATATGGAAGTTCTGCTAACGCAACGCGATGCCCTGGAATCTAAATTTGAGCTCGTTGAGAAGAAGGTCAACCAACTCAAAGCAAGCGTAGCGATATACAGATCCCTAGGAGGCGGATGGGATCATTAATAGCGCACTTGTAATTTTAGTTTTTATATGTTGGGGACTTATCATGTGATAAGTCCCTTTTTATTTTAACAATACACTTACTCCACCACGATTTCTTTCATTTTCTCGTTTCCATAATATGTCGGGAAATACATTAATTCAGCCTTCGCGGGGTTGACAGTATAAGTCCCGGTATAACGAGGTAAAAGTTCGATCTCAAAGGTATGTGTACCTTTCCTCAGTTTGTTGCAAAAAATGACAACACGATCTTTGAAATGCTCTCGGTGCGCCTCGATTCTATAGTATCCATTGGTTTTGGTTTCATAAGAACATCCCGCCGGTATCGGAACTTCAATCTGCACATACTCAGCTTCACCAGTTAATGTTACGCTTGCTTCAAGTTTTACAGGCTTCCCTTCCTTGAGTGCCGCTACCGTAGCACCATTGTCCTTAAATCGCGTTGCCACGGCAAAGCCCTTTTCTTTTTCTACAGCTGGATTGGGATTCCAAAAATTTTGATAAGCCGTCACAAAAGCCGGCCCCGTCCCTTCTTTCCTCACTTTAATCTGCTCATCCGACTTAAAGCTTTGCGTATACGGAAATGCAGTGACGCGTTTGCCATTGATGACCATTACCGGTGCCTGGAAAGATTCACCCTCTTTCAGTACATCAGGAAGAATACTTCGTATGATACGGGAAGATTCGTAGATATTATACCATTGGTTTTGCTGCCGCTGCGCGAAAAAGTAATTACGGATATTTTCTAAATCTGAATCATGACCACCAATTGATTTTAAGACACCATAAGCCAACAATGTATTCTCGGTATTGGTTTCCGTTGGGCGCATAAAAAATCCGCCTTTCTGATCTGTTGTAGTTCCAGAAGTCCAATAGAGCCCACCTAAGACAGCCTTTGACGCGTATTTAAGAACGGTATCTGCAGCATGTGAATCCTTAAGACCCAGTTTTGAAATCAACAGATATTTCAACAGTTTATCCTTGATGGTTTTACTTTTCAGTTTTGTGTCGATTTCGAAGAAATAATCTTTGTAATCAGCTTTAGGATCCAACCGGAGTAGATATATCAAGGAGCTAAACAAATTCTCCTTGGCCCCGTGAAGCTTATCTTTATCCAATAGAACATCCAGCGAAGCCAAGCTGCTTTTCAACATGGTCTTTTCACGTTCTGCATAAATCTCCGTATCGATCTCAACCTGGTAGCCGGCTTCTCGGGCATCCAACAGTACCCCGATCACATAGTTGCTGATCCAGGTCACAGTTTCACTTTTGTTCCACCAACCCCAGCCCTGATTGGAATTTTTGTTTTTCTGTAACTCCTTCAAAAGATCCTTTATTTTCTTATCCTCTGTAAAGGGCTTTCCGATCAATTTTGTCAGCTCTTTTTTGGAAAGTAATGCGCTCAATTTGGAAGCCATCTGTTCATTGCATAGAAATTTATAACGATCGATCGATTCAATTTCCCGTTGTAAAAATTCCAGCGAATTTGCTTCGGCATGCAAGGTGATTTCGCCTAGTGCTGGAGAAGTTTTTAGTAAATATTCTGCGGTACTGTTGAGTACTTTAAAATCTCCTTCATGTTGTTCAAGCCCCTTTTCAAAAATCGGAATGCTACGTTTTTCACCATCAAAATATCCATTTGACAATTCGATCGAATAAGAAAGTTGGACGCTGTCCCCCTGAGCGGCAATAACTGATATAGGATCCCGATAGGACTTCGCAATTTTCAACGTTGCCTCCTGCGTTGTCAGCCCATTGTTGATGGTACGCAAGAGCTGCAAGCTGTCGCTAAGATAATTAACAACCCTTCCCATGGCTGTAAACTGATCACTTCTGATGGCAAATCGGGGAGTCGCCAAATGTGCCGAAACAGCTTTAAAGGATTTGACATTTAGCTCTTTTATGTCGGCGAAATTTTTACTTCCTTTAGCGATAAAGAATGTTCGCCAATTGGTAATATCATCCGGATAGGTCGCTTCAAAATTAACTTTTCCCTGAGCATCGGTAGTTAGCTTTGGCTGCCAGAATGCATCATCGCGGAAGTTCACGCGCATCGTATTTCCAGATTCCAAATAGGGCATATCCACAGCACCTGTCGATGTCGCAGATGCTCCAGCTTTCATCTGAACCATCACCACGCCATTGGCGGCCCGCGCACCGTACAATCCCAGCATAGATTGATCTTTAATCACATTCAATGACGCGATAGTCGATGGATCAAGACTTGAAATATCACCTTCAAAAGGGACTCCGTCCACTAAAATCAATGGTTTTTCATTGGGGGCCGGACTAGCAGCGCCACGAATACGAATCCCTGCTACAGCCCCCTGCAGCATAGCTGTAGTCACCCCATCCATCCTAGCATTGATCGATTTCACTGCCGCAGTCAATGATTGCCTTTTTTGGACGCCATACCCCACAACAACCACTTCATCCAATTGATTTTCGCTTGGCTTTAATTCCACGAAATAATCTTTGCCACTGGAGACTTTGACCGTAGCGGTATTGTACCCTAAAGCAGCAATCTCAAGTACCGTATTTTTGTCATCGGAGAGCTCAAGTTCCACACTACCATCAAAGCTTGTGAAATATCGTTTTTTGGTATCCGGAACACTCACCTTAGCCCCAATTAATGGCGTATCCCCATCATAAACTAAGACCCTGGCGACCTTATTATTCTTTCTCTTCGTTCTAAAATCTTCCCGGTCTATTTTTAAGAGCTGCGGAACAATCTCTTGCCCATGGCTTATAGAATCCCGCAATGGATTTTCTACGGTACGCACAATAATTTCATCACGTACAAGTTTGTAAGCCAATCTTGCCGCTTGGGATGCATTGCTCCATTGAATAGAATCCAGCCGGAGATAATTCATCCCATTGGCTTTGAGTTTGATTGGCAAACTAAAAGAAGTTGAATCATCCTTTACAATATGCAAAGTAACATCGCCGACTGGAAGATCTCCAAAAGTTCGATGTCCACCGTAAAACAGTCGAAAATACATTCTCTCCTCGACATTCGTCGGTTCAATAAAGATCAATGTAGGCCGGATGCCTTTCTGTGCAACATCATTGCCCAAAGTTAAATTCAATTTAAAAATAGCCTCATTTTTTCCTTTCTTCACCGTAGCAAATTGTGCCAATCCCGTGCTATTTTGCATGATCTCTTTGAAAGTACGTTCTACGTTTGCCTTGATATCCTCCAATGACCATACCTTCTCCTGAAAATCTAAATTTGGCTTGAAATCATACAGATCAATCCGCAAAGGATTGCCATCCCAGCTTTTTTGCTTTTGATAATTTTTATAGATGCTATATTGATAGCCCCCCTCAATTTCAAAACGTCCAATTTTCGCTGTATCAACCATGAGCGTACCTATTTTGGACACACCATTATACATTTCTGTCCTTGGAAATGGTCCTACCATCAGTGGCACAGGAACCTGTGTACGCAACCGACTATCGTAAACGGTTTTTCTTACGGGATTGAGGTAATAGAGATCTCCAGCTGTCTGGATATATGCTGGCCTCTCAATCAACACATTATTATTGGGTAATTGCCAGGCTCCAAAATTGTTGGTTACTGTAATCAACTGGCGCTTCAATTCAGTCAATTCGTTTTCGTAGAACTTGCCACGTTGTTCTTTAGGTAATTGGTAAACCAAAATCTGGCCTTTACTGAATGCTTTTTCGGGGTAGGTAAAACCAATCGTATCCTGTGAGGCATTAAAGGAAACAATGATCTTTTTTCCCTTTTCAATATAAAAGCCACTTACACGAATGTCGCGATCCTTGGTCCTAAATCTAAAATCATGCTGACCCGGAGCAACTTCAAAAATACTGCTGTTGTTTTGCTGCTCTTGCTTAGCATAAGTCAGCACGCCGTCTATCCATACCAAATGTATCCCCTGCACCACACCATTTACAACGACATAAGGGGAAATCTGGCTCTTGACAGCATCTAAAGGAAGAGACTCCTGATAATAATCTTTGGGATATAAAAACCGATAAAAAGCCATCGTATCCAACTGCATGTCTTTAGACCATTTTGCCCAATTTTGAAGAGCTCCCTGATGTGCCTTCTCATCATCATCCAAACTAAAATTAAGATTTTGTGAGACTTTTGCCCTTCGCATCAGACCACCCATAGTAATATTTGGAGCGGTTGCTGACCTAAATTTTGAGGTAAAACCATAGGCCGTAATATCAACATCCTTCAAAGGTTTACCATTCTTATCCGTAACCGAAAGTTCCACGTCAGCCTTCTGCCCCGGATAAACTGTCGTCGCCGTGTTGACTACCAAATTTAAATTCTTCTCCACATAGGGTAATTCTTCCTGGATAACTTTTGATTTTCCTCCAAAAAGATAGGTGATTTCCATGCTATACCCGTCTTTTCCACGGGCTAAAAATTTACTATTTAACGTGGTATGATAACCCGAAGCAATCGTACGACCAGCACGATGGACACGATACCAAAATGGAATCATAGCGGGATTATTGACATGCAATATCACCGAATCCGCAGTTCGATAAAACCGATAATTCAGTTGTGCCTGTTCTTGATCCTCTAAATATACACTTTTACTCAATCCATTCGACTTGACAACAATTTCTTCAGCCTGCCAGGGTATAGAAACCAAATTAGGTAAACTCAAATTTTCAGTCTTCAGCATTTCGCGATGTTCACCTAATATCATTAGCTGAGCAGTTGTTGGCATCGCAACACCTTTTTCAAAATACTTCAGCTCTGCATGCCCGTCTTTTACAGCAATACGAATTTCTTTTTCGCTGTTGAGTATATTGAGGTCGAGACTTCGTTCAATTCTTTCATTATCTGAACTTAGATAAGTGCCAATAGCCCGAAATGTAAGACCAATGTCAGCCGGAAAAATTGAATCGGGTAATACAATTTCCTTTTCCGCCACATCTGCGAGAGAAACGCTCGTTTGCCATAAAGTATCTGGAATAAAATTAACCTTATTGGCTTTTACATCAAGCGTATAAAGTGGACTTGTCACAACACGCAAATCTACTTTCCCATCATATATGGGCATTTCATTTTCATTTAAAGCTTTTAGTTTCAGTCGCACACTGTCTCCTTTAGCATATTTCGTCTTTTCGGACGTCATATTAAAACTTAGGCTTTTTAACTCATAATCTTCATATCGGAAAGATTGTTGATGCAAGACGGCTTTGGTTTTTGTAGATTCCAAAGAGATCCCATAATCTTTATCAAGGATAAGGCCAAGCCCCTTCAAATTAAATTCAAAGGTGTACATTCCCGGACGATAGGGAGCAAGTCGGGTCAAAACGGTATCTTTGGCATACCCATATCCACCTGTCAGACGTACGGCAATAGAATCACGGTAAGGTTTCCATTTTTCTTCCTCAAGATAAGCTTTAAATTTAACCTGCTCATTTGGCTTATACATTGGCTTGTTAAAAACCATAAAGCTTTCTGTCTGTTCAGTTTCCTGTTTATGAAAGAACCTCTTAATCTTAAACTTTGTTCTAAGCAAGCTATTTTTGATCCCTTTCCATAATGGAACCCTGTCTTTGTAAGGCCAACTCCGCTCTACACTCAGGTAATGATAGACACCCTTATGTTCAATACTGACAATATCGTCATTATTTGCATTGGCAACTTTATAGTAATGAAACTTCTTATCGAATGACATGCGACGTCCCTTCACTTTTACTTGCGCATCTTTTATAATCGTTCCCAAAGAATCGTATAGACAAATCGCAAAAGTTTCTGCTGGGATAATCTTGACATATAGGTTATCACTAATCAATTCCTGATAGATGAGATCAGCTCCACTGGCGCGGACCTGGACATAATTACCAGGAGGTAAAGTCGGCTGTGGACTTCCGGCCTTATACTTAAGAAAAAAATCGCTGAGCATAGTTTCATCGAATTTCTTCTCTCCCAAGTGAATTTTTCTTAAAACTTCTGGGCTCAGTTTATAAATATAATAGTCAGAAGATCCACGCGGACTATTGAATAAGGTCGATTGCCCACAAAGGACCACGGAATACAGAACAGCTAAAAAGCATACAACAATTGATTTCCATTTCATGTTTAAGATACTGGCTAAATTCTTTTAAAATAGATAAATTTACCTAAAGCCAAGTACTAGATTCTTTCATCCGGCACTTCAACTTTCGTGCAGGGATGCGAAGAATATCAAAATTCCATAAACGAAGAAAAAAAAATTATAACTTCAACCTACTTTTGACCGAATTTACAACTTCTGTTTCCGAGGGGAAGTCACCAGCTCCCGAACCGGAGGAACGATTCACCAAAGGCGGCTCCTCACCATATAGAGTATCGCGGGCAATGACTACCTTCTTGTCGAGTTCTACATAGCTAATGATATAATTGCGCTGATAAGCTTTATCTCTTTGGCCGATTTTATTAACATACTCACCTTTTTCCTGCATGTCCATCGCTATCATAACAATGCCTTTGACAGCATCACCGGGATAATTATCTATTGTTCCCAATGCCTCGTTCCATTTTTCCTTATAAGTTATTCCCAAATCACCGGCACCGCCATTTTCAAGAATTAGACAGCTCTTCCCCCAGTCTACTGTGGACAATTGTACTGGATATTTATAAATAGCGGTATGATCGCCAAAACCTGCTAAAATTCGGGAAGATAATTGTTCTGTTTTTTCCTGATCCGCCTCCATATTTCCCAAAAGACGGTAAGCCCATATACCGATACCAATTGCTGCAACCAATACCAGGCCTACAAAAGTGAATATTGCTTTCTTATTTCCCATAGTTCTATTTTATTTAATTAATTACCAATCAAATATACTTAGTCTATATGCTCATTTTCACCCTTTTTACAATTCGCTTGACCTGCTTTATTATTTGCTGCGCTTGCGTAAATAAACGTTATAAAAAAACAAATACTCGAACCTCTGCAGTCCAAGTTTTCAACAACATGAGATAATAAGAACTGCCACTATTTTATTTTTATCATAAATCGATAATTCATACTGACACATAGCTGTCACCCTGTGATTATATCTTTGTTTAACCTTAGTAGGAAAAGAAAAATATTAAACGAAAAAACAATTCCAGTGCGAAGGCTATTAGTAGGATAACTAATCGAATTTTAAATTATTACAGTAAAAAACATGGAAACATTACCACAATTAAAAGAAGAATTAGCGAATGAATATCAAATTACAAAAAACTTTATCGCACTTTTTCCTGAAGGCAAGAATGAATATGTCCCACATGAAAAAAGCATGAAAATGATGCGTCTGGCAACCCACTTAGTCGAAGTTTTCGAATGGCCAAGTACCATTTTAAAGACTTCAGAACTTGACTTTGCCAAAAGTGCTTATGTGCCAACAAGTCTATTGACCCGGGATGATCTCTTAAAAAAATTAGACGAAGATTACGAAGCCGGAAAAAAGGCTTTAGAAACAGCTAAGGAGGAAGACTTAATTCCAAGCTGGACCATTAAAAATGACGGCCATGAACTGGCAAGCTGGAGCAAATACGGTGCTATTCGTCACTCATTAAACCAGATTACACATCACAGGGCACAATTAGGTGTTTACTATAGACTCAATGATATTCCCCTTCCAGCAAGTTATGGCCCCTCTGCCGATTCACTGAATTTCTAAAAAGCTAGCTGCTGGAATGAACATACGACATCTAGATGTCGTATGTTCATTCTACGCCGGACAATAGGTATGTGCGACAACACCACCTGGAAAAACCTGCGCGTGCATAAGCTTTAGTTCACAGGGTTTGGAAAGACCGTCAAAGATGGGCAGCCCAGTACCCAATGCAATTGGATGTGTGATCAAATGATACTCGTCAATTAATCCGGTTTCAATTAAACTTCGCATAAATTCAGCTCCGCCATGCGCCAATATTGGCTTCCCAGATTCTGCTTTTAGTGCTTTAATTCCTTCAATGAGACCTGCATCAAAAACCCGGGCATTCATCCAAGAGGAATTCGCAGGAAGCTTTGTATTGTCTGCGAAATCTTTTGTTTTGGGATGATAGCCCTCTTTTGTAAAGACAGCTTTAGGGATTTCATTCATTGCTGCCGCAAAAGGATTTGTCGAAGCAGGCCAATAGGAAGCCATTACTTCAAAGGTCTTTCGACCCATTAGATGAATGCCGGCAGATTCACAAATATTTAAAACCCATGCGCTAGAATGATCGTCGCCACTTTTAAACATCCAATCAAGTTCACCGTGGATGCCCGCAACAAATCCATCGATGGAAATAGACATTTTCATTATTAATTTCCGCATAACAAAAACTTTAGTTTTTAATAAAACAAATCCAATTTAAAATTGGGTTACTGTCTCTCAAAATTAAACCATTTTATTCGACGTACAGCGGGGACAAACCGTCAATATAGAAGGGCAATTACGACAGTCCTTTTTTCTGCCCCTTACCCTCCTCAAGGGTAAGCATAAAATCTAAATAGTGCTTTTTCTTCGCGAAATGCTGATCATCCAATAACTTTTTATAGACCGAGATGGCATTAAAAAGAATTTGAAGATTATCCTCATTGTAACGATCTACATTAAAATAGATTAATTCCCTATTGATATATGTGTCCAATGACGTAAGCAACGTATCATCCAATTCGTCTTTGCTTCCAGGAAGTGCCATAAGTGTTGCCAGTTTCTTTTTTAACTCCCCTTCCATAGGTTTGACGTCTCGCAACCTAGCCTCAATATCTGCGAAAGGCAAAGTCTGAAATATAAACCGGGTGTTCTCCGTCATGTCAGCATAAAGTTTTTGTGCCTCTTCATAATTTTTATCGAAAAAAGCAAAATCAACATATCTCCGTTCAAACTCTTCACACATCCCCTGGTTATCCGCTAAGCGTGCAAAATAAGAGTGGATCTGTTGGTTATAGAGGGTAATTTTATGCTCCGTAGCTACAATATTATCTTCAATTTTCCCCAGTAATTCGAAGGCATCCGCAGCACGATATTTTATACCATCGTAGTCAAACGACTTTAACTTTAATTCGCCTTTGCCGATTGCTTCAACGACATACTTATCATTTTTCAGGCTATTAAGTTCATATAATGCGTCAACTCTACTATCGGCAAATAATTCATCAAAAGTCGGCTTTGGCTGTTCCTGAAAAATTGGCGTTTCACCTTTTCGTACAGGATGATTGTAGTCATAGAAATCATTGAATCTTTGATCAACAGCATACTTGTTCATCCGATTTTCAAAATCCGCACTGAAAGATGCTATTTCTAACAGCGAAGGAGGATGTTGATACTGTACCTGCGCAAACAACTTGTCCGAAATCTGGTTTGTTACCGCAGCACGATCAGCTAGCAATTCAATAGCAGGTGCGTTGTTGATTTCTTTCTTGACAATATTAAGCTGCTGTAATGCCTTTACCCGATCTTCATCCGACGGATGAGATGACCATTGATCTTCAAGATTTAATTTCGATTTATCATATTTTTTTAAAGTCGCTAATTCGATCTGGGGAAAACCATTTCGCACTTGATATCTATTGCGTTCCGCAAACAGGAGCATGACATAGCGATGCTCGGGATAAATATTGCGACTGCGGATATTTTCAGAAAATTTGCTATCATAGAAGGTAAGCACATTATTTAGTGCATGATTTGCAAAACTCAAGCGCAGCAGCGAATCAGCCAAAGCCTGGGAACCGGCAACATGTGCCGCAATCTCATCCGCATGAAATTCCATCTCTCTCGATAATGCCAAATAATTGAGATTTACATATTCGTAAAGATGCTTCAAAATATGCTGAATCTGTTGGATAATAAACACTGATATGCCAATAAAAATCGCAGTGTACCCACTGATGTTGCCCCATTTATCAAACATATTATCCAGCGATTCATTCTTATACAGCATATTGTAGATAATCTGATTAACATGGTAAACATAGCTACCCACTTTCATGCTCTTTTGTGAGAAGTGTCCAAACTCGTGTGCAAGAATAGCCTTTAATTCCTGTTGAGTAACTGCATTCACCAGCCCCACACCAATCTGAAGATTTTTCTTAATGGGTAAAAACATACTCCAAAAACTAGAGTCATAGAATACAGATGCATTGACCTCATGCGATAGAAAAACTTTCTTTGGAAAGCTGGTATCAACTTCTTTTACGACCTCATGAATAAGTGCGAATAATTGTGGTTCGTCGCGCTCATATATCTGCGTAAGATGTCCCGTATCAACTTTTGTTGACGCAAAAACAAATTTTAATAAAAAGAACAGTATAGTCAGACCTGTAGCGAGTAAGCCCAAACATAAAATTGCAGTGTAAAACATGGGCTTGGCGGTGAAAATCATTATTCCAAGTATGGTAAAACCAACAGTAATACCTATTGCCAAGAGCAGTAGAATAACGTAAGTAATCGCAAACACAACAATAGATAAAATTGTTTTACGCGCGTGTTTCCTAAAGTTTGTAGATACTTGTACCTTCATAAATTGTTTATAAAGCAAGGATAATTGACTATATAAATCTAAAAAATAAAATCCACTTGCCTATAAGTTTACAGCAAACCAACTTTGCAAACTTATCCGATAAAATACCAATCAATGCATTATGCCGCAAACCCACGTACATCTTAAATTGCTAATAACCTTTTTGTAAAGAAACCTCATTGAGCAAAGGTCGCCCGTCAACCATTCTTCGATAGTTATCCACCACTTGTAAGACGGAAGAGCCAATATTTGTCCTACTCGCAACATGCGGGGTTATCACAATGGATGGGCAATCCCAAAAGGGATGATCTTGCGGTAATGGTTCTTGATGAAATACATCCAGATATGCTTCGGCAATTTTCTTTCCATCAATTGCATCCAACAAATCACTTTCCACGAGATGTTCCCCTCGACCAACGTTCACGAGTACAGTTTCTTTTGGGCACAAATTGAACAAATCACAACTTAGAATTCCCTTTGTTGCATCGGTCAATGGTAGGATATTAACCATAAAATCCGTGTCTTCAAGGGCAGAACGAAGTCTTTTCATTCCAGTAAACGAATTCACTCCCTTAAGATTTTTAGGTGAATTAGCCCACCCATTTACGTTGAATCCCAATTGGACCAACCTTTCAGCCACATAACCACCAATTTCGCCTAATCCTAAGATAGTAACCCTGGTTTCACCAATTGATTTGTATAGCAAGGGCTGCCAATGTTTCTTTTCTTTTTCGTTTATATAAGCCGAAAACTTCTTCATCGAATGCATCAAGCAAGTCAAAACATGTTCAAACATATCGCTTTTCAACATGGGATCGATAATCCTACAAATGCGGAGATGGGATGAAATACTTTTGGGAAAAAGGTGATCTATTCCGGCGCCCCCAGACTGGATAACTTTTAAGTTTGGAAAATGAGTGTAATAATCTGCTTCAGGTTTCCAACAAAGCGCAAATTCGACCGCATCATAATTTTCAATCTCAGGGAAGATCTCCACCTTTATTTCAGGTAAATATTTATTGATTTCTACCTTCCACTCCTCGGCCCTGGCCCTATTCAGTATTAATGCTATACTCATGTTTTGTTGGTTTACACGAAAATAACATTTTATGCCGATCTATCGTTTGCTTTCTTGGGGATTCTTAGTCTTACGTTTTCAAAAAATTTTGTGATGATTTCCTTTATTTAGACAAAACAGTGGGCTAGCTGTCTGCCCAAATTAGCTGAAACAATCGATTCTATTAAAAAACAAAGTTTAGAATCTATTTTAATCGTAAATTGGTGGAGGACATCCATAAACATAGATTCAGATGGCACTCAAAAACCGAATTATCCTAATAAGCCTAATCATTTTTAAATTCATTATGCAATACCAGTTGATTAGCCCAACCTACGAATTGCAGCGCGATGAATTCTTACATATAGATCAAGCAAACCATTTAGCTTGGGGCTACCTTTCCGTACCACCATTAACATCGTGGATTTCCTATCTCATCAAAATACTTGGCAATTCTGTCTTTTGGATCAAGTTTTTCCCGGCACTTTTCGGAGCCTTAACGATTCTTATCGTTTGGAAAACAATAGAATCGCTGAAAGGAAATCTATTTGCACAGTTCTTTGGAAGCTGTTGTATTATGTTTTCTGTACTATTCCGTTTGAATGGTTTATATCAACCTAATTCATTTGATGTCTTATGTTGGACCTCCATATATTCCTGTATAATAAAATATTTAAACAACAGACAATCCAAGTGGTTATTTTATATGGCTATTGTTTTTGCGCTTGGATTTCTAAATAAATATAACATCGTATTTCTGATCTTGGGTTTGATCCCCGCAGTCGCATTGGTTCCGGAGCGAAAAATATTTACAGAAAAAAAGCTATATTACGGAATACTCATCGCCATACTAATTATCCTTCCCAATCTAATATGGCAATACAAAAATAACTTTCCTGTATTTGTTCATTTCAAAGAACTTCAAGATACGCAACTTGTCCATGTTAACCGATGGAGCTTCATACGTTCTCAATTTTTGTTTTTTTTCGGAACCTTTCCCGTCCTCATTCTTGGATTATATGCACTGCTGAAACATCCTGTATTTAAAGCATATCGCCTATTCTTCTATTCTTTCTTTGTCACCCTCGGAATCTTCTTATTTTTAAGAGCGAAGGATTATTATGCAATAGGCCTTTACCCAATATATTTTGCTTTTGGCGCAGTTTATATTTCATCACTTTTGGAAAATAAAACTGGTCAGATTTTAAAACCTATTTTGATCGCTTTAACTGCGATCCTATTTCTTCCGGTCTATAATATTGCATTTCCCAATAGAAATCCAGCATATTTTGTGAACCATCCCGATAAATACAGGAAATATGGTATGTTAACATGGGAAGACGGCAAAGAGCATCCGCTCCCGCAAGATTTTGCGGATATGTTGGGATGGCAAGAACTTGCACGCAAAGTCGATAGTCTCTATGACCAAATACCTAGATCGGAAAATACGCTGGTACTTTGCGACAATTATGGGCAGGCCGGCGCCATAAACTACTATTCCAAACGCGGAATTAAGGCTGTTTCATTCAATGCTGACTACATCAATTGGTTTGATTTGAATAAAGCATACCGCAATGTTATTCGAATTAAAGACCGCTGGGAAAGAGAAAGAGAACTAGCAATAACAAGTCCTTTCTTCGGCAAATCAATATTGGCCGACTCCATTACAAATAGCTACGCCAGGGAATATGGCACAGTAATCTTCACTTTTATTCATGCAAAAATCAATATCAATGAACGTATCTCCAAAGAGATCGCATCAGAAAAAACAGCGAAGAAACTTCCGTTGTAAATAAATCATTTTTTAAGCGATTAAGCTAATTCCAGTCTATTTTTTTATTAAAAAAATAGTATATTTAATTCAATAGCCAAAGGCTTCCAGCGCAAATGATACTTATCGTATATCTTCTGGTATCATAACTACGCCATGGAGCTTAACACCAAATTAACAGGATAATTATGCGCTTTTTGAATTTCTTGAAAGGACAAAGTAATTTGAGACAGATTGACGTTAGTGAAGACGATGATTTTGTAGATTTACAGCTGACCGTCACAAAATACTGGAAAGATGACGACGAACATCATATTGTCCAAGCTAAGGGGCTTTGGGGTAGAGAGATAGTTGGTTTGGCAATCGCCTTTCGTCCCGACATGAAATTGGGCATTGTCGATACCGAAGTCGATAAACAAAGGTTTTATCGCGAAGGGATCAATTTCTATTCGATTGGCAAATTAAGTGACAATTTTACCAAAGCCTTAAATAGCCTCTTTAAAATTGATGGTACATCCTTTAAAATGCACGATAATATTGGATCGACCGCCTTTATCGTCAGTGGGCATCCGGAATATTTTGATGAAGAATATATTAAAGCTAAAGTTTTCTTTGACGACGGAAATGAAAAACATCATTACGCGGAATGGTATGTCAACATCGATTTAAAACACAATATTCTCGAACTTCGAGAAAAAGACCCCGGATATAGAAAAAACATCATTAGTATCTTGACAAATGTTTAAATTTGAGCGTGAATCCCTCAGCCTCAAAAAAAAATAATACCATCCCATTAAATTCATTTCCTAATGAGTTTAATTCGGGAATGGCTATAAAAAGGAATGCTGTCAGAAATTTAGATTTAGCTAAGATAAGTCAGGCACATCGTGATGATTTCTACTTGTTTTTTATTCTTGAAGAGGGAAATGGAATATTTGAAGTAGATTTTCAGCGCTATCAATTAGGCTCCTCCGCCGTAATGATCATCCAGCCTTACCAAGTACATCGGGGTTTAGCTATGGATTACAGCGCTTTTAGTGTCTTAATGATCAGTGTAGAAAACCTAAACTCAGACTACGTAAACGCGCTAAAGGATATTACGACGATTGCTCCCATCGAAATCGATCAGGATACAATGGCGGTCTTATCCCAGACTGTAGACACCTGTTTAAAAATCAACGAAAGAAGACATGAAAAACTATATACTGCACTAATGAAAGATAGCTGCAATACCATCGCGGCACTTATTATCTCGCAGTATTTAATCCAATCAACTAAAAGTGATGCACAGTCTAGATTCGAACTGATCAGCAAACAGTTCAGTTCACTGTTAGATAAAGATTTTATTGACATTAAACAGCCTAGAGTATATGCAGAGAAAATGAAAATATCAACGGCCTATCTCAATGAATGTCTCAAAAAAACAACCGGAAAACCCGTTACTTATCATATTCAGCAACGCGTTGTATTAGAAGCAAAACGTTTGCTCTACCATTCAAATAAATCTGTAAAAGAAATTGCAGTAGAGCTAGGTTATGACGACTATCCATATTTTTCACGTCTATTTTCAAAAGTAACCGGTATGACAGCTCTTACCTTTCGAAATAGGAACCTTGAATAGTCCAATATTTACCACTTTTTATCTCTTTTAAACTAGAGCGAATTGGTATTTCTTTGTGTTAGAAAGCTTGGTTCAGCCCGTCGTTAGCGACAACTCGAACTGCGTCTTTAATGATTATCTAAATCCGACAGAAAGGAGATTGTAGTCCATTAAATATCAAGAAGAACACCACAAATAAAAGAGAAAAGGAATGAGATATTTTATCGCTGAGCCCGTCGGGCATATCAAAAACGATTTATTTTTTGAAGTCGCAAATTTTCTTTGGGACAGTGGAAATGAAGTTGCTTTAGGAAAAAACAGGATATGCGACTGTGAAAAAATGCAACATGATGACTACGATTACACCATTTCATTAGTCCCTAATAATGAAACTGTTGAATCCTTATTTAAAACACACTACACCATCCTAGGCAAATATTTTGACAAAATTAATAACAGCAATCCGATGCTAATATTAGCAAATACCGGCATTTATACGAATGCCCTTCCCTATCCCCATAAGATTTACAGTTTTGAAAAATTGGACAAACAGGCTTTAGCCAGTTTTTTTGACTGGTGCAAAAAATTCAATTTGTTTGTTAGGAGAAGATAAACAAGTTCAGCCACTAAATATCAGAATATGCAGTGGGATATAACAATACTTTTATACTCTTGGAAACGTTATTCTGATATTGCGGTAAATCCTGCATTGGTTTGTATAATGGTCCAAAATCTTTCCAATGTATATTCCGATCCTCCATGCTTTCAAATGCTGTCAGATACATCAGGTTGGGCATCGTGCTACCGGCAATCACCTGTCCATAAAAAACAGCATTAAAATTCAGTTTTTTGAAAATATCGATCTCTCCATTGTTAAACATCGCTATCTTATTTGCAGAAAGCTGCTCGGTTGCGGCCTCATAACTGCGTAGTTCATAAATGCGTTTATTTTTTTCAGCAGATAATTTAGGAAGCGCCGATTTGGGCATTCCTTCAAATGCTTTCATCCATATTGTCTCCAACCTTTTGAAAGGAGGATTACTATAACCTGCCTCAATATAAGCCTTTCCAGCCTCCAGGTATTTTTGATCTTTGGCAAGCCGCTGATCCAAATTAACCAGTAAATTGAGATCAGAAGCGCTGATGAACACATAAACCAATCGATCTTGACCAGTAGCATTTTCTAAGGGCTTAAATACCCCGACCTCTTTAAATCCCAATTGATGCAATGCCGGCAAATACGCCGATTCAAGATACTGATCAATGACTTTCTCCTGCTCATCGTTCTCATAATGATATACTTTCAATTGAAAATACGCTTGTTTCGATTTCTCAAAAGCGAACAGGCAATTTCCTGCCATGATAAATAATAGCGGCAAGATGAAACGCCAATTGGGAATAAAAATGTATTTTTTCATTAGAATTCAGGACAACATTGGATATTAATTAAAAAATAAAGATAATACTATTTTTGAAAGTTCAAAATTAGACTAACCTAGCAAATTAACTCCCTTTTTCATCTTTATATATCGAAAATACGGGTTTATACTTATTAGAATCGGTATTTTAACTTTATTCTCGCAATAGCTTTTTATTTAATTTAGCTCCACCTTTTTTAAAGCTGCAACATGTCAAACAAAACAATACTTATGTTGGACGATGATAAACATGTCCTTGAAATATGTACTATAATCCTCGAAACAAATGGCTATAATATGGCGGTCTCTGAAACGTCTCATGATATTATCGAAAAAGTAGAAGAGGTACATCCTGATTTAATTTTGATGGACAACTGGATACCCAAAATAGGCGGTGTAGAAGCCACACGGTTGCTCAAAAATCATCCCTTATATTGCAATATCCCTGTCATCTATCTATCCGCTAATACCGATATCGAAACACTAGCCCAGCAAGCCGGAGCAGACAGCTATCTCGCCAAGCCCTTTGATTTAGAAGACTTAGAAAATAGAATAGCCGAACTACTGTAGTTCTAATCTTATAATTCAGCACTTTTACATATTTTAGCACCATTACGGAAATGCTACTCCTGAAACTTATATTTTGATGTCCTAATTGCGCATAAGGCCACATTGAAACGAATAGGATCATGTGTTGCTTTAATACAATTGCGGCTTGCTCAATTGCAGGCATTATCGTCGTAGTTGTCGCGCCATAATCATCGGGAATCAGCAATTGAGAAGGAATGCTATACCACATTTGAAGTATAAATAATAATACATACTTTCGCGTAATAGTATTAGAAATAATCATTAAGACAGCATTAATTACGTTATGTCAGAGCCCGTTTTAGCATTTCAATCAGGTTCATTCCATATCCGTCAGCTTGCAGCGAACGAATTTCCACTTTACAAAGCGATGCGTATCGAGTCAATTCAAACCGAACCTACACTTTTTAGACGGAGCACTCCTCCTGAAATAGAACTATCTGACTTGGATTGGGCAGAACGCATAAGATACCCACGCATTGTTTTTGGTCTTTTCGAAAATGAAAAAATGATTGGGATAACCAGCATGCTGCTGTTGAATAAAGAAGAGGCCTACTTTGGTCAGTCCTTCATACAGCCGCTGTACAGAAAATTAGGTCTATCGAGTCTTTTGTATAAAATAAGAATGGCGTGGGCCACCGAGAATCAATTAAGAAAACTGACGATAAGCCATCGTGAAATAAATATGATTTCGAAAGCCGCTATCCAAAAAGCCGGTTTTCATTATAGTCATAAAGAACTTGTGCAATGGCTCGACGGAACAACTGGCTACTCCATGTATTATAGTTTATTCCTATAGTCAGTAAGGCTAACTAACTTGACTGTTGATCAATCCCGGCAAACCAAGATATGGTAAAAATAACAGCTTTTCCATCTTGAATGCGTATATTGAATCGTAGTCATTTTATTGGCTTTCGAGACTTTCCATAAACGCAATAATATCTTTCATTTCCTTTTCACTCAGATGCAAATTTTCATCTGACAATGTCTGATTGGATAATTTGATCCCTAATCCTGCCCCACCCCCATTATTATAAAATTCCATGACTTCATCCAACGTCCGATAGATCCCGTTGTGCATATAGGGAGCAGTTTTCTTTACATTCCGGACAGAAGGTATTTTAAAGGCATATTTATACGAATCAACACCAATGATATCATAGTAGCCTAAATCTGAATCCACCACAGAATCTTTCATGGATTTTGGCACCCCTAGAACTTCGACTTCGCTCTGAATAAATTTGGGCGGTGTAACACCGTTGAATAAAGGCAGGAAATGACAGGTCGCACATTTTCCCTTGCCCATAAATAAATTAAACCCATTCACTTCCGATTTGGACAATGCGTTCTTATCCCCACGCATATAATCATCAAATCGGCTATTGATTTTGGTCAGGCCACGAATGTAAGAAGCAAGTGCATTGCTTACCTGCTCTGCTGAGATTGGGCCATCCGCTGTATTGAATGCTTTATTAAATAATGATCGATAGATTTTATCCGAAGAGACATATTGAACGATATCAGTTACCGAGCCGTCCATTTCCTGCTTATTACTAATGACATCGTGTATCTGATCTTCCAGCGTCAACGAACGCATATCATAGAAGTAGTTGGACTGTAAGGCCGCATTGAGCAAAGTAGGCGTATTACGTTTGAGCAAACGTCCCGAACCATGAATGTCCACTTGCAAGTTCAACCCATCTGTAAATGCAAGGTCCGGATGATGGCATGAAGCGCAACTTCTCGTATGTGTTCCTGACAAAGCAACATCATAAAATAATTTCTCTCCCAGTACGGCCTTTTCATTGCTGAAGTGAAATTTTGGTCCCGGGCTAAAGGCATCTACATTAAATGCATTCAGATCAAACATCGTATTGACGTCTTGCCGAAGCATTCGATTGTATCTGATTTTAGGGCCAGGCAGATTACGTTCCAACTGTGCTATCTCTGTACTGATGTTGTTGGCAAATTGGGTAATGAATTGCGCTCTATCGAACGATTCAAATTCCGCGTGTTGTTGCAAATATTTGATCGCCCCTTTAAGCATCAATGTTAGCGTTTCTTTTCTACCTTCATATTGCAAAAGAATTTGCTGTAGGCTGCCTAACGCCATAGAAGACTCGATCATACTATTTCGAGAAAGTGCATTATCAAATCCGGTAATCCCCAAAGATATAATCCGAAATACTTCAAGTTTCGAAGCATCCAAAATGCGCCAATCCTCCAATTGATGATCTTCAAAATAGGAAATCAAATAATCCGTATTGGTTATCAAATGTTCGATTTCACGAATTAGCTTTTGCCTATTGCTATTATCGTAAATGGGATAGATAAGCTCTTCAATCACCTGCAATCCAATAGGCTCTACCCCTCTAGCCAAAGAGGGATCCAACAAATCCGCATTTTCAACTTCCTCCACCGGAGGTCCATTTAACCTTCTGGATAGATCTGCAGTAAAATACTCCGAAGCCCATTCAAACTTTTTAAAAAGTAACCTTGTCGTCAAAAATGCTGTTCTGAGACGTAGCGTATCCACCGTACCTTTCTGTACTTCGGCCTGCAGCGTATCCTTGATATATTTCTTAAAAGAAAGCATCTGACCCAGTACTTCTCTCTGAATCAGATGCTCTCGGGCATTGCCCTCTTTTTGTTTTGTATAAACAGGCTGCCCTGTAGTAAATCCGAGGGTAAATACTATTACAACCAATAAGATAAAAACGGCAATCTTTTTACACATAGTTCAATTTCCTATCTCTCGATATAAAAACCGACTATTTGAAAACGAGTGCATTTCTAAAGGGATTTGCTTTTTTATCCCTTTCAGCAAGAGGCTCCATTCCCCAGCGTTTTTCTATAAATGAAAGGATGCTCACTGTCTCATACGGCGTATGATCCACTACACCACGCTTAGCAAATGGTCCAATGACAATTGCCGGGATTCGGCTACCAGGTCCCCAGCGGTCAACGACGGGTGGGTTAACATGGTCAAAAAAGCCACCAAATTCATCGTAGGTCAAAATCACCAACGCATCTTTTGCATTCGGTCCCTCCAATACAGCATTGATCAAATTAACGGCAAGTTGTTCTGATGAATAGACTGCCGAACTTCCAGGATGCTCATCATTGCCCCCACCTGGTTTAACAAAAGATACACTAGGAAGCGTTCCTTCTTTTGCGGCCTTGATAAAATCGTTTTGATCCTTCATGTGTTGTCGTCCTTCCTTACCATCCTCATAATTAGCAAAATATAAAAAAGGCTCATGATTGTAGGCAAAATTATTTTTACGTTCGGCAACAGCGTCATCCCAGCCTTCTGAATACCAAGCCCAACTTACATTTTTCGCTGTCAAGCGATCGCCAATGGTCGGCATAGTCTGAGAAGGTAATAATTTGGAAGTATCAGATTTCGCGGGATAAGGTTTGTTGCGAGAAAGCACATGATTGATTGCATAACCATCTGGCGTAACTACACCATCTTTAATCATCTTTCCATTTGCATCGAGTTTAGCAACCAATGAGCTTGGTGCATCAGGCCAAACAGGAATAGCCGCAGAAATCATATAAATATGATTTAAATAGGATCCGCCGAATACACTCTGAAAGAAATTATCACATAATGTATAGGCTTTGGCAAACGGATACAAAGGTAGCTTCTCTGTATTGTAATAGCCCATCGCTAAACCTTTGGAATCATTATAGAGTGCAAATTTATCCATCTTTCCACCATTGATCTGCAATTGATTATGATAAAACCGATGTGTAACATCGGGCGTCGCCTTATCCGAAGGTACATATTGGTCTATATTAAAAAATTGATTGGGTAGATTGGTTGGAAAGGAATTGTTACGTGGAATTTCGGGGAGGTATTGGTAGGCTTTACCATTCTCGTCTACCTGTAAAAAATCACCCTTTCTGACATTCGCTATGCCATTGGCTCCCTTGAATTCGCCATAAAGATTGTCAAAACTATGGTTTTCCATATAAATAACAACCACATGGTTAATTTTTTTGATACCTTCATCAAAGGGAATCTCTTGGTGTCGGGCGTTTTTGGTAACTCCGCAACTGCTGATACTCAAAACTCCAAGAGACAAATAAAGTAAGTGTTGTAACCGCATCCTGTCTTCTTTTTAGTAGGTTAGACTGTAATTTCTAGAACAAACTTACAATTATTATCGTTTTCATAACCTATAATCAAAGGGATTTGCTACCAACGTATCAGGTTCTTTACAGGCATCCTCCCTCTTATCACTAAAAGTAAAGGCGTGTTTACATACTAGGTCGTTGCTTCCAGTTCCCCATTCTTGGTATAAAGCTTACTTCGGTAAGTTATACCCCATTTAGTAATCTCATCGATGATTGGGCCCAAAGTTTTTCCGCATTCGGTCAATTCATACTCCACCGTCAGAGGTTTGGTATTTAATACTGTTCTTCTGATCAGCTGGTTCATTTCTAAATCCTGCAGTTCTTTAGACAACATCTTCGCACCTATCCCCTCAACTTCGCGCAGCAGTTCCATAAAACGTAATTTCTCAACCAACAATAAGGTACCTATAATATGAAATTTCCATTTTCCGGCCAAAATCTCCATGGTATCGTTAATGGCCAACACACGTGTTTTGCATGCACCTGACGACGTTAAAGTTGCTTCCTTTTTCATTACATTATTTTTTTATTCATGTACGCTCTACCCTCACTGGCTTCCTTATCCCCTATGCGATCAACGATAAATGAACACACAAGCAAAGCTTGGCGCCACTGACATGATTTCTTTATTCTTACAAAAATACGCATTTATAAAGTTACAGACCACTATCTTTTTGGAAAGTAGTTTCTTTAAGGAAACTGATACCAAAAATAAACTATCTATCATCTACCTTTGTATCGACAACATCAGCAGCTGCAAATTGGCACAGTTGATGCGGCAAAATATAAAGTGTAAAAAACATATAAAAAATAAAACGATTAAAAATGAAAAAGCAATTAATCTCGGGTTTAGCCCTTATCCTGTTGTTAGCTTCTTGTCAAAATACAAATGGCGACAAAGCAACAACAACAACTGCTCAGGAAGTAACTGAACAAAAAGGACAGACTTACACTGTTGAAGCAGATAAAAGCTCATTAAAATGGACTGGTTACCATAAAGGCGGTTTAAACCCAAGATATGGTGTTTTGAAAAGCGAAGGAACACTTTCAGCTGAAAATAACGCAGTTACTGGTGGTACTTTCACTATCGATGTCAATTCTATTCTGACAGATACAGCTTCTGTAGATCCTGCGACATCCGGTGGCAAAAAATCATCAGATTTGGATGCACATTTAAAAAGTGCTGATTTCTTTGACGTAGCAAAATATCCAACTGCAAAATTCGAAATCACCAAAGTTGGCCCATTCGATGCAGCGCAAGGAAAAAGTGTTGTTGCTGATGCGACAAATACAGTTAGTGGTAACTTAACCATCAAAGATAAAACGGTGAATGTAACTTTCCCTGCAAAAATTACTTTCAATGGTGATGAAGTAACATTCTATTCTAAATTTACGATCCAAAGACAAGATTGGGGTCTTACATACGGTACAGAAGGTAATCCTCAAGATTGGATGATCGCACAAAACGTTGACATTGAACTTAATGTCACTGCAAAAAATGCGAAATAGATTTCGATAGCGCTTCGTCGCTCTTAGCAAATAGATTAATCGGGTAGACTGTACTTGATTAATCTATTTGATTTAAATAACCTCCGAATACGAGATCATCTTTATTCAAGACATGAATCAAATGTGAATCTCCCTTACTTTTCGGTTTGCTCCAATTTTTTCTTCAACCGTTGTTTTGCCTTACGAACGGCTTCCACCGAAACACACAGCAATTCACTCATACTCGCATTACTTAAATCCAATTTGAGCAGCGCTAATATCTTAAGATCATTCTCGGTAACCTTTGGATAAGTTTGCCGCATTTGTGTCAGATAAGCGGGATACACTTTGTTAAAAACATGTTTGAATTTTTGCCACCGCTCATCTGTCATAATGTGTTGCTGCAAAAGCGCATTCAAATTATCCGTAACCTGCGTGATGTACGCCGGATCAGATTCGGAAATCGTCGCCACCTCCTGCCTAAGTTGCTGGATAACGACATCATTCTGCCGGATGGTGGCTGTAAATTCAGTCAAAGAGTTTCGTAAAATCATTAGCTCCTGATCTAGCAATTGTTTTTCATAGGCAAGCGCAAGTTGGTCTTTTTCTAGTAAAGTATTCCGCATCTTAATTTTAATTTTCGACTTATTGACCAACAATACAATTATGGCAAAAATCAAGAGAAGAACAATGCCTATAAACTGATACATGCGTTTTGTCCGAATCCGTTTTTCTTCAGTAGCCTGTATAGTCCGATTGTATTTTTCAGACTCCCTTTGCCACAGCATTTTCTGTATCTCTTTATCATTCATCCTTTTTTCCAACGAATCTTTCAACATCAGATACAAATGCAATTGCTTAAGCTCCTCCCCTCCACGTCCTAACCCCCGCATGATGTTAGACTTGGATTTTGCTAATTCTACTTTATATTTTAAAAAATAGGGCTTATCTTCCATCAAACTTTCACAGGTCATCACATATTGCTCAGCCAATTTCCATTCTTTCAATTCGATATACCAATTGGCTAAATTGAGATTTGCACGCATCGCATCTTTCCGTTCATTATAACGCATAGAAAGCTCAATATTTTTCTTAACTAACCCAATAGCTTTTTCCTTTTCACCTTTTCGCCATGCATGATCCGCTAAATTACCCGAAATGATACCAATCCAAACCGAATCTTTCGCCAGTTTAGCTTCATCCATTGCGCGATTCAAATAGGTAAAAGCTTGGTGATCGAGCGAGTCCTTTGCTAGATATACAGCAATGGAATTGATCAGATCGACACGTTCCCGTGCAGCCGGCGTGGTAAAAGGTAGCGCTTCCTCTAAATAAGCAACAGCATTTGCCTGTTCACCAATGTAGCTGTAGAAACTCGCCATAAATTGGTAATGCTTGACTACCATGGGGATTTTTTTGATAGTAACTTTAGATTTTAAATCATTCGCTCGTAAAAAGAACGGAAATGCTTCTTTTACCCGTCTATAGATAAAGTTGTAATACCCTTCACGGGCACAACCCAACATTTCTAATTCAGGATCCGGATGTACACGGAGCAACTGCTCAGCCAAACGATAATAGCGCTCAGATGATGAATTTATGCGATCAAACGCAATTGAGAAACCGTCAGCCATACGCATATAATAAGCCCATTTTAAAGCAACACTTCTTTTTTTGTCTGCCAATTCCAAAAACGGCGCCAAGGCATTTTTCAATTTTATCGTATCACCATCAAACCTAATAGGCAACTGAAGAGCAGCCTCCAGTTGGACAACAGGGTTTTTAATTGCAGCTATTTCCACTACAGATTGCCCACATACATGATTAAAGTTGCTTGACAATACCAAAGAAACGAATACAAAAAAATAAAATATGGTCTTCATGCTTGAAAAAGGTCAATTTCAACGTTCTGTCTGCCTATTGGCATAACCGATAAATTAATTTCAACAATTCTGTGAAATTAATACGCAAAATCCTCCGAGAAAATGGTTAATACTGACTTATTGTTCGTAAATCGGATCGCCGACTTGCGGTTATAAATATAATATTTATAACTTTAACATAATTACACGTTTTCATTAAAATTTCGCCTTCTTTTGATACCACTGCAACCCATTAGGTTTGGCATATCAGGCCTTTTATCTAACACTTTTTCCAAAAGATGAACAAAATTCAAACAAAAACAATGGGATTGACTCTCCGAAAAGGAGTATTGCAAGATCTGCAAGAAATGTTAATCCTATTTTCTGAAACTATTGCGACTGTATGCGCAGATGATTATAATAACGAGCAAATTGCAGCATGGGTATCGTCCGTCAATAATCATGGCCGTTGGCATCGGCTAATCGAAGATCAGTATTTTATTGTAGCTATGCTAAATCAGAAAATGGTTGGGTTCGCTTCCCTCAATCATGGAAACTATGTCGATGTCATGTATGTCCATAAAGATTTTCAACGCCAAGGGATTGCTCAAAAACTTTATACTACATTGGAAGATGAAGCAAGAAGACAAGAAAGAACTTTCGTGACTGCTGATGTAAGTAAAACCGCGAAACCCTTTTTTGAGGCAAATGGATTTAAAGTTATCGCTGAGCAGATACAAATAAGAACTGAAGTCGAAATACCAAATTATAACATGAAAAAAGATCTTTAGATTCACTTCCAAATTTTAGAAATGCTCCCCATAGTCGATTACTTCAGTTTTCAAAAGCAGCTTACTTTCACTATCGGTTCTTAATGTCGCTGTTGCTATTTTAGTCTTTGTGTCAACACTGAACTCCAGCATAGCCCCAACGTCCTTTTTGTCATTAAAAAATGAAGCGAAATTCTTAAATGTCTCAGTTTCATCAAACAAAAACCGCGCAGCACATCGGTTATTATGTTGATCATACCATTTGATGTACACATCTTTGGGAATACCTCGAGATGCCATGTCCATATCCCGAAGACGCTCATCAAAGACAAATCGTTCGGAATTATAAAACTCAAAGTCCGCATCAAATGCTTTTATGTCAGAAGACAATACAAATTTAGGCTGTACAGGATAACGTTGCCGTAATTTATCCCAGTAGCCATAGGGAATAGATTTATTTGCAATGGCTTGTTGAACATCCGAAGGAATAATCGATGTATCGGACAATACTTGATCGCGCCATTCCTGATTAAAGACATTACCGTACGCTCCATTATCTTTGGATGTATCCGTAGCATGGATCACTACTTTTTCGGCTTGATAACGACCGATTTCGACCTGACGACGTCCTGTCCCACTGGCCCATACTACAAGTACACCGCCAGGAGCAAAACCCAAAATAATCTTATTATAATGTTCATCATTAGTTTTGATCGCTCCTTTTTCTTGATATGGTGTACTGAACAACCTCCGCAATTTACTATAATCAATCGGACCGTTCATGCGATAAAAAACATCTTCAGCAAAGGAATACCAAGTAACGTCTAATGCCTTAGGCAATGACATCACCTGCTCATATGTACCGCCTCCAGCTTGTCCCCACACGGCGTTATAGTTTACGATATTGCCTTCACTAAATGTAAATTCATAATCTTCATCTTTCGGAAAGATAAAACGGCCACTATATAACTGGACGGGATAAGCTGCTGGATTACTCATCGCACAGAACCATTTATAGCGCCCTTCTCTGATATTATCTTCTTGTGTTAGGCGTTCTTCCCTGAGGTCATTAAACTCACGTATTGTCGTTGAGAACGCGAATATAATCGGTAGTAAAATAAGATATCCAAGCAAAGTCGGAACCAAATATTTCCAGGATTTTATTGCCCATGTGATAATCACGCTACTAAAGAATGTCAGGAAAATACTGAGTGTTAAAATCAAGGGAAACATTTCCTTAATCACTCCCCCTAGATCTGCATAAAGCCGATGCTCGTATTCATCACCCAAGGTTGATAAAAAAAGAAGTACCGGAAGCAATAAAGAAAATAAGCAATAAAAAAGAAAACCGTAGCCAAGTTCAAAAGCGAATTTTGGTTTCTCTAAGACCTTTAACTTCTTCCGAAAGAAATTAAAATGGAAATAAACCAAGGCGATAACAATAAAATAAGGCGAACAGCAAAATGCAGCATAAACCATATTTAGATCTGCATTCTGTACAAGTAAGGTCGCAATTAGGCTGATGATAGCAACCAAAAAAGCAGAAACTGTCGCTCTTAAAATCATTGTAATTTGTTTTTAATCCAAAAAAAGCTGCCGAAAGCCGTATAACTGACAACAACACGATTCAAAAATAACAAGAAATGTCTTATGAATATAAGCCGATCAATATTCAAATACATTGATCAAATATTCGATCCAACGTGGACAATATATTTTTTTCACAAGAAGTATTTAATTAACTGTTATCCGTTTTCGTCAGGATCGATACATTGAGCCATTTCATATTACATTCAATAAACGGTCGACTTTATCCCCTCAGCGAGATATCGCTCGTTATAGTAAAATTTCTTCGAAAAAAAATCCGATCAAAAGCCCTTTAACGAAAATCATTTAAGTTTACTAACTTCGCTTTTATTCTTCAAAAAAATGGATATACATCATAACATTAGAAGTGCCCAGGAAAGCGACGCACATCATGTCCCTGAAATTATGCTCCAGGCAATGGAAGACATTATATTTCGCTTTATCAAAAAAGAAGATCGAAGCGAGGCTGTAAATTTCTTAACGCAGCTCTTCAAGCAAAAAGGTAATCTCTATAGTTATGAGCATACGTTTGTCGCAATTGACGACAATGGACATATTTTAGGCTCATTAACCGGTTACGATGGTGATCGATTTATTGAATTAAGACAGCCTATTTTGGATCATATGAAGGAACTGTACAATAATAATTTGATTCCAGAAGCCGAAACAGCTGGCGACGAATTTTATATCGATTCAATTGCGGTTGCTCCCATGGCACGGGGCAAAGGTATCGGAACAGAACTTTTAAATTATGCGATTACACATGCTAAGCAAAATGGTTTTAAGAAAGTTGGCCTGCTCGTCGACCTAGAGAATCCCAATGCACAAAAACTCTATGAAAGGATTGGTTTCAAACTCGGCAAAAAAACTCCTTTAGTAGGGGGCGAATATTATCACATGTATATTCAACTTGATTAGATACGGTTTTTATCTAATTTATCGCCATTTCAGGCCTTATCCCGCTAATCAGTATCTTTGAGAAGAAGTCCAAGCAGCTCTGGCAGACAACACCAATTAGATCAGACATAACCATTGATCAATTGGCAAGGATTTTGTATTCTAGAAAATAACTATGAAAATTTGGGAATAATGAAAAAGCTAATTTCAATTGCGGTGGGCTGTCTAAGCCTAGTTCTGGCGACGCCAGCTTTAACACAAGCACAACACAGAGGACATGGTGACCATGGCTGGCATGGCAACAAGGACCGTGAAAAATACATTCGAAAACGGGAAAAAGAGTACGACAAATATGTGCGCGAACGCGATAAGCAAGATCGCAAATACTGGAAACATGCATACGAACATGATCATGGGCGTCCAAGATGGGCTAGCGCACATCACTACGACATGAGACATCATGTGTACTTTAGCGATTACAAAACATTCTATGATCCTTATCGGGGCGGATATGTCTATATGACCAATGGCCGATGGAACTTTTCTGTGAATGTCCCTTCTTTTCTAGTGAATGTCAACTTAGGAAATGCTGCGATTCGTGTGGTCAAAGATGTACCTCTTGACGGAAGACCAGAAGAGTATTACGACGATAATGAGGATTGGGACGATTAACGGTACGATTAACTTTACGTTTATTTAGAATAATTACTGATAATACTGTATTTTTGCCCTGTTCATCCGATTGACAGCGCATCTATGACACATAAAAGAGCTAAACAAAAAAGCCTAAAAAATATACTTAGAAAATTGCATCTTTATTTGGGCTTATTATTTGGTATAATCTTTTTTACTGTTTGCGTGACAGGGATGTTATTGAGCTTTGAAAAAGAGCTTACCCCACTTTTATGGCCGAAAGAACAGCAGGTAACTGTACAAAGCAATCGTCTTTCCCTTGCACATATTTCCCAAAAAGCCGAAGCTATATTTCCGGACAAGAAGTTGTTTCGCATCGAAATTCCAGCAGATCCTTCCCGTAGTTTCCGTATTCAGTATGGACAAAAAAAGACCGGATACTGGTATGCATATATAAATCCTTATACAGGAGCACTATTATCCAAAGGTCGGCAGAGTGACCGTTTTTTTCAAAAGACTTTGGATATCCATCGTTTTCTTCTCGTCGAAAAAATCGGAAGTACCCTAACTGGAATCTCAGCTCTAGCGGCTTTCTTTCTTGCCCTAAGTGGTATTTACCTTTGGTGGCCAAAAAATAAATCCATGCTCAAACAACGTGTAACGATGAAAATGGCAGCCTCTCTCAAAAGAAAAATCTGGGATTTTCACGCAGTGGGCGGTTTTTACGCATCTTTGTTTTTAATTATTTTTACCTTGACGGGATTGACCTGGAGTTTCGATTGGTACAATAAACAATTCTATAAAGTATTGGGTTCAACCCAAAAATCAACAAAAGAGAAGATCGGCAACATCAACAATCAGGCTTTTTCAGATTACCTCGTGCTGGATACGATCTATCAGCAGCTAAACAGCCTATATCCCAGCTCTGGAAATATAATTATCACGTTTCCTGAAAAGAAGGACTTAGCTTTTGCACTAACTAAGGAAAATTTTTCAAATGCAACTTTACAGATCAACCAGGCTTTCTTTGACAGTAAATCCGGACAACTACTTAAAAATAACCCTTTAGAAAAATTACCTTTGGCGCAACAGGCTCAACGTATGATGAAATCTATTCATATGGGGTCGATATTTGGATTACCTTCTAAAATTATTGTATTCTTAGCCGTTACACTAGCCGCTTCTCTCCCCATCACAGGGATATGGATATGGTTGAACAAAAGAAGAAAGAAGAAACCGTCAAAAAGCCAAAAGAAGAAAGCAATTCAACTTCAAACCATAGCATAGCGTATTATCCTTATTTTTAAACTTATTCAAATGAATTCTTATATCAGACACACGACTAGATAATAATAGAAGAAATGATCGATATTAGCTGCTATGAAAGACCGCAAAGAAAATTCGACGAATGCAATCAATGAAAAACCATTACAACAGTTCTGTAACGCCTCCAAGACGCTGGCATTATTCAGTGGCCGATGGAAGCTTTCGATTCTATTCAAACTCCTGGAGCAGGATACGAACTACTCGGAATTCAAAATTCTCCTGCCCCAAGTCAGCGATCGTACACTTGCAAAACAATTGAAAGAATTACAGCTGGACGGACTCATTCAAAAAGACCGAAGTAAAACAGCATCAATCTATTCGCTGACCGATAAAAGTCGTAAACTAAAACCCCTCTTGGCGGCGCTTTCTGGGTTTAACAACGACTAACCTTAACTAAAATCAACACGCTCCAAAAACTCAATCACTTCCCCATTCGGACTGTAAACGAGGCTATTTCGCACAAAAACATCTTTTTTACCTTGGCTGAGTATGAGTTGAAATACTCCATCACTCAAATCTTGAGCACCATGGGCGATAGCCTGTATTCGGGCATCTTCGGCGTCTTCTACCGTAAAACACAGATGAAGTAGCGCATTCTCGACATATTCCTCCCCTTCTATACGCCTTCTTCCCTGCGTTGGAATAGCAGCATTCTTATCACAAATTTCCAAATAATAGCCAATAGAGGCATTAAAAAGCATAGCACAACGTTCTAAATTAAACTCGGGTAATGACCATTCATGCACAATAATAAAACCGAGATTTTCATAAAATCCAATTGTCTTATCAAAATCCTGAGCCTTAATCGACAGGTGGTGAAAACCCACAATATTATCTTTCAATTCCATAAAGTATATTTTTTGAACAAAACTAATTTGTTTTTCTGGTGACTGGAACAACTTACAAAATTGTAAGTTGCGCTGGTGGCCATAAAAGAGTATACGTTAAAACTAGCAGTATCAGAGGGAGATTTTAAATTATAGGAGATAGATTTTATTATTTTAATGTACTTTTGCCCATTAAATATCTCGATCTGAAGAAGGAATAAAAGCTTTGTAACTACCATGAGTCTATAAATATGAGGTATTCATTAGACATCATTTCGATGGACTTTACTGTCCAAAGTATCGTGACATCCAACATAAGAAATCGGATGTTATAAATTCTTCAAAAATCGAGATAGAATGCGCAAAGTTTAAAGCCCTTAGTCTATATATATTTGCAAATAAAATGAAACAGCATCTTCACCGACAATTACGGATCTATAGATATGTAATCTATAGAGAGACGTTAGTCGATCCTTGGGAACATTTTTGGTCATTTATTGGCGCCTTTGTAGGAATATTTATTATCGCTTATATCCAATCTCTTCATTTACCTTCGCTGGAAAATATCTTTTTGATAGGCTCCTTCGGAGCTTCCTCGGTTTTGGTTTATGGTGCCATACAAAGTCCACTTGCCCAACCCCGCAACTTAATTGGTGGGCATGTTGTTTCTGCAATCGCCGGTGTTACCGTTGCACAGCTCCTTCCCGATATTATCTGGCTGACCGCTCCCTTCGCCGTGGCCTTGTCCATTGTTTGTATGCAGCATACACGCACACTACACCCTCCTGGTGGAGCAACAGCACTCATTGCCGTCAGCAGCGGAACAAAAATTTCATCGATGGGATATTGGTATGTATTAAGTCCAGTACTATCGGGTTGCATAATTTTATTCCTGGTGGCTCTGATCTTTAACAATATCACGAAAAAGAGACATTATCCTGTAAAAAAATCACGTTTACGCCGCTCAAGAAGACAGCATTTAAAAACCCGTTTTGAAACAAGCAGGAGCCCATCGAGTCTTGATTAAAAGTCTTTATGATCTATTGAATAACACGATCTAAAACTAATAAAGGATAGCGTTTTGGGTAGACGCCCAAACGCTATCCTTTTATGATCGCTTCTTTCCGTCATCTAAAACAGTTATTATAGCCCGATAAATTCCATACAGAAGGAATAGTAAACTCGTAATTGTAAGCCCCAAATACTCCACCACCCAAGCAATAAGTATGGCGACCAAATGGATTTTACCATTCTCCGGTTTAAATGCGGCGCCTGAATAAACGTAATAAGCGATGGAACCAAATAAAAGAATCCATATTATCGCATAAACATAATGAAGCGGATTTTTGCTGAGCTTTCTATTTTTAAACATATGTCAAGTTTTATGATCTAATACTGATCCGCTTATCTAACACGAACGAGCATTTCGTCAAATGTAGGGTGCACATCCGTTTTTGACAAGCCATAACTATAATTCGCTTACCATGATTTAATATTCGTACTTCCTATAAAAAATCGCCCGCGGCAATAGTCGGCATACACTTGCTTCGCTACGTTAAAATCAAAAGAAAAAGTCCCTTACATTACTGCAGGGACCTTGCTTTCACCGATTATTCCGTTGTGATTTTTATGCGGTTGGAAATTTGCTCATATCCATGTAAAATATCTCCCAGGTATGCCCATCAAAATCTTCAATACTTCGCTGTTGCATAAAACCATAGTCTTTCATTGGCGTGGGTTCTATACCGCCAGCTTTCAGTCCTTTATCAACAATTTCGTTCACACGATCCAGACCAGAGACAGCAAGTGAAAATAGTCCTGCGATCTGTTTTTTTGTATCTGCAAGCGGTTTTTCCGTAAATGTTTTAAACTTATCCGGAGATAAAAGCATAACAAAAATATGCTCACTCCAAACCATACATTTGCCTTGCTCATCCGAAAACTGAGGATTGTTCGTAAAGCCCAATTGTGTATAAAAATCCATTGACTTATTCACATCTGCTACTGCGAGATTTATAAATATCTGTTTCATCATTTAAAGTTTAATTGCTACTGATCTAACAAAGATGAAAATTTCCGTCCAAAAAAAACTTGGCCTATGCGAAGATTTTTATTCAGCATCAATGAACTGGTGGAATAGCTAAATCTTGTTTGGAAAGCTCGTTACTTGGAGAGCTCATTCAATTCGGCCTGCGAAAACACATGCTCGCCTTTTAGATAACCATTCGCTTCTTTCAGATAGGTATATATTACATCTCGGCCCTTTGGATTGGGCAATTTATGTAAATTTTTGACCAAGAAATCTTTATCACGCAATCTATCTTTACCATAGCTTAAAAAAGATGGTGCGTGCGTCTGCACGCTCCAACGGATAAAACGTAAATCGATATTGTCAGGGTATTTCATGATCATTTCTTCGAGGAGCTTTTTTCCTTTCTTGAATTGCCCCAATTTTGTAAACGGGTTGCCCATATGTTTTGCCCATAATATCGCATAAGCCGCGAGATAACCCTTTTCTGTGGCGGAATTGGCAGCTTTTTCCAATAGTTTCAGATTCGTTTCACAGAGCTTTTTGTTTTGAACAGCAGTCGCGTACTCGGCTCTCATTTTATCAACATCCACTTGACCAAAACAACAAATCCCACATAATACCAAAGAGACACAGATAAAAAATCGTATAACCATTTTCAATTCAATTAAAGTAAAAAATAAACGCCGTTTTGTGATATAACAATATCGAAGAGCTTTGAGTTTTCTTATTTTTTAATCCGTTGAGAACGCCGTTTGTTTTGCCACTTTCCCAATACAATGAGCAATGTACCAATGACGATGAAAACCAACGTTACTCCAAAGCTGTTCAAAATAACCCTGTCCATCCCCAATTCGGAAACATTGACAAAAGGATAGGGATAAAATCCAGAAAACGAACCATGCCACAACGTATAAAAAAGATAGACTAATGGGAAGATCAACCAATAAAAAATATGACTCCACCGGATTGTTCCCTTGTCCAAAAAACGCCACCAAAAAAGGAAAAAACTCAAAGGAGCGAGCACATGCAATAATTCGTCAACCACCATTGATAAACCCTGTGGATGCGACAAAAAGCGAAGTATGGTATTATAGATAATTCCGACAATAAGAATATATAATGTTACGGCAGTAATTGTTTCGGGTCTAGTAAAAAATAGGCCCATTCGACTTTTTGACCAGCAAATAGTAAAAAAACAGCATAACATAACCATTACATTACTCAGAATTGTGAAATAACTAAAAAACTGAATAATATAGTCGATCCTGTCAAGCTTGGAGGTATGAGCACTTAAGATAAACTGTCCAACAATTGCAAACAAGGTAATTATACCAATGCTACCAGCAAAAACCGATTTTAATGACTTCTGAGCCTCCATATTTCTAGTGGTCTATACGATACTAAATATAAAAATTTCAACTGCTATTTGGAATTTTAAATAATGAAATCCAATTCACCCCTACTCGAATCTTAAATCCAGATTGTAAATAATTGCAACGAATTGTAAATGGATTCAGTTTCCTTACTTACAATTATTATTTTTATAGGCTATAAAGTATTGATAAATGATCAGAGTAGCCATTATCGAGGATGAACCCGCGGTACGCAAAGAAATCAGCTATTTAATCCAACAGGAAACTGATGTTGAACTTGTTGGCTGGAGTGATACGGTGACAAATGCTGTAAAATTGATTGAAGAGAAACAACCAGACGTTATACTCATGGATATTCAACTCCGTGATGGTACAGCATTTGACATCCTAAAAAAGCTAATCGCTATTCCACAGAATATTATTTTCATTACGGCCTACAATCATTTTGCAATCAAAGCCATCAAATATGGTGCTTTGGATTATCTTTTGAAACCGGTCGATCAAACAGAATTAAACGAGGCATTAGAACGTTACCGGCGTAAAAGCGAAAACAATCCCCAATGGATGCAGCGTTTATCAATGGCGCAGGAAGCTTTACACGCCAGCGAACTTCCCGAAAGCATCGCCTTGTCTTCCATACACCATGTACGTATCGTCCCCGTTCACAACATCGTGTACTGCAAAGGAGACGGTCCCTATACTTTTTTCTTTTTAAATGATGGTACAAAGGAGTTAATTTCTAAACCCCTCAAATATTATGAAGAATTATTGCCACCGCCCTATTTCTTACGCACCCATCAATCTTATCTTGTTAATAGGTCACATATTTCTGGTGTCAATCGTTCCGAGTATATTGTCTTAAAAAACAAAGAGGAAATTCCGATTTCATCACGCAGAAAAAACTCGATCTTAAATCAGCTGTTCCCTGAAAAATGAGCCTATTGAACCGCATTTTCCCTTGGCTGCTACTGTCTTTGTTTTCGATCGCTTGCGCTCGAAAGAATGACGCACTGTCGCCCGATCATGATGCTATTGCCGCAGAGATTAAAACGCTCGAAGACCAAAAGTTAAATGCAGCAAATGGAGATTCCATTAAACAGGCCTGGTTAAAGTTAGACCAGCATGCCACCGTAAAAAAAGACACAATACTCGCTGCCCGTGTAAAATATTGCCTGGCACGACTCTATGCTATGAGTGGCCAAGATTCGGCTCTTTTTTTTGTTCAACAGGCGCTCGAACTCATTGAACCCACCACCGGAAACGCTAAATACAAAGCGCTTATTTACAATGGCATAGGGAATATCCGCAGCATAGAAGCAAAACAACGCGAAGCGGGCTATTATTACAACAAAGCCGCCACAATTGTTTTGTCGGATACCGCATCAGGATTGTCAACCGAAGCGAAATCAGCGATATTACTGTCCGCTGCCCAAAACAACTTGAGCTCCTTCCAGTATAACCTTGCAGAAAAAATGAATCGTTCGGTACTCCCCCTAATTGATTCACTGCCTGAAGGACACATTAACCGACAACGCGTATTGGTACAAATGATCCAGACGATGAATACTTTACAACGACCTGCAAAAGATATTGCCCCCTTCCTTCATCAACTCGAAGAATTACATGCTAAAAATCCAGACAAATACAACATTAGTTTTCTATATGATTCGAAGATCCAATACTATGAAACGGCTAAAAAACCGGACTCCATTTTACATTATGAGTTGCTAAAAATAGCGATAGATGAACGTTTGCACCAACAAACAGCGTCCTCTATATTGATGAACAATTTATTCGTAGACTACAGTAATGTTGCCGCAATCTATGTTTCATTAAATAAGCCGGCCTTGGGAGAAAAATTCATCCTAAAAGCCAGCAAACTTAAAGCGCAGTTTCCAAAATTAATCTTTCCCAACAACGAAATTACATTTCAAAACAGTCTAGCAGCCGTCTATCGCTTGCAAGGAAAAAATAAAGCCGCAATAGACGTATTGAATCATCTTGTGCAATTACAAAGGGGTATTTACCAATCGGAGAATACACAAGCGATCGCAGAAATGAATGCCCTATATCAACTCCAGGCGAAGGATCAATCTATTCGAATACTGAACGAAAATATCAAGATCAATAAACTCCAGCTACAACAAAATCGTTTAGGGCTGATCATATCCTCGCTCGCGGTTATTTTATTGATCATCATACTTTTCTTCCTATATTACAGTTTTCGCCAGCGCCGTTCCATACAAGAGAAAGAAAAGGTCTTGTTGCAGCAGCAGTTGTTGCGCACACAGATGGAACCGCACTTTATTTTCAATACCCTTTCCGCTGTACAGAGTTTCATGCGCCTGGATAAGAAGGAAAATGCCATCAAATATTTAAATCGTTTCAGTCGACTACTACGCAGCAATCTCGAATTAAGCCGTGAAAACCTTGTTCCATTAAATGAGGAACTGGAAACCTTAGAAAACTATTTGATCTTGCAGCAAATGCGTTTTGAAGATGCCTTTCATTACCATATCACACAACCTGAAGATCAAGATTTAAGTGCGGTCATGCTACCACCAATGCTCATACAACCCTATGTTGAAAATGCAATTCTGCATGGCATAAACCTCGAAACGGGCGATGGCAGTATCGACATCCAGTTTACGTTATCTGAAGATATCCTACAGGTGACGATTAAAGATAGTGGTAAAGTAAATCCAGACATTCCTGTAATTACCCATCGTTCACTCTCTGGGACCATCAGTCGTGAACGCATGCAGCTGTTGGGCAAGAAAGCAAGTGTACAGATCACCAAAAACCCAACTGCTGGTACCACAGTCATCCTTCATATACCAGTGACATATTAATGGCAAACAAAGGAATATTTAACGTCCTTTCTAGGTTCTACTGCAGTGAAAATTTCAGGAAAACAATACAGAACTTGCAAGACAACACGTATTTCAACAGAAATCAGAAAAAAGAACCATGTTGAGCCAAATTTCGATACCGTAAAATACGGGATATTGAAACGCATAACCCTATAAACAAACGGCGAGCAATTCTTTAATTGCCCGCCGTCTTATTAACTAAACACAAACTAAATATTTCATTGTGGACTCCCGTCTCCTACTCATTTTCCTCATTTATTTCTGTTTCATGATATCCGCTAAAAGTTTCATGTAAAAACCTCCAACAACACTACGCGCCTTGAAGTTTTCGCGGATCCCCGTAGTCGAATCATAAAAATCATTTAATGGGACACGGGATTCCGTTTGAATCGCATGATTATAGACTGGTTTTATCAAAGCTTCAAATGCTTCTCTTGATGGAGCAAATGATGCCGTCCAAAGAATCCAGTCATTTTTTGTGTACGCTTTACGGCTATCCAATGGTATGCCGAATCTATTTTGCTTGGTCAGATAATACTTAATTTCTGTATCATACACTTTTTGTGGAAACAGATTCAATCCCAACACTTTGTCCCAGATCAAATTATATTTTTGACTCCAGGTATTTTTATCATCAAATGTCAGTGCATAATGATCACCAGCATATGCCATTTCCATCCATTTCGGAACCATTTCCTCGGCAATTGCACGGTATTTTTTTGCTATTGCGGTTTCACCAATAGCCTCCGCTAGCTGTGCATAACAAGCAATACCAACGATAGCCTTAACAGATAAATTGGCATTTCGTGCAAGGTGACCGGCAAAATCATCTGTACATAGCTGCGTTTTAGGGTCAAAACCATCTTTAACGAGATAATCTACCCATGTTGTCAATGTTTTCCAATGCTTCCTGGCATAGTCAGCATTCCCTTGCACTTTTGCGATTGCAGCAGTTAAAATAATCATATTGCCCGATTCCTCCACAGGCATAGGTTCACCATAGGTTTGACCATTGGCCAATGGATACGTACCCAAATCGTGCGCTGCCCAAGGATAGGGATATTTACCGCTCTCACTAAAATAAAATATTCCACTTAACATCCCTTTCAACAACTCCGGATTATAGATCAGATACAATGGCGCTGAAGGATAAGTGACATCGACCGTATTGATGAATCCGCCACTATTATTTTCTTTGGAAAGCCATAGTAGTTCGTTTTGTGGACTTTTCACCAAGGTATGTGCTGCAATACTTTGACGATAAGCGAGAACGCTAAGGTGTGCATACTCTTTTCCACCCGATTTTAGCGCATCTGCATACACTGTTTTGTCGAATGCCACGCACTTATCGAGTACCTTACGATACTCATCTGCAGCCAAAGTCAGCTGATTTTCCATCGTTTCTTTACCGGAGTTGTTCCACCATGGTCTCAAATTATTTTTGAAATACTGAATCGCATAAATTTCATCGTACCCAACCTCTACAAAACGTTCCTCCACTTTCGCCCCCACATTGCCAAATGGAATGACCGTGTTCAGCGCAAGTGATGTCCCCTTAACAGTTTTTACCGATGTCGTTGTTCCCTTTCTAAAGGCGTCTACGGCTCCGCCTCTCGGACTAATAAACTGTTGCGTTTTATCCCGCTTCGGCGCAGCAACATAAAAATACCCCCAGTCTATCCGCATATCATCGGCCCCTTTCTGCAGAATAGGCTGTTCGACCGTTCCCGTCTTTAGTACAGACAATTTTGCCGTCTCATATTTTTCGGCGATCACCTCCTGTGAAGGTTTATACACCGCAATATTTGTGGATGCACTTAGAAAAACTTTAACCGCATGCTGCTTGCCATCGTTTGCTTTGACGTTATACGTGATATAGCTTACCGGTCGAGCCAATAAATTCAGATCATCCATAAGCAAAGGCGACGTAAAAGTTAATTTTAGATCAACCTTACCTGCCTGAAAGTTATAAACCGTACGCGTCGCTGTTATTTCTACATCGTTTTGCACGGCTTCTTCAATCCGTGCCCCACGCTCTTTAAGCCTGTCAACCAAACCAAAATCGAGATAACGACCGCCAGCACTATTCTTCAAATGGATGGCAATATTATTTTGCCCAGCCTTCAAATTCGCCTTGTCAATCGGTATATACTGAAAGTTGTTGGTCCAACCTACTTTTTCGTAAACCTTCTTCCCATTCAAAAATACGTCTATGTTATCATCATGATTGAGTTTTAAAAACAACTCATTAATACCCTTCGGATCCGCTACGGAAAACTCGCGTCTCACCCAGATATCGTCCGATTTCCAAAGGGTTTTTACCTGCTTCTCGTCATCGCCTATGGGTGCAAGTCCCGATTTCCACGTATCCGTATTATAAGCGGAAGATTCCCAGCCACCTTGAGGTTTTGATTCTGTATACTGTACCGTATAAGATTTATCTTCGGCAGTCGGTAGAATAACCGCATAACTCGGTTCCTCTTTGCCAAGAAAACGATAAATATGACCATCAACATCAATTAAGCCCAACAGCGAATGATCAGCGTCTGTCCAGTGCTTTGTTGTCGATGCATGAAGCTGATCTGTCATTGACCATATACTAAAATTGGGGTTGTGTGTAATCAATGGATAAGCCGGAGCTTTGCGTTCTTGGGCTTGTCCATCTAAAACAGTGGAAACACAGGCTACAATAACACAGAGACCTATCTTCCCAAGTTTGTTCATTGCATAAATAGATTTTTGAAAAGGTTTAATCATATTTTTTAGATAAAATTAGCTATACAGTTTTTCGTATTGAGCATATGCTCAATCGTTTTAACAAAGAAAGTCGGAATAAGTTAAATTCAGCTGTCGCATCGTATCATTTTACCTTCAATTTATATCATATTTGACGATCTGCCGTCTAATCGAGATAATTATTATCTTTGAGAACCTGTCCGATCGTTATGCGCAAAATAACCTAGTAAACATCGGCATTCAATTTTACCAATAACACGATGAGAAGTATTTACGTTTATTTCTTAATGACTATATCTTGTCTATTTTCAACGAGCGCATCGCTTTATGCACAAGAAACAGATTCGGTCAATAAAAAAGAATTGGATCTAAGTTCCCTACTGAACGGAATTAGACAACAGCAAATTAATGATTCTCTTGAACGGGTAAAGCTTCAGCATGAAATTGCCGATCTTAAAAGTCAAAATAGCCCCAAAAAAGAAAATTTAAAACAGCAGCTGAATGAGTTTGACGAAGAAAATAACCTTCGGAAGCAGCAGCTGAAAGTTAAAGTAGACTTCATCAAAAAAAACACAAAAAGATATGCGGTCGCGCCATTTCAGGATACGCTATTCTATATCTATAATAAACTTGGATCATCATTAGCCAAAGACCGCGCCTACAATGTGGTCAGCAGAATCCATAATCTATATGAAGACGATTTTGTGAAAGTAGATTCCTTTAAAATCGAAAACAGCGAAATAAGTGCCGACATCGTTTATAAAGATCTCGTCATAACTTCCGTCACAGAACTCGATGCCCTTCTTGAAGGAAAAAGCAAAGAAGAGATTGCGGCAAACTACCTAAAAAGAATTCAGGATTCAATCAAAACGGAACGTGCTGATAACAGCATTACAAAACTTCTTACGCGTATTGGGCTTGTATTTCTCATTCTAGTCGTTTTTTCGATATTGATTCTATTGATAAACAAATTGAAAAAATATGGTACGCGACGTATATTGACAGAAAGAACACAGCGGATCAAAGACATTAAGATCAAAAATTACGTCCTTGTCACCTCCGTACAAAAAACACGGATGTTTATTAATGCCATAAATATCTTACGTTGGGGCTTGATCGTACTCATTGCCTTTATCATGCTGCCGATTGTCTTCAGTGTTTTTCCATTTACACAGAGCTGGGCATCCAATCTCATTGGACTTTTTACAAAGCCCCTGAAGACTGCAGTTTTGGCAATTTGGGATTATATTCCCAATCTGATTACTGTATTTGTCATACTCGTTGTCATGCGGTATGCCGTTCGATTCATAAAGTATATTTTTAGCGAAATTGACAAAGGCAAATTAGAGGTCAATGGTTTTCATCGCGATTTTGCCATGCCAACCTTTACTATTGTTCGTTTTCTGCTCCAAGCCTTCACGCTGGTGCTCATATTCCCTTACTTACCCGGCGCAAATTCAGATATCTTTAAAGGAATATCCGTATTTATTGGTGTCCTGTTCTCTTTAGGGTCATCTTCTGCGATTTCCAATATCATAGCGGGGCTTGTGATCACCTATATGCGTCCTTTCCGTATCGGAGACCGTATCACTATCGCCGACAAAACGGGCGTTGTTATCGAAAAATCCCCCCTGGTAACCAGGCTCCGAACGATAAAAAATGAAGAAATTACCATTCCCAATTCCTCGGTACTTTCGGGAAATACCGTCAATTATTCGACATTCTCTGAGGAAGGAATCTGTTTTCAGGTGGAATTGACAGTCGGTTATGAAGAACCTTGGCAACGTATACACGAATTACTACTGAACATACCGCCGCGAATAAAAAGAGTCAACCTTAATCCTGCCCCATTCGTCTTGCAAAAAAAATTAGACGACTTTTATGTTTTATATGAACTGAATGTCTACATCGCTAGATCCGCGGAAATTGAACTGGCAAAATCTGAAATTTTTCAGTTGATCCTCGATGATTTTTTAGCGGCAGGAATTGAAATGAATGGTCCACACCTATTTGCCAAGGTTGATCATGTCCAGCAATATAATCCAAAAGCACCCAACAATTCGCACGAAAACGAACTTTAAAGCTTGTTTCCATGCGTTGTATTTTATAGACCAATTGCTGCGTTCAGACCGGACTGAACGCAGTAATTGATCAACAGCGGGAAGCAGGTTAACTAAAGATTCAAAACATAGATCAGCGCTTCTGCTTTGACCCCATCAGGCCAAACGACATCCCTTGAATGTGTATACGCAAAGTTAAACGATTGATTTGCAGCTCGCGAGGCTTCGTTACCAACCCGATGAGATACCGTAATCCGAAGGCAGCCTTGTTCACGTGCCCATGTTATACGCGCTTCATAAAACAAGCGGGATAAACCCCGGCCTCTATGGCCTTCCTGAATGAAAGACGCGATCAAAATCGCATTTGATTCATCCGCCCGATCCAACACGACACCGGTCAGCCCAATCAATAAATCTTGGTTATACAAACCGAATATCGCACACTTGGGATTGCCCAGTAAGGCCATCCACTCGGCATCACTATAAGCCGCTTCCTTTTGATAATTGCTACCGAACACCTCAGGCGCAGAAGATAAGGCCTCCAGTCTTATCTTTTTGTATTGCTGCCATTCTCCTATTTCTAAACGTCTTAGCTCATATTTCTCCATTTTTGGCGTCTTTTTTTGCTTATCTTTTAACGTAAATATACTTAAGCAAGCGCAATAAATGAACACTGGACCAGCTACATTATTCAATTTGGACTAGCTCATTTGCACCCATTGGCCGTAATTTTGAATTAAATCAAGAAATAGCTATTTGCATGTATGTACCCAAACATTTCCAGTTCGAAGATTACGCAGAAAAGGTTGAATTTATGCAACAATATAGTTTTGCCACCATCGTATCGGTTAAAGAGGGGATTCCAATAGCAACCCAGCTCCCCTTCCACATCCGTACAGATAAAGATCAGCTGCTTTTAACATCACACTTCGCTCGCGCAAACGAACAAGCCAATTATATCGAAAATACACCGTCATTAGTCATTTTCTCCGAACCACATGCTTATATCTCGCCACAGCACTACGACAAGGAGGAAAGTGTACCAACCTGGGACTACATTGCGGTTCATGCCTATGGTCTTGCATCTATCCTTACGGAGGAAAAAGCAATAAACAAGGCTTTAGAGCAAATGATTCTCATTTACGACGAAGCTTATCTAACACAATGGAACAATCTCTCCGATCGCTTCAAAAGTGGCATGATGCGAGGTATCATCGCCTTCGAACTTGTCGTTACGGATTTACAGGGCCAAAAAAAATTAAGTCAAAATAAAAGTGAAACAGAAAGACAGCGTATCCGCGATTTTCTGAAAAATAGCGACAATGAGCTCGAAAGAAATATTGCCGCAGCAATGAAAAATGGATCAATAAGTAATGAAAAAAATGAACAAAAATAACACCGAAATAACAATCACTAAAGTAAAACTAACAGATATTGACCTGCTGCAGCAGATTGGAAAAGAAACATTTATCCAGACCTTTTCAGACACAAACACCGAAGAGAACATGAAGACTTATCTAACGGAAGGTTTTGCAAGAGAAAAATTATTGGCCGAGCTCTGCCATGATGAGTCTGAATTTTACTTCGCCGTTTTAGAAAATAATGTTATCGGTTACTTAAAAATAAATACCGGACAAGCGCAGACCGAAAACCAAAGCCCACAGGCATTGGAAATTGAACGCATCTATGTTCTACAGGAATTTCACGGTAGAAAAGTGGGGCAGCTATTGTTCGAGAAAGCACTAGCCTTAGCTCAAAAAAAAGCAGTTTCATTTATCTGGCTTGGTGTTTGGGAAAAAAATTCCCGCGCGATCAATTTCTATCGGAAAAATGGGTTTGTGGCATTCGACAAGCATATATTTCAACTGGGTGACGATAAGCAAATCGATATTATGATGAAAAAAACAATACAACCGCAACATGGATGAGTTTATTACAGAAAATATACGCATCATACAACAGCGTATCGACAAATCGTGCAAAGCAAACCAGCGCGATCCCCGCGAAGTAAAATTATTGCTAGCGACTAAAACCGTACCTGCCGAACGTATCGAAATCGCACTGCAAACTGGTCAAACCTTAATTGCCGAAAATAAAGTACAGGAATTAAAAGACAAATTTGAGTATTTAAATACTATTCCGCATGTTAATCATTTTATTGGCCACCTGCAAACCAATAAAATCAAGGATCTGCTTAAATACAACGTATCCTGCATCCATTCAATCGATCGTATAGATCTTGCCGAAAAATTGCATCAACGACTTTTAAAAGAAGATAAAACCATGGAGGTGCTCATTCAGGTGAATACTTCCTTTGAAGAGAGCAAGTACGGCGCTGCTCCAGAGAAAGTGATCGATCTGGTTCAGCAAATAGCAACATTAAACACACTAGAGATTAAAGGATTGATGACGATAGGTCTATTGAGTGCCGAGGCCGAACAGGTGCGAGCCTGTTTCAAATTGCTTAAACATATTCAACAACAAATTATAGCCCTAGCTATTCCTGATGTATCGATGAAAGAACTGTCGATGGGCATGAGCGGGGATTTAGAAATAGCGATAGCGGAAGGCGCGACGATTGTCAGGGTAGGAACGGCAATTTTTGGACAGCGTCCTACTCCAGATAGTTATTACTGGAACGAAAACCGATAACATAAAAACCAATGCGGATACATTTTATACAACACGAAGTTTTTGAAGCACCCGGAGCCTATTTAGCCTGGGCAGAAAAACAACAGCATGAGGTCACCTTTTCCCAGGTCTACCAACAGGACCTTCTGCCAGACGAAATTGATTCCGTCGATGTATTGATCATTATGGGCGGACCTCAAAGCCCAGATTCATCCCCGTCCGAATACCCTTATTTTGACGCTAAGGCCGAAATCGCCTTTATTCGCCGATGTATTGATGCAGGCAAGGCAGTTGTTGGTATATGCCTGGGCGCACAACTGATTGGCGAAGCGCTATTGGCAAAGTACGAACATAGTCCGCAAAAAGAAATTGGGGTTTTCCCCATGACGCTTACAGCGGCAGGAATAAACGACTCCAAAATAGCACATTTTGGCAGCCCGTTATCGGTTGGACATTGGCACAACGATATGCCTGGACTTACTCCTGAAAGTGAAATCTTAGCAAGTAGCGCCGGCTGCCCTAGGCAAATTGTGCGTTATACAAATCTCGTTTACGGATTTCAATGCCATATGGAACTCACGACTGAAGTCGTCCGGCTATTGATAGCTTCAGAAGAAGATCTCCTTCTCCAAAGCCAATTGCACCAATTTGTGCAATTACCCGACGTAATTCAGGCTTATGATTACAACGAAATGAACAATAAACTTCATACATTTTTAGATTTACTTGAATGTGCATACAGGAGAAGTCTGGTCAATAAATGAGCGTAACTGTTTAAATGAGGCCATAAAAATTCATACAGGTAATTCATTAGTTGGATAAAAAATCGTAGATTTGATATTAACACAAAGAACTATTGATGGACCTAAGACGCAGTAAACTTCTAAAAATGGGCTATGTCGCCCTTCTGGCATTTCTCCTGTACGGCTGTGTTTCCCAAAAAGAAAACAAAAAACTGACCTGGTATCAACATCAGATTATCGAGCAGCTTGTTCCGGAAACTGATTCCAGTTACAGAGTGCAAATTGGTATCATGGCTGCTACCTTCTGGCTAGATAATCAAGATGGTCAGCTGACCAAAAAATTGAATCTCCTGCAACAGAGCTACACGCAACGAAATAAAGTCGACGTCGCTGTTCAGCAAGGTACCAACAAAATCATTCGCGTCACCAAATCAGAATAGAGCACGCTCTATCTAGGCAACACAAATGATTTTGGCACCACCAATACTTCAATTATAGTTCATATCCTAGGCCCACACAAATCATCCACTACACATGTTGTTTGCTATCTTCTCAATAAGGTCCGGACAGACCACATGGTAAATTAAGCAATCTTATTCATTGCTATAATTTGAGGCGTTTCCTGTAATTTTTCACCAGCCACTTTTCCAAATGCCACAATATAAGGTTGTTGATTATGCGCATCCAAGCCCGCTTGATCTTCCCAGATTTCATAAAATATAAATTGATTTTCATCACTGTTTACCTGGTGCAGATCATACTGTATACACGCTTCTTCTTTCCTACTTGCCTCGACCATTTCTAACAATAATGCCAATACTTCTTCCCGATGTGCAGGAACTACTTTTAAAATTGCGGTTAAATATACCTTCATGTTATTGATTTTATTTTGGTAATTTACTCTTTTCATCGCAATAACGCCATGGATAAAGCGATTTATCGATCAATAAATTTTTAGTTCAACGTAGTTTCCAAATGGAAGACCTCTTCCAAATATTGTTTATATTCCTTTTCGTAATTGTCGACACGTTCTTGAGATGCCCCCTTTTCCATATCATGAAAATGGAAACTTCCCAGGTGTTCCAACCCTGCAAACTGATTCATCTTATGAAAACCGAATAAAACACCGGCATCAACTGAATGCTGATCAAAAAACTCATTTTCCATTGTAAATGCTGTCTCAGGGGCATTCCAGCTCGAAGTCACCATGTATTTTTTACCTTGCATCAAACCCCCGGTGCCGTAATTAATTGCCGGATTCTTACGCGATCGACCATCACTCTTATAGATACCGTTGTTGTGGCCGGCCGTAAAGACTTCATCGATATAAAGTTTCAGACGATTCGGAACCTGGAACCACCATACAGGAAAATGGTAAACGATAATGTCTGCCCATTTAAAATTTTCAACTTCAACCATTGGATCAAAATCATCATTGATATTGGTAACCCTTGTTTCAAATCCATTTTCAGCCAATGTTTCAACGGTCCAATTTGTTATCGTAGTATTAAAAGAACCTCCCGAGTGTGCGAATTTCTGTCCGCCATTGATAATAAATATTTTCATCTCTATAATTTTTATTATTGATAATACAAATTTCTATCATATTTTTGAATCATACAAATAATTTAAATTGTATATTTGTATCATAAAAATAATAACTATGAAATGGAACTTAGAATGGCTTCGTACATTTAAGGCAATCTATGAAACCGGAACATTATCTGCAGCTGCACAGGAATTATTTATTTCTCAGCCGGGGGTAAGCTTACATCTGAATTCCCTGGAAGCATTTACGGGGCACAAGCTTTTTGATCGCTCTGCGCGAAGAATGGTGCCGACCGAAAAGGGGAAAATCTTGTATAACTATGTTATTGATCCGCTTAAAAAACTAGAAACCGGTGAACAGCATTTTCACAAACGGGCATTGGACGAACGTATAACGATCAGTATCGGAATGTGTTTTGAGACCTTTCAGTACACCCTCGAAGAACATATTGCCCAGCTCCCCTTCAATTTAATTATCAAATTTGGAGAATATCCGCAGATGCAACAGGATCTTGATAATGGTTTATTGGATCTTATTATTACGCCTCAAAAAGGAAACCAACAGAATCTACAGTATGAAGCTTTTTCAAAAGAACGTATTGTCTTGATTGCAGGGTGTCAGACGGATACATCCACACTGGAAGCACTGCTGAGTGCCAATAAAATTAAAGAAGCAGCTCAACTCCTTAAAAAACAATTATGGTATAGCACGGCTGCCGATATGGATCATTTAAAAAACTACTGGTCAACACACTTTGGCGAACATCCAGACTTTAGCCCCAATTATATTGTTCCCAATATTAGCTCCATCATACGCTGTTTGAGCAACAATACAGGCTTTTCGATTGTTCCGGACTTCCTATGTGCTGAAGCAATTGCATCCGGGAAAATAAAACTAATCTGGGAAGGGACATCGCCTGTCGAAAATATCCTTTACTTCGGAACTAGAAAGAAAACCATGTATCAGGAAGAAATTGGGCAGTTGGAAACGCTGTTAAAAGAGAAATGGTAGTTCACCGGGCTATTTCTTGCCGATGGCCCGATTTACCTTACTGGTGGAGCATTTTACTTAAAAACTCGGGCGTAACGCCAATATATGCAGCAACTTGTTTCTGCGGAAGACAGTCGATCAATGTAGGATAACGTGTACAGAACTTTTCGTAACGTTCTTTGGCAGCTAGACGGAGATTCTCCATCGATCGACTTTGATAATAAACCAATGCATTTTCGGCAAGTATCCGAAAATAGACATTCAGTTTCGGAATCTCCTGATAGAGTCGATGCAGATCGACTTTGGAAATCATCCATACTTCAGATTCAAATACCGCATCGATGTATAAACTTCCGGGTTTTCCCGTCACCAAACTATACATATCGCCGATCCACCAACCCTCGGGAGCAAACTGTTGAATATATTGAAAGCCGTCTTCATCCACGCAATAACTTCTTAGACAACCCGAAGCGACAAAAATAGCATACCTGCTCAGATCGCCCTCCAACAGCAAATATTGTTTCTTCTTCACTTTTTTGGATTTCACAACAGCCAATAGGCGTACGATTTCATCTTCCGTTAGGTCGATCTCTTTCTGAATACTGTCTAACAATACCTGCTTGTCCATAAATTAAAGGATGATACACAACAAACATAGATAAATTGATTTTTGTATCCAAAAAAATAGACCAGCAGCGCCTTTTCTTGGACGGAAACCCGTTTAGTTCTTCTGAAAGAAATACATTGAGCTCTTTCGAAAGAAATACGTGTTGTCCTTCTCTGAAAAGGCGCATAGGATACTTATATATTTACAGATGGACGCCCCGAAGCAATGGTATGCGCTTCCTTCAAGACTTCTGAATAAGTAGGATGTGCATACGACACCCTTGACATACTATCGGCGGTGATTTCATATTCCATGCCCAAAACACCTTGAGCAATCAGATCGGCCGCACGTGCTCCAATGATATGAACCCCCAATAATTCGCCATATTTAGGATCGGCTAACACCTTTACAAACCCTTGCGTATCCATCCCCGCGCGGGCACGGGCGTTTGCGGAAAATGGGAATTTCCCAACCGTATACGCTACACCCCTTGCGTTGAGGTCCTCTTCTGTCGCACCAACTGAAGCGACTTCAGGCCAGGTATAAACCACACTTGGAATGCGATCATAATGCACCTTTGGTTTTTGGCCGTCTATATGTTCAACAACAAAAATTGCTTCTTCTTCAGCTTTATGCGCCAGCATTGCTCCACCGATCACATCGCCAATAGCGTAAATATGGGGAACCGCCGTCTGTAGCTGCTCGTTGGTAACGATCATACCTCTGGCATCCAATTGAACAGCTGTATTCTCCAACCCAAGCCCCGCTGTAAAGGCTTTCCGTCCGACAGCAACCAAAACATAATCCGCCCGTAACTGCTGCTCCTGACCATCGCTATCCCGAAAGAATACGCTTGCCGAACTGCCTTCATTTTCTGTTTTGTAGACAGACTGTTTAAGCAGAATTTTAATGCCATCATGGAGTAGTATTTTTTTCAATGCATCCCCCAATTCATGATCCATATTGGCAAGGAGGCGATCGGCATATTCTATGATAGTGACCTCACAACCCATCCTGTTGAATATGGATGCCATCTCTACCCCAATAACACCACCACCGATGATAACTATTTTACCCGGCTTCTCAGGCAAAGACAACGCCTCCGTTGAGCTGATAATACGTTTTTTATCTATGGTTACTCCCGGAATTGTCGCCGGTTTTGAGCCGGTGGCAATGATGAATTTATTTGCTCCAAGGGATAGTCGTTCCCCAGCTGATGTAGCGATCTCAACAGTAGAATTATTGACAAAAGAAGCCGTTCCGTGGATCACCGTTACCTTATTCTTTTTCATCAGGAAATTCAGCCCCTGCGTATTTTGCAAAACCACTTTGTCTTTACGCTCATACAGCCGGCCAAAGTCTATCGACAGCCCTGCTACCTGAATCCCATGTGCAGCAAAATGATGCTGCGCATCATGATAGTGATGTGTACTATCCAAAATTGCCTTTGTGGGAATACAGCCGACATTGGTACAGGTACCACCCAATGTATCATATTTCTCTACAAGTGCAGTTTTATACCCCAATTGAGCACTGCGAATCGCCGCTACATAGCCGCCTGGGCCAGACCCAATGACAACCAAATCATATTGTTCCATATACGAACTATTTTTAGTTAACAGAATTATTCACGACCAAAACAGGTCTTACAAGTACGCCCCGCATAGTTGACACCATCCAAAAGGCTACTATAAGAATTTCACGATATACGCCAATCATAATACAAAGTAAAATACCAAAAGGTATATTTAAATACAATAGAAAACATGGTATCATTCACAAACAATATATTTAATTAAAATCACAACAAACTTACAAATAAAATACCAATCAGTATATTATAAATAAAAAAAATAGATCAAAAAACATAATGTGAAAGTCAATTCTACCCAAAAGACATTGCGCTTATGTTGAGGATAAAGGGATATTCTTTAACTTGCTTACAGATTAGCACCAATAGCGTCAAACGATTATTTTCAAATGAAACAGCATAACTACACAGCCACAATTGCGTGGACAGGAAATCGCGGCAGCGGAACCGATCATTATAAAAACTACGAAAGAAGCCACCGCATTCGTATTGACGGCAAAACTGAGATTGAAGGTTCTTCGGATCCAGCGTTTCTGGGAGACCCCAGCAAGCACAATCCCGAAGAATTATTGCTTGCATCCCTATCCTCTTGCCATATGTTATGGTACCTTCATTTCTGCTCCGTCAATAAAATTATTGTAGAAGAATATGTAGACCACGCAACAGCGATCATGCTTGAAGAAGAAAGTGGAAAGGGCTATTTTAAAGAAGTTACGCTAAATCCTTCAGTCCGGGTAAAAGATTCTACGATGATTACACAGGCCATTGAATTGCACAAAAAAGCAAGTGAATATTGTTTTATTGCCAATTCAGTCAACTTTCCGGTATTGCACAAGCCCAACGTCGGTATCAGCACATCCAGCTAAATGAATAAACTTTCTTCTTCAAATGATATGCTGTGAATTGACAAGAACGGCGATACCTGGTCGAATTACTTCATAGCTTGGCGCTATTTATTGGCTAACCGCTCCTGCAATTCCCGACGAAAAGTTATACCGACAGGTAAAGACGTATTATTGATCTGCACCATGCCATGCTCATATTTGATCACCTTATTGATCGAAGCAATGTAGGATTTGTGGATACGGACAAACTTTGATGCTGGCACCTGTGTGAGAATTTGTTGGGTGGTGCTTGCTGTTAAAAAAGTTTGTCCCGGGGTAACAATTTTTACGTAATTGCCAAAGCTCTGAATAAAATCAATCTGCGATAATTTAACCTCAATAATACGACCATCCATGCGTATACTAATCGATTTGGGTTCTTCTTCCTGGGGTGACAGGACCGTATTATACGACAAAAAACGTTGAACAGCCTTAAAAAAACGGGGGAATGAAATAGGTTTTAATAAATAATCGACAACGCCATAGTCATAACTCTCCAATGCGTATTCGGAATAGGCTGTTGTCAAAATCGTTTTGGGTGGATTATCCAGCATCTTCAAAAACTCCATCCCATTAATTTCGGGCATTTCAATATCCAGGAAGATTAAATCTACTTTGTTCTCCCGAAGAAACTCCAATGCCTCAAAAGCATTATAACATTGAGCAACCAACTGTAGATCAGTACTTCTTTCAATATAATTGACCAGGACATAATGCGCGGCAGGTTCATCATCAACCACGATACAGCTTTTTTTATTCATTGTTTAAAGATTGATAACCAATGACACCTCATACTCTTCTTTCTTGGAATTTGTCGTTAGTTTATACCGATTAGGATACAAAAGCTTCAATCGAGCCACTGTATTTTCCAAACCTATTTTTGCTGAAAACACATTCCTTTTCTTGACCGGAACAGAATTTCGGACATGCAAATATAAGTTCCCTTTTTCAATCTTGATTGAAATATGTACAAAACAATCTTCAATACTGCAGGTTCCGTGTTTAAAAGCATTTTCCACAAAAGTAATCAATAACATTGGCGCTATCTGATAATTGATATCTTCCTCTTTTTGATAGTCAAATTCAATTTTTGTTCGGTATCCTAATCGTTCGCGCTCCAGTTCGATATAACTTGAGATAAAATCGATCTCATCATCCATCGCAACAAATTCCCGATCACTGCTCTCCATCTGATAACGCAGCAGCTGGGAAACTTTGATGATCAATTCGGATGTGCGTTCCGGATACTTCAAATTAATGCCATAGATGGTATTCAACGTATTGAATAGGAAATGTGGATTGAGCTGTTTTTTCAAATGCGATAACTGCGTCTGATTCGAAAGCAGTTCACGTCGCGTCTTCACCCGTTGGAAGCGGTAAAATTCTATAAATTGAATACTGCCCAATATGCAGATCAAGGATCCCAACAATACACCAAACTGATAATGGAACGTTTTCTGAACCAGATTCTTGTAGAGAAAACAATTCTTGTAAATGACGTTATCCGTCAGCTCTTTTAATATCAATGCAAAAATCAGCAGCGTTGCCACCGAAGCCAGAATATACAACAGGGGTTTATTCTTTTTAAGCAGTAATGGCAATAGAAAAAAGCGATTTAGTTGCGCATGCGCATAAAGGATCAGGAAATAGAGCACCCCCATCAAAAATCCCTTCCAGCTCAGGATCAAAATCCAGTCGTTCAACGTAAAGAGGATAAACGAAAAGATCAATAGGACGACTTCCTGTATCATCTTGTTCTCCAAAACCTTTCTCATAATCCTTTTTTTTGTTAAAATTCTGTTACAAAGTAAGAGTTTTAAGTTTATAACAGCAGAAAAATAAATGACGAATTAAATTGGTCACTTTTAAACACGATAGATCATTTAAAAGGGGCCTTACAGCCTAGCTCATCGCTATCTTCGTGTCCATAAAATGATAGATAACCTATGCTGAAATTGAATTTAGTGCTGTCATTGGCTGTGTCACTTGCGACATCCTCCTCCTTCGCTCAGACGCTTACACTGCGCGACGCCGTAGAACAGGGTCTTGCAAATTATGGAAATATCAAGGCAAAGGAATATTATCTCCAGTCTTCCCTGCAGACCAATGAACAAGTCAAACGCGACTTTTGGCCCAATCTGAACATCGTAGCGCAACAGGACTTTGGAACAGTCAATGGACAAAATGGTCCACTGTATGGATTCGGCGGACTAGGGGTAGCTTCTTCAGGAGCCGCTCTTCCCGAACAAAATTGGAATGCCGCATTTGGTGCGCTTTACTTAGCCAACGTCAATTGGGACATTTACACCTTTGGACGAAAAAAAGAACGGATCGAATTGGCCAAATCTGATACCAAACGACTACAGGCCGATCTCGGCCAGGAACAGTTCCAGCATAAAGTCAAGATTGCTGCAGCTTACCTCAATTTATTGGCGAGTCAGCGCTTGGAAAAAAATCAACAGATGAACCTCGACCGTGCACTGGTATTTTTAAATATCGCTGCCACGAAAGTAAAAAACGGCATATTGCCCGGCGTAGATTCAACGCTAGCTTCTGCCGAAGTCTCACGCGCAAAGATCAGCCTCAACCAAGCCAGCGAAAATGTTAAAGAGCAAAACAACAAATTAACAGTACTGATGGGAATACCAGCAAAAAACCTGCAAATAGATACCTTGCTCGTCCAGAAAACACCAGTACAGCTAACTCCCCTTTCAGACAACTTGATTGAAAGTAATCCTATTCTGCAATTTTATAAAAGTAAAATTGAATTGGGTGAACAACAATTAAAATTATCAACCAAAGAATATTTTCCCACTGTAAGCGCCTTTGGTGTTTTTCAGACAAGAGGATCAGGTTTTAAGAGCGACTACATTACGGATCTACAAGCTTATAGCACAAATTATTGGCAAGGAGTTCGTCCCAGTAGGCAAAATTATCTCTTGGGATTGGGCATAAACTGGAATCTGACTTCTATTGCACGCATTAATAAAAAAATCAGTGCACAGCGCTTTACGAATGATGCCCTAAGAGAAGAATACCAAACCGCCGAAGCTCAATTGGCAGCACAGCTGGATGCTGCTGATGTTAAAATTCAATTGGCCCGAAAAAGTGATTTAGAAGCTCCCCGACAAGTATCGGCAGCCCAGCAAGCTTACAATCAAAAAATGACGATGTATAAAAACGGCCTAGCTACGCTTGTCGACGTTACACAGACCCTTTATACACTCAATAGAGCCGAAACCGATCGTGAGATCGTCCACATCAACCTTTGGCAGTCGCTTTTATTAAAAGCCGCAGCTGCGGGAGATTTTGATATTTTCAACAAAGAACTATAAATAACATTACATGAATTTAATACGTTTTGCCTTACGCAAGCCGATATCCATCCTCGTACTCGTATTGGGACTTATTGTCTTTGGCATAGGTGCCGTTCGATCGATCAAGGTGGATATCCTGCCAAAAATGAACCTTCCGGTTATTTATATTGCCCATCCATTTGGTGGCTATTCGCCGGATCAAATGGAATCTTATTTTGCTAAAAACTACGTTAATATCCTTCTTTTTGCCAATGGGGTCAAGTCTATTGAGACCAAGAATATTCAAGGTCTGACCTTAATGAAAGTATCGTATTACGAAGACACCAACATGGCACAGGCTGCGGCCGAGCTAAGTGCCCTGGCCAATCGGATCCAGGCCTCCTTTCCTCCAGGCTCACAACCGCCGTTCATCATTCGCTTTGATGCCTCGTCGCTTCCTGTAGGTCAACTGGTATTGAGCAGTAGCAAACGATCCAATAATGAACTGCAAGATCTGGCCAACGTCTATGTCAGGGCATCATTTACATCAATCCCCGGCTTATTGTCCCCACCTCCTTTTGGGGGAAGTCCACGCACAATTGAGGTCAACGTTGATCCCGATTTAATGCGTAGCCACAATATGACACCCGACCAAGTCGTAGAAGCGCTACGACTGAACAATCAAACTGCCCCGGCAGGAAACGTACGCATTCAGGATAAAAACTACATTACGCCGACCAATAATACCATTAAAGAGGTCAAAGATTTTGAAAAAATCCCGCTATTTAAAGGTGGTGTACAAAATCTTTACCTTGGAGATATCGCTACGGTAAAGGACGGAGCTGATGTTACTGCAGGCTACGCCTTGGTCAACGGCAAGCGCTCCGTATACGTCAGTATTGCCAAAGCTGGCGATGCCTCCACATGGGAAGTCGTCCAGAACTTAAAAGCAGCTTTACCAAAAATTCAGGAGAATTTGCCCGACGACGTCAAGTTATCGTATGAATTTGATCAATCCGTTTATGTCATCAATTCGGTAAAGAGTTTGATTACCGAAGGTGCCATCGGAGCTATCCTGACCGGACTTATGGTGCTCCTATTTTTAGGTGATCGAAGAGCCGCGCTGATCGTTATCCTGACCATACCGATATCCGTGATATCCGGAGTGCTCTTTCTGAAACTCTTCGGGCAGACCATCAACCTCATGTCCCTCAGCGGACTAGCCCTGGCTATTGGTATCTTGGTCGACGAAAGTACGGTAACGATCGAGAATATACACCAGCATCTGGATATGGGTAAACCCAAAGCCTTGGCTATCTGGGATGCCTGTAAGGAGATCGCCTTACCAAAATTATTGATCCTGCTCTGTATATTAGCCGTATTTGCACCTGCATTTACCATGACGGGAATTCCGGGCTCGCTATTTCTTCCCTTGGCCCTGTCCATTGGATTTTCGATGATCGTATCCTTTCTTCTTTCGCAGACATTCGTTCCCATCATGGCAAACTGGTTTATGAAAGATCATGCCCATAAGGCTCCACATGCGACCAAATCCGAGGGTTTAAATGCAGATGAAGCCCAGTTTGCAGCATCTGGACTGACCGTAGAATCCGAACAGGATACCTTGAATCAGAAGAAACTATTGGTGGAACGTGACGACTTTAACAACGATGGAAAGATCAGTATTTTTGAACGGTTCAGAAACAGATTCATGAAAATGATCGATCGCTTGTTCAAAAGAAAGAAAACCATTACGGTGATCTATCTGCTTGGAGCGCTAAGTCTTGTTGTCATTTTACTTTCCACGATAGGCCAGGATGTATTTCCGAAAGTCAACTCCAGCCAGTTTCAAATGCGCCTTCGTGCCGCTGAAGGTACACGTATCGAACGCACCGAAGAAAAAGCAAAACTGGCGCTGGCCGAACTGGAAAAACTGGTTGGCAAAGAACATATCAGCATATCTTCTGTCTATATCGGTCAGCACCCCGGGCAGTTTTCAGTATCGCCGATCTATCTTTTCATGGCCGGTCCACATGAAGCTGTTTTCCAAATAGCACTGAAAGACTACCATCATGATATGGACAGTTTCCGTGATGAATACCGAAAACGCCTGAAAGCAGCAGTTCCCGATGTACAGGTATCCTTTGAACCGATCGAACTTACGGATAAAGTATTAAGCCAGGGGTCGCCTACCCCTATTGAAGTTCGGATAGCAGGAAAAAACAAAAAGAACAACGAGAAGTACGCCGGAAAATTGATCGAGAAACTAAAAGCCATCCCTTACTTTAGAGATGTACAATTAGCACAATCCATTAAATATCCTTCGTACGATATTAAAATAGATCGCATTAGAGCTGCACAATTGGGTATCGATCTCAGCGAAGTGACACGATCGCTTATCGCATCCACCTCATCTTCGCGTTATACCGAAAAAAACACCTGGATCGATGAAAAAGCAGGACTCTCATATAATGTCCAAGTTCAGGTTCCCATCGATAAAATGAAAGATGAGAAAGAAATCGGTGAAATCCCTTTATTGAAAAATTCGGCGCGACCAATACTGAGCGACGTTGCAACCATCACACCGTCCTTCACTTATGGAGAAAATGACAATTTGGGCGCGATGCCCTATGTATCAGTTACAGCAAATATTGATCATACCGATTTGAAAACAGCCTCCAAAGATGTAAAACGTAGTATCAAAGCCCTTGGTGAACTCCCGCGTGGATTATCCATGGAGCAAATAGGCCTCGGAAAAGTATTGGAAGAAACCATGAGCAGCCTTGAATCTGGTTTGGCTGTAGCCATTATCGTTATATTCCTGATGCTATCAGCCAATTTCCAATCGTTCAAAGTTTCTATGGTTGTACTCACCACAGTTCCTGCGGTGGTGCTGGGGTCATTACTTCTATTGTTGTTAACCGGATCTACCCTCAACTTACAATCCTACATGGGGATTATCATGTCGGTGGGTGTATCCATTGCGAACGCTGTTCTACTCATCACCAATGCCGAACATATCCGTCGGCATCATGGAGATGCGCTGGCTGCAGCTCGTGAGGCAGCATCCTTACGGCTTAGACCCATTATCATGACCAGTTTGGCCATGATTGTAGGCATGCTCCCTATGGCTATTGGCCATGGCGAAGGTGGTGAACAAGTTTCACCACTCGGTAGAGCCGTCATTGGCGGATTACTATTTTCAACATTTGCCGTACTCGTCATCTTACCGCTCATATTTGCTTGGGCGCAAGAAAAAAGCAGTACACAATCGATCTCATTAGATCCTGAAGACAAAGAAAGTAAACACTATATTGCCGCATTAAAACCTTTATCGTAAAAGCAGTATAATCTATAAAATATGAAAAATAATTTGTTCAAAATATTATCTATCGCCGGCCTGATCGCATCCTTAACAGGATGCCATTCGGCAGCCGAGGAAAATGTCAAAAAAGAAAGTCCCGAAGCTGCAGCTCCGGCAATGGAGACATTTGTACCTTCTAAACAGAAATTAACCAATAAAATGCAGATCCCTGGGGAAATCACGGGATTCCAGCAGGTCGAAATTTACGCCAAGGTCAGCAGCTATGTCAAAAGCCTCAATGTGGACATCGGCAGTAAAGTGCATGCAGGCCAGTTGTTGGCTGTCTTGGAAGCTCCCGAATTGAGTTCACAGCTATCTGCTGCAAAATCGCGGCTCAAATCGCAAGAAGCAGTTTATATGGCTACAAAGAGCACTTACGATAGACTCTTCGAAACCAGCAAGGTGGAAGGAACTGTGGCTAGACTCGATCTTGAGGTTGCTGAGTCAAAAAAGAATGCTGATTTTGCCCAGTACCAAGCCGCTAAATCAGCCTATGCAGAAGTACAAAACCTCTTGAATTATTTGGAAATCAGAGCACCCTTCGACGGTGTCATCGCAACAAGAAATGTCAATCAAGGTGCCTATGTTGGTCCAGCTGGCCGTGGTTCGGAAATGCCCATCATGACCATTCAACAACAACGTAAACTCCGGTTAGCCGTTGCTGTTCCGGAACAATATTCGGGTTTTCTAGCTGAAAACCAGCCCTTGCAATTTACCGTCAAATCATTGCCTGGACAAACCTTCTCCGGTAAGATCGCACGCAAATCGGGTGCCTTGGACAGTAGATTAAGATCCGAACGGGTAGAAATTGATATTAACAATACCGACAACAAGCTATTGCCCGGCATGGTCGCAGAGGTCGAATTACCTTTAACATCGCAAGACAGTACTTTCGTTGTGCCAAAATCAGCGGTATTTACTTCGGGCGAAGGAAGCTTTGTGATTGCTGTCGTTGCTGGCAAAACCCAACGCATCCCCGTACAGAAAGGGCGCAGCATCGATGGTCAGATTGAAATATTTGGTGACGTAAAACAAGATACTAAATTGGTCAGCAAAGCGGATGAAGAGATTATAGACGGAACCTCAGTCAACTAAGATCGCTATAAAATCGCATAAAAACGGGCTTGTCCAATCTTTTTGGACAAGCCCGTTCTAATTTAAATACCCATAAATTTAAAGGGTTGGGCAGCCTTAAACAGCGTATTTGAAATGCCATTTATTGCCATCCCTTGCTTCATATCCAACTTCATCGTTGGAGCACCTTTCTTTAAATCAAATTTAGCCAGATCCACCCACAACGTTCCCGGAACCAATACATTCTCAAAATAATAGACTTTATTCTTCTGATCAGCTACAGATCGCCACCGCGTAGAGGAAATATTGGGCTCCGTTTCGGAACTTATTCCAAATGGAACCGAACAGTTTCTGATCACACTGAAAACGCTCGCAACAGAAAGCCGCAAATCATCTGTCTGCGGAATCGCATTAATGTAATAAGAAGCCCTCACAAAACGATCAGCAGCGCGGTTTGTTCCCGGAAGCATAATAGTTCCCGGAATTCCCTGCCAATACCTGTTTAGCGCAAGTTGATCTTCGAAGACAGGAGAATTTGTCATGACGGTATAAGCCGCATCGTGATGAATAACCAATTTCCCGTTGATGTATTCAAATATAGCGTTATCGCCTGTGGCATCTGAAAGCGATAAATGCACCGTCGTAAATTTGGTAGTGCCCGGGATATAATCACTTACAATCACAAATGGTTCATCCTTTAAGGCAGATACGGCTTCATTGACGGTCGCAAAATTATCCAAAACATATTGGGCCCAAGCCGAGATTGCAAGACCTTTTTTTGGTCCAGCTGGATCAAATTTAGGATAAGTAGATTCGACAAGCCAGAGTACATTGGCCACTAATCCCTTTTCATTTAAACCATCGACCGTAGCAATGTCCCACGCACTGGAAACAACACTACCATATTGTGAAGTCCACTGCAATGACTGCGGCCCTACCTCCCCGCTTCTTGCTACGCCGCGCGGAAATACCCATAAATTGGCCGCGATATCGTCTCTCCAGTCCATACTTCTAGCTGTGATAACGGTCTGATTAGGTCCTTTATAAACAACGCGTGTACAGGATCGACCTTCTTTAGCAACAAAAAGAAAGACGATCAACATAAATTGTGCAAGATACTTCATATGTATAGATTTTTTTAATAAGTGATACAGCTTTTTTGCCTTTGAGGACAAAAGGATCTAATATCTTAAACAATAATTCGGACTTATTGTTTGTCTAAGCTGTAACCGGCATGATTTAATCCGGCACAGCTTAGACGAGCATAAGCTACAGCAGTAGTAGATGGCTTTGGGTACTATTCAGTTGCTTTCGGGTCGATTGCTGCGGCCGCTGCAGTTAATGCCAAAGCACCCCCAACGATCATAGCCTCCTGTCCTTTTTTTTCCTTAACAGCCAGCACGTCTCCGCGCTTATTATACAGTTCTAGAATATTATTAAGTGCTACTGCACCGGTCTGCCAAAGCTGGACTGCATAAAATTTTTGCTCCGTAGTTTTAACAATAGCTTTACCATCTTCTAAAATCGAATAAGTCAAATAGCTACGTAAACTGTAAGGTGAATCAGCACCTTCAAATCGGGCAAGTTTTACCGCAAAACTTTCGCCACTCATATCATACATATACACTTTTTCTTTTTGGGATGATCGTACAATGGATTTAACATCGTTTTTAAAATCAAAATAATGCCCATCCACATAGGCATGCGGTGGGATAAGTACGACATCTTTAGGCAAACTTACCGACCCCGTGATATAACCGTTCACCCAAGTTTCGTTAAATATAGTGGATTTACTGGCGTTTATATCGGAAACCGAAGCATTCATCTTTCCATTAAAAGAAGCTTGTTCAGCAGAATAGCTTTGCGTTTTACCATTAATAACCATGGCCGAACTCTTAAGATCCCATAAGATCGGTTTATCGATTTTATTTTCTATCCGAAGGTAAATTCGACCATCTCTGTCGGCGAAGGAATAATCAATCTGTACCGTATCATTTTTAAATGAAAACGTTCCCTTGTCTTCGTCTTTTTTTACGTTCTCCCCATTGAACGTCATGAGATAGTTGGAAGAACAGGCTGAAAGAAAAACAGCACAATACATTAGCAGGAGAACTTTAAATACTTTTCGCATAATATCAGGATATCTTAGTGTAATTACACAGCACGAGTGCTGTTGTATAGCAATATAAAAAACTATTATTAAAAAAACAGCGAACCGACATAAAATAATTTCCTAATTAGGGTATTAATCGCAAAGTATCGCTGTTGCTATAAAATAGAAAATGATCATTATATCCTTCTTAATGGAGAATATGGTATTCGATTGATCGTAATCATAAACAAAGCAAGGAATATTCTCAACTGTTGGTCAGATTAGCGCGACAAAAACGATTAAACGAATAGAAGTTTTTTTAACCGGAAGGCAAAAGCTATATTTACAGTCAACTAAACCCAATTCAATGAAAGAGAAATTTATCGACAGAAAAGATCAACAGGCCAATAAGATATTTGAAAGAAGGACACTATCCTCCGATTATAGAACGATTATTCCCTTACTGTCTCCTGGCATGGAAATCTTGGATGTGGGCTGTGGTACCGGAACACTCACGAATGAGGTCGCGACTTATATCGGTGACGGAACCATAATCGGGCTCGATAATACACAGTCTTTTATAGATAGTGGCAATGAACTATATGGCAACACCAAAAATCTGAGCCTGGTCTGCAGCAATATTTTTGATTATCAGCCTCCACATCCGTTCGACCTGATTATAACGGCGCGCACCATGCAATGGTTAAGTGATATTCCCAGAGCATTAGGCTTATTTAAATCTTGGTTAAAACCCGGCGGACAAATCTCTATTTTAGACTACAATCATACCGCCATTGAATGGAACCCCGCTCCGCCAGAAAGCATGCGCACATTTTACCGTACTTTCCTGCAATGGAGAGCAGATGCAGGGATGAACAATCGTGTTGCTGATGAGGTAGATGCACTGCTTCAGAAAGCAGGTTTCCATTCGGTTCAGGTTATCAATGCCGATCAGACCTACAAAAAAGGAGAAGCTAACTTTGATACCAATCTGGCCATCTGGAACAAAGTCGCCCAGTCGCGACAAATGGTTACGGAAGGGTATATCTCGGACGAACTTCGCTTACAGGCTATCGCCGAATACTGCCAATGGATCGAAACAGAAGCGAAAAGCATGACACTTAAAATGAACGATGTACGGGCTAAAGTATAATCTCCTTTTATCCGTTTTCCTCCTACTGACACTCCCCGGGCTGGCCGTAAAAGCACAGCTCAGGGATACCATGATCAATGTAGGTAACCACAACCTTCATTTTACTTTAATGGAGGGAAATGGTATCCCCATTGTCTTTGAATCTGGAGCGGGAAATGATGCTTCCGTTTGGAGAAAGCTATTGGAACCCCTGTCCAGCAAATTGGGTGCACCGTTAATTACTTATGACCGGGCGGGCTTTGGAAAAAGTAAAATAGACACCGTTAACATTAGCTTGACAAATGAAGTAAAGGATCTTAAAACTGCCTTGCAGCAATTGGGCTATCGTGATCGGTACTTTTTTGTTGCCCACTCCTTCGGTGGTAACTATACGATGAAATTTATAACGACCAATCCCGGACAGGTTGTCGGCACCGTAATGATCGATATTGTCTCCCCTTATTTCATGACTATGGAGCGATCCAAATCATTGAAGAGAGAATATGCCAGTGAGCTTGATCACATCAAAAAAGAAAGCTTAGGGTTCTATCACCTCGTTTTAAACTACGAAGCGTCAACGGCTGTTTTACATGAGGTTGCTGAAAAAATCAATGTCCCTATGACTGTCATTGGCTCAGGAAAATCACCTTTTGAAGAACCCGATCGCAGTTTATTTATTGCTGCCCTTAAAAAATTTGCTGATCAAAAAAGCAATAGACGTTATATTTTAGCCGAAAATGCGGAGCATCATGTCTTTTACGATGAACCGGATTTAGTTATTGATGAAATCGTCAAACTATATTAACAAACCGCATTCGAGTAATCAAAAAGTCTATCGCTAAAACCGATTTTATTTGTAGCTTAGCAAGGCTGTACAACACACAACAACTTATCTTATGGATCATCAGGCCCAAAATGTCATCGATACACCGAGCAACAATACGGTGTTTATGGTATGGAATTTCCACGAAAATGGGATCGTCAAGGATGTCTTCCAACGCTTATGTGCATTGGTTGTCAATCTCAACAATTCGGCGCAGGTACGTTCAAATCTCGTGAAGGCCAGCGTGGTATTGGGCATTAGCCACCATGCGTGGAAAAAGCTGGAACTCAACGAACCTATGCCAAAGGAATTGGTTCCTTTCGAACCTATCATTGGTCAAAAACATGTTGCTGTGGCTACCCCCGGCGATGTACATTTCCATATTCGCGCTTATGAAAAAAGCTATTGCATTGACATGGCGACCGAAATAGCAGCCATATTAAGTCCCGTTGCGGATTGCAAGGAGGAAGTTCATGGGTTCAGATATTGGGATGGGCGAAGTATCTTGGGCTTCGTCGACGGAACGGAAAATCCCCTTGGTGAGGATCGTGCTTTCTTTGGTATCGTAGGTGATGAGGATGCAGCCTATAAGGGTGGAAGCTATTTATTTGTACAAAAATATATTCATGACATGAATGCCTGGCGTTCTTTACCCGTCGCCGATCAGGAAAAGGTCATCGGCAGAAGCAAAGCAAACGATATTGAGATGGGCGACGATGAAAAACCGGCCAATTCTCATTCGGCCTTGGCCAATGTCGGTGACGATTTAAAGATTGTTCGCGACAATATGCCTTTTGGGCAAATCGCAACAAATGAAATGGGAACCTACTTTATCGCTTACGCCAGCACATTCAGTACCGTACAATTGATGCTGAACAGAATGTTTATTGGTGAACCCGAAGGAAATTACGATAGAATACTAGACTTTAGTACAGCACATACCGGCTCCCTGTTCTTCTGTCCAACAATCAATATGCTGAAAGAATTTGCAGGTTAAAACCTATTTATCCGCTATCTCGGATCATTTTCAACAGCATATCCCAACGAAGTGCAATGGATCATGGAATCTGGTCCCACAAATTTATTTTTCAAACGACACAATAAAAAAATGGAAATCACTATTATTCAGCTAGGTGACGAAAACATTGCTGAAGTTAAAGGTTCAGGCGTCTTTATCCATAATCTCGATGATGGTCTACAGATTATGGTCGACTGTGGCGCGCAAGAAGCGTACAAAGCAATTATTTATCAAGAGAACATCACGGATGACTTCTTCGAACTTAAAACAAAACTTGCCGGTGAAATTCTTCAAAAATATACGCAGTATGGCTTTGACATTGCCATCGTTGGCGATTTCTCCAAATACAACAGCAAAAGTTTAAACGATTTTATCTACGAAAGCAATAAATCAAAAAAAATCAATTTTGTAGGTACGCGTGAAGAAGCGATAGCCAGATTTTCAAAACGTTAAACCATGCGCATTGATTCAGAAAGATTAGCGATTCGGCCCATCATGCCGGAAGACAGTCGGGCAATATTCGGGTATCGTTCAGATAAAGAAACCAATAAATACCAGGGCTGGATTCCAGACTCTTTAGCAGAAGTCGATGAATTTATAGCAAAAAACCCAAACACGTTCAATCTTCCAGAGTCCTGGTTTCAGCTCGTTATGACCGACAAAATAGCAAAGGCTGTAATCGGCGATATTGGCGTTCATTTTTTTGGTACTGAACACCTGCAGGTGGAATTGGGCTGTACGATAAAAAAAGAATTCCAGCAACAGGGATATGCCAAAGAAGGACTGAAAACAGTTATAGAGGCCCTGTTCCGTCAGTATCATAAACATCGGATCACGGCCTCGGTAGCTCCAGAAAACAAGGCATCCAGGCAGCTCTTAACAAGTCTGGGATTTCGTCAGGAAGCTCATTTTGTAAAAAGCTATTTCCATAACGGTCAATGGGAAGATGATGTGGTCTTTGCTATCCTTGCCGAAGAGTGGAAATCAGCATAATAAGTCGCCCTTTCGCGACTTATTATGTTGTACGATCGATCCAATCGGCATAAGAAAGCACGCCCAATTCGGGCCTACCCTCCCCTTCCAAAACTGCGATAAACTCCAATTGGTTGCCATCCGGATCATTAAAGTATATGGCCAATGCAGGCATCCATGCAAAGACCATCGGTGCTTCGATACCATCTTTTAAAAAATTGTAGGGTGTCAGATCCCGTTTTTTCAGATAATCCACGGCATAATTTAATATATCCGCTTTATTTGCGCTAAAAGCAAAATGTCTGGGTTGAAAGTTTGTTTCTTCCTGCCACAGGCCCAACATATAGTCTTTTCCGGTTCCAATCCATAGAAAAACAATGGGACGTGTCGGATCACGATGTGCCACATGTAATCCCAGTACCTCCGTATAAAATGCGACAGACTTAGCTAAATCCCGCACCTGAATATGCGTTTCGTATAAACCTTGTATCATGAGTTATTTCATTTTATTAAAATTATTTCGATCCATTAATAGCGCTCTCGTGATGTAAATGCAAAATCGGATAGGATTTCCCCATACCATCTACAGGTGAGCGTCCGATGAGCTGATATCCTTTTTTCAGATAAAAATCAACCGCCTGCTGGTTTTGCTCATTGACATCAACTTTATACACCTGGAGCTTATCCAGCACATGCTGGAGTGCCACAGTCCCGAGACCTTTCCCTCTGTATGCTGAATCTACAAATAACATTTCCAGATTATCGTCGGAGACAGCGAAAAAAGCTGTAGGCTGTCCGTTGTCATCTATGACATATACCTTTAATTGTGGTAAATACTCGGTTGGGATCAGCCTCTTATATAACTGAAGATCCTCCTCCTTCAAAAAATCATGTGTCGCCCGAACCGAATTTTCCCAAATGTGCAGAATTGCTGCATAATCAGCTTCGCTTGCCGCTCTTATTTCCATAACTATTATCTCGCTCTAAAAAAATGTTTACGCGGTATCGCAGCAGAAAAGCATTCTTATAAAAACTTCCCGTCCGCTTTACAGAAAGGCAATGTAAGTTAAATTGGAGAACTAAAATCATGAAAAAGTTAAATAAGACAGAAAGATGATGATTTAAGTTCCGATAATTTGATTTAAGAGAAAACAACCTTATCTTGTAAATAAACACATTAGCCATGCACAATACGTTAAGATTTGAAAAATACCTATTGGAAGATTTTGATGCTTTCCACGACCTAGTGAAAGCGGATGATGTCATGAAATATATTACCGGCAAAGGATTAACTGAAGAACAGGCCCGCAGAAAATTCGATTCGATTCTCGCGATCAACCAGGATCCAGATTTAGGCTACTTTAAAGTCATTGAAGCCGATACACAAAGACTTTTGGGGGACTGCAAACTGGTTAACTATAAAAAAGATCCAACAGTATTCGAAATTGGTTATTTGCTCCGCAAAGAACATTGGGGAAAGGGGCTGGGAACACAGATTTGCGAGTCGATGCTAGCCCTTGCCACAACATTAAATCCAGATAAAGATGTGATTGGTATTATTGATCCCGATAACACCGCATCAAGACGACTACTGAGCAAATTCGGATTCAAAAGTTTCTTCGTTGGGATAGAAGACGATATTGCCACAGAAAAACTGCTGCTCAAACGTACAGCATCCGAATAAACAAAACCCATTCGAATATTAAAAACAATAGGAACTGTATATGCCCAAACCGAACAAAAAGTCAATGAAGTTTAAGGTAAAAACAACTTACAATACACACGAAAGTCTTCAAGATACCTTATCATTCTTTGGCGTAAATTGCCACCGCCCATATTATATTTCTTCCGGAAATCCAATTTTTGAATACCCAAGCAATGCTTTTCGTATTGATTATTATGCCATCTGTATCTGTACGGCGGGCGATATTGATATTCAGGTAGACAATCAGGAATACCATATCTCGACAAATCATATCCTCGTATCCGCCCCAACAACAATTATCCGCTTTTCGCAGGTCAGTCCCGACTTTAGAATGAAGCTACTCTTTTTTGACAAAGCGTTCCTGCTTAAACATATTGTCAATCCATTCTTTATTGAGCAACTGGGGCTTTTCAAAAATTCGACCTTTACCATTGTCAGCTACCAAGACAAACAAATTGACAAGCTATTAAAATTAATAGACTACCTTAAAGAAGTTACCTTAAGGACAACGCATTTTACAGCAGATATTATCCGCACGATTATCTTTAATCTACTATTAGAAATCGCCGACGAATTGGCCTCTAAAGACCACAATACAACGGAAAGTGGGCAAGAGACCAACAACCTATTCTATAAGTTTACAGACCTGGTGCAGCGACATAGCAATCAATACAAAGAGGTACAATATTACGCCGACCAGTTATTTATTTCAAACAAATACCTTATTCAGGTTGTTAAAAGAGCATCAGGTAAAACGCCACATGAAATTATTGATGAGCATGTACTTAAAGAAGCCTATGTGCTGCTCGGGAATCCCGAAAAGACAATCTCAGAAATTTCTTATGAAATCGGATTTAATTCCATCTCTGCATTTGGTCGTTTTTTCAAAAAATACGCCACCTTATCGCCATCTGAATACCGAAAGCGACAAAATATGTAGATAGAGGAAATTCGGTAGAACAATAGCGAATTTGAGGGCACAAATGATTACGGTGGTCTTAGTAACTTTACTCAAGAATTAAAAAACATAAGAATCATGAAAGAAATCACCTCAAAATTCGACAAAGTATTAAATGCATCTGCTGAATATGGAAATGTAAATCATGAACCTGATTCAAGCAAAGAACAACAACGTAATACGCCGAAAAAATCGATGCCCTTTTCTGATCAGATCGGAAACTATCAACGTAATAAAGGTATTCCACCAAAATCATATAAAGACAGTAAAATCTACATCGTCGGAAGTGGTATAGCAGGGATGTCTGCGGCCTACTATTTTATCCGCGATGGCCATGTTCCTGCTGAAAACATCACCTTCCTTGAACAGCTCCATGTGGAAGGCGGCTCGTTAGATGGCGCCGGGAATGCAACCGACGGCTATGTCATCCGTGGGGGCCGGGAAATGGATATGACCTACGAAAATCTTTGGGACATGTTTCAGGACATTCCTGCATTGGAGATGCCTGCACCCTACAGTGTCCTGGATGAGTACCGTTTGATTAATGACAACGACTCCAACTATTCCAAAGCAAGGCTTATTCATAAACTGGGTGAGATAAAAGATTTCAGTAAGTTTGGCCTAGGTAAGCTAGATCAGCTGGCCATCATTCGATTGCTGCTCAAAAATAAAGAAGATTTAGATGATCTAACCATCGAAGATTACTTCAGCGAGTCATTTTTATCCAGCAATTTCTGGACTTTCTGGCGGACCATGTTTGCTTTCGAAAACTGGCATAGTTTACTTGAGCTGAAATTGTACATGCACCGTTTTTTGCATGCGATAGACGGATTGAACGATCTTTCATCACTTGTATTCCCAAAATACAACCAGTACGATACCTTTGTGACCCCTTTGCGCAAAGTACTCCAAAGCAAAGGTGTAAACATTCGATTCAATGTGTTAGTCAAAGACCTGGATATCCAAAGCAATACCGATGGAAAAGTTGTGGAAGCCCTGATTACAGAACAAGATGGCAAAGAAGTGAAAATACCGGTCGGAAAAGAAGATTTCGTCATTGTGACCACCGGATCAATGACAGAAGACACTTTCTACGGGGATAACAAAAATGCGCCGATCATCGGTATCGACAACAGCAGCAGCGGTCAGAGTGCAGGCTGGAAACTCTGGAAAAATCTCGCCGCGAAATCAGCCATATTCGGTAAACCCGAAAAGTTCTGCAGTAACATCGAAAAATCGGCCTGGGAATCTGCAACCCTTACCTGTAGACCTTCGGCGTTGGTCGAAAAACTCAAAGAATATTCGGTTAATGACCCTTATTCTGGAAAAACCGTTACGGGCGGTATTATTACCATTACCGACTCCGATTGGCTGATGAGTTTCACCTGTAATAGACAACCCCATTTCCCCGGCCAACCGGATGATGTTCTTGTCTTGTGGGTATATGCTTTATTTATGGATAAAGAAGGAAATTACATCAAAAAGCCAATGCCACAATGTACCGGAGATGAGATTCTGGCTGAACTATGTTACCATTTGGGCATTATCGATCAACTGGACGATGTCATCAACAATACGATTGTACGTACGACATTTATGCCCTACATTACCTCTATGTTTATGCCAAGAGCAAAGGGTGACCGTCCGAGAGTGGTACCTGAGGGATGTAAAAACCTGGGCTTAATCGGTCAGTTTGTTGAAACCAACAATGATGTGGTCTTTACGATGGAAAGCTCGGTACGTACCGCACGGATTGCCGTGTACGAACTGTTAAATTTAAACAAACAGGTTCCGGATATCAATCCGTTACAATATGATATCCGCCATCTTTTAAAAGCGGCCAAAACATTAAACGATGACAAACCGTTTGTGGGTGAAGGTTTGCTGCGCAAAGTACTTAAAGGTACTTACTTCGAACATATCTTACCGATCGGTTCAGAGGAACAGGAAGAACATGAATCGTTCTTGACTGAACAGATCACCAAATTCAAAGATTGGTTAAAAGGAATTAAAGGATAAGGATTACAACCTGCGCCATGGCTCCGTGGTGCAGGTTTTTACGAATTGAAAAAACAATAACATCATGGACTTTAAAAATATAACGATAGCTGGAAGTGGCGTTTTAGGTTATCAAATCGCTTTCCAAACAGCCTTTCATGGCTATCATGTCACCGTGTATGACATCAGCGACGATGTATTAAAAAAAGCTGCCGCAAAATTTGATATTTTAGCGCAGGCATTCGAGAAAGATCTACAGGCGAGTAAAGAACAACTGGCTGCGACTTTCGATAGACTCAGCTATAGTTCAGATCTTGCATCGGCTGTAGCAAAAGCAGATCTTCTGATCGAAGCCGTTCCCGAAAATCCCGCTATTAAAATTGGCTTCTACCAAGAGCTGGCCAAAGTCGCACCGGAGAAAACCATTTTTGCCACAAACTCCTCAACCTTGCTACCAAGTCAATTTGCACAAGAAACCGGCCGCCCCGAGAAGTTCTTGGCATTGCACTTTGCCAACGAAATCTGGAAGCACAATACGGCCGAAATTATGGGCCATCCGGGTACAGACAAAGCGGTATTTGAGCAGGTTGTAAATTTTGCAAAATCGATTGGCATGGTTGCACTCCCGCTGCATAAAGAACAGCCTGGTTATATTGTAAACTCCTTGCTTGTTCCCTTACTTTCCGCAGCAACGGATCTTTTGGTCAACGAAGTAGCTGATGCAGAGACAATCGACAAAACCTGGATGGTTGCCACCGGAGCTCCAACTGGCCCCTTTGGGATACTCGATATTGTAGGAATCACGACAGCGTATAGTATCAACAAAATGAGTGCTGAGGCAACAAATGACCCTGTAAAGATTAAAACAGTGGCCTATCTAAAAGAACATTTTATAGACAAAAACAAATTAGGCGTCGCTACTGGAGAGGGGTTCTATACCTACCCCAACCCCACTTATCAATCGCCTGACTTTTTAAAGTAAGTCGGCCATAAGCAACAAATCGTCCCAACATACTGGGGCGATTTGTTGGTTCTAACGTCCGTTATAGTGCCTGCGATTAACGGATGGGACATGGACGCTACTGCTAATTGGCATAAACAGCATTCAGCCATGCAAAAGTTGAGCGATGCTGTTCATTCAATACCGGTTTACTGATGCCCATTGTTTTCAGTATGGCGTCGAAGGCTTCACCGATCCTAAAATCATCGCGGTTACTAAAAAATGAAATCACCAGATCTTTCTGAACGTCCATATAGACCATATTGTGAAATCCGGTAGATTCACCCGAATGAAACAAGATTGTATTACCGCCAAGATGCTGTATAAACCATCCCAAATGATAGGCTATTCCATCCTTTATCGGCATCGCATTTTGGGCTAACAATTGTTTTAGTTCCGGCTGTTGTAACCTGTCTTTTATCAAAAAATTCGCCCATGTATGATACTCATCGGCAGATAAGTAAATACCACCATCACCCTGTGTCGCACTGGTCACACTCTGATCGGCAAACAGATAGGAACCTTTGTCCGGATGATAACCATATGCTCGCTCCTCCACCGTATCACCGGCTGTATAAACCATTCCCTTGGTAATGCCGATAGGTTCAAACAATTGACTTTTAACAAATGAAGCAAAGGATTTTTTCGCAACTTGCTCAACAATCAGCGATAAGAGACAATATCCCGTATTGCTATAACGGAATTGACTCCCCGAAGGGAAATATAAACGATCGGTCTGCCGGATATACATCAGCACATCCTTATCCGATACCTGATCTTTCCTTTCTTTCGGTATAAGCTCTTCATAGTCCCAGATTCCGGATGTATGTTGCAGAAGTTGGTCCACCGTAATATCTTTCAACGCAATGGGGAGATCTTCAAAAAAAAGGGACAATTGATCCTCCAGTTTTAAACGCTTTTGAAGCACTAAAGCATAGATCGCCTGCGCAGTTATTTGCTTGCTCACAGAGGCCAAACGAAAATGCGAACTGGCTGTAATCGCACGTTTTTCGGTCAAATCAGCCTGCCCAATGGCATGGCGATAAACAACAGTACCATGTTGACTAATGACGCAAGCGACGCCTGGCGCAGTCTGTTCGTTGTAATAGCCTGCAATGCTGTTATCCAATTTTGACTTATCAATTTTTTGTCCCATAACCATACTTGTTACACAGATCAAAATAAAGCTCAATTTTAAGTTCCTCATATTTTTTAAGGCACATTTCGGTTTATATTATTAGCAGCTCGCAAAAGGTACATTCGTCAATGTGAAGTCCAGCTCGCTGATCTTCAAAAATCGCTATTTTACGGCAATGCTTGGCTCTTTTTTGTACATTTTTATTTATTTCTTTTATTTTTGCTTTCAAGCTTCATTTCTCATGAAGTCCAATTGGCCCAGGATCCTTCCGCCAGTTTTTTATTAAAATCACAACAGACTATGTTTTTTATTTACAGTATCTACGACTTTGTATTAGCAGAAAAAAGTGTTACAACAACATTAAAAAAAGAAAACGCGCCAAGAACCTTCACCTTACAGATTATTACCCCAGCCCGGCGGTTTATTGGCTTACCTTTCGGTGGCGGATTTGTCAAACTTTCCAGACTGTATGACGAGCATGGTAAATTGATTCACGCACGCAATTATTCAGATGAATTAAAAGCGGAGATCAAATCGTTCAAAAGTCAGTATAGCATCCCCTATTTCCAGTTATGGAAGGGATTCCTAATTGTCGCTGCGGCAATTCTAATCTGGGCAGTCATTTATGGCGTCAAGAATAAATTGGGAAATCAACAGCGGGAAAAAGAGGTTGGCCAAATGATTGATCAGTTGAAGCAATTAAAAGCCGGCCAACTGTATGGTGCAACATTTTTTACCGATCAGGAAGGCAACAGCATAGACGGACTTCCAGCAGGTTGGATCAAGATCGATAAAATCATAGGGGATACGGTTTTTATACATCGGTCAAAGCAGCTCGATACCTCCTCGGCACTCTTTGACATGAAGAATATCGCTTCATTCAAGCCTCAATCGACCGACGAGTGGCAGGAAAAAACTGAAAAAATGGATTTTAATCTATTGAAAAAGCAGCTTCAGGATGCTGCGACAAAAAAAGTTGACCTGCTTTATATCGGCAAAGACCACGATACATATTCGGGTGTTATCTTAACGATAAAAGGTAGTGAATAGTTCTTATCTTCGGGTATACTTACCGCATTAACCTTTCAGCTCATGCAAGCTATACGATGGTGTTAATGCATAGCAAACTCAAGATCGAGCGTATCAATCGAGATCGATCTTGAGTTTAATTTTTAATACTTGATCTCTTCGTCAACGTCATATTTCATACCCGGATAGTGCAGTAATCTTCGCATCAAGGCAATCTGTCCGGCAAGATAATCTTCCCTCCCGACACACATGCCAATAAAATTCAATTTATTCTCCTCAATAAAAGGAATATTCATATTGATCGTAAAGATTTCAGCCAGCTTCGCATCATCCACTTGAAGCAAGGCAGCATAGACCTTTGGTGATATCGCTTTAAAATTTTCTTTTAATTCCTGCACACTGGGATAGTGATAACTTTCATCGAGTGTCTTTCCCATAAAAAACAGATCATGGTATGGATCGTTTTCCTGAAGGCCAAGCACATGTGCCATTGCATAGCGCACATTCACAAAATTACCCGCCATCCATACGATATGGTTGGTCTGGCTATCAATTCGTTTTAATGCATCCTCTTCCGAAATGCCGTCCAACGCATTCAAAAAAATTTGACTGTGCATTCGATAAGCAGGAATGATGATTTCCAATTTTAATGATTTCGGTGTATCCATTTCGTTTTGATTTTTATATTAAACATCTGATTTAGAATAAAATTACACGTTTTAAAAGAGCTTACACTTGTCGTATGGCAAGAAATAAAAATGATCAAAATTGATAGATCATTGCGAAATAAATTCTAAATTTCTACTAAATTGAAATTCTATCTTTACGATATGAAGATTTTGATCATAGAAGACGAATTGGAACTGGCCAAAAGCATCGCAACATATCTTAGCGAACAACACTATTTATGCGAATTTGCGCCAACTTTGCAGGATGCTCTGGACAAAATTCAGCTATACCAGTACGATTGTATCTTACTGGACATCGGTCTACCAGATGGAAATGGTTTAAAATTGCTGGAAGAATTAAAGGCGCAGCGAAAGCAAGATGGCGTGATCATCATTTCTGCAAAAAATGCCTTGGACGACAAAATACACGGACTACAATTGGGAGCCGACGATTATCTAACCAAGCCTTTTCACTTATCTGAACTTACAGCACGAATCTATTCGCTGATACGTCGCAAACAATTCAACAGCGCAAATATTGTTGTGCAAAATGAAATACAGATTGATCTCCTCGCAAAAACGGTGATCGTCAATGAGCTGCCCATCGTACTGACGAAAAAAGAATTCGATCTACTCATGTTTTTTATCGGCAACAAAAATAAAGTGATTTCCAAAAGCACCTTGGCCGAACACCTGTCTGGCGACATTGCTGATATGCTCGACAACCATGACTTTGTGTATGCCCATGTCAAAAATCTAAAGAAGAAATTGCAGGACGCCGGAAGCCAACCCTATATTAAGACAGTATACGGTACGGGTTACAAGTGGGAAAATTAAATCAATGAGATGAAACCCCTACTCCGCAAAATAACGACCCCCTTTCTACTCTATGTATTGATTGTACTTGGTGTCAGTATTCCCGTTTATTACTTTGTGATCGACGGTATATGGAAAAGTGAGCTGGACGAACATAACGAAATTATTGTAAAAAAAACAGCTTACGAACTCAACAGATTACAGCTGTCTGAAGATAGGCTCCAAGCCAGCATTGCTTTATGGAATAGCATACAACCTGAAACCAACATACAGAAAGTGAGGCCCGGTGATTTATTACAAGATAGTGTTTATACCATTGAAAAACCACAGCGTTTTGTCGAACCAAAGACAATTGACCGATTTAGATGCCTGTCTTCTGTTATTCAGATCAACGGTGTATCCTATCGCTTTACTGTACAAACAAATATTGAAGAATCTGTAGAGACTATCGCCGCTATCGCAGCGACGACGCTATTTTTCTTTGTTATCTTAGTCATTGGATTACTTATTCTTTCCCGAAAAATATCACTTCGACTCTGGAAACCATTTCGCGATACCGTAAACAAGTTAAAGGCCTTTAATCTCAATAGTCAACAACAGATTAGCTTTCAGCAAACGGATACGATAGAATTCCACGAACTCAATCAATCCTTGTCTAAGCTTCTCGAACAAAACCTGGCCGTATACCGATCACAAAAGGAATTCACCGAAAATGCTTCACATGAATTGCAAACACCGTTGGCTATCCTAAAAAATAAGTTAGATATCTTATTGCAATCTCCGGATCTAAGCAATGAGCAGTACCAACTTTTTGAAGATATGCATAAAGCGCTTTCACGCAGTAGCCGAATTAACCGCAATCTGCTGCTGCTTGCCAAGATAGATAATAGTCAATTCGATCACTCAGAAAGTATTTCTATGGACACGCTGGTTTCGCAGTGTATTGAAGTCATGCAAGAGCACTTTGAGCTAAAAAATCTACTGCTGCTACAAGATATAGAGCCTTCGGTCCTGCTTACAGGAAATAGTAGCCTGACCGAAATCCTGATCAACAATCTACTCCTAAACGCCATACGTTACAGTAATGCCAACGACACCATTGCGATACACCTGACTCAAGCAGCTTTAAGGGTACATAACCCCGGGTCAACAGCCTTAGATAAAAAACTTCTCTTCAAGAGATTTTCCAAGCTTTCAAAAAACAGCCAAGGCAGTGGTTTAGGGCTGGCAATCATAACTGAAATCGCCAGGTATCAGGGCTGGACTGTCGATTATCATTTTGAAAATAATCAGCATATTTTTTCCATTCATTTTTAAAATTCCAAAAGTATTCCCTGGAAAGTTTTATTTGCATATCCGTTTAAATTTAACTTAGTTTGATACTTTTGTATAAGCGATGCATGGATAGCCCATGATTTGGTGTCATAATTAAACTTCGATGCATCGAGGCTTTTAACGTTTTTCCTTATATGAAGATTCTCCTAGTCGAAGATGACGTACGTGTCGCAGGATTGATCAAACGCGGACTTGATGAAAATGAATTTCAGACAGCTATTGCCTACGACGGTATATCTGGGAAGAAAATGGCCCTACAACACGACTTTGATCTTATCATAACCGATATCGTGCTCCCTAAGATGGATGGATTGGATCTCTGCAAAGAAATTCGTCATATCAAACCCGATGTTCCCATTATCATGTTAACGGCATTAGGAACTACAGATGATAAAATTGAAGGTTTTGACGCCGGAGCGGATGACTATCTGGTCAAGCCTTTTGAAATGCGTGAACTGCTCGCCCGCATCAGAGTCCTGCTCAAAAGATATCAAAAACAAGATACCCTCACGGGAACAATCTTGCGTTATGGTGATCTGGAAATGAACCTCCATACCAAAAATGTCAAAAGGAATAATACCGAAATCCATTTGACACCCAAGGAGTTCAAATTACTCCATTATTTATTACAACATCCCGAACGCGTGCTTTCGAGAACAGAAATTGCAGAAAAAGTGTGGGAAACTCATTTTGATACCGGGACGAATTTCATTGATGTCTACATCAACTATCTACGTAAAAAAATCGACAAAGATTTTGCGACAAAATATATCCATACCAAATCTGGAATGGGCTTTATGTTAAAACAAGACTAATGCGAATCAGAACCCGAATCTCTATATTATACACGCTGATTACAGCGACAATATTGCTGATATTCGCCAGCACAATCTATTTCTCAGCGGTGGAGAATCGGGAAAAAGAATTTTACGCCCTTTTGAAAAAAGAAGCTTACACCAAAGCAAACCTTTTTTTGAATGCAAAAGTTGACAAAAAGACCTTAGAAGATATCTACCACAACAACCGCAAAATTCTCAACGAAGTCGAGGTTGCAATTTACGACACCCGTTTTGACCTCTTATATCATGATGCCGTAGATATTGATTTTGTCAAAGAGACACCAGCCATGCTGCAGAATATTCTAAAAAATAAGGAAATAAAATTCTATCAGGATAAATGGCAAGTCATTGGCATGACCTTTCCGTATAAAAACAAAACTTACCTCATTACTGCAGCTGCCTATGACCAATATGGCTACAATAAACTAAACAGTCTGTTGTCGACTATTCTTCTGGTTTTCATCTTGGCTATATTTCTGATCTATGCAGCAGGAATATTCTTTTCCAAAAAAGTCTTTCAACCTATTCTGGAAATGACACAACGCGTAAAAACCATTTCTGCGACAAGCTTAGATGCCCGGCTTACGAGTAGCGGAAATAAAGACGAGCTTGCCGAGTTGGCCAGTACATTCAATGCGATGCTCGACCGCCTCGAGAACTCCTTTGATGCCCAAAAGCATTTTGTTTCCAATATCTCACATGAACTCAGAACCCCATTGGCCGCAATGATTGCAGAGCTCGAGATTTCTGCCAATAAGGACCGTAGTATAGTGGAGTATAAAACAGTCATCGACAATACACTAAATGATGCCCAGAAGCTTAAGAAACTATTTAATAGTTTGCTTGATTTTGCCAAAGCAAGTTACGACAGTTCCGAAATAGCGTTTAAGACCTTACGCATTGACGAAATACTAATTGATGCATGCCAACAGGTTCTTCAGTTAAATCCACATTATAAACTTGACGTTTTCGTCGATCCAGCGATTGAAGATGAAAAACTCCTATCCATCAATGCAAATGAATATCTATTGCAGGTCGCCTTTGTCAACCTCATTGAAAACGCCTGTAAATTTTCGTCCAATCAAAAATGTCTAATCGCCATCAAATCGGATGAAAGTAGGATTCACCTCGAATTTAAAGATGACGGAATAGGCATTGACCCGGTCGATCTTCCCCAAATATTTACGCCTTTTTATCGCGGCAACAACAAAGACTATAGCGAAGGAAATGGTATTGGTCTTTCACTCACACGAAAAATTGTCCTTCTTCACCAAGGCGAGATCGGTATCCGGTCGACAAAAGGTATTGGAAGTGTTTTTAGCATTGATATCCCACATCGCTCCCTATTCTAATAAAATTCTAATTTTTTTCTAAAGCCTCTCTAACCGGCATATCGGGAGCAGGTGGATAGTTTTGCGGTATGATTAACCGTACAATCAACTATTCGACCCAATCCTTGAAGTACATGAATTGGATCCCTGTTCTGCTGTTGCTGCATGCGTGCAACAGCCAGTCTTCCGAAGGTCCCAGCCAATCGCCGACCATCAGCACAGCTGGAGATACCGTGACCGTCAGTGAAAATACGTCCCTGTTATCGAAGCTCAAATTTGTTACGGCGACCAATGCCCAACATGCGCTGAAACTAAATGCAGCTGCTACAGTGAAGATTATTCCCAGCAGCTATGTGGAGATTCCCGTACCTTTTGCTGGACGGATAATCAAGTCGCATACGAATCTTGGTCAAAAAGTAGCCATCAACACGCCTTTATTTTCAATTAGTTCATCCGACTATTTTGAGGCGCAAAGGGCCTATCTCGATGCCAAACAAGCCTATATGCTTGCTGAACATATGTTAAAGCGCCAAAAAGATTTAATCACGCATGGTGTTGGCACCAAAAAAGAACTCGAAGAAGCGGAAACAAATTTTGCAATGAGCGACGCTGCCCTTGGAAATGCCAGGGCTGCATTAAAAATATTCGACAGCAACCTGACCAATATTGTTCTCGGCCAGCCTCTCCTCGTCCGTTCACCTATTCAAGGGGAAATTTTAAGTAGTTCAATTGTCCTTGGTCAATACACGAAAGAAGACGCTCCAGCATTGCTCCGCATTGCTGAATTGTCAAAGGTCTGGGTATCGGCCTACATCAAAGAAAAAGACCTGCCGGCCATCAATCAACTTGCGCATGTTGACGTTCGTACAGATGCTATCCCCGATAAAAAAATACATGGGAAAATTATTCATATCAATCAATTTGTCGACGAATCAAGCCGAAATATTGAAGTCCTCATTGCATGCGAAAATACCGACCGTACATTAAAACCAGGGATGTATGTCAATGCCGAATTCGAACAGCGTATGACTTCGACACTTTTTATTCCGGCAAAATCTGTATTTCAATTTAACGATAAGAGTTTTGTTTGGGTCAAAACGTCCTCCAATACCTTCGTCAAGCGCTATGTCACTACTGGGGTAACAGAAGGTGATGCAATCCAGATTTTAACCGGCCTGCTTCCGCAGGAACAGATTGTTGGTGAAGGTGCCTTTTATTTAACACCCAGCTTGTAATGGGCTCAGGCTTTCAACTTTTAAAATAGAAACACATGAATATTAAACAATTGATTGGCCATATCATTGCAAAGAGATGGGTGATCGCCGCATCCTTTCTATTGATCGGCTTTTTCGGTTACTATGCCTGGCGACAACTTTCGGTTGAAGCCTATCCCGATATAGCTGATGTATCGTCACAGATCGTAACCCAGGTACCGGGCTTGGCTGCCGAAGAAATGGAACAACAGATCACCATCCCCATCGAGCAAGCCATCAATGGTTTGCCTGGAATGGAAGTGATGCGCAGTAAAACGACTTTTGGCTTATCCATGGTCACGATTGTCTTCAAAGATGGTGTTGAAGATTATTGGGCAAGAGCCCGCATACAGGAGCGTCTTGCTGATTTAGCCCTTCCTTATGGTGCCAGTCCTGGATTGGACCCCCTGACTTCACCTACAGGTGAGATCTTCCGTTATATTCTTGAAAGTAAAACCCACGATTTACGACAGTTGACGGATCTCCAAAATTTTGTCATTATTCCCAAAATTAAACAAGTTTCGGGCGTTGCTGATGTAACCAATTTTGGTGGAATTACCACACAGTTCCAGGTGGAACTGGATCCTAAAAAGCTTGATCAATACGAAATTTCGCTTGCCGAAGTTGTCGCCAAGATCGAAAGCAATAATGCCAATGCCGGCGGCAGTGTGATGAACCGTGGGGATCAGTCGTACGTCATCCGTGGCATCGGTCTGGTCAAGACATTGGATGATTTGGGCAACATCGTCGTAAAATCCACCGACGGAAATCGCATATATATGCGTGACCTCGGTCAGATCAAACTTGGAAATCTAGCCCGCAAAGGTGCCCTAGGATACTCGGATAAACGTGGGGCCAATTACTCGGATAACATCGAAGGGATTGTCCTGCTATTAAAAAATGAGAATCCTTCTGCTGTTTTGGCGGGTGTAAATGCAACGGTCCGCGAACTAAACGACAACATTCTTCCTGAGGGTGTAAAAATACATGTTGTGCTTGATAGAACAAGCTTAGTTGACAACACACTACATACTGTTTCCAAAACCCTCCTGGAAGGCATGATGCTGGTTATTTTTGTCCTCATTATTTTTCTAGGCAGCTGGCGTGGCGCACTCCTGGTGGCCATCACAATTCCATTGTCCCTGCTGATTGCCTTTATTCTGATGCATTTCACCCATATTCCCGCCAATTTGCTTTCCTTAGGGGCAATTGATTTTGGGATTATCGTGGATGGCGCTATCGTTATACTCGAAACCATTCTTAAAAAAAGGGAGGATGAACCGGAAGGTCTCCTGCAGGAAAAAACCGTCGCACAGAAAATTGCTGAAGTTGCCAAACCTATATTCTTTGCGACGCTGATTATTATTACAGCCTACCTTCCTTTATTTGCATTTGAACGTGTCGAGAAGAAACTTTTTACGCCGATGGCCTATACCGTAGGCTATGCCCTCTTCGGTGCCTTGGCTGTCGCTCTTGTACTTATACCCGGGTTGGCCTATTTGATCTATCGCAAACCCCAAAAAATCTTTCACAACAAATGGTTGGCAAAATTGACTGCTGCTTATCAATCCGCGATAGAAAAGGTGATGCGAGCTCCCAAACGAGTTTTTATTCCATTGGTCATCGTATTACTGGCCACAGGTTTGCTCACCGCCTCCGTTGGCAAGGACTTTCTTCCCACATTGGATGAAGGTTCAATCTGGCTTCAGGTTTCGCTGCCCCCCGGCATCACGGTTGAAAAGTCCAAAGAAATGAGTGATACCCTACGTGCTCGCACACTTCAATACGAAGAGATCTCCTATGTCATGGTTCAGGCGGGACGTAATGACGATGGTACCGATGCCTGGACTCCCTCTCATTTCGAAGTTAGTGTGGGATTAAAACCCTACACAACATGGAAGTGGGGCAAAACCAAGGAAGACCTGATCAATGAACTCGCTGCAACATATGCGAAAATGCCCGGATTCAATGTTGCTTTTTCCCAACCCATGATCGACGGTGTCATGGACAAAATCGCTGGCGCCCATAGTGAGCTCGTTGTCAAAATATTCGGTGATGATTTAAGAGAAAACCGCAGGGTCGCCGAGGAACTTATCACGACGCTCCAACACGTGAAGGGAGCCGTCGATCTGGCCATTGATCAGGAGCCACCACTCCCCCAGTTGCAGATTATCGCCGATCGCGATAAAATAGCACAATACGGATTGAACATTGCTGACGTGACCGACCTAATTCAGATTGCTATCGGCGGAAAAGCCGTTGCCCAGGTCTATCAAGGAATCAAAGTGTATGATATTACCTGTCAATATCCGGAGGAAAACAGGAATTCGCCCGAAAAAATTGGCAACTTAATGCTGTATCCCGAAAATGGAAACCGTATCCCACTAGCTCAGGTGGCAACCATTAAACTTAATACGGGAGAAAGTATGATTTCGCGCGAGCGCAACAATCGCCAATTGACGGTTCGTTTAAATGTCCGTGGTCGGGATCTAGGGACATTCCTCACCGAAGCACAGCAGGCCATTGCCAAGAATATATCCTATGACCCACATAAAATCAGGTTAAAATGGGGCGGACAATTTGAAAATCAGCAGCGCGCTTACAGCCGGCTTGCCATTATCGTCCCATTGACATTGGCCATTATATTTATCTTGTTGTACGGCACATTTGGTTCATTTAGACAGGCAGGTCTTTTAATGGGCATCGTACCTTTGGCACTTTTTGGCGGAATGCTCGCGCTCCATGTTCGTGGCATGACGCTCAACGTGTCGTCGGCAGTCGGTTTTATTGCCTTATTCGGTGTCGCCATACAAAACGGTGTCTTGATGCTTTCACAGATGAATGTATTACGCAAAAATGGATTATCCCTACATAAAGCTGTAACACAAGGCGCTTTTAGTCGTTTTCGTCCCGTTTTGATGACCGCCACAGTGGCCATACTTGGTTTGCTTCCGGCTTCGCTGGCAACAGGGATCGGATCGGATGTACAGCGCCCTTTGGCAACAGTAATTGTCTACGGTCTGCTATTTTCGACCATTCTTACCCTATTTGTGCTTCCCCCGCTCTATTATCTTTTAGAACGTAACAGCACCACACAAAAAAAACCAGTAGAATAAATACAAATTCAACCATTCGAAACAACAGAAAGCAAGCTGTTTCGAATGGATTCAACCTGAACATTAAAAAGGTTTCAGCCAACCCTATACAGCAATCACATCCGCTGAGGGTTCGATCGGGCTACTTATTTCATGTGTCAAGGAGCGCCCTCGTACTTTAATAAAAGAATCATTAAAACAGAACATTCAAACACGTCGATGATCATGAACAAGCAACATATTTTAACAAAGAAAAGCTTTACCTTTTTTCTTTTTATACTCGCGCTATACCATACAGCAATCGCTCAGGATAGGAATAGCAGCGTGTCAGAAGTGACAGGGCAGCAACTCGACTATTCAAAATTCATCCATACAGTCGCTAAAAATAATCTGGGCTACGCCGCCGAAAAATTCAACCTCAGCATTGCTGAAGCCAATATCATTAGCGCCAGGGTATTTCCAGATCCTGAATTTAATATGGGTATTTTTGATAATAGTGAACGTACAAAGCAACTTGGCCGGGGCTATAATGCGGGAATTGCATTGACACTGGAGCTGGGGGCTAAACGAAAAGCACGGATAAACCTGGCCAAAGATGAAGCCGAAGTAACCCGTTTACTGCTCGCAGACTATTTCCGAAATTTACGTGCCGACGCTACACTTGCATTTTTAACAGCAAAGCAGCAGGCATTCCTGCTGAAAATAAACCAAAATTCCTATCAGCAACTTAGGCAATTGGCCATATCGGATAGTATTCGGTATCAATTGGGGAGCATCCCTGAAATTAATTTCCGTCAATCTAAACTGGAAGCCGCCAATATGCACAATACGTTGCTGGCAACAGAAGCTACCTGGAAATCCGCCCTTGCAAACCTCTCCTTGTTTATGGCAGATAGCTCCGTCACGACAACGGTATTATCCCTGGATGCTTTCAACCATTTGGACCGTACCTACCACTTAGATGAACTGGTTAGAGTAGCCCAAAATGACCGCAGCGATCTAAAAGTTGCCCTGCAAAATAAACAGCTTTCAAAACGCCTGCTCCAATTGGCCCAAGCCAATCGGATAATAGATCTCGGGCTTTCAGTCGGCGTCACCTATAATGGTGAAGCGCGAAATGAAACCGCCCCAACGCCCCAGTTTACAGCTGTAAATGCAGGCATCTCCATTCCGCTCAAGTTCTCGAATTTTAACACAGGTGATCTGAAAGCTGCAAAATTTAAGATCGATCAAGATGAGATTGCCTATCAGGAAGTCCTCCTACGCATTCAAATCGAAGTTACGCAAGCGTTCCTCTCCTACCAGGCCGCTCAAAAACAGGTACAGCTATTTGACAGCGCTATGCTATCGGAAGCAAAGGCAATTTTAGCAGGAAAGGTTTACAGCTATAAAAGAGGCGATACATCCCTACTGGAAGTTTTAAATGCCCAACGGACCTACAATGAAACCCAGCTTAGCTATTATGAAGCCCGTTACAACTATGCGATCGCCTTGGTCGAACTCCAACGTACAGCTGGAATATGGGATATTCAGGAGATCTAAGCTGGAGAAATTCTGTTTTTTCCTAGTTTCTTATACATGCTTTTCAAGGAAGGCGAGATCAGTATCAGCAAAAGTATGCTGATACTGATCATGGACATGATTTCATAATAATCCATGGCATAACGCACAAAAGATTGGATCTTGATCCGCTCAGCAACGAGCTTTAAAGCCGCCGTATGTTCCTTATACTGCAGTCCATGCTGCAAAATGCTGACAGATTCCTGCTGCAGGTACTCCCGAAATAAGGGATTGCCCACTTCCGTTCGATCCCTAAACACCTGCTGGTGCTGGGCATGTTCAAACAACTTGAAAAAATTCTGTAAACCGATACTACTCGTGTAACCCAAGTACCGGATAGCGAGACAGATCGCTGCTGCTGAAGCGCCCAATTGAGGGCTAACACTCGTAATGCAAAATAAGATGGTCGGTACCATAATAAGCCCAACTCCGAGTCCATGTAAAACTAATGGTATCCAAAAATGCGCATCATTACCCTGCCCCTCAAAGGAGAAAAACATCCATTGGTGAAACAGCAGCAAGCAACAGAAGCCCAGAATCCAAATCCATTTTACGGGACGTTGCCCAAGCATCCAATACAATGAGCCCAGTACACCGGCGACAATACCAGCAATATTAAACCATTGGATATAGGACAAATGAATGGGATCAAGTTGAATTACCTGTTCGAGATATTGATTTGAGATGGTCAGGGAGAAGCGCTCGATATACATCATATACAAAATCAACAGTCCCAAGAGAAAATTTCTGTTTTTAAAAATCGCCAAATGCACATAAACACGTTTGAGAACCATTTGCCGAACAATAAAAAGAGTAAGCAGCGTCATCCCCAGCGCAAATACAATAAGTAGCTGCTGATCGTTAAACCAATACACTTCCTGTCCATACACCATTAGATAGCCAAAACTGACGATCACAAGGCTATAGAAAATACAGCTAGCCCAGTCTAATGAAAATAAGGGGTAAGGACGTATATGCCGTATGGAGCGCATCGTTAGCATAATGAGCAATAAACCCGGTACAAATGATAATGCAGCGTATAGATAGAGCTGATCAAAATTGAATGAATCGATAAATTCAGCCGTAACAAACGTATTAAAAGGCGAGCTACATAATAGTAAGCCGAAAAAGACAGCGTAACTCACTTCCTTGGCCCGATCACTTTTCAACCTGGAAAATATCATGGAGATCGATAAGTTTACGGCAGAAGCAAACAACATCCCTTGAAAAAAACGCAGCCCGTATACCCAGCTAATATCCCTGATACTGTACATCAAAAAGCAATTCAATAGCTGTAGCAGATGAAAGATAATATAATATTGCTTAATGGGAAAGTATAAAAAAAAGCGTCGTTCCAACACGTAGAATCCAACAAAACCTGCATAAAACAAAATGATCAGAAACTGGATGTCACTGGGTTGCGCCCCATAAAATCCAGCAGTGACATTTGTATTGGCTCCCGGCAGGAAAAATAAGACCATGCTAGGCATTAGACTACTAAACAGGATAAGCTTGATCAACCACTCCGGCACCCACTCCTTAAAAATACCTTTCACTATGGCTGTTTTTTTGATACCGAGACATTTACATTCATTCCCGAAAGAAGCTGTTGAGCTCCCCTTTGCTTATCCAGCTCAATGCGAACAGGTACGCGTTGTACAATCTTCACAAAGTTGCCCGTTGCATTATCTGGCGGTAAAAGGGAGAAAGCTGATCCTGTAGCCGGGGAGATGGAAATAATTTTGCCATAAAATTTCTGATCCGGATAGGCATCCGCCACTACCTCCACCCTATTGCCAAGATGCAAATAGCGCAGCTGTGTCTCCTTAAAATTAGCCGTCACCCAGGTTGGGGTTTCTCTATTGACGATAAAGCCCAAAACTTCACCAGCACTTATCATTTGACCTTTTTCAATGGTGCGTTTGCCAATCTGCCCATCGTAGGGTGCGCGAATAACGGTATACCCAACATCAAGCCGCTTGCGGCCAACAGCTGCAGTCAAACGAACGCGCTCGGCATCAACGACACCTTTTTTCATGTCCACATCGTGCACCCTTTCCTGTGAAGCCTGCAATTTATGTTTTAACGAAGCCAGTTCACTCTTGTAGACATCCAAAGTCGCTTTTACATCCTCCAGCTGCTGTGCTGTTGCAGACTTTTCTTGAAACAGGTAATTGTATCGATCATACTCCAATTGTTGTTTCGTTACACGTGCCTCGCCAGCAGCAATGGATGTCCGCAAAGATTCATGCTCTGCCTGGAGGATTTCTTTTTGACTATGAAGAACATTGATCTCTGCTGCTTCCTTATTGACTGATGCAGCTACCTGATCCGCCTCATATTTATATTCCTTATTATCAATAAGCAATAGGGTATCACCTCGTTTAACCAATTGGTGATCGTGATAATGCACAGAAACCACATAACCTCCTACGCGGGAAACAATGGGATTGATGTACTGTGTTACTTGCGCATCATTGGTGTAGGTATACCGCGCGCGCATCCATAAGGTGTTAGCGCCCCATAACAATAATGCCAACAAGACAATTGCAGCCAACCAGTTGGTGATTCGAGTGAGTTGTGCTTCCACAACTGATCTGCGTGATTTAGGTTTCATTAGATAGTACCCTTTAAAAATTCGATAAAATAATAATGTTTCTGTAGCGCAATATGTGCGGTTTCAAGATCAAAAAGTGTTTTTAAGTATTGCATATCCGCATCTAGAAGATCTGTAATCAGCGCCGATGATTTAAAATACCTGTTCTTTATAATCCGTGCATTTTCCAGTGCCAGTGCCTTATTGTTTTGGCAGACGTCCTGCTGTTTGATCGCCAATTGATAATCCAAGAGCGCCTGTAACAACTGATTTTCCAGAATTTCCTCCTCATGATGGTGTTTCACCTGTTGCCGGTCTAAGGCTATTTGTGCTCCGCGCACCACATTCCTATTGAGATAAATAGCTGATATTGGTATGTTTAATTTAAGCCCTGTAATACTCAGATTATACCAGCTGGGGTTATAGGGATAAAGGAAAACCTGGGGATTGGCAAAAGTAAATGTGCTGGTCAACCCCAATTCAGGAAGATAATTTGATCGGGCCTGTTTGACTGATAATTTCTTCAAAACAACTTCCTGTTCGGATTTTTGGAGGGAAAAAGCATGGCTTCGCGCTTCGGCAACAAGCGTTTCATAACTGGGGCTTTCCACTTTAAAAGGCTCGCTCAAGGGGATAATCTCCGCTGTAATGCCTCCAATAAGCTGTAGTTTCTGATTTGCAGCCTGAATATCATGACCGATCTGAACGAGCAACAGTTCCCGTTTCGAAAGTTCTAACGAAATACGCAAAACGTCACTGTGCAAGACAACACCCGCCGTATACAGATGTTCAATCTCCTGGAGTTGTACCCGTTGATCAGCAATATCCTGCTCGATTAGAGATTTATTACTATACGACAGTTCCAAATCCAAAAAAAGATTGCAAACCTCCAATTTCGTCTGCGCCGCCGCATTCTTCCAATCGATCCGGGCCAGCTCATTTTCCAATTTTTTGGACTCAATTTTCATCAGATCGCGATGCCCATTGTAGAGATTCAGATAAAAATCCAAACCGCTATCGTACAAGTAGTGAATGATATCATGCTGGGAGGGTTTATTTAAAAGGCCTTGATCATAAACAGGCATATTACTCGCATAACTGGCAGAAGCTCTGGCGGAGATTTTGGGCAGCAGTTCCATGCGTTGCTGCTGGACTGCCACCTCACTTTCTTTGAGCTGCAAATAGGACTGCTCGACGTATTTACTGTTCTGGAGTGCTTTGTCGATCATGTCTTTCAGGGACATACGCAAAGAATCGAGGGCGAAGGTGTCCGAAATAGTGAATACTAACAATCCCATAGTTAGTATTCCTTTTGCCCAATGGGGAGGAAAAAAGTTCACGTGTGCTCTATTATTTTTTTGCGTTGCAAACTTAGACACTTATTACAACTTGGATTTCTTCACAAACGCCAATATGTTATGGAAAAAAGACATTTTTTCATCAATTCAAGCAAAAAGACCAATATCTGCCAAATAGGGTTTGCGCTACTCTTTTTACAGCCTATAAAAAAGGCCTCTCAAATCAACATTTGAGAGGCCTTTCGGGGATGGTATAAAACCAGATTATCCGTATAAAGAATCTTCTATTGCATTCCACAATTGTATTCTTTTTTGTAGCGCGATTTTACTGATCTCCTTCATTTCTGCCCATTTAACGTCATCGTCCTTCGCAAGATCTGTGATCATCTGCATGGCCAAAGGTCCATGCTCGTCGCCGTCCAGATCAATATGACGCTGGAAATAATAAATAAAGCTATCCAAATTGGCTGTAGGGAAATTTGTTTTAATTTCTTCCAAGATAGAGGTAAACATTCCCGGAATAAGATCTTCACGCCCGAACGTAAAGGCGGCAGCAATTTTATGCACCTCACCTTCAGCAATCACTTCAAATGTAAAATTCAAAAAGTCTTTGATCCGCTTATCCAATGTTGTCGTCGCGATGACATCGAATATGTCGCTCGATTTTTTGGCATGACCGATAAATTTATTGACCAGATGAAGATCGGCACCCATGGCATCCATGGCGTCCAGATACATTTCAAAATGGCTCAAACGGCGGCCATCAATGTATTCGTCCGACTCCTCTGCCAATACAATTTCGTTGATCAGATAGCGTGTTGATGGATGCTCGCTCGCAAACCAGGGTAAAGTCGTACAGGTCAATTTAATCTGTAAAGCTTTTAGTAAAGACATAAAATCCCATACAGCGTAAACATGCCCTTCTGTAAAAGAACGTAGATTCTTGATCGTTTTGATCTTACGATACAAAGGGTGTTGCAATAATACCTCGCGTTCGGCAGCAATGTATTCATTAATTTCCGCAATTCTATTCATGGCGCAAAAGTATCGTCTTATCTTTATTTATTAAAGTATTTTAAATGAGATTACAGTAGCATGATAAATTGACCGTCCAGCTATCCGCTTCATAACCAAATCAAAAACAACAACCTGCCCCCACTTTGACCTCCCTTGTACTGATTTTAACGCTCATTTACCCTTAAAAACAAAAATATTTTTTATAATAAAAAATACTCTACTATATTTATAGAGTATTCAGAATTGCATGATGCAATACCAACCGAGTGCAGGCACCGCGGTGGTAAATTAATACGGGTTTCGACCAAAATAAACGTTGCAGAACGATTATTTTCCCACAAAGATCTGGATACAGTTTATGGTTTAATCCTTTAAATTTTTAAATTGTATGGCTACTACAACAAATCTTTACCAACACTTACTGGAAAAATTCAGTTATTATTCAACGGATGAACTCATACAGCTTAACAATGACACCATCTTAGGACAAGGCTGGGGATCATCAAAAGCTACCTTTAGAACAGCTTTGATCAGTACGTTCTCCAAAAGAGGACTCGATCTTTCCAACATCGTTTCTAAGGAAGACGGTTTTACCTCGGTGAAGCATGTCCCTGTACGCTTGGAACAGAATGTGTTGATCCCTTTACAGTAATCGTTATCACCGCCAAAAATAGCGCGCATCGAAAAGATTTCGTGCGCGCTGCTGTGATTGGTTTAGGAAATTGCCGATCAGAAGAAGGCAAAAAGTCTTGTTATTTATAGTTTGGATTCTGAATCAGTATCCCTGCGCTTTTCTCAATTTCTGTTTGTGGTAATGGCCAGCGATAGAATTTATCTTCGAAATGATAGGGCACTTTACTGTCTTTGACAGCATTGAGTACTTCACCCGCAATATGCCAACGAATCAGGTCGTAATGCCGTAGTCCTTCAAAAGCAAGTTCGACTCTTCTTTCGTGGCGGATACGGTCGCGCATTTTTTCCTTGGTATAACCGGCAGGGAACCCAGGCATCTGAACCCGACTCCGCAAAGTATTCATGGCATCATAAACCGATTGATCTGGCCCGGCTATTTCATTTTGTGCTTCGGCATACATCAATAACACCTCGCCAAACCGCAGTATAACCGCATCCTGTTGGCTCAATGTTGAAAAACCAAAAGGTAGGTTGGCCGGATCCAAAAATTTCAACACCCCATAACCTGTAGGCCGCGGATTGGACGGTGTATGGATCTTACCGCCGCCAAAATCAGGATGGTCCACAAAAATTGTTTTGCTCAGGCGCGGATCCCTATCTTTGAACGGGTTGGTTCGGTCGGTCAACGGTGATTCACCAAAAGGCAAACCATCTTTGCATTCATAGGTATCCACCAGGTTTTGTAAAGGCGAAGCAGCAATCCAATCGCCTAGGTACATGTCCCAAGGGGTAGTATTATTCGGTGCCAGAAAATTGACCGAAAAGATAATCTCGGTATTATTCTTTTGTGTCGCATCGCGAAAGACATTTTCAAAAGCCGTACTCAGGGTATACTCTTTCATGATATCGGTACATAAGTCTTTTACCTCTTTCAAAATTGCTAAATCGGGCACTCCTTTGTCACCATAAGCCGCAAACAATAAAACCCGTGCTTTCAAGGCTTTTGCTGAACTGGCGGCCGCATGCCCCCCATTATTGAAATAAGGTTTAGGCGCTAAGTTGGCGATCCCAAAATCCAGATCAGCTCGAATCTGTTTTAGTATATTCTCTGCACTTTCCTTTGGCTGACGCTGATTCTCCAGATTGAGGGGAGTCAGCACAAGCGGCACCTCACCATAGATACTGTACAATTGGAAATAAACGAAAGCACGGATAAAGCGGGCTTCAGCTTCCATTTTCTTTTTCTCTGCATCGTTTATGTCTGCCCCTGCATAGCTTTGTAATTTCTCGATCAAACGATTTGCTCTGCCTATCGCTACGTATGCATCATTATAGATACCGGTTTCGTAGCCACCTGTTGTTGGATTTAAATTGCCGCCAACGATTTCGTTGACGCTACCTGAATTGAACTGATTATAGCCATTGTCGGTCAGACAGTCCCGAAAAGGCATCCCATAAGAGAACGTCTCACTCTGCAACGAAGCGTAAACACCGGCCAAGGCATTATCAAAATCCGATTTTTTGCTAAAATAGTTGTCCGAAGCAATCTGATCCAAAGGATTGAGGTCCAAGGCACTGTTACAGGAACCCAAAAATAGTCCGGATAATAGCAACGCTGTTATAAATTTCTTTTTCATAGCACTTAAAAATTAACTTGTACACCAAATGAATAAATCTTGTTTTGCGGATATTGCACGAGGTCACCATTTCCATAGCGCTCAGGATCCAGGCCCTTAAATTTGGTTGCAGTCACAAGGTTATCACCCGAAAAATAAACCCGTAGGCGGTCAATTTTATATTTTTTCAATAGCCCATCAGGTAAAGTGTATCCTAATACAAGGTTTTTCAACCTGAAGTAGGAAGCATCCTGTATAAAATAGCTGGAAGCTCGACTGAATTTCTCCGGAGCGCTCCAACCCCAATAAATACGGGGCATCGTAGTCGAAGGATTTTCAGGTGTCCAACGGTCTAACCAATCTTTTGTCGGTGGGCTACCCTGTACAAAAGGAGTTACACCCCAGCCCGAAACATAAGATTTGACACCATATACCCCTTGTAATAGGGCCGAAAAGTCAAAGCCCTTAAAACTTGCACTTAGATTAAAACTATAGTTCAACTTTGGATCTACACCCGTAATAATTGTTCTGTCGTTCGCATCTATTTTTCCATCCCCATTGACATCCCGGTACTTGAGATCTCCTGGCAATGTATTGTCATTAAACTGCTTAGGCGAACTAGCGACTTCTTGTTCCGATTGGAATATACCCATGACTTCGTAGGTATAAAAACTGTCCATCGCGTAGCCGTTTTTCTTGATTGTATAGCCCCCGATTTCCGGTTCGCCAAATTTCACCAGCTTGTTTTTGAAACGATCGAGGTTTGCACCTAGCTGATAGCGTAACCCTTCCAATGCTCCCGTAGTAATCTGATTACGATAAGTAATTCCCAATTCAAGACCTTTATTCTCGACAATTCCATCATTGACGTAAGGTGCTCCTAAACCAACGATTGCAGTAATCTGTGACTGCCTAAGGATATCAGTCGTTCTCTTTTTGTACCAGTCAAAGGTGATATCTAAATTTTTAAACAGACTTAAGTCCAACCCCACATCGGTCATCGTTGTTGTTTCCCATTTGATAATCGGGTTGTTTAATCCCTGTTGAGCAACACCGGAATTTAGCGTACTATTGTCAAAAGAGTAATTTCCGGTAAGTCCCAATACGGGTTGATACGGATAGTTACCGGTATTCTGATTTCCAAGTTGGCCCCAGGATCCACGGATCTTCAAATTATCCAGCCAACCCGAAGCAAATTCCTTGACAAACGATTCCTCAGATACACGCCAGCCGGCTGAGAAAGAAGGGAATGCTGCCCAACGGTTTTTACCGTAAAACTTGGAACTACCATCGTAACGCATATTGGCTTCTAAGAGGTATTTTCCTTGGTAATCATAGTTCAATCGGCCGAAATAAGAAATCAATGCCCATTGGTTGGCTGTTCCGTTTGCCCGTTGAATATCCGATCCACCGGCATTTAATTCCGTTAAGGTATCATCGACAAAATTCTGTCTGAAGCCCTGGAGGTAGGTATACTTACTTTTTTCAATACTATATCCGGCCTGCGCTTTGAGGTGGTGGGCCCCAAACGCACGATCGTAGTTCAGGTAAGTAAATAAATTGGTGTATATCGTTTGCTGATCCTGATCTGTAAGGCCCTTGCCAAGATCCAATGTTGTTCCCAGCGTACCCGTGTGGTAGTAATATTCATCCAAGGTCGATTTATAATCCTTGTACTTATCCATATTGAAGTTATAGGCACCTTTGGTGTACCAGGAAAGACCTTTAAACAGTTGTACTTCCATCCAGGCCTGCAAATTAGCCGCATAATCATCGGTATTGTAGGTGAATTTCCGATCCAATACGGCCATAGGATTTTTATTGTTGTACTCCCAGTCGTAAGCTTTGTACGTATATCGCCCGCTACCATCCGGCAAAAATGGGCCATAGGTTGGCGCCTGCGACATGGCCGACAGGAACAAGTCTTTGGATCCACCCGGAATAGATTCAGTATGTCCTGTTTTGAGCAAGATATTTGTTCCGAATTTAATCCCGTCCGAGATTTTGGTCGTCAGATTGAGCCGGGCGGAATAACGGTCGTAGTTAAAACCTTTGATCATTCCATCCTGATTGACGTAGCCCAAACCAACATTAAAGGTTGTCTTCTCGTTTCCCCCTTGGATACCAAGATTATGCGTGTAGGTCGGTTTAGTTTGGAAAATAAGCCCCAACCAGTCCGTATTTGGATATTTTACAGGATCGTTGCTATTGCGATAGGCAGCGATCACATCGGCGGGATATAGGCCATCGTTGAGATTGGAATTCTTACGCGCTTCATTGTATAATTCCATATACTGCGCCGAATTAGTGATCAGATCAAACATTTTCGTAGGCTTATAGATACCCACATTACCGTCATACTGAACGGTTGTTTTCCCTGATTTCCCCTGTTTTGTGGTGATCAAAATAACACCATTTGCCGCGCGGGATCCATAAATCGCTGCAGATGCCGCATCCTTAAGTACACTGACATTTTCGATATCATTGGGATTGACATCCGAAAATTTGCCTTGTACACCGTCGATCAACACCAAAGGATCCGATCCGGCACCACTAAAAGTTCCCTTACCACGAATGCGGATGGATACACCTTCATTGCCTGGTTCTCCCGAGCCCTGGTTGATTTGTACGCCCGGTATTGCGCCCTGCAGCATGGAAGCTGTATTGACAACGGGCCGTTTGATCATATCTTTGCCGCTCACTGTAGCCACGGCACCTGTTAGGTTTACTTTCTTTTGCGTACCATAACCAACGACAACGACTTCCTCTAAACTTGAAGATGAGTTATTTAGCACAACATCCAATTGTTGGCCGTTGCCATTGAAAACGACCTCCCTTGTTTCAAAACCCACGGATGAAAACAGCAGGACGGCTCCGACATCGACGGACTTGAATTCATAGTCGCCCAACCCGTTTGTTTTTGTTTCTACAGCCGAATTTTTAACCTTTACTGTAACGCCTTCAATCGGTTTTCCATCGCTATCCTTTACCTTTCCTTTCACAGCATGCTGAAACATGCCTAATTTATTATATGCCGCATGCGGTGTGTTCTCCGGTAATCGGCCAGCTGTTGTCCATAACGATTTTGCAGACCCCGCAGTTGGTACCGCAATCGAAAGACAAAGTGCCATAATACTGACTTCTGGAACAAATGACACCCGTTTTTCGGGCCACTGTCTTGTCTTTTTTGTGTTCATTGTTTACTGTAGTTATGTATAAAATAGTTCTTGATTAATATTTTAGGGGCAAAGAGATCCCTTATCATGCAAAAAATTGCATAATCATAATTCGTTTAGACGCGATATTTTCTAATTACTTCTTACGTATAGGATAGGCTCTCCAATTATGGTTCATAAGGGGATGGTTTACATCGGTTATTTATCCCAGCTATCGGTACGGAACGGAGAAGCGGGTAATCCAGCATCGTTATAGAGTACCAAATCCGGGTTATCGGCCCATCCGTAACGCACCGCGACGGGTGACGGTACTTCTTTGGCAGATACGATCAACTTATTTCCGACCTGTTTGACTTCTGCAGGATAAAAGACCTGATCGGCACCAGCAATAGTAAAGCTAGCATTGCGTTTATCCGCTCCTTTCAGCACAAGCTTTTTGCCCATGGGATTAAAGCTAAGTTGCATTTCTGCAGCTTTTGTCGTCCAATGCGCGAGAACCGGGCCCGAATAAGGGATTTTTTTGCCATACAGCTGCGCTGTTGCGATCCAGCCAAGCCTTCTACCGACATCCTGCTTATTTTTGGGGTGAATATCCTGAGCATCGCCGATATCCGTTATAACAGCCATACCTGTATAAGGCAATTTGAGTGTTTGGCGCTGCGCTTCCCGTAATCTCGCCCATGAAGAAGGCTGCGGTGTTAAACTTTTCGCCTTAAAGTTGGCCAGTTGAACAAAATAAAAAGGCATCTTTTCATTGTTCCATTGCTTGCGCCAGTCCTGAATCAGTGCGGGCAGCAGATGCTGATAGGGAGCGTCTTTTGAATCCGCGTTACTTTCTCCCTGGTACCAAATGGCGCCTTTTATCTTAAAATCCACAAAAGGCTTCACCATGGCGTTGTAGAGCACAGTAGGCCTATTAGGGCCTTCCATGGCGTTAGGTTTTGTGGGCAGCTTCGCCAGATCATAACCCACTTTGCATTTCCAGTCTCCCACGAGAGATAGCTTTTCGCCATTTGGTCCTTCCAGTCGCGGCTGCTCTGTACCGCCATATATTCCGCCATCGCCGGCTCCGTCAAATACGCGAACAGCAATATGCAATAGGCTGCCATTGTTGGCTGTTGCAGGAACAGTATATTTCCGGATCTGATCGTAGCCGACAGTCTCGCCCACCTTTGTACCATTCACATAGGTGATGTCGTTGTCATCAATTGATCCCAAAATCAACTTAAGAGGTTTACCTTGCCAATGTGCCGGTAGTTCAACGTCTTTGCCAAAATAAACGACACCATCCATTCCCGGAAATAGATTACTGTCAAAAAAACTCGGAATTGTAATCGTAGACCAGCTGCTTTTATCCAATTGTGGTGCAAACCACTCGCCCTGCGTTGCTGTCTTCACCTGATCCTGCTGTTCGGCGACGCGATTCCATTCGGCCAGATCTTCCGCATAGATTTCCTGTGCATCCGGACGTTGAATTTTCTCAATGGCCGCCGTATAGGTTGAAAAAGGTGAAAGTGCCTCCCGGCTCATCCAGGCTTCAATGATTGTTCCGCCCCAGGAAGAGTGGATCAGCCCAATGGGAATGCCTGTTTTCTCGTAGATTTCCCGTGCAAAAAAATAGGCCGTAGCCGAAAACTCCGGAATACGTTCTGGTGTCACCGCATTCCATCCACCGGACTCCACCTTCACTGCTGTGGTAGGTTGATTGGCCGTAGCTTTTGGAATCTGCAAAATACGAATATTGGGAAAGTTGGCTGCTTTGATTTCCTGCTCAAAGTTATTGATCTTACCCCAGCCCGCTAGGGGCATTTCCATATTTGACTGTCCTGAACAAAACCAGACTTCACCGATCAAAATATTCTTTAGGATCAATTGATCACCATCGTTGATTGTAATTTGGTAGGGTCCACCGTATTTTGGCGTCTCCAGATAGACTTGCCAGCCTCCTTGCTGATCGACCTCAACCTGATAGCTCTTGTTGTTCCAGCTGGTATTTACGCTAAGCTCCTTGCCAACTGCGGTACTAGTTCCCCAGATCTTGACCTTTTCTTTCTGCTGTAGTACCATATTGTCGCCAATAAAAGCCGGCAGCTGTACTTTGGCCTGTAGGGCAGAAAATCCACTGGCAACGCTGAGTAGCAGGGCCAACAAAGTCCGTTTATACTGTTTAGGTTTTATCATGATTTTTGAGTTTGTTGCTCAATTGGGTTTATACATTTGGCGCATCCGAAGTCCAGACTGTTGAAGTCAGCGCTTCGGATATGCCACTCTTATTTTTTTTAAAGTGCCGATATTTTCAGTAAAACACTGGGACGGTTGCTACTCAGGTCAGGGTTTACCCCAACTTTCATCAGGTAGTCGCCCGAATAGGTTTGTCCCTGGCCTAAGCTCGACTTGGTTCCCGGATACAAGTTGATTTCCTCCACCCGATATTGCTTTTGGGCATCCAGTCCTTTTAGACGGACAGGATCGGTTGTTCCGATACCATAGCGGTTATTGACCAGGTAGTTGAAGACGACAGCTTCTGTTTTTTGGCTATTCACGTAGCTGAGGGCGGCAAAGTCACCTTCACTTGGATCGGCCAGACGATACTGCTCCCCGTGCCATATTGTTCCTTTAAGCGCGTCGTAATTCTTTACCGCCTGCTGGCAGAATAACAGATCCTGTTCTTTCAGGTGGCTCACCACAATATCAAAACCCAGTTTGCCCATCATGGCTACATCCGTGCGGAATTTGAGGGACTGTTTTCCCCAGTCAGTCACATGGTTTGAAGTGCTGATTGCCGGGAAAAAGTACGAATACTCGTACTGCATAAAAATACGCTCCAAAGGGTCTGTATTGTCCGAAGGCCAAAATTCGGTAAAGTACCGAAGTGCCGCATAGTCCACACGACCACCCCCGCCTGAACATAACATCATCGGCACTTTCGGATATTTCGAACGTATACGTTCAAGGACTTTATACAGTCCTTCCACATACGAGATATAGAATGCCCCCTGATCCTTTAAAAATGCAGAATGCGCATTGTAAATAACCGCATTGCAGTCCCATTTGATATATGCCAAAGATGGATTCTTGGTAAAAAGATCATCCAGTATATTAAAAACAAAATCCTGCACCTTGGGGTTTGTCAGATCCAGGATCAACTGATTGCGGAAGTAATGTTCTTCCCGCTGTGGCTGTTTGACAACCCAATCCGGATGTTGTTCATAGAGTTCGGATTTGGGGCTAACCATTTCAGGTTCTACCCAGATACCGAATTTAACCCCCTGCTTGGTTGCTTCTTCCACGAGTGTCGCGATACCATTGGGCAGTTTTGTCCGGTTTGGTTGCCAGTCTCCCAGACTGGAGTGATCGCTGTTACGCGGATATTTATTTCCAAACCAGCCGTCATCCAATAAAAATAGATCTACGCCTAATTTCTTGGTATCCTGGAGTAAACCTTTTAATTTTTGTTCATTAAAATCAAAGTAGGTCGCCTCCCAATTGTTGAGTAAAGTCAGGCGTTCGCCATTTCCATCCAGCAGCTGATATTTACGGGCCCAATTGTGCAGATTTCGGGAGGCGGTGCCTTTTCCCTTTGTCGATAAGGTATAAATCAACTTGGGTGTTGTAAACTCCTGGTTGCTGGCTAATTTTACATTGGAAGCATAGTTATTTATTCCGGCGATGATACGTAGGTTATTGAGGTAATCCACTTCAAAATCCACCTTAAAATTTCCACTATACCCCAGGCTTGCCATCAATACTGTTCCTTCATCTTCGGATGCAGCCTTACCCAGTGACACCATAAAGGAAGGTGGCTGGAATAAATTCGCCCGTGTTCCGAGCTTACTGTCCAGCACTTTAATGCCATGTGTTAACGGAGCCTCGTCCACCTGCATTTCTTTTGCCCAGTCGCCATGGTACTGCCGTAGCCAATACGCGTTGGAGCGCAGGGTGAGGTTGGCCGAAGCAAATTTTTCCAGCGTGACGACTTTCTTTTCCTTATTTTGGATGGTTGCCCACTGTTCAATGATGTCCTCATTCAAAAACGATTTGTAGTGTAAAACGACATAAATATCGTATACCGGATCTTTTAGGGTAATATCAAGCTGTTTGACATTCGCATCAACGTTTTTCACCGCATGCTTTTCATAGCGTAGGTCCAGGGAGCGGTTACCATCGGCATGAACGACACTGATGGCCGGTTCCAGTAGGTTTTTTGAACCTGAAGGGGTATAAGCTGCGTTGGAGAGGCCACTATAATCTGTCAATTGCCTATAACCGCTTGCAATGGTCGAGTACTCTTTTGAATCACTCAATTTTTCACCGTAATAGAGCATTTTCAGTGTTTTCGTGGAATCGTACTCCAACACGAGGGCATTCGATCTGGTTTCAATAGGAATCTGTTTGGACTGCGCCTGTGCCTCCAAATGGACAAGCCCCTGGGTCATCAAAAGCCCGAGTACAACATGTTTAAAATGATGGGTTGGCATATATAAATAGATTTAGGATTTGTTTACGAACTTGACTATTTTGTTTGCTTTCAATTGAATCTTGTAAAGGTATTTACCATTGATTTCCTGCTGTGGGCTTAGACCTGCCAATTGGGAAGGACTCAATACCTGAATCGTTTGATCTTGCGGCGAAGAAAGGCTGAGCTGCGTAATGCTGCCGTTATTCCATTCCATCATGTCAATGTGTATATTGCCCCGGGCTTTGAGCCCCTTGACCGTCCCGGCCGACCAGCGATCAGGCAGTGCAGGAAGTAATTCCAGCACATCCGTTTGCGATTGCAGCAATAGTTCACTCACAGCAGCCACATAGCCCAGGTTACCATCGATCTGAAAGGGTGGATGGGCACATAAAAGATTGGCATAAACGCCACCGCCATTGTTGTAATCAATACCATCGCCGCCAACGAGGTTAATGAAATTGGTCAGGATTTTATAGGCGTGATTCCCATCCTGCAAGCGGGCCCAAAAAGCCACCTTCCAGGCCATAGACCAACCCGTGGATTCATCGCCACGCGCGGTGAGGGTAACTCGTGCAGCTTTGGCCAGTTCCGGTGTTTTTAAAACAGAGAATTGATTACCGGGATAAAGACCAAAGAGATGGGACACATGGCGATGCTTATCCTGCGGATCATCACGATCCGTTTCCCACTCCTGCAGCTGTCCCCATTTGCCGATTTTGGGTTTGAGCAGCGCATCGCGAAGTGCCGTGATATGTTTACGGTAATCGGCGTCCAACTTCAAAATTGTGCTTGCCTGGATGTAGTTGCTAAAGAGATCGTAAATAATTTGGTGGTCATAACTCACGGCATCCTCTTTGGGTCCATGTTCCGGCGACCAGCCCTTTGGCGCCACCACAGTTCCGTCTGCTCTTCGAACCAGACGATCATCCCAAAACTCACTTATTTCTTTTAAAATCGGATACGCAAATTCGCGTAGGTATTTCTCGTCTTTGTTAAAAGCATAATGTTCCCACAGTGCCTGCGCATACCAGGCACTTCCCGGCGTATTCCAAAGAAAGCTCTCCCCACCAAAAATATTATTTTCGGTCTTTACAGTCCAGCCCCTGACGCCCGGAAATTCCTTTTGTGTATTTATTTTTTTCACGGCACGCATGCTATTGATATAATCGAGGTAAGGCCAGGCCGACTCACTCAGATTGGCCACTTCCGCAGGCCAATAATTCATCTGCACATTGATATTGGAATGGTAATCAGAGCGCCATGGTGGATTGTTGCTGTTGTTCCACAATCCCTGCAGGTTTGCAGGCAAACCGCCTTTTCGGGAAGAACTGATCAGGAGATAACGTCCATATTGGTAGACCAGTGCTTCAAGAGCTGGGATCGGCTGTTTTTTATAGGCCTCCAACAGCACTTTTGTTGTTTGCTTACTGTCCAGCTGGCTATGGTCGAGATCAAGCGCCACCCGGTTAAACAGCGCTGTATAGTCTGCAAGGTGCCGTGCCAACAGCTTATTTACGCTATATTTTTCCGCTTGCTGCAGATTACGTTCATTGACCGTCATCGGTTCTTCGGCCGACTTCCATTTGGTGGCCCGAGTATTGGCATAATCAGTTGCGGCACTCAGCAGCAGAACAAGGCGATCGGCAGATTTTACGCTAAGGACAGCCCGTCCTTTTTCATCTGTTGTTCTGGAAAGTGAACCACCTACGATTTGCACACGTACCTGCGCGGCATAGCGCATGCCATTGTCGAGCATTCCCTGAAACGCAAGCTTACCATCCGCCACCTCTACCGCCTGCCCATGTGCATCCTGAAGTACAATCTGGGCATTGAGTTTACCTTTTTTACTGTTTGTATACTCAAATACCATAACTTGGTCGGGCTGACTGGCAAAATAGCGCCGGTTGATCTGCTGTCCATCCTGCTGATAGGCTATTTCATGCAGCCCTTTATCTAAGTTTAACTTTCGGCTGTAAGAAGAATACGATGAATCGCCCCCTTGTTCAAAGCGAACAAAAAGATCACCAAAAGCCTGGTAGGCCCCTGTTTCCTGTTCATCACCTGTCCAAAGGCTATTTTCATTAAATTGAATATGTTCTTGCTGAACACCGCCAAAGATCATGGCTCCTATTCGTCCATTTCCGATCGGATAAGCTTCGGTCATCCAATCTTTTGCAGGTCGATCATCCCAGAGATAATACCGTTGGGCGTAAGAAGTGCCAAAACAAATAGTCAAAAGTATTAAGAGAACGTATTTCATTTTTGTGTGCATCAACATAGCAGTTTATACGATTTTATTGAGCAATGCCCAAGGGTGAAAAAATAAGATAGATGACAATCATCAGGACAATCAGCATTGCCCCCACGCCATAGCGGCCTCTCCAATAGGCTTCTTTATGCTGGCCGGAAAATTCAAATTGATACGTTGACCGATAATCGGGTTGGCTCAATTTACTTCCTCCCCAGATAAGCAGTGAAATCAGCAAAAAAAGCACCGCGAATAGATGGAGATAATGCAATTCTGTTTTCCAGACAAACACCAGAAAAAAATAACTGAACATGTACAAGAACAGCCCAATCTGTGCCATGCGCGGTGTCACACGGCGGGATAAGATCCCCAAGATCATAATGGTGAAAATGGGCATATTAAATAAACCCGATACGGTCTGCAAATAGGTATAAAATCCATCGTGGGCAAAAAGGATAAAAGGGGCAATAAACATTGCTGAAATTGAAATGATCAACTCGAACAATTTCCCTTTTCGCACCAATTCCTTTTCACTGTATGGTCTCTTTTTATAAGCCAGGTAGGGTTTGTAAATATTAAAAATAAATAAACTGCCGCAGCTTTGCAGCCCGGCGGTGTACGTTGTCATCGCCGCACCAAAGACCAAGGCCAAGGAAAAACCGATCAGGATATCGGGGAAAATTAAAACAATAAGTTTCGGAAAAACAGAAGCCGTAGGCTGTATATGCGGCAACAGATGCACAGCCAAAAGTCCCGGCAGATTGATCAGCAAGGGCATAAGGAGCTTACCACCTGCAGCCAAGGTCATCCCTTTTTGAGCCTCCTTTAAATTCTTAGCACTTAGGGCCTGCTGTGCAATATAGGGTTCCATCCCCCAGTAATAGAAATTGATCAGCAGCATCCCGGTAAATAAGGTCGAAAATGGGACCGCATCATGCTTTCCGCCAACCGCATTAAGGTGTTCCTTTTTTTCATGCAGTAGCTGCGCCAGGCCAGACCAGACATCCCCAGCCCCCAGGTGCCAAAGCGCAAAGACAGGAATGAGCACCGCAAGTAAAAACAGACATAAACCCAAACTTAAATCCGATAAGGAGATCAGCTTGAGACCACCCAAAATACTGTATAAACTACCGATCACGCCTAAGGCCCATACCAGCAGCCAGATGCTCTGCCAGTACGTAATATGTAAGAGCCCCGGAACATCAAACATGGTCGCCAGGCTCAAGGCTCCACCGTACAATACAGGAGGCAGCAAATTGACGATATAACCAATTAAGATGAGGATCGAAACCAGCATTTTTGTTTTGCTGTCAAATCGCAGTGCCAAGAAATCCGGAACCGTCCGAAAGCCATGCTTAAAATAAATTGGCAGCAGAAATTCCGACACCAAAAGCATGGCCACAACCGAACTAACGCCCCAGCCGATGACTGAAAGATTATTGATATAAACCGATTCGTTTTCACCGATAAACTGGTTGGCGCTCAAGTTTGTCAACAGCAAGGCCGAACCTACCATCCAAAAGCTATTGCTCTTTCCGGCCAGAAAGAAACCATTAAGCGTGGTGGAATAGGTGGTCTTAAATTTCCATAAAGACCATAACGCAACCAAGCCAGTAAAAAGACAAAAACTAAAAATTATCATCGTAAAACTTCCTTTTTATACCGAGCCTCGATCCGCCAATGTTGTCGGCACCACTTCCCGAATCACTGTTCTTTCGAGCACAAACTTGGCGGCTTCGGAACCAATCCGTGCAAAACTCGTCGAAAAGGTCGTGATACCACCGCTGATAATCTCCTTAATGACATCATCATTATGGGATAAAATCCCCAGATCCTCACCCAAAATCCAGCCCTTTTGAAGCACCTCTTTTAACATCTGATAGAGCTCCGGATTATGAATGGTAAAATACAGTTTCCCCTTTTTTAGATCGCCCACATGGTATTGCTTTTCGATACGTCCTTTTAGCTTATAGTCTTTCAGAAAGCGTAAGAAAGCATTTTTGATTTCATTGGGTTCGGCTGTTTTCTCCCTAAAATAGAAGATCACTTCCTTATACTTTTTGATCTTTGGATGGAGCTCTTGAAACACGGCGTAAGTCGCTTCTTCAAATTCCTGAGAAACATAAGAATATTCCGCGCCCAGATCCATCAGCCGATCGATAATCAATAGTTTTGATACCGGAATATTGCGTAACAGACGTTCAGAATCGGCATTTTCAATCGGCGCAACAATATACACCGTATAGCGACCTTGTATTCGGTTAAAGATATCCTCAAAGGTTTCCATATTGTTGTGATGGAAAAAAAGGTCGACCGTCACTTCTTCCGGAAGATTGGCCCGTAATTCAGACACCAAAGTATCCTGAAAAGTATCGTAAGCATATAGCAACACGGCAACTTTCTGTTTCAACTGGGTGTTATTGCTGACGACAAAATATCCTTTTCTATTTTTGGATTCCACCACGCCATGGGCGATCAGGTCGCGGTAAGCTTTGGCGAAAGTTTCCCGAGCGTAGCCGAGGTATTGAATCAGGTTATTGACGGATGGTAAACTGGAATGTACCTCCAATTCACTGGCGTCAATAGCATCCAATACGCCCTGCACAATACATTCATGTTTCGAAAGCCCGTTTAAAGCTTCCAATCGTTTGATCCGATCGATCAACGCTTTAAACTGTTCTTCTTTGGTTATCTTCATATGTTATTATTAACTAAAGAGCAATCTTAAGTAATTTTGCTCCTGCTTGCTCAAAGGCAATGGGATTTTTAGCAGTAAATTCCTGCGCTGTTTTTTCAAATAGCTCCACGGCCTTATATGTTGTATTTGGCATCAGGCCAATCTGTTTAAAATCTATATTTATCGTTGCTGGGGCTGTATGGTAATTAAATACCGCCACATACAGCGTTGTTCCTATCTTTTTGTAATAATACGTATTTGCCGCTTTTCCTTCGACAAATCCTGCAGGACGGAAACTTTTACCATCGGCTATAATTTTTAAAATTTCGGGATCCTGCAGATAGTGATTCATCTTAGACTGCCAGTTTTCTTTCTTGGAGAGGTCGTCGCCAAGGATAATGGTACCCGTTACCACACCTGAAAGCAATCTTGCCTTATTCACTTCTGGGCTTTCATCATGAAAGACAAGGTGGTCGGCATCGATAAAATCATAAAGATAAGTTTGCCACCAACCGTAGCTCACACTATTTAAAGTATACTGTGTTTGGTCGATGGTTTTCCAGGCGTCGCAGGCTATCCTGCGCATGTGTGCAAATTGAGCTGTCGCCAAGGAAGGAGAAATTGCTGCGTAGATCAACATTTTCCCCTGCAGCACGTCGACGAGATGTTTCATCCCCACAGCATAAGCCTGCATACCCGTCTGAATTTTCTGATCGTAAAAACCTGTGGATTCGATTGCTGCATGAGAAAGGAAATCAACTTTGATCATACGGAAACCACAGTCGACCAATTTCCCTAAGATTACATCCATACGAGCCAACGTACCGGGATGCGTCGGATCAAGAGCCCGACCGCCATCTAAATTGTGGTAGCCTTTTTGGGTTTTGGTCCAGAGCTGTCCGAAGGTAAACTGGCTCCCCTCGGCTTTGCGGTCGGGGCCACTTCCATGCCCCCAATCCGTGAAGGGTGCCCAATAAACACCTGGTTTAAGTCCCAGGGAGTCACAATAACGTACAAATTGTTTCAATTGTGTATAATCTCCAGACATCCCTCCCGGCGTCATATTGTCCCAAAAGGAATCCAAATCAATAAAGGCTTCACCATCAGCGTTGCGGAAATAAGGAATGTCCTTGGCAAAATAGTCTGCGGTGCCCGTAGCATTCTTAAAATTCAATTTTTCCTGGATGACACCCCAGCTGTTCCAACCAACCGGTGTTGCTCCTTGCCAAGATTTCACATAGGCCGGCGACAGTTTCCGATGGATCTTGGCATAGTTTTCCAGTCCAGTACGCCAATCCTTGTCACAGGATACCAGGTATTTTGGGGAACGGATCGCATCGCCTTTGACGGCCCCATGCGCCATGGAATCACGTGTGATATTCACATCCGTAAAGCCTGCCCTTACAGCGAGGTGACTGTATTGTCCTTGTGCCCCTTGGATAGCAATGCCCGATTTCCAAACAGATTGATCCAATGAACCAATCAAAAGACCTTTGCCGCTGTCCTTATCGTACACAACGCCGACCTCGGCACTATGCTTACTATCCCTTGCAAGGGCATTGTTCTCATAGGAAATAAAGGTATCGTTATCAAAAGGAACCGCCAGCTGATATAAGGATTTCCCCAGACCGGCGACCGAAGTGTTTGACCAAATAGGCACAAGTTCATTGCTGGCCAGGTTTTTACCTTTAACTTCCAGTTCCAGGATAACACCATCTATCCCGTCGTAGAAATAAAAATGCTGCAGCAATGTGATGCCCTGCTGGGTCTTAACCGAAATGGTATACTGCATACCTTTGCCCAAATTGTCCTGAATGGGCTTTTCGGTCACGCTGCGGGGCCCTGTCAATTTATCCGTACTAATTTTTTGTCCATTAGCAAGTGCCCAATAGGCACTTGCTTGTTGTATATAGGCGACTTGATCTTTACTTAAGGAATACGTTCCATGCGCTTTATCGTACGTTAATGTTATCCCGTTTTTCCTGACCTGAAAAGGCTGCGCGGATACCATGAAAGTACATAGCATAAAACTTAGTGCGAAAATAACTGTCTTCATTCTGCTTGATATTATTGTAAATTGATTTGAAACGCGTTAATCTTCATGTAATGGTCGGGTTGAAAATTGACCAGCATCCCTATATTGACCGTCACCTTTTCTTTGATTTCAAAATAAACACCATCTGATTTAACATCAGCATGGGCCATTGCCTGTTGAATCTGCTCAAGATCTGGAATGCCGCTATTTGCTTTGCTAACAACCAGTTTTGCTGGCGGTTGATCATAATTTGTCCAGGATAAGTTACAAAAAAAACGATATTTACCGGGCAATAAGGTTACTTTTTGCTCTATTTTTCCATTTACGATAGCCGGAGCTCCCCAGCCGGCTTCAATGTTGACTACACCGCCATCATCCGATCCAAAACCACCGTAACCGTTGTGGTTTTTCATGGCGGCATTGGTGATCCAATTGTCCAAAACTCCCCAGCGGTTACCGTCATAGACCGTCGCTGTAAATGGTGTTTTGTAATTCTGCAGGTACCAAGGCGTAATATTATCCTTTTTTATAGCCAATTTGGTCGATTTGACCATAAAGGTATCAATCGCCGAACTATCTGGTCTGAACACGGTACGATAGGAAACTTCGGCACCCGGAAGATAGCGTTGAAGACCTATCTTTTCATCCTGATTTTTAGCGCGAACGACGGTATCTGTGGTGCCACCATCCCAATTTCTATACGCTATACGCAGTCCATCAAAGCCCATGGTTTCTGATACATTTTGTAAACCCAATTGCAGTTGCTGTCCAACAATAAAATTCTGTTCGAGTACCACACGTTGGTAAAGTCCTTCGCGATAACGATCGCCATACACATTCCCCACCACATAGGTCGGAACAGAAAAGCGTCCTGCGGCATCCACACTACGAATTTCTAAATTTATGGGTCCTTCAGGCAGTTTGTCGATTAAATAACGCACGGTATCGACCTTACCCGTCAGTTTGACCGGTATTTTCATCGAATCTTGCTTACTGTTCCAATAGATACGTAGCTCAGAAACACCCGAGGAAGCCCTATAGACCCCTTCTACCTGGATACGGTATTTTCCCGAACGAACTCTAATCGAATCCAACTTTGCCGGGTAGATAATTGCTTTCCCATCCGTGTGCTCGGTAAACTCATCCATTTTGGAACAAGCTGCCAACAGCGCCACGATAAATAAGGACAGCAATACGATATATCTTTTCATAACTTTTGCTTTTTAAATTGATTAATAAACGCCCCAAACCTGAACCTGGTTAATCTGCATAAAATAACTTCCCCGCCAATTGCGCAGATTGCGAATGCGCAGGTACTTGTATTTCGGAGCATCTTCCGGTAGATCAAATGACCAGCCAGCGGTACCATACACTTCGTCGGCATTGGTATTTGTTCCCGACGGTGTTCCCGATGGCTTACGGACTGTACAGGTAGCCAATTTGGTCCATGACTCCCAAGAGCCATCCAGATTCGGCGTATTGCTTCCCCAAATCTCAAAATCACGTAAATTGCCCTTATCGTAGAATCCGTTTTCCCTTCTCGGAAAGATTACAACACGACTTAGTTTTGCTTCTCTCCCGATCGAGAAAGTCACCGATTGTGGTATCTCGGCATTCTCTACCGTATAAAAGCTTGGCCATTTGCTCGTATTGAGATTGCCATCCCATAGATTGTCCATGGAGCCATAGAGGATTTGCGCATCCCCCGGCAAACGTAATGGCGTAAACAATTGCCGGTTAAACAGATTTTCCTCCAATGGCGTAATCGAAGTGTAGAGCGTATCGGACTTATTTAACCAACGATCACGGACATAAAATGCGAACTTCATTTCTTTGGATTTCAATCCACGGACATTATAAAGAATAATGGAATCCTGTCCATAATAATTGTCCAGGGGTAAGTACTCCCCATTGTTGAGTGAGTCTACCATCGGTACGATCACCACATTTCCTTTTTCCTTATTGGTTGAGGTAATGCGGATACCGCCAAAGGCAGCCGTTACCTTCATCTCCCCAAACACCAGGTTAAAGATCGGCGTCTTCGGTTCAACAATGACATCTACGGGATCCGACACCACCTCAGCTTTACTCACTGCATACAGTTTAACGGTTTGCGGTTTGGTATCCGGAAACCCATCGATTAAGATTTCATTGGTATAGGTAGACGATTTGACGACACGGGTGGCACCACTCGCCATCACGTATTCGGCTTTGACATAGAGTATATTCTCATTTTCCGGAAGGCTGTAATGTATCGTTGCCTGTCCATAGCCGTTGACCACCGACGGATGCTGTACTGTTCCAGGTTTGGTCTGGTCGTCCTCCATTAAGGTCCAGCCTTTTTCCTCTTTACAGCCGAGCAGCAGAAAAAGCAAACCGGCCATGACATAGATACTATTGCGATATATTCGTTTTTTCATGATTTTCTTCAATTTAATACGCTAATTACCAACCTGGATTTTGTACCAAATTTGGATTGACCAACAGATCAGCTTCTTTAATCGGCCAAAAATAGTCTCTCGGTGCCACGAATCGTTGTTGATAGAAGGTCTGTTCCTGATAAAAAAGTTCCGGATGATCCTTATCCTGATTGCGGTCCCAGCCTGTGATATTTTTGTTGAGCTCCTGCGCAGCAAGTTTCCAGCGCCGCAGATCCCAAAAACGGGAACCTTCGAAGCTCATCTCAATATTACGTTCACGTTGTATGATTGCACGGAGCCCTTCTTTTGTCGTCGGTTTAGCGCTATTGAATGCATACTTTGCCCAGGATTCTTTCACCCCTTCCAGACCGGCGCGCTTGCGAATTTTATCAAGATAAAGGAATACATCGGCTACAGGGCCCTCACTTTCGTTTAAGGCCTCGGCATACATCAGATACAGGTCGGCAAGCCGCAGCATAGGCCAAGGATACTCTTCGATATGTGAGCTGTTTCCATCTTTAAAGGCAAATTTCCAGTTGACCAGCTTTTTTGGATAATAAGTTGTGATCGGCACAGAAACCCCACTGCCAAATAAGCCTAAACGAAGCTGCGTCGTCCAGGTATTTTCGTCTGTCTGACTTGGGCTATTTTCCATATACCAAACCCCACCATCAAAGCCCACATTAGCGTAGAAACGATTTTCACGGTCAAAATGCAAACGTGCTGTTCGGTAATTTTCGATGTTGTTGAAGCGTTCGTCATGCGTTCCGGCACGCAATTGATTTTTATTGCTAAAATCCAGGGTTTTGTCTTCATCCATCGGCACCCCGTTTTTCGTATAAAACTGTTCAATGATTTTGATTGTCGGGGCCAAGGTACCGTTGACGCTGTTGTTGCCGGCATTATTTGGGTCGATGTGGGCCATCGACGAGTACTGCAACTGCCAGGTCCGCGAATTCGAATTCCCCCAGATGATCTCGCGGTTCCATTTTTCCGTCACAGCGTTACGAATGCTCATCTGAACCATTGTGGTATTGGACAGTGGACGTACCGGTGTTGGAAATTCGTACAACGTCATACCAAGCTCTTCACAGGCGGCAATCGCTTCCTTTGCGGCCTGCGCTGCTTTACGCCACTTCTCGGCCTGGAAGCTCGGATTAAAAAATAAGGTGCCGTCCACATTTTTAAAGCTCGCATAGTCTGCATTGCCATTAAATAATGGACTCGCTGCATACAACAGGACTTTTGCCTTGATGCCTAAAGCAATCGGTTTTGTGATATGCCCCAGATCAGTTACTGGCGACTGCACGGCATTTGGCAATTTCGTCGCTGCTTCATCCAGCACCTTAACGACATAGTCAACCACTTGGTCAATCGGTTGACGTTTTACCTGCGTTTCCTCGATCGGAGCAGTAACCGGTACATTGACATCCATGATTGGGATAGGGCCATAATGACGCATCAGCATAAAATGGTAATACGCTTTTAAGAACAGGACTTCACCCTCCCAGGTGGTACGTTCATCTTGCGTCATATCGCGTACCTTTTCGGGATTTTGAATATTCTCCAAAAAAATATTGCAGTCCCGAATGGCATTGAACATCGATCGTTCGCGCACATTATTGATTATATGTCCGTCCCAGTAGTTGACATATGGATCAGTGACACTTTGGTTACCACGTGCAATATTCCAGTTGGTCCCATTGATACTCCGCGTTGGGTAATCCAACCAAAACTCATCGCCTGCCATAAAAGCGGGATTTATAGTCGGTTCGCCATCATTGGGCAAATAAGAGTAGCAAGTTGCCAAATATTTGATGGCTTCACTGCGCATGGTGAAGGCATTGTCTATTGTCGGGGCGTTGTCGGGTACGACATCCAGATAGCTGCAGGATTGAAAAAACAATAGACCTGACACCACCATCGCTTTATATACAGTTAATTTTTTCATGATACATTGTTTTTTATAATCCCACATTGATCCCAATATTGTACACCGCCTGAACTGGATACCCCAGGCCATCACCGCCCATTTCAGGATCCCACATTTTAAACTTGCTCCATACCGCGAGGTTCAGTGCATTGGTATAAATGCGGATATTGGACATCTTCCAGCGATCGAGAATTTTCTTTGGCACCGTATAACCCAGCTCCACGGATTTTAGGCGCAGGAATGCACCATTGCGCATCCACCAGGTCGAAAATTGATTATTGTTGTTATTGAATCCATCGGTCAGCCGAGGCCAGAACGCACGGATATCCTGATTATCTTCCGACCAGTGACTATCGGCCACCTGTTTTAATAGACCATTTTGATAAGGACCATTGATGGCGAAAGGCGTGATATTTCCGGGATTGATAAAGAAAGAAGAGCGCGCAGAGCCCTGTAAGAAAGCACTCACATCAAACCCTTTGAAACCGACCGTGAATCCCATACCGTAGATAATTTCTGGATCGGTAGGAAAACCGATAGGCACTTTGTCCAGATCAGTTATTTTGCCATCGCCATTAATGTCGCGGTATTTGATATCGCCGCCCATTGTTTTCAATGCGCCACCAAAATTTTGCAATGGCGAGTTATCGGCTTCAATATCATCCACAAATAAGCGTTCGGCGATCAATCCATATTGCTGTTTAAGCGGATAGCCCAAATGCGTTAGGTAAGATAAATTAGCTGGATAATTTGGTTCCTCATTAGTCAATAAACGATTGGTCGCATAAGTCATGTTGCCGCGCAACTGCGTCCACCAGGTGTTTGCAAATGATTTGTTATAATCCAAGGCCAGGTCAAATCCCTTACTCTCCGCCTTGCCCATATTGGATTGGATATCAGCCTGAAAACCTGAAGTCGTCGGAATGGTAGAGCGCACCATTAAGATATCACTACGTTTGGAGTTGTAGTAATCAAAGACGACACCCAATCCATTTTTAAGGTTCAGGTCAAAACCAGCATCAAATGTTTTGGCGCGTTCCCAGGTAATATTGGGGTTGGCATAACGTGATATGGAATAACCTGGCCGGGTATAATCCCAAAGGTTTCCCCAGGAAAAACCTTTCCCAGGATCGTTGGGATTGACCTGCGATAAATAGAAAAACCGATCACGCTCATTACCGATCTGATCGTTACCCACCAAACCATAGGTTGCGCGCAATTTCAGACGAGATACCACCGGTGTGATAAACTCAAACATCGGCTCTTCCTGGAGGTTCCAGCCTACCCCAAAAGAGGGGAAAAAGCCAAATCGTTTATCTTTGGAAAAGCGCTCGGAACCGTTGTAACCAAAGTTCGCTTCAAAAAGGTATTTATTTTTATACGCATACGTTGCCCGTCCAGAAACACCAATGTTACGTGCCGGCAGGGAGGCCTGTAAATTACCTCCATTTGCTGTCTGGTAATTGCGCATGATACCGATGAGCATACCCGTGATGTCGTGATCCTTTCCAATGGTCCGGTTATAATTGACCGCAAATTCGCCATAGGTCGTTGTATTCTGTATCCGATCCCCTTGACTGTAGTCGAGGTATTCCGTTCCCTGGTTTTCATTCAGTAAGCTCAATACGGTATTGTTTGTACCCGGTATTTTCAATAGATTATAGTAGAAGGGTTCAAAGCTTCTGCGCACCGAAAAATACGAGTACCGTTGTGTATAAGCCATTAGACGTGCTGAGAGGCCTTTTGTGATAAAGTCAAAGTTCTGTTTCAGCTCCAGTTGCACATTGACTGTCGAACTGTTGTATTCCTGAAAGCCGTTGACCATCTTGGCATAGGGGTTATTGTACAAGGTCTTTGTCATCGGTATAAAGTTATTTCCGAAAAGTGGATGTGTTGTGAAAGGCGCATAAGAAGCTGGATAAACTGCGGGAAACATCACGGGATTGGACCAGATCGCTTCTTTGAATACCCGTTGTCCCCCATTGATCAAATTGCCCCAATCGTCATAGCCACCGATCGGCCCTTTATAATCGTCAAACTGTGCGGAAGTACGGATAATTCCAATGGTTGTCGGCGTAATATTTAAGGTGATATTGGATCGTATCGAATAATTTTTGAGGTTAATATTATTATCAAAATTATTACCACTTTCCGATTTCAAAATTCCCCTGTCATTGTTAAAAGTACCCGCAACATAATATTGTGCGAGGTTACCGCCCCCGGTGACGTTAAAATTGAAACGCTGATTGTTGGTATAATCTTTAATCAATTGATCGATCCAGTTATTGTTTGGATAAAGTAACGGATCATCTCCCCTTGCGGTATGATCGATTTTATTTTGGTCATACGGTAATGTTCCTCTCGGGTTACGTGTCAATACCGCTTCATTGGCCAGGTTCATGTAAGTTATGTTATCGGCAAATTGGAAGTTTCGGGTATTGGTAGAAATCGAGTTTTCAAAACGTGCATTAAATTTTGCTTTTCCGACAATGCCACTTTTGGTATTGACTAGCACCACACCATTTGCACCTCTGGCACCATACAATGCAGAGGCCGCCGCATCTTTCAGCACCGAAAAACCAGCAATATCATCGGGCTGAAGCCGCGCCAAAGCTGTTGTATTCGATTCCATCCCATCGATAAGAATCAGGGGGTCTTTCTTTCCGGCGCCGAAGGTCCCGACACCGCGAATAAAGAACGAGGCATTGTCGTTGCCGGGTTCACCACTGCGCTGATACGCAATTAAACCCGCTACCCGACCTGCCAGCATGGTGGTCAGATTGGAGGTAGGGCCTTTAATTTCTTTTGGATTGATCGAGGTGATCGAAGCGACCATACTCGTTTTCTTTTGCGTGCCGTATGCGACAACGGTCACCTCATCCAGGTTCGAGCTTGATGAGGACAGAAAGATGGTCATACGATTGGTGCTGGTGACCTGAACAGTCTTGCGGTCGAATCCGACCGAAGTCAGGACAAGCTGATCGTTGAGGTGTACATCTTTGATCAGGAACTGTCCCTGAGCATCCGTTGATACAGCAGCACTTTTTCCCACAAAAGCGACTGTAACATTGGAAATAGGTAAATGTCCGACGCTATCCAATACAACTCCTCTTAATTCAAATGATTTGGACTGCGCATTTGCGAAGCCCGCTAACAGAAGAAAAAGGAAGACAAGACTACATCGCTGCCATTTACAGATTTGGTAATACATGTGGTAGATCATAAATTGGTCTTCTTATAGATTGGTTATTTGTTTGTAGTACAGTGGTTAGTAATCTATACTATTCTATACTACTATACAATAGTAGAAACAATTTCCGACATCCACAAATATTTTTTCAAATAGTAGGTTCTTATGGTGTGTTTTAGCTGTCCTGTAGGCTACTGTTCACTTCGCGGAAATAGGGGAAAAATAAAGCGGGATATACTATCATGGCTGATAATACATCCCGCTTCGTCGATAATTTGGAAAATTCTGATCACAAAAAAAAGGTAGGCCTAGCCTACCCTTTTGTCAATGAGTGATGATATTTTAAGGTATGATTGAGTGAATGTGCGGTCTGCCGGGCATCGTCCTGATAGGACGATAAATCTTGGCAGGCGCTGATATCTGTTACATCCACCTTGTTTCTTACTTTGCTGATGACCTGATTTAATTCCGATTTCCAGTTGCCTGGATCTCCAAAATCGTCCACCCAATTTTTGTTGATAAACTTTTTGTAGTTCAAAAGCAAAATATACAATTCCTCACCACTATCGGCGCGATTGATTGACGTGCGCCAGTTCTCTAATTTTTCTTTAAAACTCATAACCAGCAATATACAAAAAATATACTGCTTTACCAAATAACAGGACTTAGATCACCGATCATTGACCTCGGTATGACAGAATCCGTGTTTTTTCCTTCAGTGGCCAAAGCACTGCCCAGATAGAACCTTTCTTTCCCTGTAAAGCAATATCCAGAAAAACTATTATATTTATTCATTGCGATTTTAACGCTTAGGCGTTTCCTATTGGTTTGAAGACACTATTATGCGTTATTTTGATTTTGACGACAGCAAATACGGCTTTCCCTTAGCGATGGATGCCCATCGGTTCGAGGACAATACCGATCTAATTTTTGAGGCTGGTCCGCACACCATCAACTTTTTTGAGATCATGTTTTTTGAACAGGGAAACGGGGTCGCATATACCAATGAAAAACGTATCGAATTATGCCCAGGCACAATCTTATTCGCTTCACCTAATCAAATTAAGCAGTGTGACTTTGATAAAAACGGTGTCAAAGGATTTCATTTAATCTTTAAACCCGAGTTTTTGGAATCTTTCTTTCAGGATAAAACACTGGTATACAAACTCCCCTATTTTTACAATTATTCATTTGCGCCTTATATTGTTGCGACTGTCCGCGATTTTGAGTTGTTAAAGTCCATGCTCTCCGAAATTGTTTTTGAAATCGGAGCTTTCCGATCTGACAGCCCCAATATGATTCGCGCATTACTTGCCAGTATTCTGCTCCGACTGGACCGGCTATTTCGTGCGTTTCACCATATAGCCAGCGAAAGCGCGAACAGCAATTTACTTACTCGATTTAAAATGCTCATGGAAGAGCAGATCAACTCCAACCTGAACTGCAACCAATATGCTAGTTTACTAAAAATACATCGCAATGAGCTGAATCACAAAATCAAAGCCTATACCGGACATAGTCCAATCACCCTCCTCCAACACCGAAAAATACAGGAAATCAAACAGCAGCTTCTATCGGATGAACAGTCTATCGCCCAAATTGCCTTTGAACTTCATTTCAGCGATCCTAATAATCTTTCCAGATTTTTCAAAAAACTGACGGGCTTATCTCCTTCCGCATACAAGCAGAAAATGCAAAATGATAGTTTTTCATAAACTTGTGATATTTATTCAATGACGCAGCAGGCTACCTTTGCATAGATCGTCATTCCAATCGTGAGGCGACGATCGCTGTTTTAAGATTTATCAACTGGATACCTGTATGTTATCGAGCTACACAATGGAAAAATATGCTAAAACTACTGCTACTCTCTTGTTCACTGTATGGGCTATTTACCACTCCACCTTACCGTATTACCGGTCGGTTGGTTGACCATCAGTATAACCCCGTTGGGTATTTTATTATTGAAATCTATGCGTCCAATAAGGAAAGGGAACCCTTGGCTTTATTAGGTCGGGATACCGTTAGAAACAGCAATGGCGAATTTAAAATACAGGTGATAAAAAAGGGCAGCTATCTCCTGAATATAGCCGTTCCGGATTACACCGATTATTCCCTGTTTACCACGGTCCAGGATTCCAGCTACTCCTTTCCCGAAATACACTTACAGCCGACCAAATAAGTGTCCTCTATTCAACCTTGTATCCCATAGACCGCATTTTTGCGATCGCATTTGCCTTCTCTAGGGTGATTGGTCGTTTTCGCTTAAGGTATGCTTAGGGGCTTACTAGCCCCTTGCTTGCCTATTCTTTGCCGACTGGTTGCTCTTTAGTTACCATTTTAGCAGAGAAACAGCGAAAAAACACCAAAGAAACGGCAAACAAACACCAATCAAACAGCAGAGAAACAGCAACGAATAAGCAGAGAATAAGCAGAGAAAGAGCAAACCAATACCAAGGTAATCTCCTAGCAGGAGCGAAGAAGTACCAAAGAATAGGCAAAGAAATACCAAAGAACGCAGGAAAAAACACTGCGTATTATCTGCAAAAAATCAATCGGCAACTAAACTTTTACCTTATATTGCGGTCTCATTAACACGTACACAAACAAGAATTCTTCTATTTTATTCCAAACGCGATATGATACTAGCTATTTCCTTCAAAACCATGCTCGCCCTTCTTCTGCTTGGCTCTGCCAGCGATGTCTATGTTGATAATAGCAAATACGAAAATAGCAGTGCCTATATCCATCAAGACCAGTTGGGAGACGGCTATGCCAAAATTGGCGGTCGTATTTACTATCGTGGTAAAGAAATTGTCAATGCCAATGCCGGTTCTTTTCAGTTCTTAGGTGATGGTTATGCAAAAGACAACTGGAAAGTCTATTTTCGGGGGGCAGCTGTAGCCGATGCAAGTCCTTCTACTTTTCAGTCACTGGGTGACGGTTACGCTAGTGATGCCTGGAAGGTCTATTTTTATGGCAGATCCTTATCGAATGTGACAGCGTCTTCCTTCAAGACGCTGGGAAATGGTTACAGCAAAGACGCATGGAAAGTCTACTATTTGGGCAAAGAAATTGCAGGAGCCAACTCCTCCAGCTTTGAAAACCTTGGTCGGGGTTATGCAAAAGATACTTGGTCAAGCTATTATCGGGGCGAAAAGAATGATAAGCCTACAGCGACTTCCTTGCAGTCTCTCGGAGGGCAATATGCGAAGGACGATTGGTCTGTTTTTTACCGAAATCAGAAAGTGGAAGAGGCTTCTGTTTCAACCTTTGAATACCTCAACGACGGTTATGCCAAGGATGCCTGGAATGTTTACTATCGAGGGGTAAAAGTTAAGGGTGCCTCGCCATCTACATTTAAAGCGCTTGCGGGAGGTTATGCAAAAGACTCCTGGACCGTTTTCTATCGCGGTCAGGAGTTAAAAGAGGCAAGTGCTTCTACTTTTGAATACGTAGACAACGGTTATGCACGCGATGCTTGGAGTAAGTTTTATCGTGGAGAAAAGATGGATTAATTTTATTCAATAATGATATTAATACCAACCATTTTGGCCTTGTATTTAATCTTTTCAATAAGGCCATAGTAGCTCCAGTTGCGCAACAGGAATTCATTGAACATCAGCCATTCCGCTGAAAGATATTATAGCTGCCGCAAACTAAGATCAGATAGTGGACAAGTTCTACTTTTAGACAGTGATTGTTCAGTGATTGTTCAGTGCTTGCTCAGTGAAGACTGAATAAACACTGACTGATTACTGTCTAAAAACCGATTGAAAATTGTTTTTAGGTATACGTTGGTAACCGTATGTTTCCATTGATCTCATAATTATATGCTGTAAATACAAGCAATATTTACGGCAAAGAAAACGGGGAATAAATCGTTTATTCCCCGCATAAAATATGATTTACATTCGTTTAAGGATTAATGACCAAACTGCTCCCCAGACCGGTCATAAATACAGGTCCTATATTTTGGGCTTTCAGCAGATCGCGGTGTTTTGTATCCAGTTTAGGAGCTCCCGCATCTGCGGCTGCCGCAAAAGGATAATTTCCCACAAAAGAACCCAATACAGGGCTGCTGTTTGATGGCTCATAGATGCCATCTGTTGTCAGTGTGTACTGCGGATTAACTCGGGTAAATCCAGCCGGCAGTTGCTGACTTGTCGGCACGTCGAAAACAATGTTTCCCTGATAAACAAAATTGACCGGTTGATCGGTAAAGGTTAACATCGTTGATTGAGCCGATTGGGATACCACATTATTTGCGATATGCCCATCCGTTGGCGCTAATGTCCGGTTATTTCCTCCTTTTCCCGAACCAATATCAAATGACTGCTTACATTTAATCATTGTATTGGCCACAACTTTCACCCGCTTGACTTGAAAGTACCCGCTTAGCGGCGAATTTGGCACGCCGTCCATAATCGCCAACGCGGCTTTTTGCCCCGTACCGGCCATATTCTGGAAGTAATTGTTATAGACCAAATGGTCTTCACCTATGATACGAATACCACCGGCAGCACTATTGCCATTACCGACAAAATAGTTGCCATAAACGGCAGATCCATTGCCATGCCGCAGACATAAGGTTCCCTGACTTTCATAAAAATAGTTGTTGCGGATCGTATCGGCCCCCATCTTATTGGATATGATTTCCGTTTCGCCGTTACAGCGCTGAAAAATATTATCTTCAATGGTTGTCAGTGCACTGGTCATCGACCAGTCGCTGGTGCCAATGCGAATAGTTTCACCGCCATTGTCCGGTACCGCAGCACGCTCGCCAAAGAAGTTATGATCGATGCGGTGTTTCATTGGTTTACTGGTCCCCCATACAACCATGGTCGGGCCCTGATGGATTTTTCCTTTTAAATAGCAGTGGTCGACCCGATGGTAGGAACCATTGATCGATACCCAACGATAGTCGGTCGTTGCTGCCGGCGGATTATAGTCCACAATCGATGTATTGGTAAGGCGACAGTTTGAAGAGGAAGAAGTAAAATCCACCACATTTTTGCCTGTCGTATACCCTTCCTGGAATACGAGTCCGTCCACAACAAGCCACTGTCCTGTGATACTAACGGAAGAAGTACCTTTCATGATAACAGCTCCACGCTGCTCTGCCATCAGTACAATGGGCTGCTGTTTTGTTCCCTGCGCACTGAAGGTCAATTCCTGATCGGTCCATTGCCCAGACTTCATAATAACCGTGTCTCCGGGCTGTAAGCTCAATGCCTGAAGATCTGCTGCAGACTGAATGGTGTGGCATTGCACACAGGCAATACTGTTTAAAGTGAGTTTTTCGGCGGGCGATTTCTCACAGCTCGTTCCTACCGCCAATAGCAGCAGAAGTGAAGCAATAACTGAATTCTTTTTGATCATATTTAAATTTGTTTAAAAGGTTCTTTTGTTAAAGTGCTCCCGCAAATGGATAAACGGTGGTATTTCCTTTGCTGCCAAAGACATGAACCACGCCATTAGTTACAATGTATCCCCCGGACCGATTGGTTGTTTTATTGTTTATTTGAATCGGCGCCAAATCACTGTTATTGACCAGGCGTAAGACCATCATCCCTTCCTGATCAAAACCTTTACCTTCATTCATGTAGCCCAGCAGCGAACTTTTACTGGCAACAGTATTGGCAGGAAGCATGGTCTTTGCTTTGGTGTTTTCAATGGTCAGCTTATCAAAGTTGTAATTCCCTTCCAGCATAAGGTAAAGGAAATAATTACGGACATCTTCTTTACTGTAGTCTTCCCATTTTGTCGCCGGTCTCGTCATTGGCTTGCCTGTTTCGTCCACCCCGGTCACAACTGGAAAGTCAAAAAAGAGGCCTGCAGTTACTTTTTTCGTTTTCACATCCCAGGTCTTTATGCCATCATTATGCAAAAAAATAAAGGTTCGATCTGTCTTTTCAAATTCTTCCAAAGGGATACCAGCATATTCTAAGCCTTTCCGCATCCATTTGAAAACCGTATCTGTTGGATTTTCCACTGTTTCGTAAGATCGGTTCTCCAAAAATTTTCGTGCACTTATCCCGATATTGGGATCTAAAGTTTTATGTTGGTAATCGTAATCTTTTTGCAGTTCCAAATCGAAAAGTGAACAACTTGTCATTAATAGACTTACTACGATGATAGCGCTATAGGTCCATTTGGTCTTAAACATTCTTTTCATGACGCTCTGATTTAAATTCTTCTATTAATCTGTATATCCGGGATTTTGAACCAATGATTTATTGGAGTTTAGAACATTCCGGTGAATAGGCCAATACACTCTGTTTGTTGGATCTAAAAATCCAGGTTTTTCCAAATTACCCGCTTCTTCCTGTCTACGTTTTAAGATGGGATCCATCACGTCCTTTACACGTCCGGTGCGCACCAGATCAAACCACCTTTTACCTTCGCCAAAAAGTTCCAGGCGACGCTCCTCCAAAATCGCCGTTTCCAGCTGGTAGCTTGTCGCAATAGTGGCATCATTTGCATCATATTGTGGCAGGCGCGCACGCTTGCGGACAAAGTTTAAATATTTCAGGGCATTGGCGCGATCACCCAAGCCATTCAACGCTTCAGCATACAAAAGATACATGTCACTCAGGCGGTACATGGTTAAATAAACTGGAAGTGCCTGGTTTGTCACAGGCCATGGATCAGCTTTGGTTGGGTTCGCATCCGTGGGATACCACTTGATAAATCGATCTCGCTTGTTGCTTGGCAACCCAAAATAGACATCTAAAGTCTGCTGTGGCCTGATATCAGGACTCGGCGAAGTGGTCGTCTGCGGCTGAAACCAGCTTGCCCACACCTCTTCATCGACGACAATCTGCTTGTTGTTAGGCGACCATGAGGTCTGCATACAGGCACAGCCATTTTTTAAGTAGTCCCAATGGATGCTCCAAATCGTTTCTTTACTGGAAGTTGGATTGACAAAAATAGTTTTCCAGCTTGCGCCATCCTGCAAATTGCTTTCATTGGTTCCGGCATAACCTACACCCGTAGGAGACTTTGTCAAAAAAAGACGTGTTATCCATTTTGTTGCATTTTGATAATCCTTTTTCCACATATATACATCCGACATGATCGCACATATTCCTGCCCCTCCGATGGTCCATAGGGGGTTTTTCGCGTCTTTATCGACCAGAGAATAGGCTTTTTCCAGATCCGGTATAATGACCTCGTTCAATAGCTTATCTTTCGGTTCACGTGGACTGGCAGCGGGCTGCTGCACATCCTCATAGGGTTCAAGCCATATCGGAGCATCGCCCCACACACGGACGAGATAGAAATAACACATGGCTCGAAGGGCATAACACTGCGCGAGATAATCCTTCAGCATCTCCGGAGTAATACGGCTATCCAGTTCTGCTGCCTTTGGAATATACTTGATATTGTTATTGATACGCCCGATGGTGGTATAGAGCCCGCTCCAGTCTGAAAACTGATTGGTTGGCGTAAGGCTATTTAATACGATCTCGTCCACATAGTCTTTGGTATAGCTGATCGCCCGGTCAAAGTTATCGGCACGATACTCGCCCCAATACAGGTATTTTTCGAGGTAATTGTCTTTGTTATCCTGATAATTACCCTTACCAACCATTTCGAGCTGAAAGGCGCTATACATTCCAGCGATTGCGGCCTGCACATCGTATAAGTTTTTATAATGCTGATCCAGTGCAACTTCGGCCAGCGGTTTCTCTTCCAAGAATTTGTTACAGCTTCCCAACGTAGCTGATAGCAGTAACAGTGCTAAGATCTTTGTTTTCATGTCAAAAATATTTTATCTATCCCATCCTTCAGACGGGACTCACCCTAAAAGATATATGCTAAAAATTGATGTTTACGCCAAATCCAAACTCCCGTCTCCTCGGGTAACGGCTATCGTCCTCACCCGGTGTCAGCGGATTGTTTGTACTAAATTCAGGATCGTAACCCCGGTAATTGGTCCACGTCAACAGGTTGCTTCCATAAACGAAGGCAGTAAGTCCTTTCATTTTCAACCTATTGATCAACTGCGGATCGAAGGTGTAGGCTAGCCGTGCACTTGACAAACGAACAAATGTCGCATCTTCGATATAGAGGCTATTCTGGTTCGTTTTCATATTTCCGCGGTTGTTTCGCTCCACATAATTTGGGTATTTGGCCACATCTCCGGGTTTGCGCCATACGTTATAGACCATGTCCGGCGAACCTGCCCCGGTATTGGTCGGGTAATTTTGACGTTGCAGCAAGGCATTGTAAACTTCACCGCCGAAGGAACCATTAAAGAGTACATTTAGGGTAAATCTTTTGTATCTAAAGGTCTGCATTAAACCAAAATAGAAATCAGGTGTCGCGTTGCCGAGGATCATGCGATCTTCGTCATTGATCAAACTATCCTTTTTGTTGTTCAGCCATTCAGCATCCCCCCCTTTGAGTTTACCATCTGGCGCATAGAGCTGGTGTACTATTCCCTGATAATCGTTACCATTGAATGTATATACCGCTTTTCCATCACGATACATCGGTTTCCCCTGATCGTCTAGGACAAGTGTCAATTTCTCCCAATTGTCATTATAAGCGTTGGACTCATCCCAGGCGTAAACCCCTAAATTGCGCCAGCCGTAGAAATTTCCGATACGGCCACCTTCTTCCGCGTACCATTTATTACCCGGAAAAAATGGTATTCCATCTGCCAGCTTCACAATCTTACCCCGTTCAAAGGAAATATTACCATTCACCTCCCAGCTGAAATCACGCGTCATTATTGGTTTTCCGCTGATCACAAATTCCATCCCGCGGTTGCGGATTGTTCCTAAATTGACATTCACTTTGGCATATCCGGTTTCTTTGGCAAGCTCTCGCGGATACAATAAATCGGTTGTCGTTTTAACATAATAGTCTGCCGTAAATCCCAATCGACCGTTTAAGAAGGTGAGATCTAGCCCCACATTATTCTGGGTGGTTGTTTCCCACTTGATCCGATTATTTCCGAATGTACTGGTCAATGCAGCTCCGCCGACACCATTATAAGACCCGCCAAAGGCCACTTTCGTATACGATTCATAATCGCCTACTTTGTCATTTCCAAGTTGACCGATACTGTACCGTAGTTTAGCATCTACCAATGCCGGCTTGGCCCATTTCATGAAATTCTCGTCCGAAAACCGCCATGCAGCAGATGCCGAGAGGAAGTTTCCCCATTTATTTGTCGCTCCGAACCGCGATGAACCATCTCTCCGATAGGATCCCTGAACGAGATAGCGTCCTTTGTAATTGTAACCAATCCGGCTAAAAATAGAAGCAGAAGCATTGGCTGTTGCCGTGGTATAGGTTTTTGAAGGCGTCAGGTAATCCGGAAAAGTTACCAACACTTCTTCATTGACGCTATTCATATATTCGGAGTGAAAACGATCATAACGTCTGCGATCCGAACTGAAGCCCAATAAGGCTGTGACATTATGATCCTGCGCAAAAGTTTTATTATAATTCAGATAGGATTGAAACTCCCAGGTAAACGTTTTATTAAACTCATTTGTTCCGCTATTCTGATCCTTGTTTGCCGAAAGAAAACGCGGTGAGAATTGGGTATTCTGTAAATTGTCCAACCGTGCATTGAACAAGGTTGTGAACTTTAAGTCATCCCTGATCTGATAATCCAACTGATTGTTAAATTGCCCAGAATAGGTTTCATCCAGATTTTTCTCAAACAAAGCGTTGGCTACAGGATTACGTTTCGAACCAATGTAGCTTGTTAAAGAACCATCAGGATAGTAAATCAAGGAATATGCTGGACGGTCCATCACAACCCTTATCGTATTGCCGATCGGAATTGTATTGCCTTTCTGCCAGGAAAATGAAATATTGTTGGAATACTTCAACTTGGATGAAAACTGATATTCCACATTGATGCGTGACTGCAAACGTTTGGCGTAACTATTCAAGATGATCGATTTATCATCCAGATAATTCAAACTGCTGTAGTAACGGAGATTTTTCTGACCACCGGAAACACTCACCTTAATTTCCTTCTTCTGTGCCAGATTCCCCAACAAGAGCCTTTGTAAATCGTTATCGGAATTGAAACTTGGGTTGATGGAATCCGTATTGGTATTGAGGCCTTGGATATATCGGAAAGCCCTCACTTCTGCAGAGTTGCTTACGGGGATGTAATGAGCTAGACGTCCAAAAAGATGGTTGTAGTTAACATTAACCATGGGTTTTCCTTCTGATCCGCGCTTGGTTGTGATGAGGATAACGCCATTGGCTGCACGCGATCCATAAATGGATGCAGAAGCCGCATCTTTGAGCACCTCGATATTCTCGATATCTGTCGGATTTATGGTTGCACCATCAGGGTTAATTACCCCATCGACCAGATATAAGGGGCCATTTCCACCATTCAAAGTCGAAGTTCCCCGCACTTGAATAGATCCTGTCGCTCCGGGTGCCCCACCACCGTCATTGACAATAAGCACCCCGGCAGCCTGCCCTTGTAAGGCATCGAAAAGGTTAATGGGCTGACGCTCTTCGATTTTCTTAGCATTGACGGAAGAGATGGCTCCCGTGAGGTCACGTTTCTTTGCGACACCACCATAGCCCGTGACAACAATCTCGTCCAGCGCATTGTCACTATCTTCCAGCGTGACATCAAGTTGCCGCTGGTTACCGACGGCGCGCTCCTGCTCTTTCATCCCCACCTGACTAAAGACAAGGGTGCTGGATGGGGCAACCTCCAGCTGATACTTCCCCGCAGCATCTGTACTTGTGCCCTGGCTTTTCCCTTTGATACGAACAGTGACTCCCTGCAGTGCATCTCCCTTTTTGTTGGTCACCTTTCCTGAAAGCCGCATGTTTTGTTGGGCAAAGACCGGTAAGCCTATACTCCCCATAGCAAGAAACAGGAAGAGTACAAAGCACCCCATTTTTGTGATACTTTTTATCATAATAAATCAGTTTTTATGGCGATTGTCTATCATGAGAAGATGATCGATAAGCCGGCCATGCATTTAATAAATTGGTTATTTTTTATAATTAGTTACCTCAAATATCAGTGAATCCCCGAGGTTAAAGAGTGTATTTTTTGGTCTTTTTAGCGGTAAAAAATGTTTTTCAGAAGCTTAAAACATGGATTACTGTTTAAAACAACATCATTGCCCCATCAATTCAAATGCAACAGTACCTACCGTATTTGGTTTATTTTTGCTTGCCGTTGAGATATCCCCTTCCAATTTGCCAAGCGCATTTCTTTTAAAACGTATCCGCCGCCAGGAATAAGCACCCTTGTCATAGTCGAAACTTACGCCATCATCATCATATAGGTTGTACAGCCCTTCCTTTTCCCCGTAATGCCGAATGATCAAATTGACTTTTTCACCAACTGTGGGCGCATGAAGCCGTGCCGTTGTCATCGGGATGATGCCACCATCTTTCACATACACAGGTATCCGATCGTCTTCGGGTTTGGCGACGATTTCCTCTCCATTGCCGACATAACGTCCCGAATAGAAATCGTACCAGTTGCCCTTGGGCAGCAGCACCTTTCTAGTAGATTCTCCCGTAAACAAGGGAGCAACCAATAGATATTCACCACACATATATTGATCTTTTACCTCCCTGTTTACCGCTTCCAAATAGGGGTTCGTTTCCAGGTCTTGGTTTCCCACGGTCAAATTTGTCTGCCCCTGGAATCCATCTTCCAGTACCATGGCCCGGAAGGGGGGCGTACCTTCAAAATGGTATTTTGCAAATTCAGTGTAGAGATAAGGCATCAATTCCATCCGCAGCTGCGCATAGTATTTCACTTTGTCGGCCACTTCGGGGAAAGACCATGGTTTTGTTCCACTGGACCAGGCATTGATCATGGCCATTGGTGAAAACACAACCGTCTGGAAACGGCGCAACCATTCTTCTCCCGTCTTGGAACCCCTAACTTCTGGCGTCCACAGCAGGCCACAAAAGCCACTATTGACCAGCGCGGTAATAAAATCCTGATGGCTATAGTAGTCATTATAGATCACATAGGGCATGTTGTTGGCGCCGGCATTGGATGCCCGTACAAGTCCAAACGTTCGTTTGTTCTGCTGACGGTATAGACTGTCGGTCAATTTCTGTGCAAGCACGCCATAGGTTTGTCGCATTTGAATTCCACTGATGCCCGAGGGAAATTTGGCCATATCTGGCCACAGGTAGTAATCGTAACCATCGACCTCATCAATCTTATAGCCGCTGATTCCGATATTGATTTGTGATCGGCTCAGCTGGTCTGCGAGGATACGCTTTGCATCCGGATGATTTAAATCAGGAACAGTCCCATTCCACACCGTATGAGATCCTGTAAAAGGCTCAATAGATTTGCTAAAGGGAGCGTCGGGTGAGACATAGGGATTAGTCCAGAGGTTTAGCCGAACACCTTTATCAGCCAGCGTTTTTACCAAGGCTGCCGGATTTGGAAAACGTCCTTTATCCCATTCAAATGAACAGGGATAAGCCTTGGACTGCCAGCCCGGTTCGAGGCCGATAAAATCAAGTGGGAAGCCATGTTCCTCAAATTCGGCCACTTCTTTAACAACATCCGCCGCTGTATAAAGCTTCTGCACGCGTTGTGTGAAACCAAGCCCCCACTTCGGTGGCAAGGCACCACCACCACAAAAGAGGTTATAGCGCTTTATTGCATCAAGCGCGTTGACACCGGCAAAGACATACACTTCGGCCCCTTCCGTAGGCACATACACCTCGACGGCATCCGAGTAAGGTCGGGAATTCCAGCTTTTATCGGTATTGCGGTCTTTTACTTCTGCGGGGACTTTTGCATCTTTCCGTACGCCTGTTCCAACATAATAGGTTAAATATTGAGCTGAGTTGATCAATACACCATAACCTCTGGAAGAGACGTAGAACGGAACGGGTGCATGAGTTCGCCCATTATCTTTACCACCGTAATGGTCGACATGCAGGTTAAGAATCTTGCCCCGCTGATGTACCGTCTGAAAGTTAAGTCCCAATCCGTAGATCTGTTCGTTTTTTTCCAGTGGGAACCGTAGGTAGGTTTTGCCATCTATAAGTTCGGCATGCACATCCATCTTGGGTAAGGGAAAGTCAACAGACTGCAGCTGTTCAAGCGTTTCCGCTCGGGGCTTTGCTCCGGCTGCACCGAGCAAAGTATATGTATCCGGCTTTCCAAATATACCTTTCCATACACCAGGGTATTGTTCCTGAAAGCGAATGCTTTGTGCGGGAGCCTTTATCGCAAACAATACCAGCAAAATTGTCCATAATCTCATCATAGCTGATTATTTTTTTAGTAAAGCATACACGCACCAAAGTATGGGTGCCTGCCCATGCATATCCCCTGTTTTCTGTTGTCGATCGAGGTAATATTGGTAATCATTTTTTCGGTTGGTACCCTCACAGACGTTGCTGATATCACCGTCTTTGTTAATGTAGCCTGTCAAAGCAATCCATGCCTTACGTGCGATCGGCGTATACTCCTTTGCGTCGAGCCAGCCATTTTTTATGCCCATGATAATCGCATAAGTAAACATGGCTGAACCCGAAGTTTCCACCCAAGATTCAGGTTTATCAATTAGCTGACCCCACAGACCATCTGGTCGCTGATATTGCTTTAGGCTCGTGATCATCTTTTGATATGAAGCCAATATTTTGGGTCTATTGGGATTGTCCTTCTTTAATGAAGAGAGCAGTTCGCTCATTCCCGCAGCCATCCAGCCATTGCCGCGCCCCCAAAAGAAAGGCGCATCAGGTGCGTGATAAAAAAGGCCATTTTCTTTTTGAATGGTATCGAGGTAGACCACCATTTCATGTGCTGCCCGATCCATATACTGTTGATCTCCCGTCACCTGAAAAGCTTTGGATTGAATCATGGTAATCATATACATATCGTCGATCCAGTAGCGGGTCTGCCAGGTAAGACCTTTATCGAGAAATTTCTGGTAACTGTCTTTGACCACCTGCGGGGAGTCAATCGGAATAGTCCATTGCGCATTTGCAAAACGCATTCCCATCGTCTTGAATTGCTGGTCATTTGTTTGTAAGTAGAGTTCCAGTGGCACCGTCCCAAAAACGGAGAAGTCCACATGCCAAGGACGTGGAACAAGATGTTTTTCGGCGCCGAATAAAGGCATAAAGCGTTGGGTCAATTGTTCCAATAAGGTCTTATTGTTGCTCACTTCGGCGTATTTCAATGCCCCATACCAGGCACAGACTTCGGGATACGTAATGTTTCTGGGCGGAGCTGGCGGTTTAAAACTATTATGTGGACTCGCCACAAAACGTTGAGCGACGAGATCACCTATTAATCTGGGATCAGCCTGCTTTGGCCAATTGACCAGGTCTGTGCTTTGTGCGAAAGCACAAAGAGACATGCAGACGCCAATCCCCAGGAGTATGGACATACAGAACTGCTTCATCATCAGTCGGGTTTATAATTAAGTTATAACCCAAATATCAGCAAGCCAGTCTGTTTGAAGGGGGTAGTTTTTGATCGTTTAGGTGGAGAAATTGGTAATGGATCCCATCCGTGTCGCGTTACTTTGCTTACACAGTGTATCCCGAAAGTTAGCAGGGTTCTTTTCGGCAGTTTAGTTATACTGGATAAGCACGCTTATTGTACTTTTCTCTTTTTTCTATAGGCTTACGCAACCGTTGCGTAAACAGTACTATTACAGTGCTATATCCGTGCTTAGGGAGTGCTTTATCCGTGCTTCATCCATTCAGAGGGATAGGACCGGAAAATCCTATAAATTCCTTCGCCATCTTAAGACAATGAAAGAGTATAAAAAAATCCCCAACCTAAATAGATTGGGGATTTTTTACTAATATTTAAATTAGGTTGGTATAACTTAATTAAAGATATAGCGAATACCTAACTGCATTTGGTATCTGGAATCAATACCCGTATTATTTCTGAAAGTCTGCTCTTTAAGATTTTGGCTAACAGTATAAGTAGGCTTATTGTTAGCCACACCCTGATATTGCATAAAGTTGGTAATATTAGGTGTTTTCGTAACACCCCATTTGCTATTCAATAAGTTACCAACATTGATAATATCAAATGAAACTTGCAACCTGTGATTGTCTTTTGTCTTTAATACTTTAGACAATTCTTGCATAATCCGAATATCAAAACGATTCATCCATGGATATTCAGCACCATTTCGTTCTGCGTATTGGCCTCTTCTTGTGCTTAGATATTTATCTTGATTAATATAAGCATCAAGACGTGTCCATTGTGCATCTGCAGTTTCAAGAACTTTCGTTTTATCCTTAGAATCCACAATATCAACTAAAGCGATATCTGCCCGGTCTTTAGGCACATACATTAAAACATTTGAAAAACGTCCACTTCCATTAAGAATATCTCCACTAACTGTATAGTTAAATCGTGTTGCACCAAAAGTATCACCGTATGGTCTACCTTCATACACTAAACCTATTCTTGTAGGTAATTGTGGCGTAATATTGAAATTAATATTTACTGCAGCAATTATTCTATTTCTAACCATGAAGCTTGAATAAGCCAATACCGGAGAATTTGGATTGCTTACAATGGCATTACCTGTATAGGCAGAGTTTGCTTGAGAACCAGGATTTGAAGTAATATCTTTAGCGCTGCTGTAAGTATAAGCTACCATTGCATCACCATATTTTCCAAAACGTTTTTCCAACTGCGCAGTAAGACTGTAAGCATTTCCTTTAGAAGTATTATCTAAAACAATGGCACGTGTAATAGATGGATTGATCTGTCTTGCGTTACCAGAGGCTAACCAATACGCTCTCGTATCTCCTGTACCGGAAAAGGTTCCTTTTGGATCTGACAAGTTTGCATCTCTATGGTAAACCTCATTGATCGATTTGGTATAAATCCCCTCTAAAGTAGCTTTCATATCCCATGGTAAGCTATATTCAACAGCGAGATTGGATCTCCAAATTTGAGGCATCTTGAAATCTCTCGAAGTCACGTCGATTTCATAAGTTGCTGGATTCTTACGATCAGCAGGCAAGTAAGCATTAGGATCTGGATTAAATGGTCTATTAACCGGTCCATCTTTAATATTTTCTAAAATATTTCCATACGTCATACCGGTTTGGCCAGCTTGGTTCGTTAACCATACCCCTGGGACACCACCTGTAAAAATACCTGTTCCTCCGCGCAATACAAAAGATCTATCTTGTCTGATATCCCAATCAAATCCTGCTCTTGGTGATACCAATACTCTAGCTTTCGGTAAACGAGATACGTCTAATTTTTCACCATTCGCGAAAGTCATCCCCAATACTTTTTCATTAGTGACGATATCTGTTGTATATACAGGAATATCAGCTCTCACGCCATAGCTCAATTTAAAATTTGGTTTTACAAACCATTCATCTTGTGCATATAACGCAATTGGCATCATACTGAAATCAGCTGAAGGTCTTTCATTTCCTGCAACGACAGAATAAGTTAATTGGTACTGCGAAGGTTGTATGGTATTATCACCTTTAGCAGCAGCTATAAAATCGTCCATATTTTTATAACGGAACTGACCACTTACAAACTGCGCAAAAGAATTACTATATTTTTGATAGTTCAATGACCCACCAAAGGTGAATGTATGTGCACCAGCAAAAATATTGAAGTTATCAGTGATACTGAATAAATTTTGATTCAATTTGTTTAATCCAGAAAATGGTTCCTGTCCGAATGAAATGTAGTTTGCGCCACTTCCGTTTTCAATATCAACAGTTGGAAATGCAGTTCCTAGAGGATCTCTAAAATCTCTAAATGCCGAATAAACGACTTGAATCTGATTTGCGTACTTACTATTGAATGTCGAATTTAACTCGGCAGTAATGGAATTGATATTGTTGTTTTGACGATAACGTAAATTGGAGAAAATCATCGAGGTGGTACTTGGACCACGCCCTCTATTACTATTGGATCCACTTGGATTAATATCTCTATAGGAATCTAAGTGGTTATAACGAAGGGTAAATTTATGCTTTTCGTTAATATTCCAGTCGATTTTGGCCGTAATATTATTCGCTTTTTGCTCATTGTTAAATCCTTCATAAACACCTGGATCGTAACCAAATTGATCCATTAAAGTTTTCTTAACTAAATCTAAATCAGACGCTTTAACATTTGACTCATTTGCTCCACCAGTACCACGGTTCGCAAGGATATTAGAGCCCGGCGTAGTACGTTTAGTCGTTTCACCGTTTAAGAAAAAGAATAATTTATTCTTAATGATGGGACCACCAACGCTAAATCCAAGCTGATTATTTTTATATGATTCTGTTTTCGGTAATTTCTCGCCATCAACTTTATAACCTTGAAGATCTTGATTTTTGAAATACCAGTAAGCCGATCCAGTTACTGTGTTCGTACCAGATTTTGTAATCGCGTTGACACCTGCTCCAGTAAAACCACCTTGTTTTACGTCATAAGGAGAAAGGTTGATCTGAATAGACTCAATCGCATCTAAAGAAAACGGTTGTGCATTTGTTTGTCCACCTGGAAGAGCGGATAAGCCAAAAGCATTATTCATTTGGGCACCATCCAATGTCAATGAATTGAATAAACTATTTCTTCCAGCAAACGAGAAACCATCTCCTTGCGAGTTCGCTTGGGGATTTAATTTCGTTAAATCTGTGATACTTCTGGAAATAGCAGGCATTTCCTCAATTTTCTTTCTACCTACAATAGTTGAAACACCAGTTTTGGTTGCACCTCTGCGCGCCGTAACCGTAACTTCTTCCAAAGTTGTGTTTTTATCTGCAAAAACAGGATTTAACACAAATGGCTGTCCCAATTGTAAGTAGACATCATTATAGATAATAGGGTCTTGTCCAACATAAGTTACTTCAATTTTGTAAGGCCCCCCAACACGCATATTGGCTAAGTTGAATCGACCAGCAGCATTAGCCGAACCTGTATAAACAGTCCCTGATGGCACATGTGTAGCCTTAATCGTAGCACCCGAAGTTAGACTGCCGTTTGCTTCTTTTACAATACCTGTAACGCTACTTGTCGTAACCTGAGCTTGTACAGCACCATAGCTGGCCATAACAAGAGCGAAAAAGAGTAAAGATCTTTTCATATAATGTGATTTGTTAAAAAATGTTAAGCAAAATTACTAAGAGATTTTAAATTACAAAGGACTTAATATAAACTTAACACACTAAACCACACATACTTCATAAAATACAGCCCTAAATTACTATATTAACATACAATTTATTAGCAAAAAAAACGTTATAACATGTTTTAAACCAGCATATCCCCTCATACGGACCGACCTAAAATAGTTTTCCACATCAAATCGCTAAAATTCTTTTGTAACAACATTCTTCCAATTGAGATTTAAGTTTTTAAAAAAAATTAGCTAATTTCCAGTCAATCGAGAATTTTATTAAATAACTCAGTTTCTTGTCAAATTTGAGCCACTGTAACCTATTCTGACCAAAAAAATCTAAACGATTCTATAGGCCTGATGGTTTCTATAAAAAATGTTTCAAAAACCGAGAACTTTTCAGAAATTCGCACACCTATTAATTTATGCTTCATGGAAGACGGTATTCAAAATTCTTCTTTTCAAGAACCTGCAGACATTAAACTGTCTCCAGCAGGACTCTCCTTCTTGGCTTCAGCGGCCAAATGGGCCAACTTTCTGGCCATTGTCTGTTTTATTTTCATCGGGATCTCTGCCATAACCATGGTGAGCCTCATCTTCGGAGCCAGTGCATTATCACTCGGTGCCGACGAATATGTAACAGCAGGAGCTTTATCCACCTTTGGTGTACTTTATCTTTTATTTCTTGCTTTCTTCTGCCTTCCCATCTATTTCCTGTATAATTTTGGATCCAAAGCAAAAAAAGCAATAGCAAACCGTGACAGCATCCAATTGGAATTATGCTTAGATGCGCTCAAAAAACACTATAAATTCATTGGAATCATGGTCATTATTACCATTGCGTTCAATTTTATGGGATTGGTCGTTGGAGTCGTACTCGGGATCAGTGACGCTTTTGCTGGGGTATAATACAGCCATAAATAAAGTGAAAAAAAGCGGAGTATCCCATTCATTTGGATACTCCGCTTTTTTTATTGTATTGACTCCTTATTTTTTATAATATTTCATTGCGTTTGGAATCAATTTCTGAATATCCGCAATCCGTCGCTCATCACTCGGGTGGGTACTCAAAAACTCAGGCTGCCCTTTTTGACTACCCGATGCCATACGCTTCCAGAAATCTACAGCTTCATTGGGATTGTAACCCGCCAAAGCCATAATGATCAAACCCGCTGCATCCGCATCAGATTCGTCGCTTCTCGAAAATTTCAGTTGCGCCAAGTTGCCTCCTAATCCATAAAGATTGTTAAAAACACCAAGCGTGCTATTTCCAGATACGCCTGCAGCTGAACCTAAAATCTGTCCTCCCAGCTGTAAAGCGATCTGATTCGAAGCCTGAGCCACAGAATGTTCTTCAATAGCATGTGCTATCTCGTGTCCCATTACTGTTGCCAAACCTGCTTCTGTACGCGTCACTGGTAATATTCCAGTATATACCGCAACTTTACCCCCAGGCATACACCATGCATTCACGTCGTCACTCTTCACCAGATTAAACTCCCAATTGAAGTTAAATTGATTTGCGCGACCTGTACTCTGCAAATACTGATTAACCGCTGTTGCCAACTTGTTACCAACACGTTTTACCATCGCCGCATCCGCAGTTCCAGTGACCACTTTAGCACCATTCTTCGATAAAAAATCTTTATAAGCCAATGCTGCTTGCTGGTTAACCTGATCAGCACTCACTAATTTTAAATATTTTTTGCCGGTAACAGCTGAAGTTGCACAGCCTGACAGCCCCGATGCCAGTGTTACGCATGCTAATACGATAGCCGAATACTTTAACATTCCGTTCATATGTCTATATTTTTCTTTCCATGGTCATATGGAATATCCAAACGTTGTTCATCGCGTTTCCGCTCTTCCCATATGGATATTTCACAATAATTATTAAATCTTACTTAGCAAATACAATTATTGTGCCTATTCTTTTTCCTTAGCCTTTTTCTTGAAGAGATAAATCTTGGATTCGTGCCCCTTTAACAGGCGCTCAATATTCTTTTGGTGGGTAATTAACAACAGAATACAGATGGCTATGCCGTAAAGCAGCACAGAGGGTATGGTTGTTTTAAAAATAAAGGCCAAACTAAAGGGAAATGCAAATCCCGCTGAAATGGATCCCAGTGAAACATAATGTGTGGTCAGCAGGATAATGATAAATACAGAAACACAGACCAATGCAGCCGGTGTATGGATCGCGAGAATCATCCCGCAAAGTGTTGCCACCCCTTTTCCGCCTCTAAATCCGGCGAATACAGGAAATAAATGCCCTAATACCGCAATAACGCCTAAGGCCAACTGAAAGTTGACAAATTGGACATCGCTCGTATTTTGCCCCAATTCGATTAAATAAGCGAGGTTTGTTGCTGTCCAGCCTTTAAATATATCTACAAACATCACGATCGACCCCGCTTTAGGACCCAATACGCGAAAGGTGTTAGTCGCCCCAGCATTACCGCTACCATACTCACGAACATCTACCCCATAAAATGCCTGTCCCAACCATACTGCTGTAGGTATGGACCCAAACAAATAAGCTAGTAATACTGCAGTTACTAAATAAATCGATATCATTAATTAAATCAGTTCTTATATTAATTTGGCTTTCAGACTAAGATCCAAGCTCTTTACACTATGTGTCAAAGCGCCTACTGAAATATAATCTACCCCGGCCTCCGCATACGATCGAATCGTGTCAAAAGTTATTCCCCCTGAGGCCTCTGTCTTGAATCGATGGTCAATAATCTGAACAGCTTTGGCTACATCTTGCGGTGAAAAATTATCTAACATGATCCGGTCCACTTCGCCAAAGTTAAGAACTTCATCAAGCTCCGCAAAATTTCGGACTTCAATTTCTATTTCTATCGGTTTATTTAGGCTTTTTCTGTAATCATTTGCGCGCTTTAGAGCCGGTACAATACCGCCACTATAGTCCACATGATTGTCCTTAATTAAAATCATATCAAATAGACCAAAACGGTGGTTAGTCCCGCCTCCTATACGAACGGCTTCTTTCTCCAATACACGCAACAATGGTGTCGTTTTCCGTGTATCCAAAACTTTCGTATCTGTACCTTTGAGAAGGTCTACATATTTTCGGGTTGTCGTCGCAATGCCACTCATACGCTGCATAACATTCAGCACCAAACGCTCGGCCAACAAAATACTTTGAATATTTCCTTTAACATAAAAAGCAATATCACCCACTTTAACCTGACTTCCATCTTGGATAAACACCTCACAGGTCAAACTATCATCAACATAGGCAATAATCGCCTGTGCTACTTCAACCCCGGCCAAAATACCATTATCCTTAACAATCAATTTGGCTTCACCTTGTGCTCCAGTTTCAATCGTAGAAAGTGAGGTATGATCCCCATCACCCAAATCTTCTGCGACAGCCTGTTTTACAAAATGGGCCAAATAATCCTTGATTTCCTTCTCCATAAATACTATTTATTGGGCTAAGATGTGGAATAATTTTTTAATCGAAAAATAGATTTATAAAAAAAACGTGGCCCGCTTTAATTTTTGTCGATTCTTAGCTCTTCAATCGAATGGTTATTATTTCCTACGCCGATCTTAATGAAGACACGGTAGTTGGCTTGTTCCGTTGATAATGTAAATGTAAAATATTGATAGCCATTGTTGGCATTGCTGGCTTGCGTTAATTTTACAGTTTTGGGTTTGTGCTGATTGAAAAATGTACCCAACATGATTTCAGACTGATATTTTGTATAAACCCCATTCTCCCCCAAAATAGACAAGGTTAAGTTTGAACCAAAATACTTGGCCATATTTTTTGCATTGCCTTCTTTCAAATATGATTTCAGTTCCTCCGAAATACTTCCTAAAGAATCATCATCACCAGGCAAAGCTACCTTTACCGCTGTATTCACTTCTCTTAAATAATGACCGAAGGCCACAGTGTGTACAAAAAGACTAGTAATAAGTATAAATGCGCAATAGCTTAAAAATTTCATATAGCTCAACATATTATAGAACAGCTTCTATCATCCATATCAATCATTAGGTAGCTCCGGTTTTTACCGAACATAAACTATGCCACAAACCTATAAAATTATTAGGGATTAACAAGGGAACTTTTTAAGATGCGTTGATAGATTCTAAAATTAAGATTATCTTTGTTATACGATGAATAAGAAAAAAGTTGCACTCATGATCCTAGACGGACTGGGATATGGAAAACATGATAAATCAAATGCAGTTGAAGCTGCAAACACCCCATTTTTAGATCATTTATTAGAAGCTTATCCAAACTCGAGCTTAGAGGCTTCTGGTGAAGCTGTTGGACTGCCTGCAGGACAAATGGGTAACTCGGAGGTTGGCCACATGAATCTTGGCGCTGGAAGAATCGTCTACCAAGAATTGGGACGTATTCACAAAGCTGTCAATGACGGTGTTTTCAATTCTGATCCGATCATTCAAGATGCCTTTAAATATGCATTAGAAAATAACAAAAAGGTACATCTTATCGGATTGCTTTCCGATGGTGGTGTACACGCACATACAAAGCACTTAAAAGGCCTATGTGATGCTGCAAAACATGCTGGCTTGACAAGTGACCAGGTATTTATACATGCATTTTTAGATGGCCGTGATACAGATCCAAACTCTGGTATTGGCTATGTCAGGGATCTACAAGACTATTTAAAAACGACAACGGGCACTTTTGCCTCTGCAATAGGCCGATATTATGCCATGGACCGCGACAACAGATGGGAACGTGTAAAATTAGCATACGATCTTTTAGTAAAAGCGGAAGGTGAAAAATCCAATGACCTTGTTGCATCGATCCAAAAATCATACGACGAAGGTGTAACCGATGAGTTTGTGAAACCAATCGCATTGGTTGACGCCAACGGTACTCCGGTAGCAACAATCCAAGAAGGTGATGTGGTCTTCTGTTATAACTTCAGAACAGATCGTGGCCGCGAGATTACCATCGCTTTAACACAAAAGGCTTTTCCAGAATATGATCTACAACCCTTGGATCTATATTATGTGACTATGACATCTTACGATGAAACATTCCAAAATGTCAGGGTGGTCTTCCAAAAAGATAACTTGACCAATACCCTGGGTGAAGTGTTGGAAGCAAATCATAAAACGCAAACGCGCATCGCCGAAACAGAGAAATATCCGCACGTGACATTTTTCTTTTCAGGAGGTCGTGAACAGCAATTTGAAGGTGAAAACCGCCTGTTGGTTCCATCACCAAAAGTAGCGACCTACGATCTTCAACCGGAGATGTCTGCTCAAGGAATTACTGAAGCTATCGTCAACGATATGGAAACACTTCAACCTGATTTTATCTGCCTGAATTTTGCGAATCCTGACATGGTAGGTCACACGGGTGTTTTTGAGGCTGTTATAAAAGCAGTGGAAACTGTTGATCAATGTACAAAAACGGTTGTTGAGACAGGCCTTAAAAATGGTTACTCCTTTATTATTTTGGCCGACCACGGTAACTCCGAGTTTATGGTCAATGAAGATGGATCGCCAAATACGGCACATACAACCAATTTGGTTCCATGTATCTTGATTGACGATCAGTATAAGAAAATAGCAGATGGTAAATTAGGTGATATTGCCCCAACCGTCTTACAGCTTTTAGGCGTCAATATCCCCGTTGAAATGACAGGAAATGTATTGGTATCAGAATAATAATTTACTTATAAATAGTGGCAGAGCACTTTCCCTTGTTATGGGCAGTGCGCTGCTTTTTTGGAGCTGTGGATCTCCATCCGCGACAAAAGGTCCTCAAAAATATTCAGACATATTTTCTGTTGATTCATTCTTTACTGCCGAGGTCAATCGCCTTCAGCAACTCAACCCCTCGGTTCTAAAATCTGTCAACAAAGATGGAGAAAAAGAACAAAAGGAACTGAAAATTAGCAACTGGAAAAATGAACTTTCCGCCTTTCAAGCTGCCGACATCAGCAAAAACTTCGATCCATCACTGTATGAAGTTAAAGCTGTAGACTGTGTAACAGAATTTACAGCTAAAAAGAAAGAACTACAAATACAAAAGTTACGCATCGAGTTTGATAACAACGAAAAGGTAAAACACATCCATATCGATAAAAAGATAACAAATACCTTATACGATAGTCAAGAAAAATTAGACTATTATACGGACTCGCTTTATCGAATTGTCAAATTTCAAGATGTCCAAGGCTTGGATGCCAATCAATATGAAATTGAAGGCAAGTTTATTCCTTCCAAAAAATAAACAACCTTATCGATCATATGCAAAGTGTCTATCTAATCTTTGGATAGACACTTTTTTTTCCGACGGGTATCCCCAACCGCATCCTTTCGATAATCGGTTCAAAATAATAAATGCAACACAATTGCTTTGTATTATATTTTCCTTACCTTTGATCTGATTAACAAAATAACTCAAGAGAAAACGTGGGTTTAAACATAGTGGTTTTAGCGTGAAAGGTATCTCATTGAACAAATTCGCAGCATTAATGCTCTTATTGACCTTCTTAATTGGTCAGTTCATTGTGTATACCCATGCCCATACGCAAACTGCACTCAGTATCGTAGACAGTCCTGCAAAAAAACACCACACGGATCATCCCAAGTGCTCCATTTGTGATCAAAACTCACACCCACAAATTCTTTTCCATTTTACGCTGCACGAATTAATACTTCCGACACAGCAGATTGAATATGGACTGTTTATCACCGGAGATCAAGTTATTCGATCACTGCTTTCTGGCAATCGTGGTCCCCCCATCGCTTAATTTTTACATAAGTCCAATAATGCCATTCATATACTCTTCTCATTATTGCGACAAACGACTTCATACAAGTTTTTAGAACTCGACAGTCTCAAGAATTCATACGATGAGTTATTGGGCTGCTGTTTTCCTTGATGTTATATACGTAAAAATTATTCGTACAGATGAAACTTAAAATTATAGGCTGCATTTTTATGCTTGCCACTTATTTCTCCATATTTCCAGCTCTCGCCGCAACAATCAGCGGTAAAATAACGGATGCGAAAACGAATCTTCCCATTGCTGGCGCTACAATAGCGCTGCAACAGCTTCGTTCGAGCACCGCATCAGACCAGCAAGGTCACTACAGCTTCAAATCACTTCCTTCAAGTGGACGCTACTTGGTTGAAGTCCGTTTCTTGGGCTATCAGTCCGTTGTCAAGACCGTCGATCTCACTTCGGAAAATCTTTCCCTTGATTTCGCCCTAACAGAAAGTATTATTGAAACCAATGAAGTCGTCGTTACGGGTACATTGGTCACCTCACAGAGCCGTCGCAACAGTACCTCAGTAGCTGTCATTTCCAAAGATGAACTGCAGGGAAATGCAACGAATCTGATTGATGCACTAGCACGACAAGTTCCCGGACTAAGCCAGATCACAACAGGACAAGGTATTTCAAAACCTGTTATACGGGGACTCGGTTATAATCGAGTCGTCACCGTGAGTGATGGTGTTAAACAGATGGGACAGCAATGGGGTGACGAACATGGTATCGAGATCGACCAAAATCAACCGGATCGTGTGGAGGTCCTGCGTGGTGCAGCCTCTTTGATGTACGGATCTGATGCTATCGGCGGGGTCATCAATGTGCTTGAACCAAATGTTCCTACAGCAGGGCAAATTAAAGGTGAAGTACTGAGCAGCTACTCCACCAACAACGGATTAACCAATAGTTCGGTTATGCTTACCGGCAATGAAAATGGCTTTGTATGGCGTGGTCGTGGTTCTTATCAAAATGCCTATTCGTACAATACGCCAGCAGGCCGATATGGCAATAGTGGTTTTAACAACAGTAATTTCAGTGGTATGCTCGGGCTGAACAAGCAATGGGGCTATTCTCATCTGAATTTTTCGTACCTAAAAAATAATATCGGCTTTTACGATGCCGAACCTGGTGACCCGCTTTACATCAACTCAAAAAGTCGTACATTGGACTTCCCCAAGCAGAACATCCGTCATTACAAACTGGCTCTTAACAATAACTTTGTCATCGGTTCCGGTAGTTTAAAACTTGATCTGGGCTATCAAAAAAATCAACGTCGGGAACTTGAAGAAGCAACGCCTTCCTTATTCTTTGATCTGAATACATATTCACTTGACGCAAAATATTCGTTGAGTGAAAAAAATGGCTGGCAACATGTATTTGGCATTAGTGCAAGCCAGGAGCATAGTCTAAATAAAGGTGTTGAATTCTTAATTCCAGCTTATGATCAGTTGGAATTGGGCGCCTTTGGATATGCAAAGAAAACCTGGGGCGAAAATACCTTTAACGTCGGATTACGCTATGACTACGTTAACAACAAAGGCAAACAGCTCTTTATTGAAGACGAAGAGCAGTTCGCCGGTTTTAAAAATAGTTTCAGCAATGTGAGCGGAGCGCTTGGTTATACCCATATTTTCAGCGAAGACCTCAATTTCAAAGCAAATGCGGGTTCGGCATTTAGAGCCCCTAATCCCGCTGAACTCGGCTCAAACGGGGTGCACGAAGGGACTTACCGCTATGAAGTGGGAAATGAAAACCTGAAACCTGAACGAAGTTACCAAGCGGATGCTACTTTGGAGTTTGGACATAGCATCGTCACAGGAAGTATCGGAATCTATGAAAATTATATCCACAACTTTATCTATGCCTCAACAACAAAAGGCGATACCAAAACTGTGGTGGGTGAAGATGGTGATTCGCATACCTACGACGTATATCGCTATGGCCAGGTCAACGCCAATCTTTACGGTGTCGAAGGAAGTCTAAATTTTCATTTGTTGAACTGGATACACCTGGATAATACATTTAGCTATACCCATGCACAGAACAATACATTTAACAGACCGCTTGCATTGATTCCAGCTGGTGTTGTACACAATACCTTGCGGCTTGAGCCTAAGATTAGCGGCTTGAATGCTTTCTACGTTTCTGTGGGTCTGGACAATTATTTCAAACAGAACCGCATTGATGAAACCTTCGAAACCCCGGCAAACTCGTATTCCTTATTGAACGCAGGGATCGGTACAACATTACATCTCGGATCGCAACAGCTCAAAGTATTTGCAGCAGCTTCGAACTTGACCAACAAACGTTATTACGATGCACTGAGCCGATTGCGCCCAGGACGTCTTTCACAGGAAGACACGAGCTTTGGTGTCTATAACATGGGTAGAAACATCACCTTCGGTGTGTATATGCCATTGAGCATAAAGTAAATTTAGCTTAGCACAAACGAATCGATTAAGATTAGTACAAAGTAAAATAGAAGAAGGCAGGANNTCCTGCCTTCTTCTATTTTACAATTATTTGGGATCATCTGCCGTTGCTTCTCTTGCCAAAGTCACTTCGTCGGGCATGGCTTCCAACGAGGAATCCAACGCGAACAAGGATTCATCTGATGCGCGGTCACCACCGGCGATTTTCAATTTATCAATTAATTCCAATGCTAACTTCTCTTCCTCGATCTGCTCCTTAACAAACCACTGCGCAAAGTTCCATGTTGCCCAGTCCTTTTCCGCCAACGCCAAATTGACGATGTTATAGATCGCTTCAGTATTATCTACTTCGTGTTTAAAAACGCGATTAAAGCATTCGGTCAATGATTGTGGGTCAGCTGGCGGCTCTGCGATAGCTTGTATCCTAGGACGACCACCCCGTTCAAGTATATACCCCATAATCTTAGTCATGTGATTACGCTCTTCCTGCGCATGTCTATAAAGGAAATTGGCGATCCCGCCATAACCCTGATCATCTGCCCATATGCCCAACGCCAAATAAATCTGTGCAGCCTCAGCTTCTTTAGTCATCTGACTGATTAAAATTTGCTGCATTTCCTTTGACAATCGATTCGTTTCCATAATATTCATTTTGATTTAGGAAAAGAACAGTCTCAGCGCTGATTTCGTTTGAAATTTATCAAAACAAAAACGGCTAAAATCAGCCCGTTTAAATGAAAAGCAGCTCATTGCTAACACAGCGATTCCAACAGGCACAAAAAAAGGGAACGCCTGTTGGCATTCCCTTTTGTATACTTTTATAGCGATACTATTTCAAGTTATCTCTATATACTTTCGCTTTTTTGATTTCAGTTTGAATATCTTTCTTCGATGCATCAAAGCTCAACACTTTTTCATAATCCTTGATTGCATTGTTATAAGCGTCAGTTGCCATTGCCTTATTGTAATTCGGCGTACCCGCTGTTCCGATCAAGATACCTAAATCACGATTCGCAATCGCTCTATTTTGATAGAATTTCGAATCAGTAGGCGTAATGGCAATTGCTTTTGAATAATCCTCAATAGCAACTTTCAATAACTGTTCTTTGTTGGCAACAGATGTTTTGTTTGTGGATTGAGTAGCGAGGTTGTTTGTTGCTTTCGCTTTGAAATATAAAGCATTTGCATTTTTACCGTTCAATGCAACTACTTTTCCAAAAGTCTCCGCTGATTTTTTATAATCACCATTTTGAAATTGAGAATATCCCAACATGTATAATACATCCGGATCTTTCCCTTCCTGAGGTAGGGCTTTTGTCAAGTATGACTCGGCATTCTTGAAATCACCATCCAAAAGAGCTTTCTGCCCCATTCTCACATTAGCGTTGCTATGCTCAGCCTGTTTTGGTTGTTGTGCATTCGCGCTAAAAGCAACTAAGGCAAAAACCCCAGTAAACAAACCCAATTTAAATGATTTTAAATTCATATCTAACTAGTTACGTTTTTATATTCACTCTTTAATGATCACGTGTGATCGTTTCTACATTTTTGAAAAAACCGCCGATTGATTTCTTTAAACGCAAGAACTGCCATCGGTGCCCTTTCACATTCCAATATTACAATTATTATGCCTATTTCTCCAACAAATGGCAGATAAATTTTATTTAACCTGCCTTTTTTTCCTATTCTAGAAAATAGATTTGTAATTTTGCTCACTTTTAGCAATTGGCACTTCCCTTGCAATATAGGGGAAACAATAATAGAAGCTTAAAATTTGAAAGTCAGCCGTCAACATGTCAGCGACTGCCAAATACACAAAATAAATACTATGAGCAAATTCGAAACTTTTGATTTCAGTCAAGCAATTCCAATCGTTGCAGAGGATACCGAATTCTTCCCTTTACTTACACAAGAGGATGAAGATAATATGGCGAATGCTGAAATTCCAGAAGCATTGTCTATTTTGCCTTTACGTAATACCGTATTATTTCCCGGTGTTGTCATTCCGATTACCGTAGGTCGAGATAAATCCATCAAATTAGTCAAAGAAGCTTATAAAGGCAGCAAAACTATTGGTGTTGTTTCTCAGAAGGATATGACTGTAGAGGACCCAGGATTTGAAGAACTAAATAAAGTGGGCACTGTAGCTCATATCATTAAAGTACTCCAAATGCCTGATGGTAATACCACCGTCATTATCCAGGGAAAACAACGGTTCAACTTGTTGGAAATTGTCGAAACCGAACCTTATTTAAAGGCGCGTGTGGAGAAATTCAACGAAGCGAAACCGAAGATGACCAAGCACTTTAAAGCGACAATTTCTACTTTAAAAGAAATGGCGCTGCAGATCATCCAACTTTCGCCAAACTTACCTAGTGAAGCTGGTATAGCCATCAAAAATATTGAAAGTCCCTCGTTTCTGATCAACTTCATTTCGTCGAATATCAATGTCGAAATGATCAGAAAACAGGAACTGCTTCAGATACCCAAAGTGGAGAACCGTGCCAAACTTTTATTGGAACTGCTGACGACAGAAATCCAGATGTTGGAACTAAAGCACCAGATTCAGAATAAAGTACGTGTCGACCTTGACAAACAACAACGTGACTATTTCCTGAACCAACAGCTCAAAACAATTCAGGAAGAGCTGGGTGGCAATACGCCCGATCTTGAGCTGGAAGAGCTTAAAAAACGGGGCAAGAAAAAGAAATGGAATGTTGATGTAGAAAAACATTTCACAAAGGAACTCGAAAAGCTATCGCGGATCAATCCTGCTGCTGCAGATTATTCGGTACAGCTCAATTACCTTGAGCTTTTGCTAGATCTACCTTGGAATGAAACAACAAAAGACAATTTTGATCTAAACAAGGCACAAAAAGTGCTCGACAAAGATCATTACGGACTCGAGAAAGTAAAAAAACGTATCATTGAATACCTTGCGGTATTGAAATTAAAAAATGATATGAAAGCACCTATTCTTTGTTTGGTAGGCCCTCCGGGAGTGGGTAAAACCTCCTTGGGAAGATCCATTGCCAAAGCTTTAGGACGCAAATATACCCGTATGGCTTTGGGTGGTGTACGCGATGAAGCAGAAATCAGAGGACACCGCAAAACCTATATCGGCGCAATGCCGGGCCGTATCATTCAGTCCTTGAAAAAAGCAGGGGCAGCAAATCCGGTTTTTATTCTGGACGAAATCGATAAAATGAGCGCAGATTTCAAAGGAGATCCTTCGTCGGCCTTATTGGAGGTATTGGATCCAGAACAAAACACACATTTCTATGACCATTATGTGGAAATGGAGTTTGACCTTTCCAAAGTGATGTTTATCGCGACAGCCAATTCTTTGAGTTCTATTCAACCTGCGCTATTGGATCGGATGGAAATTATCGAAGTGAATGGCTATACCATCGAGGAAAAAATCGAAATCGCGAAAAAACACCTTTTGCCAAAACAACGCGAAATGCATGGAATGGCATCCAAGGACGTCTCGTTAAAAGCGAAGATCATCGAACAGATTATTGAGGATTACACACGTGAATCTGGCGTCCGCGGATTAGAAAAAAAGATCGGCTCCGTCGTACGTGGTATTGCAACACGTATTGTCATGGAAAAGGATTACAGTCCAAGTATAAACGAACAAGATCTACTTGATATCCTAGGTGCCCCAATATTTGATAAGGACATCTACGAAAATAACAATGTCGCCGGTGTCGTAACAGGCTTGGCCTGGACTTCCGTAGGTGGCGATATCTTATTTATAGAATCTTCACTGAGCCCAGGAAAAGGACGTTTGAGCCTGACCGGTAATTTGGGTGATGTCATGAAAGAATCTGCGTCGATTGCACTAGCCTACCTGAAAGCCCACGCTTCGGATTTCGGCATTAACTATCGTGTTTTCGACCATTGGGATATCCATATTCACGTTCCAGCAGGCGCTATTCCAAAAGATGGCCCTTCAGCTGGTATAACGATGCTCACCGCACTGACATCGCTGTTTACCCAACGTAAAGTGAAGGAAAAACTAGCCATGACAGGTGAAATTACGCTACGCGGAAAAGTATTGCCTGTTGGCGGTATTAAGGAGAAAATTCTTGCTGCAAAACGCGCGAACATCAAAGATATTATCCTGTGTAAATCCAATGAAAAAGACATCCTGGAGATCAAGGAAGATTATATCAAAGATATGCAGTTCCACTATGTGACTGAAATGTCGCAGGTGATCAAGCTCGCGCTATTGGAAGAAAAAGTAATGGGTGCCATCGATCTGGCTCAAGATATAGAAAATACAAAAAAAGAGAATTAACAGATACCGAAGGGTTTTGAATTAAAGGTGCTATCCAAAGAATTTGGATAGCACCTTTGTTATACAATCTATACCTATTCCGCTCACCGATTATACGCGTTTAGATCCCAGCTTTTCATGCAAAAGATCCTCGTCCAAACTATTTTCATATTTTGAAATGACCAGCGTTGCGGCTGAATTTCCGATCAAATTGGTTATCGCCCTTGCTTCACTCATAAAACGATCCACACCAAAGATCAATGCGACAGATTCCACCGGTACATGGCCAACCACAGGCAAGGTCGCAGCGAGGGTAACGAAACCACTTCCTGTTACACCTGCAGCACCTTTAGAGGTCAATAACAACACCAGCAATAAGGTAATTTCCTGCTCCAGGCTGAGATGCATATTGAGGGCCTGCGAAATAAAGACCGCTGCCATGGTCAGATAGATACTTGTTCCATCCAGATTGAAAGAATAGCCAGTGGGAATAACTAGACCCACAACAGGCTTGGCACAACCCGCATCTTCCATTTTTTGCATAATTCCAGGCAATGCGGACTCTGAAGAGGAAGTCCCCAATACAATCAGAATTTCTTCCTTGATATATTTTAAAAACTTAAAAACATTCACCTTGAGATAAAAATACAATACCGCTCCAATCACGATGACCACGAAAATAAAACAGGTTAGGTAGAAGCTCAACATCAACATACCGAGTTTGGATAAGGCCTGGATCCCAAACTTACCGATCGTAAAACCCATTGCTCCCATTGCACCGATTGGCGCCAGGTACATGATCATTTTGATAATGGAGAAGAGCACCTTCAGAAAAGATTGCAATACATGGAGGACAGGCTCGGAAGCTTTCTGCCCGATTTTTGTCATACCGATCCCAAATAGTACGGCAAAAACGAGTACCTGCAACATGTTGTCCGACGCTACCGCAGCAATCACATTATCTGGAATGATCCCGATGATAAAATCCATAAAACCATGTGGTTTTTTGGATTCTGAGATGTAATGGGATATCGAAGATACATCAAGGCTCGCTGGATCGGCGTTCATCCCGGTCCCCGGCTGTATCCAATTAACAAAGACCAGACCGATAATCAGGGCAATCGTGGTCATGATCTCGAAATAGATAATGGAAGTCAAGCCGATTTTTCCCACTTTTTTCGTATCCTGCATTCCAGCTATACCGATTACAATGGAACTAAAAATCAATGGCGCAATAACCATCTTGATCAGTTTAATAAAAGCGTCTCCCAATGGTTTTAGCTTGACAGCGAAGTCAGGGTAATAGATACCACAGATGATCCCCACAAGTATCCCAACGATGACTTGAAAATAGAGACTCTTAAAAATATGCTTCATGATCGGTTTATTTACGGACAGCAATTTCCCTTGCTTTAATTGGTTTTTTAATTTAGGATATTGACACTAATTGGTACGAATATATAAAAAAAAAGGGACGCATAAATGCATCCCTCTTTAATATAATTTTGAACTTAGCTGCTGAAATATGCTCTTACATTCTTTCCTTCAATCCAGTTCATATACGCTTTGTTAACAACCTTGTTTCCACCAGGTGTTGGATAATCACCCGAGAAGTACCAATCACCTTTATGGTCCGGACAAGCTTTGTGTAAATTATCCAATGTTTGGTAAACTACTTCAAGCTCTGCCTTTAGGTGGTGAGGTCTTACAATACGAGCAATTTCTTCTGAGATCTCTTCATCCGTAAACGGTGCGTAGATCGCTTTAACATAATTCTCGATCTCATTAACATCTTGGGTCATTGACAATACACATTTTTGATAAACTTCATCAATAATATGTGCCATACCACGTTGTTTGAGGAGATTAATTGCCGCTTCGAATGCGACAAACTCACCCATACGTGACATATCAATACCGTAACAATCTGGGTAACGAATCTGCGGGGCAGAAGAAACAATCACAATTTTTTTCGGATTCAAACGATCCAGGATCGTCAAGATACTTTGTTTCAACGTTGTTCCCCTAACGATCGAATCGTCAATGGCAACGATGGTATCTTCATGATCTTTTACAATACCGTAAGTCGTATCGTATACATGTTGTACCATATCGGTACGGTCCGCATCTTGTGTAATGAAGGTACGCAGTTTAGCATCCTTTACGTTGAGTTTTTCAAAACGAGGTTTGATACTCAAGATTTCATCTAACTCCTCATCAGAAATCTTTTCTGAACGATTTAATAGCGTCTCTTTTTGAAAATCCCGAACGTAGGCATTGATACCATCCATTAGGCCATAGTAAGATACTTCGGCTGTATTTGGAATAAACGAGAATACGGTATTTTTGATGTTATTTTTGACAGATTCCAATACCTGAGGCACTAGTAATCTTCCTAATTCTTTACGTTCTTGATAGATATCAGCATCTGATCCACGCGAGAAGTAGATCCGTTCGAAAGAACAAGAACGTTGTTCTACGGGTTGTCTAAACATCTCTTGGGATACAGTACCATCTTTTTTAGCGATCAGGGCATGACCTGGTTTAATTTCCTTTACAGCACCAATAGGAATATTGAATGCAGTTTGGATGACCGGTCTTTCCGATGCCACCACCAAGATCTCCTCATCCTGATAATAAAACGCAGGACGAATACCAGCTGGGTCGCGCATCACAAAAGCATCACCATGACCAAAGATACCTGCGATGGTGTAACCGCCATCCCACGTTTTGGCCGAACGCTTCAATATTTTGGTAACATCAATATTTTTAGCAATCAGCGAGCTGATCTCAATATTAGAATGACCTTCTTTTTTGAATTGATCGAACAGATCTTGGTTCTCATCATCCAAGAAATGGCCAATTTTTTCCAAAACGGTTACGGTATCCGCTTTTTCTTTTGGATGTTGTCCCAACTCGTATAACTGTTGCAACAATTCGTCCACATTGGTCATGTTGAAGTTACCCGCTACCACCAAATTACGAGACATCCAATTGTTTTGTCTCAAAAATGGGTGACAGCTTTCGATACTGTTCTTTCCATGCGTTCCATAGCGCAAATGTCCTAAAAGTACTTCCCCCGTAAAACTTACGTTATCTTTTAACCATTGCGTATCTTTTGACTCCTCTGGAAATGCTTTCTGAACAGAAGCAAATTTTTTCTGTACATATTCGAATATGTCTGCCACAGCAGTTGAGCCCATAGCTCTGTAACGCGAAATGTAACGATTTCCAGGTTTTACATCAAATTTAATGGTTGCAATTCCAGCCCCGTCTTGTCCACGGTTGTGCTGTTTTTCCATTAATAGGTACAATTTGTTGATGCCATAAAATGGCGTACCATATTTTTCCTGATAATAAGATAAGGGTTTTAACAGGCGAATTAGTGCGATTCCGCACTCGTGTTTAATAGCGTCGCTCATATCTTGATTTGATGTCGCAAAAATAAGAATTATTTAGCACTTAGCGATCGCCCCGCTCACTTTTTCCGCAATAAAATTACAGTGAATAGACAGAGACTCTTTGAGATAGTCAATGAGAACCTATTGAGCAATAAAAACAGGTACTTTCACTGCATGCCGTAGCTTGTTAACTGTCTCACCAAAAACAAAATCCTTCAGCCCATTATGTCCATGACTGCCTACAACTAACAGATCAGCTTTATAGTTTTCACAAATTTCAGCAATGCACTTGATCCGGTTATTGTAACCTAATTCATATTCCGTCTGATGACCTTTCGACAAGAGAAAGTCTGCATACAATTTCAGTCGTTCCAAATCCTGACGCGATTCAAAATCATCTGTCGAATCTCCGGTATACTTTACCGATGCACTCTCAACAATATGTACAACCACAAAAGAAGTATCCTCGTGCGACAGCTGTAAAGCATATTGGATTACTTTCTGATCTGAATTTGAGAAATCCAATGCAATCACTACTTTCTTAAAAGAGCCCTTATGCTCAAAATGCAAAGCCTCAAATGGTGGGTGCACCTCCAGCTCCGTTGGTTTTGATTTAAGTAAAATAGGGTATAATACGGTCATCATCAATAAGGCAAACAAGCCCACTGCTCCCAAGATCAATAATACGGTTACTACAATATTGTTGGCCTCACCAATCCAGCCGACCACTTCGTCGTATACCAATTTAAAATTCAAAACAGCGATAATGGCCGCGATCAGCCAAGCCGCTACTTTCGTTAGCGGTTTAATGGCAAAAGTGCCCATCTTGACTTTATCGCTCACAAAATGGATCAACGGGATGACGGCAAAAGCGAGCTGCATACTCAAGATCACCTGACTAAAGATCAGCAGCTGACCAACGCGACCTTCACCCGAAATGAGTATCACCAATACAGCCGGGATAATAGCCAAAAGCCGCGTTATAATCCTCCGCAAGGTCGGACTAATCCGCAAGCGAAGGTATCCCTCCATCACAATCTGTCCAGCTAGGGTTCCCGTCACCGTTGAGCTCTGTCCGGCAAGAATCAAGGCAACAGCAAACAATTTTGAGGCCCATTCCGTTCCAAGAAGGTTGCCCAATAGGTGATAAGCATCTTCAAGTTCGGCAACGTCATGCATACCGTTCTTGTGAAAAACAGAGGCTGCAAGAATCAATATTGCCGCATTCACCAAAAAGGCCAGGTTCAAGGCGATGGCACTATCCCAAAAGTTATACTTGAGCGATTTTCGGATAGAAACCTCATTCCTGTCAATTTTTCGCGTTTGCACCAGGGCCGAATGCAGATACAGGTTATGCGGCATGACGGTTGCACCTATAATTCCTATGGCAATATATAATGCAGCGCTATTCGGGATACTGGGGATAAATCCGGTGGCTACCTCTGCAAAATCAGGTTTCGCCAAAAACATTTCTACCATGAAACACATGCCAATAAGCGCGATAAGTCCAATGATAAAGAGTTCCATTTTTCGCATCCCCAGCTTCTGCAGATAGAGCAGCAAGAAGGTATCTGCAAAACTGATCATTACTCCCCAAAGCAAATCGATTCCAAAAAGGAGGTTAAGACCGATTGCCATTCCCAAAACCTCCGCCAGATCACAGGCTGCTATTGCAATTTCAGCAAGCACATAGAGCACAAAATTCATCCGTTTAGGATAGGTCTCTCTGTTACACTGCGCAAGGTCTTTACCGCGTACAATACCTAGGCGCGCGCATAGATTCTGTAACACCAGCGCCATGATATTACTCATCAACAGCACCCAAATCAGGGTATAGCCAAATTGGCTTCCTCCAGCAAGATCGGTAGCCCAGTTGCCTGGATCCATATACCCCACGCTAATGAGATAAGCTGGACCAAAGAAACTAAGTATCTTCTTAAATTTGGATTTCCCTTGATTGACATCGACACTTTCATGGATGTCAGATAGGGATTTATGATGAGATTCGTCGTAATGCATAAAGTACTATAAGTGCAATATCGTATATTGTCAGCCTTAAAGATAAAAAGCTTTACATTATTAGGCAATTAAACCGCGATATTATTAGAATTTAAATGCCAGCTGGCCAGAATTTTCCTTCGATTGGTTGCCAAATTGGATAAAATCGATGATCTCGTACTGACCTAAATCAGGCTTATACTGCCGCACATGAACGCCCTTGCACATAAAGCTCAGATCGACAGACCGCAACTGTTCTTTTGCGATTTCAAGCTGCTCTGGCTCCAGACGTCGCCCAATCGAAATATGGGGTTCGTCGCTAATCTCGATCAAATCAAACTCCGTCAATGTTTGAACAACCTTCCGCGCCCGGTCCTTGAGATAACTCCGGGCGTGCACAGTTGGTGCAATATAGAAAGCACCACCCGCAAATGATGAAAAATGATCGAAATAAACATACTGACTACGCTCATAGACCAAAGTCTCCTGCAAAGCCTCAATAGCCATTGTCAGTTTACACGCATCTGCTTCAAAAGCACATATCGTTACATGAGCTTTGGAATTGCAACTGGGATACCAGCCTTTGTTTTTGTCGGGAAGCAGTTCGGCTAACGATGCACGTAATCGCCGCTTCAAGCCATCTACCAAGACAATACCAGCTTCATCAGGCTGAAAAACAAACGAATATTTATTGACACTACCCTCCATAACAAAAATCAGTTTCCGATCAGTAGGTAAGATAATAAATACAGTGGAGATAACAAAACCAAAACCTAAGCAAAAGCCAATGAAATACTACCACCCGATGCCGTAATCCTCCCCATTATTGCTACTGCCGCCCCAAAGTGTACGGTGCTGCTGATCGAAATAAATCGCATTGATAGGTCCACTGGTACGATCGCCGAGCTGAATGCTATACCCCATTTTCTTCAATTGTTCAATAATTGCTGGAGCGGTATTTTTGTCCAATAGCAGGCTACCTGAGCGCGGTTTTCGATCATCGGTCTTTGTTCCTCCCAGCGATAGCCAAAGCTGATTACTGTTGATATTGGCCGCCTCGCTGGCTTGTTGTGGCGTCATACCAAACTCGACCATATTCAAGAAAAATTGCAGTAAATTCTGATCCTGAGTATCTCCGCCCTGCACGGCAAAAGAAAGGTAAGGTTTTCCGTTTTTCAAAGCCATCGAAGGGGTGAGCGTTACACGCGGTCTTTTGCCTGGCTCGACCACATTGAACGGGTTAATCAACGAATCTAAGACAAAACTCTGTAGGCGCTGACTCATGCCCACCCCAGTATTCCCGGCAATACAGGCAGGAAGCCAACCTCCACTCGGTGTGATCGAAACGACCCAACCTTCTTCATCCGCCGCTTCAACACTTGTGGTACCCCGTAATAAACGGTCAACATAGGCACTATCCACCGCTAAAGAGGCCAAAAGAGCTGTTTTTGGCAATTCCGTTAGCAACGAACTTGAGCGTGCGTCATGTTTAGGGACAAAATCATTTTTCAGCTCCGCATGTGGTGTAAACTCCTGCTTACGCTGCTCCAATAACGGAAGATAAGGATTCTGTTTCCCTTCATAGGGATAAGGATCTCCGGGAAGTACATTCGGGTTATTTCGCTTAAGGTCAATTGTTGCAGCTCTCGCCTTCGCATAAGACTCATGTAATAGGCCTTGAATAGGTGTCTTCGGTTTACCGTAGGGATCACCATAATAAAAATCCCGATCGGCAAAGGCTAAGTTCATAACCTGATAGAGTGTATGAATATAAGAAGCAGAATTATAACCCATGGCCTTTAGGTCAAAGTTTTTTAACATTTGCAGGCTCTGTAGCATGGCTGGCCCCTGTGTCCATTCTTGTAATTTATACACGTCAACGCCCTTATAATTGACGTGCAATGGTTCCTCCTCAATAGGTTTCCAATTGGCCAAGTCTGCTTTCGTGATTAAGCCACCTTGCTCCTTACTGCCACGGACAAATTCATCTGCAATATCGCCGGTATAAAACCGGTCGTAGGCAGCCATGATTGCGGCTTTCCTATCTTTTCCCGCTGCTAGGGCCTTCTTTTCGGCTTCTACCAATTTGGACAGGGTCTTATGCAGATCCTGCTGTACAAAAACCTCTCCCGCCTCGGGAGCTTCCCAGGATTTCCCTTCATGTACTAAAAACACCTTTTTACTGTAGGGCCATTCTTTAATGCGGTCTTTACCCCGCTCTATACTCGTTGCTGTTTGTGCATCAATGGGATAACCCGCAGCCATTTCAAGAGCAGGAGCCAATACCTCTGCAAGACTTTTCGTTCCATAATGAGCCAACATATAGCACAATCCGCCGGGCGTACCCGGAGTAACCGCAGCAAGGGGGCCATATTCAGGTGGAAATTCATAGCCCTTTGACCTAAAAAAATCAACTGTCGCTCCACTGGGTGCTACCCCCAAGGCATTTATGGCAATAACCTTCTTTAATTTCGGATGATAAATTAAGGCCTGCGTCTCTCCGCCCCAACTCAAAACATCCCACATCGTACAGGTTGCTGCGAGCATGGCACAAGCAGCGTCCACCGCATTTCCGCCTTGTTGGAATAGTTGGGCACCCGCTGTTGCCGCCAAGGGCTTACCCGTAATAGCCATCCAATGTTTTCCATGTAAAGGTGGTTTCTGTGTGCGCTGAGCTGAACTCAGCATCGGCATACCGGTAGTAAGTAATCCAAATAGCGTCGTCAGTAGCAGGGTACTTCTTCTTTTCATAGCAGCAATCTTTCGTTAAGCAATGGTTTTAGTTAAACCAAGATAGGTATTTTTAAAACAAACAAAAAACTCCTATCAACCGAGATTGATAGGAGTTCTTAAAATCTTATGTGCTCTTGTTTTACCAATAAATAGAATATAAGGCTGTAACCAATAGCGCTACGATCAATGCGATGACCAAAAACGCCCGGTGTGGTTTAAACATCGTGGTATCAACTTCCAATCCAGCTGGCACGACACCTCGCTTATTGTCGATAATACTGATGAGAATCATACCGATAATACAGATGACGAAAACAAATCCCATTCTATCCAAAAATGGAATTTCGTACACTCCTGTTGTTGGATTCGGAACAGAGAAACCTGTTGATGACAAGAATGACAGATCGACCCAATCTGGCAATTTTTTGAAGATGATCGAGAAAATAAAACCACCAATTGTTGCAAACAAAGCCGCATTTGAAGTTGCTTTTTTCCAGAAGAATCCTAAAATGAACATCGCAAAAATACCTGGAGATACAAAACCTGTATATTCCTGAATATATTGGAATCCACCTTTCTTATCAATACCTAGATGTGGAGCAATCAGCACGCCCAAAATCATGGCAACCACAACAGTTAGCTTGCCGATGTTGACCAATTTCTTGTCCGATGCTTCTGTATTGAATACTTTTTTATAAATATCCAAGGAGAAGATTGTTGCGATACTGTTTGCTTTACCTGCCAAAGAAGCAACCACCGCCGCTGTCAAGGCTGCAAACGACAGTCCCTTCAAACCAGCTGGCAATAAATTCAATAAAACTGGGTAAGCATGATCCGGATTTACCTCTCCATGTTGCATCATTTCATTTTGGAACAGGCCATCTTTCCACATGACATAAGCTGCAATACCCGGCAACACCACAATAATAGGCATTAATAACTTCAGAAATGCTGCAAACAAGATACCGTTTCTCGCGGTTTTCAAATCTGCTCCAAGTGCGCGTTGCGTGATGTATTGATTACATCCCCAGTAGTTCAAATTAACGATCCACATCCCCCCGATCAATACGGTTAGCCCCGGTAAATCGAGATAGTTCTCGTTTTTACGATCCAGAATCATATGGAAGTGGTCGGAAGCTTTTTCGGTCATCAAATGATAGCCTTCCAATACTCCTGAGCCACCATAGTGCTCTGAAACGAGGTTCAAGGCCAGGTAAGTGGTCGCCAAACCACCCAATACCAGAAAGAAAACCTGAATAATATCTGTATAGCCGATTACTTTCATTCCCCCCAATGTAATGATCACCGCAAAAATCGCAATGGCATACATACAGGCTTCCAGACTGATACCGGAAATGCTGCTTACCGCAATGGCTCCCAAATAGAGGATGGATGTCAAATTAACGACAACATACAACAATAACCAGAAAACGGCCATGATCATCGCTACAGTTCCATTATACCGTTTATGGAGAAACTGTGGCATCGTAAAGATCTTGTTCTTTAAATATACCGGGATAAAAAATACCGCAACCACAATCAGTGTAATGGCAGCCATCCACTCGTAAGTCGCAATAGCCAATCCCATCTTAAATCCAGAACCGCTCATACCGATAAATTGCTCGGCCGAGATATTGGATGCAATAAGTGAGGCTCCGATAGCCCACCATGTCAATGATCCCTCAGCCAAGAAATAGTCTTTGGATCCTACAGATTCAGATTTTTTGCGATAATACACCCATAATCCGTAACCTGCCACAATAACAAAGTATATCAGGAAAACGATGTAATCTTTTGTGCTTAAATAATTATTCATGTATTGGTAATTGGTTTAATTTGATCGCCTAATATAGAAATATTTTTAGAACTATATATATCTATTGACCAAATTTTCTAAATACTCCTGTTTACCACTAATCGTTTTCGGCTCACCTAATTCCACTGCCAAATCCCTTAAGTTCTCCAACGTCAAGGTCCGCTCTTCGAATGATGCGCCATGGCCTTTGTCAAAAGAAGCATAGCGATCGGCCCGTATTTTTTTATAATCCGAATCTTCGAGAATACGCTCTGCGGTAAGAAGTGCGCGTGCAAAAATATCCATACCACCGATATGTGCATAAAACAAATCTTCGGGATCTGTCGAATTCCGGCGGATTTTGGCATCAAAATTCACACCTCCACCTTGGAAGCCACCACCTTCTAAAATAATCAACATGGCTTCGGTCAGTTCATTGATATCATTTGGAAATTGATCCGTATCCCATCCATTTTGATAATCACCGCGGTTGGCATCAATCGAACCCAATTTACCGGCATCTACAGCGACCTGTAACTCGTGTTGAAAAGTATGTCCGGCCAAAGTAGCATGATTTACCTCTAAATTCAATTTAAAATCATCCAAAAGATTGTATTGACGCAGGAAGCCCAGCACGGTAGCCGCGTCATAGTCATACTGATGTTTTGTAGGCTCACATGGTTTCGGCTCAATAAAGAAAGTTCCTTTAAAACCGTTTTTACGGGCATAATCCTTGGCCATATGTAAAAACTGTGCAAGATGCTCCTGCTCACGCTTCATGTTCGTATTTAAAAGGCTCATATACCCTTCTCTTCCACCCCAAAACACATAGTTTTCACCACCAAGTGCGATCGTTGCGTCCAATGCTGCCTTTACCTGAGCACCACCGTGTGCAAGGACATGAAAATCCGGATTCGTTGCGGCACCATTCATATAGCGTTTATGGCTAAAAAGATTGGCTGTACCCCAAAGCAATTTTATTCCGCTTTCCTGTTGTTTTTCCTTCGCATAATCAACAATCGTGGAAAGGCGTTTTTCATTCTCAACAACATTATCCGAATAGTCAACTAAATCGACATCATGGAAGCAGTAATAGGGAATGTTTATTTTACTGATAAATTCGAATGCTGCATCCATTTTATCTTTTGCCCTAGTGATTACATCACTGCTTTCATCCCACGGAAATTGATGTGTGGGTCCGCCAAATGGATCCGAACCGTTACCATTGAACGAATGCCAATACGAACAGGCGAACTTAAAATACTCTTCCATGGTCTTGCCAGCAACAAGCTGTTTTGGATTGTAATAACGGAAAGCCAATGGATTTGTACTGTCTTTTCCTTCGAATTGAATTTGACCAATGCCTTTGAAAAATTCCTTTTTCCCTTTGATAATATTCATCTTATTTTTTATTTATTTGTTTGTTTAATACTTCCTTCCATTGCTGATAATGCTCCTCATATTGCGCTACAAATTGCGGTTCGACAGTATACACAGGCTTCAACGAACGAAATGCTTCTGTAAAGTCTGCATAATAGCCACTCCCTATACCGGCTCCAAGAGCGGCTCCAATACTCCCGTCGTGATTGAAGATCTCCACAGGAACGTTTGTTGCCCCCACAAATGACTCCCTAAAAACGGAGCTCAAGAATAAATTTGCATACCCCGCACGAATCATATTTGGATACAAATTGTTTTCACGCATGATATCCAGGCCATAGCGGAAGGCATAGGCAATCCCTTCCTGTATAGCGCGTAAAATATCGCTTGTCTCATGTCTGTTCAAATCTATCGCTGTAATTGATGCCCCCACTGTTTGGTTATTGAGCATGCGTTCGGCGCCATTGCCGAATGGGACAACCTGTAATCCTTTGCTACCAATAGGTGATGCGCCGGCTAGTGCATTAATCTGTTCATAGGATAAATCACGCCCCAGTAACCTTCTGCCCCAACTATTCATAATACCGGTCCCATTGATACAGAGCAATACCCCTGTACGGATATCATCCTCGCGATAATTGACGTGTGCAAATGTATTGACGCGCGATTCACGGTCTGCAATCAACTGGTCGCTCACCCCATAGATAACCCCTGAAGTGCCCGCGGTCGCGGCAACTTCCCCGGGTTGAAGGACATTGAGGGAAAGTGCGTTATTGGGCTGATCACCAGCTTTATAATTGATAGTCACTGTGCCAGAGAGGCCAAGCTCCTCGGCAACAGCTGTTTTAATCTGTCCATGGGTCGAAAACACGGGTAAGATCTCAGGAATAAGATGATCCTCAAAGCCATAATAATCCATGATGGTATCCGACAGCTTATTGTTTTTGAAATCCCAAAATATTCCCTCAGACAAGGCTGATATGGAAGTTGTCACCTGTCCCGAAAGTTTCATGGCGATAAAATCGCCCGGCAGCATGATCTTATCTATTTTTTCATAGATCGCCGGTTCATTAGCCTTCACCCAAGCCAGCTTAGACGCCGTAAAATTCCCCGGAGAATTCAAGTGATGGCTCAGATTAAAAGATCTTCCGATTTCATCGAAAGCAGCATTCCCTATTTCTACAGCCCTGCTATCGCACCAGATAATTGCATTTCGCAACACGTTCTGATCTTTATCGACGATAACTAAGCCGTGCATCTGATAGGCAATACCAATGGCGGAAATCGCTTTGGGATCGTATAACCCTAACGCATTTGCCTTCAATAAAGCCTGTTTAAAGTAGTCCCACCAATCGAGCGGGTTTTGTTCAGCCCAATTGGGCTCCACCGTTATAATGGGAGCTTCTACGTCCGGATATTGCACCGAGCAAACCTTGCGTTGCGAAGATGCCTCAACAATCGAAACCTTTACGGAAGAAGTACCTACGTCTATACCTAATAAATACATGGTAATTAATTGAAACTGGTTATTTTAAAACAAAGGCGGAAACAAACATTGCAACCGGTTGCATAAAAGTAGGATATGTTTCTGAATTATCAAAATATTAAATAAAATTATTTACTTTGGAGCGTGAATAAAAAAACGACAATTTACGATATTGCCCGTGCGCTTGGAGTGACAGTCTCTACCGTATCGCGCGCATTGAATAATGTGCCTACGATCAGCGAGGCGACACGCAAGCTTGTGCTTGATAAAGCAAAGGAATTAAATTATAGTGTCAATAAGCTAGCGTCCTCCCTTTCCTCGGGCAAGTCCAATACAATTGGAGTCATCGTACCGACCATGCAAATTCATTTTTTTGCAGAGGCGGTACATAGTATTGAAAAAGAGTTAAAAAAACACAATTATAGTCTATTGCTTTATCAATCGAATGAATCTTTTGAGGATGAAGTTAATGGCGTGAAGACTTTACTGGAAGCCCAGGTGGACGGCATTATTGCTTCGTTGTCGCTAGAAACGCAGGAAACCCAGCATTTTCAGGAAGTGATCAATCAGCGCAAATGTTTGGTTATTTTTGACCGTACGCATAAAAATATTCCTGCTCCCGTGGTCAAACTTGATGATTTTAAAGCAGGCTACCTCGCAACACAGCATTTACTTGAACAGGGCTACAAAAATATTGCCTTTATCACAACGGATAAAGAAATAGCGATTTTTCAGGATCGTTTCCATGGTTTCGAAGCCGCCCTAAAAGACGCGCAGATTTCCCCGCAGAAGGACTTTATTATTCGCGGCGACTTATCCATTGAAGCCGGTATCAAAGGAACCGAACAGATTCTAAAATCTGCAATCCAACCTGACGCCTTTATTGGTGGCGATGACTTTACAGCTGTCGGGATAATACAAGCATTAAAAACTGCAAATATTGCTATTCCAACAACTGGTGTGATCGGTTTTGCAAACCAGACCTTTTCTTCTTTTATCACGCCCACACTGTCAAGTATCGACCAGCAGGCCAACAAAATGGGCGAAGAATGTGCTAAGCTCTTTCTGAAAATGGTCAAACAAAAAAGTCCATACGAAGCAATCGAACAGATTGTTCTTGACCCTATATTGATAAAAAGAAAATCTACCAATAGAATAGACAAATAATCAGTACCTTTGCCTAAATTTATTTAAATGCAAGCCCGGCAGAAATTTAGGATAATAAGCATCTGTTTATTATTTGTCATTCAGGCCCTTTTTTTAGTGGCCATCTTTGTAGAAAACACACATTCTTATATTGTATTGGCTTTTATCGGCCTACTGTCCTTACTGATCTTATACAGTTACCTCAAGTCGCCCATTCATCATCACAGGCATGAATATGAATCGATTAAAATTGCTATTTGGGTACCTGTAGGAGCGATTGCATCCTACTATTTCAATCAGATTTTCGGTTTGGGCCCTGTGTTGGGCGCAGCACTGACAGGTACCATCGCCTCGTTCATTCCCAATATCAACAAAAATTCAAGCTATCTACCCCACCTTCCGGCAGCAATTTATTGCGGTGCATTTGTAGGGATGTCCAATGCGCAGGTGGCGCATGGGTTCTCTTTTATTTTAGCAGCCAGTATTTTTACAGCGATCTTTCTGATCGTATCGAAAAGTTTATTAAATGGTGTCGGCGGTAAACTAGGAACATTGGCCTTCCTGGGTGTTTCACTGACCTACCTCCTGTTATACATTTTTAAGTAATATGGAAACATTCATTTTATACCTCGTTGGAGTTATAGGGAGCACAGCGACCTACTATGTCAATACCAAATTTCACCAAGGAGCAGTGCGTTCATCAGCATTGCTGACATTATTTGTCGCAGGTTTTCTTCATTTCTTCCCACAAAGTGTTTCGCCCTATCTTGCACAATATATTCCGCCGATTTTTATCGGTGCATCATTTATAGGTATGGTATCAAAAAGTCAGTTATCAACTTATTTTGGTTTAGCCCTTGCCGGCATTATCTTTACAACGATTCTGCTTAATACAAGTAAATTTTTCACCGGCTACGGTGGAGCACTTGGAACTTCGGCCTGCATCGCACTGTTGGTCGTATTGAGTATCCCTTATTTTAAATCACCACGGAAAATGACCGTTGGATTTCTCCAGCTCCGCAAAACAATCTTAAAAAAACAGGGGAAAGTTTCAAAAAGACGAGTAGATTTGTTTAAATAAAAAGCATAACCACATGAAACCTTTATTTCTTGCCCTTATTATCCAAATCTTTCTCCTGAGCCATTTGAGTGCTCAACAAGCAAAAATTAACATCGTAAATCAAGAACGAAATAGCAGCTACAGAGGTTTAAGTGTAGTTGATGATACAACTCTATGGGTAAGCGGAAGCAATGGGACAGTTGGGCTCAGCACCGATGCTGGAAAAAACTGGCAGTGGGTCAATCCAATTGGCTACGAAAAAACAGATTTTAGGGATATCGAAGCATTTGATGAGCATGAAGCCTTAATTATATCGGCCGGTTCCCCTGCCATTATCTTAAGCACACAGGATGGTGGTCGAAGCTGGAAAGAAGTATTCAATGACAAGCGGCCCGAAATATTTTATGACGGTTTTGCTTTTACATCAAAAGGGGTCGGCATTGCCTTTGGCGACGCCATTCAGGGAAAAATGCCGCTATTGAAAAGCACCGATTTCGGAAGGTCCTGGAAAGATATATCCCCGAATATGCACTTTACCATTACCGATGGCGAGGCCGGTTTTGCAGCCAGTGGAACATCAATATATTGCGATAACAGCGGAACATATTGGATTGCCACAGGTGGGACAGTTTCCAATATCTACAGCAGCAAGGATCAGGGTAACACATGGCAACGTTACAGCTGCCCCATCATTCAGGGCACAAATAGCACCGGCCCTTTTTCTGTCGCATTTAACACATCAAAAACGGGTATTGTCGTCGGTGGCGATTACAAGGCGGATAAAAACAAAGACAAAAATAGCCTGCTAACCAACGATGGCGGCAAAACATGGTCTGCACCACAGACAGCACCCGCTGGCTTTAAGTCGGCCGTTATTTATCTTTCAAAAAAACAGCTGATCAGCACGGGCACTTCGGGTACAGACCTATCGAATGACGGCGGAAAAAACTGGACGCCTATTGGAAAGGAAAGTTTCAATGCCGTCCAAAAGGCAAAAAAAGGTCGAGCGATATTTTTAGTGGGCGATAAAGGCAAAATAGCGAATTTAGCATTATAAGCTAAATTCGCTATTTCCTGCAACACTACACACTATTTTTTGCAGCACTGTGCCGCTAGGTTTTGTCGTCCAAAACCGAGATTTACGCACTTATAAATAACTACTTACGCGACAAACGCGATTCCTCCAAATCCAGGGAATACTCGATCTCTTTAATGACATCGCTGTCAAAAGCCTTGCTTTCCTTGATCTTGTACAGACCATCACGACGCAGCGCCAAAAGTTCCAGCATAATTTTATTATAGAGCCCCCTTACTGCCGAAAGCTGCGCGCGCGTATCCTCTTCTTTCGCTCGTTCGGATGCATTTACGCTTCGGATAATCTGCTCTTTGACGCGAGCGATGGTCTCATGTTCCAGCATTTCTTTTGCATAATGTTTATCCAGATATGCAATAGATTCTTTGCCAAGCCGTACACGGATCTCATCAATTTGCTCTTCCATTGAAGCTTGCTCGTCGACTTCCTCAATTTTTATCAATTTAATCAACAAAGGCAATGTAAGCCCCTGAAAAACGAGTGTTACCAAAATAACCACAAACGTAATGAACAAAATCAGATTTCGGTGCGGGAAGGCCGTTCCATCGTATAAAGTCAATGGAATCGCTAATGCTGACGCCAAAGAAACCACGCCTCTCATCCCGGCCCAGCCAACGACCAGGGGCAGTTTCCACCCCGGACTCTTTTCCTTGATGCGAACCCGTTTGAATAATATTCTGGGAACAAAAGCCGAAAGATAAACGGCGATTAAGCGCAAAACAATAACAATTACACAGATCGCCAAGGCATAATCAATAGCTTCCTCCATGGAGTATTCACCCAATCCATTGATGATCACCGGAAGCTCAAGTCCAATTAAAATAAAAACAAATCCATTTAATAGAAAGCCCACTGTCGCCCAAACCTCCTTCGTCTGGATGCGCGTATGGTAGTTGAGGTAATCGCCTGCCCGGAAGGAAAGAAACAATCCACCACTAACCACCGCCAAGACCCCCGACCATTCAAAATGCTCCGCAACAATATACATCAGGTAAGGTGCGATGAGGGTAATGGGTGTTGAAATACTGGACGATTTCGCGACATAGCGTAAGAAAATATAGAGGATGTGACCTATAACCAAACCAACTACAACACCCATGACTGATAACATCAGAAACTGTGTCGTCGCATTGCTCATTACGAACTGACCAGTAAGAATCGCGATGGATGCAAATCTAAAGACAGTCAATGAGGCCGCATCATTGACCAGGCTTTCTCCTTCCAATATTGCAATTCCCCGTTTAGGAATACTTACCCCCTTCAGGACAGAACTCGCGGCCACGGCATCTGGGGGAGAGATAATCCCACCCAGTAAAAAGCCCAGCGCTAAGGTAAACCCAGGAATAATACTGACCGAAAAGTAGGCAATGGCCAATGATGTGAAAAAGACTAAACCAAAGCCCATGATGAAAATAGACCGTCGCCACTTTAGAAAATTCCCCCAATTGGTATACCAGGCTGCTTCGAAAAGCAAAGGTGGCAAAAACACCATAAATACGATATCGGGATCAACACTAATAACCGGCGCGCCCGGAATCAGCGAAATCACCAGTCCGCCAATAACCAGCAGAATGGGGTAAGAGATTTTTAAGCGTTGACTCAGCACAAATAACATGGCCATAAAGAAAAACAGCACCATAACCAATAAGAGGTTGCTGTGAATTTTTTCACCGGCCTTCCCGCCCACGGTAGACTTAACATCCTGATAGGGAACCGACATGGACATGCTGTATTGACGAATCTTCCATTCATTATCCAGCTTACTTAATACCCCCACGCCACGAAAAGACTTGGTATTGATCTTAAAAGATTCATCAAACCACGCTGTCGTACTATCTGCATTAAAGCTGATATGCCGCTTATCATAGGTGTAGGTCCAGGCATTTTTTGGATTGAAATATTGATCGGTGAACTTCTCTGCATGTGCTTTATCCCACCTTTCATCATGATCAGTACCCAAAATAACGCCATCTGAAGCAATAACATTCAAAAACGGGCCATACTTTACCTCGCCCGAGGTTTTGTGCCAACGGTCTAACAGCCCATTGATTTCGTCCATTGGCTGCTGGGCATTTGTCGGAAAGACAAATAAGATTAAACTAAGAAAACAATACGTACCTAAAATGATCTTTCTAATCATACATTATAAAACTTCGTAATCGCTCAGACAATACGCTTTCGCTGAGATCAGTCTTAAAACAAAAAGCTGCGTATGCAGCTTTTTGTTTTTATTTAATTATTTCTTCAATTTCGCTGATAATCCGTTGCGCGATCTGCTCAGCAGCTTCAGGCGTAGGTCCCTCCGAGTAAATCCGAATAATCGGTTCGGTATTCGATTTACGCAAATGCACCCATTCATTTTCAAAGTCTATTTTCAAGCCATCGATTGTCGAATGGTCTTCATGCTTATATTTTTCCTCCATTTTGGCCAATAGGTTGTCAATGTCCAATTCCGGAGTCAGCGTGATCTTGTTTTTTGACATAAAGTATTGCGGCAAAGAAGCACGATATTCGGAGGCTTTTTTTCCAAGCTTAGCCAAATGTGTCAAGAAGATGGCCACGCCTACCAGCGCATCACGGCCATAATGAGATGCCGGGTAGATAACACCACCGTTTCCTTCTCCGCCAATGACAGCATCGACTTCTTTCATCTTTGTAACCACGTTGACTTCGCCCACAGCCGCCGCATAGTACTCGCCACCATGTGCTTTAGTCACATCACGTAGTGCGCGTGTAGAAGATAAATTGGAAACGGTATTTCCTTTTTTATGCTGCAATAAATAGTCCGCTACGGCAACTAGGGTATATTCTTCACCAAATAGCTCGCCATCCTCCATCATAAAGACCAATCGATCTACATCCGGGTCTACGGCAATCCCTAAATCAGCTTTGTGTTCAATAACCGCAGCCGATAGATCCGTCAAATTCTCTTTCAATGGTTCTGGATTATGCGGGAATTGACCATTTGGCTCACAATGGATTTTATAGACTGTCTGTACACCAAGTGCATCCAATAACGCTGGAATAAATGTACCACCGGTACTGTTGACTGCATCCAAAGCAACTTTAAAATTAGCCGCTTTGATGGCTTCTTTATCCACATATTCCAGTGCCAACACAGCGTCTACATGTTTCTGTAAGTATGAATAATCTTTATGAACTTGTCCCAGTTCTTCCACTTCGGAAAAATCAAAGTCTAAGGATTCACCAAGGGCCAATACTTCTTGCCCTTCAGCATCTGAAATGAATTCACCCTTTGCATTTAATAACTTTAGTGCGTTCCATTGACCGGGGTTGTGTGAAGCAGTCAAAATAATACCACCCGCTGCTTTTTCCATCGGTACGGCAATCTCTACCGTTGGCGTTGTTGAAAGACCCAGGTCAACCACATCAACACCGATGCTTTGTAGGGTTCCAATCACCAAATTACTTACCATCTCACCAGAAACACGCGCATCTCTTCCGACAACAATTTTTTTGATACCACTCTGCTTAACAATTATTTTGCCATAAGCAGCTGTAAACTTAACGATATCTATTGGGGTAAGTGCCTCTCCAGCACGTCCGCCGATCGTACCTCGTATTCCTGATATTGATTTAATTAAAGTCATTTCTTTTGAATTGATTAACGTGTAAATTTAGCACAATGGCAATAAAATATCGAATTAAAATTATAATTAATGAATATTTAACGTATATTTGTTGCAACAAAGTTGTTTTTAAAAGAAACAACCGTTTGCAATGAAATTATTTTTACTTTTGAAAAATGAGTTTTTAAAGTTTGGGAATTTCATTGTCATCAGCAACATTTATGATTCAACAATTAGTACACATCGATCAAGAGATTTTTCTGGCCATTAATCAAGGCTTGAGTAACCCCGTATTTGATTGGTTATTGCCGATATTACGCAATCCATACACTTGGGCACCTTTGTATTTATTTCTGATCATATTTTTCATTAAGACCTATGGAAAAACAGGTATCCTAATTGTTGCCATGACCTTGGTTACTTTCGGAATTTCCGATGGTATATCCTCTCATTTGATCAAAAAGACTGTAAAAAGGATTAGACCATGTAACGACGTGGAGTTTAAAGAAAATGTCAACATCCGAGTGCGATGCGGCTCGGGCTTCAGCTTTACATCCTCTCACGCGGCCAATCATTTTTCCCTAGCTTTTTTCTGGATTGTACTTTTCCGGAGAAGATGGAAACATGCGCTTTGGCTTTGTATTACCTGGGCAACCCTAATCTCAGTCTCTCAAATTTATGTTGGTGTCCATTACCCGTTTGATGTCCTGTGTGGTTCAGCCTTAGGTATTCTGGTTGGATTGGCAACAGGCTACTTATTTAAACGGTTTGTGCCTAGCTTTTTTAAAACTGAACACGTATAATGAATTCAATTTTATTGATTTTAATTTTATTCATACCTGCATTTGCAAGTGGAATTGCTGTATTTTTTGTACAAAAGAAAGGAACCAGCTTCCTTAAACTCATCCTTTCTTTTAGTGGAGCCTATTTATTCTCTATTACTGTGCTTCACCTCATTCCGCATGTCTATCAGTCCAACAATACTTCACCTGAAGTATTGGGTATTTATGTACTTGCTGGATTTCTTTTCCAGCTATTTCTTGAACAGTTCTCCCAAGGGATCGAACATGGCCATATCCATATCGAAAATGATCATGACCACCATAGCCATCGTTTTCCAATCGGTATTATGTTCAGCCTATGTCTTCATGCTTTCCTCGAGGGAATGCCACTTGCGGCTACACATCAGACAGAACTTGCACTAGGCATATCCATCCACCACATTCCGGCCGCATTTGCGTTGGGAAGTATTCTAATAAGCACACATTTAAAGAAAAATACCATCCTCATTACACTGGCTTTATTTGCGGCAATGACCCCTTTTGGCTTTTTACTGAGCAAAGCCATCAGTGCAGGTGAAGTAGGGAATATCCAGCAATATTTTGATAAAATCATGGCCGTCGTTATTGGTATCTTCTTACACATATCGACGACGATACTTTTTGAATCGGGCTCCATTGACCATCATAAATTCAATAAAAAGAAAATGATCGCTGTGATTGCAGGTGTTGCGATTGCACTCGGAAGTTTCTTATTTGTCGGAGAACATGATCATGGGCACGATCAACACCAACAACCGCATGATCATGAACATCATGACCATGCGCATTAATTTCTTTAGCCGCGAAGTTTATCCAACAGTGTACTTAACGTCATTGCCTCTTCTTCACTAATTCGATTGGGTAAAAGATCCTTCATCAGCATTTCCTCATCTAGATTCTTAAGAATCTCCAAGCCCTTCTCGGTGATAACCAAATCCACAGCCCTTTTATCTCCACCCGATTGACAACGTGAAACCAATTCTTTGGAAACCATGCGATCAATCATACGCGAGATGTCAGGGGTGGTACTCAACATTCTTGATTTAATCAGATTATTGGTTGCAGGCTTAGGATATTGGCCCCTCAATATGCGCAAGACATTAAACTGTTTCAAAGTGATCCCTTCTTTGGCAGCTCGCTGTTCAAGCTCATTGTTAATCCAATTGTACGTATATAGAATATTTACCGTACAACGATGCCATTCATTGCTGAATTTACTTACTTTGATTTCGTCCTCAATCTTCATTCTGGTTGATAATTAATCGTTCTGAATAGTAAAGATAGCTGTTTTTTACTAAATACATAACTATGACATTAGAATCATTCTAAATGGTAGAAATTCTGTATATTTGAAGAATTCAAAAAAACAGGCAGATGCGTAATAGAACTAGCTTAGATAAGCTAAAAAAAGGGGAAAAAGCGGTAATTATTGATTTTGATTCACACGAAATTCCAGCTAAATTTTTCGAATTGGGGTTTATACCTGGTACTGAAGTAGAAGTGAAACATATCGCACCTTTGGACGGTCCCATATGTCTAAATATTAGTGCTAATAACGCCTTAATTGCTATCCGCAAATCAGAAGCTAAAGTCATCCTTATTGATCAGAAATAATGAATAACCCGATTATTGCACTTTTGGGTAATCCAAATGTGGGTAAAACATCTCTATTTAACCGGATTACAAAATTAAATCAGAAAGTAGGAAATTATCCCGGTATTACGGTCGAAAAACGTGAGGGGCAAGTAAAAGCCAACAACAAAATTTATCGTATTATTGATTTACCGGGAACATATACCCTGTTCCCAAGTTCGCTGGACGAAGAAGTTGTTTTCAACACTTTAGTCAATAAAGAAAGTAGTTTCAGACCTAACCTTGTCGTTGTCGTCGCTGAACCTACGAACTTAAAGCGGTCTATTATTCTTTATCAGCAGGCCCGGGAGCTCGGTCTGCCGGCCATCTTTGTCATCAATATGATAGATGAAGCCAAAGAAAAAGGAATTACAATAGATGTTCAGAAGCTTGAGCAGCTATTAAATACAAAAGTCTACGAAACCAATGCACGTACGGGACAAGGTATCGATCAGCTGATCAAAAACTTTGATGCTGTTCCGCCCATGTATATCAGCAAATTCAGCCTACCCAAGGAAGCTGATGCCGCATTAGAAGAAACCAAACGTCTTTTTCCATTAGATACGGAATACCATACCTGGCAATACCTGGCCAAAGGCGAGGTATCCTTTTTATCGAAAGAAAAAAATCAGGCGATTCAACAAATCCGTGAAAAACACCAATTACGCGCCGAGAGACTGCAAAAAGACGAAGCCATTTTGCGTAGTAAATCCCTGGATAGCAGCCTTGCTGAAATCTATGCAAAGGATGAATCCTCCAATAAAAACAAAACCAATACGATTGATAGCATCCTGCTTCATCCCATCTTTGGCTATGTCATCTTCTTTGGAATCCTCTTTTTAATCTTCCAGGCAATTTATACCTGGTCTGGACCAGCCATGGATTTTATCGATGGTTTATTTGGTGATCTTGCAGCCTATATACAAACAGCATTGCCGGCAGGGCCATTGACCGACTTGCTCAGCAATGGTATTATCAAAGGTATTGGCGGAATTGTGATCTTCATTCCACAGATCGTTATTTTATACATCTTTATCTCGATCATGGAAGAAACGGGCTATATGAGCCGTGTTGTTTTCCTGATGGACCGCTGGCTTCGCCCTTTCGGGCTGAATGGAAAATCAGTGATTCCATTGATTTCGGGCGTAGCCTGTGCTGTTCCTGCGGTTATGTCGGCACGTAACATCGAAAATAGCAAAGAAAGACTGGTCACTATTCTGGTAACGCCTTTTATGACCTGCTCAGCACGTCTACCTATTTATATCGTTCTGATCGGACTGGTGATACCGGACACGAAATTAGGGGGCTTTCAAATACAAGGTATTGTATTGTTTGTGATGTACCTACTTGGAATATTCGCAGCTTTGCTATCGGCGATTATCCTGACCAAAGTCATCAAATCAAAACACAAATCATTTCTAATCTTTGAACTCCCCACCTATAAGACTCCAGATTGGAAAAACGTAGCCTTAAATGTATGGGAAAAAGCATCAAGCTTTGTTTTCGGCGCAGGTAAAATCATTTTAGCCATTTCCGTTATCCTATGGGCATTGGGTAGTTTTGGTCCGAACGATAAATTTAGCCGGGCGGAGGAATATGTGACAAAAAATAACCCCAACCTGTCCGAAGCCGATTTGGACCATGAAGTTTCATCTTACCGTCTGGAACACTCTTTCCTTGGCTATCTTGGCATGGCTATTGAACCTGTTGTTGAACCATTAGGCTACGACTGGAAGATGGGCATAGGTCTTATTTCTTCGTTTGCTGCCCGTGAAGTTTTTGTAGGCACAATGGCCACAGTATATAGCCTTGGTGACGAAGTGGATATCGAAGATGAAGCATCTAAAACAACGGTATTAGGCAAAATGAAAAGCGAAATTAACAGGAATACCGGTTTACCGGCTTATAATTTAGCTTCTGGTGTATCCTTATTACTTTTCTATGCTTTTGCTATGCAATGTATGAGTACAATTGCAGCAGTAAAGAGGGAAACAGGCTCGTGGAAATGGACTTTGATACAGCTTGGTTTTATGACAGGCTTGGCGTATTTCAGTGCCTTGATTGCTTATCAACTTTTAAAATAAAAAGCTATGGATAATTTAACAGTACAATATCTCATCGTAGGAATGCTCGTTGTGGCGGCTGTATGGTATGTCGTTAAAAATGTCCGAAAATCACTAAAGGGCAAGTCGAGCTGCTCGAAAGGCTGCGGATGCGACTGCGGCGTAGAAAAAACACAAAAAGCAAATTAATTTATCTTTTTGAGTAGCATTTACAAATAAGATTTCGTTATTAGTTAGAGTGGCCAAAAATCACACTAGCTGCTAATTCATAAAGCGCCGTATTTCCAAATTACGGCGCTTTCTATTTCTGAGTCAAACAGGCCCCTCGCTATCGTTTATAAAAAAACAACGAAATACATTAAAACCACAACAGAATGTGCACAAATACCTAAGTGTTTTATTAACTTTATGCGCTTAGGGCAAATCGTTCGCTGGGAAGCTTTACGATAAACAGGTAATTCTTCTGGCGTCATTGATTTTGCTCAAACGATCCTTGGCGGGAGCAAATAGCCTCATGGGTTTTTCCGTATCTAAGGACCAGATTAAAACAGACTAGTAACCGTATTAACCATACACATGGAGAAACAGAACAATAAGGAGGAGTTAAAAAGAGGACTTCAAAACAGACATATTCAATTAATTGCCCTGGGTGGTGCAATCGGAACGGGCTTATTTCTAGGTATTGGGAAGGCTGCCACATTGGCTGGGCCAGCTGTTATCCTCGGCTATGCTTTCGCCGGAATTATTGCTTTTTTTATTATGCGCCAGTTGGGTGAGATGGTTGTTGAGGAACCTGTTTCAGGAAGTTTTAGCTACTTCGCCAATAAATACTGGGGTTCTTTTGCGGGTTATGCTTCGGGCTGGAACTATTGGGTGCTGTATATCTTAGTCAGCATGGCCGAACTCACAGCGATAGGCGTTTATGTACAATTCTGGTGGCCGGAAATACCTTTATGGGCATCAAGTTTATTTTTCTTCTTTGCAATCAACGCCCTTAATCTTGCCTCAGTCAAAATTTATGGCGAGACGGAATTTTGGTTTTCCATTATCAAGGTTGTTGCAATCATTGCCATGATTGTTTTTGGTGCATATTTATTGGTAAGCGGTACTGGAGGGGAGCAGGCAAGTCTCAACAACCTGACTTCACATGGTGGTTTTTTCCCAAAAGGTTGGTTTAGCCAAACAGCGGATGGAAGTTTTGAAGGCCTTCTTTCCGCCATAGCATTGATCATGTTTTCTTTCGGTGGCCTGGAGTTGGTTGGTATCACTGCTGCCGAGGCCGAGCATCCCGAAAAGAACATCCCCAAAGCGACCAACCAGGTTATCTATCGAATCTTAATCTTTTACGTAGGTGCATTGATTATTCTTTTCTCTTTGACACCGTGGACAAATATCACCGCCGATACAAGTCCCTTTGTGCTGGTGTTTGACAAACTCAATGGGTTTGAATTTACGATCTTTGGAAAGACCTTCTATTTCACAAAAATTATCGCAAATGCGCTAAATCTTATTGTCCTTACCGCTGCATTATCTGTTTATAATAGCAGCGTGTACAGCAATAGCAGAATGTTATATGGATTGGCAGAGCAGGGAAATGCACCCCGTTTTCTTTCGAAACTCAACAAGAATCATGCGCCTATTAACGCGATTTTAGTTTCGGCACTGTTCGCGGCGATTTGTGTATTTATCAACTATGTAGCACCTAAAAATGCCTTGGAGATCCTGATGTCGCTGGTGGTATCTTCACTGATTATAAACTGGGTCATGATTTCCATTACACACTTGTATTTCAGAAAGAATAAACTCGATGCCCACTTACGCACCAAGTTTCCATCCTTTCTGTATCCTTTAAGTAATTATATTTGTCTGATCTTTTTGATCGCTGTACTTGGCATCATGTGGATAACAGGGATGAAACTTCCGGTAGAATTGATCCCTGCTTGGCTTATATTACTCTATGTGAGTTATGTATTGATCAAAAGAAAGAAATCTTAGTTCACAGAACCTTGATCTTGTCCATAAAAAAGCCTGATTCATTGCATGAATCAGGCTTTCTTGCTAAAATTTAATGCGGGTATTCCTCCTCGAGAATAGCAAATTCATAATTGTCGCTCCAACCATCTAAAATAAGCCCAGCTGCATTCCTGCATCGGGTAAGCGGAAAAGATCCCTTCTCAAGGATGGAAGCGTCCCATTATTCATATATTTCTTGACGGAAAGCTTGAATAAATGCTGTAAGCTCTCGGCCATATGGCCATCCCCCTTTATCCTCCGTCCAAAATCGGTATCGTTAATTTTTCCACCATGACAGGCTTCGATCCAATGTAACACCTTTTCAGCACGATCAGGATAGTTCTGATAGAGCCAATCTTTAAAGATACCACCAATCTGTCCATTGAGCCGCACGATGGTATAGGAGGCCGTAATGGCTCCCGCATCTGCTCCTGAACGGATCAAATCTGAAATCTCATCACTATTGATCCCCGGAACGATGGGAGCCATCATCAGCATGACGGGTACACCTATCCCAGTCAATCCCTCAATCAGTTTCAACCGGGCAGATGCTGTAGCAGTCCGAGGTTCCATTTTCTGACGAACCTCTTCGCGCAGCGAATTGATGGTCACGGCAACGGAAACCAGCTCGTGCGCTGCAAGCTCGCGCAAAAGATCAAAATCCCGTCGCATTAGTACATTTTTGCTGATGATGGAGACCGGATGCTGGTATTTGACCATCAATTCTAATAGCGAGCGTGTGATACCCAGCTTCCGTTCAATCGGTTGATAACAGTCTGTATTGCCTGAAAGCATAATCAAATCGGGTTGGTAGCTCGATTTTCTAAACTCCTGTTCGAGAAGCTGAGCCGCATTGTGTTTTACCAAGATCTTACGCTCAAAATCCAACCCAGCACTAAAGCCCCAGTATTCATGCGAATTGCGCGCATAACAGTAAATACAACCATGCTCACAGCCCTGATAAGGATTAATGGATCGTTCAAAACGGAGATCCGGGCTATTTGATTTGGATATAATGGATTTCGGATGTGTCGGAATAAATTGAGTTTTCTCGGCCCCCAAAAATTCCTCATCCAGCCCTTCCACATGTTCCTGCACGTATTGGTTAGAAAAAAATTTGTTATTGGGATTGATCTGCGCCCCTCTGCCCTTGAAATATTCCGATGAATTCATAGGTTAAAATTACTAATTTTATTAGTAAAAACAAATTAAAATTTCCCATTTTCCACAAAGAGAGAAAGCGAATATCTTCTAGTTTGAAGTCCCAATAAAACGTATTTTAAACCAAATAAAAATCCCTATACTGCATCGACAGTATAGGGATTAAAATTCTTATTTTAGATCTCAGTCCAGCTTCTATTTATTTCATTAAGAAACCACCACCGAGTAAATCATTGCCTTCATAAAAAACGGCCGATTGCCCTGGAGCAATACCTTTCACATTGTGCACAAAATCTATACGCACTTTATCGCCTTCTTGGGATATGGTCGACAAAGCACCAGAGTCTTTGTAACGTACCTTTGAAATTGCTTCCATCGGTTGATCTAGTCCTGCATATTTCACAAAGTTCACATTACGAACGTAAGCATGTGACTTTTCAAGTTCATGTTCTTCACCCAATACGACCGTATTACTTTCCGGAAGGATCTCAATCACAAACATCGGTTTCCCCAAGGCAATTCCTAAGCCTTTACGTTGACCGATGGTGAAATAAGGGTAACCAATATGTTTACCTACAACGGTACCATCGGAAAGAATAAAGTTACCGGGACCAATTTGTTGATCCAACGTTGGCACCTTATGTCTCAAAAACGCACGGTAGTCGTTGTCAGGAACGAAACAGATTTCATAACTCTCCGACTTATTGGCCAATTCCTTCTGTCCCATATCCAAAGCCATCTGACGAATCTCCTTTTTCGTGAAAGATCCTAACGGAAACTGTGTCCGGGCAAGATTTTCTTGTGACACGCCCCATAAAACGTAAGATTGATCTTTGTTTTCATCCTTACCTTTTGATATCACATAACGACCATTGTCGTGCATACGGATATTAGCATAGTGCCCGGTAGCGATAAACTCACAGTCCAATTTGTCAGCGCGTTTCATCAAAGCCTCCCACTTAATGTGGGTATTACACAACACGCATGGGTTAGGCGTGCGCCCAGCAATATATTCTTCTACAAAATTGTCAATCACAAAATCTCCAAACTCATCACGTATATCTAATATATAATGAGGGAAACCATAGTTTACGGCTAATGTACGAGCGTCATTGATACTATCAAGGCTACAACATCCGGTTTCTTTCGACGAGCCACCTGCGGATGCATAATCCCATGTCTTCATCGTGATACCGATAACTTCATATCCTTGTTCGTGGAGCATGACAGAAGCAACGGAGCTATCTACCCCTCCACTCATTGCAACTAAAACTCTTCCTCTTTTACTCATCTCTAATTATTGAAATGCAAAGATACAGCTTATTCCTTTTCCTATATGTTAGTTTCTTGTAATTTTATCTCGATCAAAATCAACACGTTCGAAAAAAGTACGAAAATAATCTGCATAAAAGTTTTAGAATTCAAATTATCGGACTATATTTGCATCGCAATAAGGGAACAAACCCATAGCAAAAAAGCGGTGCCATAGCTCAGCTGGTAGAGCAAAGGACTGAAAATCCTTGTGTCCCTGGTTCGAACCCAGGTGGCACCACGCTTCAATCTGATGATCACAGATTTAAATAAAAGGTCAACTGGTGCCATAGCTCAGCTGGTAGAGCAAAGGACTGAAAATCCTTGTGTCCCTGGTTCGAACCCAGGTGGCACCACAAAAAAAGCTTGTTCAATGAACAAGCTTTTTTTGTTTTATCCCCCTACTACATTGCACCTTTTCCGCCCCATACATCCTATTGAATTTTCCATGAAAGATATAGCAGCGATATCTACTCTATCCGCTTCGCTTGAAATGAATAGCATAATAAAACATAGTTAACTAAATTCAAAGGTTCTAAAATAACTGCTACTATTTTTTTTGTAACCGGATTTAACTATCTTAATGATAAATTATAACTCTTGCGAATAAACCATTTTTATGAAAAAAATAATAACAGTAGCTCTGCTACTATTCGTAGTATTATCTAAAATATACCCGCAAAAAATTACGCAACAAGAATACCTCGCTGATCTCTCCTTTATCTATAAGAATTTGCAGAAAACACCCTCGTTTAAGACCCAAAAGGAGAATCAGAAAAAAGTTAGGTCACAATTTGAACGACTTCAAGAAGCGCAAAAGAATGATATCTACCTTATTGAAGCGTTAGTAAATTATTATAGCCTGCTGGATTGTTTAAAGGATTACCATAATGTAATTAATACTAATTCTTCCAGTTATACCTATCAAGACCTGCAGAACAAAGATACCTTGAAAAAAATCATCAACGAAACTGACGGCTATTATAGAAAATCCAATCTGAATTTAGACAGTTTAGAGCGCGAGCTAGCAAATAAAACTCCCCAAGAATATGAAGGGATCTATTTTTACCATAATCTCTTTAAGGTAGCAGTTGTCCAATCGGAAAGCAAATTGGTGGGTATTATCTTAGATACTAAAATTCCGTCCTGGTCCCGAGGAGAAGAAATGTTCTACCTTATCCCTAAAGAGGATAATAATTTTAGAATAGTGACCGGTGGCTTTATTGACAAGAAAATCCTATCTACACTTAATCGTATTCAAGAGGGAGAATTCTTAAGTTTCGGCTGGAGCAAAAGAAATAATAAACCTATTACAAATTTACAAAACCCTATCACAAGCAGATACCAGCTAAAGCAGCTTCAACCAGAGATAGATTACCTTAAAATCTCGACTTTTGGCTCTTCAACTGCAGTACTTAAAGAAGCTACGACTTTCTATAATGATTTAAAAGAAAAGAACCTGGCTCAAAATCTTATTGTCGACCTCCAGAACAATGGCGGTGGTGCAGACAAAAACTCAGATATGTTACGAAATATACTTACTAAATACAGCGGAAAAATCTATATACTAATGAACTATTATACCGCCAGCAATGCCGAAGAATTTGTGGTGAGAATAAAAGGGATGAAAAATGTAACGGTGCTTGGCCAAAAAACCAAAGGTGTACTGACCTATGGCCGAAATTACGATACAACATTGCTATGCCCTTCGAAAAAAATTAAGATTAGCTTTACAGATCTGAAGGACAATTGGCAGCAGTATCTACCATTTGAAGGAATAGGTGTAGAACCCGATATTTCCTTAACTTCAGATCGCGACTGGATCGAGCAAACATTAGCGAAGATAAAAGGCAACAGCGCTTCTTAAAAAAGAGGAAAACAAGCTGTCTACTCTCTGAGTTTCGTAATAGCTGATTCAACAATTAATACAAAAAAGATCATGGATTTTGGAAATGAACCGGCGTTGTCTTTTTAAAATTCACTCAAGTTTAATTTCCAAAACCCAATCGCTTTTCTGCTACGATTCAGCAATAATCGACCGATCAAGATGCACATAGCCACCGTCCACATGAATCAATTGACCAGTTGTATGACTTGATTTGTTAGACAGCAAAAAGACTGTTGTATCGGCGATTTCCGCTGCTGTGGTCATGCGATGCTCCAATGGAATGCGGTCCGTAATTTTTTTCAATGTCTCCTCCGGATTTGATAAGGTTTGAATCCAGGTATCGTATTGGGGAGTTGCACATTCTGCCACAATAATGGCATTGACACGAATCGAGTAAGGCAACAATTCTACAGCCCACTCTCGCGTAAGTGCATTACGTCCACCATTGGATGCCGCATAAGCCGAGGTATTGCCCTGCCCTGTTTCACCAGTTTTGGACGAAATATTCACGATACTGCCCTTAGATGCTTTCAACGCATCCAAAGCGTGATGTGCCATCAGATAGTAGTGAATTAAGTTCTTATGCAGCGAAGCAACAAATCTTTCATAGTTGCCCGATGCCAATCCAACACCATCATTTTGTCCGGCATTATTCACCAAACCATCGATCCGCCCGTACACTTCCAATGTCTTTTGAACGGCTCTTTCACAATCTTCGGGTTTAGATAATTCTGCTTCAATACAGAGTGCATCCACACCAAATTGCTTTATTTCTTCTTTGACTTTTTCATTATCAGCTTGTTTACGGCCAACAATGACAGGAATAGCCTGTTCTTTAGCCAACGCGTGGACTACAGCCCGCCCGATTCCTTTTGCTCCGCCGGTAACAATAACAACTTTATCTTTTAAATGAAGATCCATAATACTTTTATTGAATGGTTTGTTTCATTGATTGTGGTTAACATTCGCAACAATGAATTCGTTCTCTGGTTATTGATTAATTTATATTGACGTCATTAAGCCCATTATCCAGCTTCATGACCAATAAAAAGCTTCAGCATGCTATTTTTCCCTTTCATAGCATGCTGAAGTTTTTCCTTTTAAAGATTATATACACGTATTGCGTTCTCTGCCCAAAATGCGTTCTTCTCTTCAGCCGTAAATTGCCCTAATTTATCCTCAACGATGGCAATACTTTCTTCGTAGGATGCCGCCAATAGACATACCGGCCAATCTGACCCGTACATAATGCGCTCCTTTCCAAAACGCGCAAAGATATGCTCCAGATATTGCTTAAAATCATCAAGTTTCCATCCTTCCCAATCGGCCTCTGTTGCAAGTCCCGAAACTTTACATACGACATTTGGAAAGGCAGATAGCGCATCGATAAACGCCGCCCACTCATCAAATGCTTTCGACTTGATCGGCGGTTTGGCAATATGATCCAATACAAATTGAAGATTTGGATTTTGCTGCACACAATCCAACGTTGCCGCATAATGTCGTGGACGGATGAGCAGATCATACGTATAACCATAATCTGCTAAGGCCTTCAGCCCGTTTAATACCGCAGGGCGAATGAGAAAATCAGGGTCAGCTTCTCCTTCAACAATATGACGAAATCCTTTGATGACCTTAGCTGATTGATAGCCATCCAACTGTTGTCGAATATCCGCTGCTTGAAGATCAATCCAGCCCACTACGCCTTTAATAAAAGGATAATCACTAGCCAGCTGAACCAAATAAGCAGTCTCTTCGTTGGATTGATCCGCCTGAACAGCAACACTCCCTCCAAATCCATTTCGTTCAAGCACAAATTGAATATCCAAAGGGGTGAAATCACGTCTGATGACTTGCATTTCTTCGGTAATCCAACTATCTCTAATTGGATCGAATTTCCAGAAATGCTGATGGGTATCTATACGCATAATGAAAAGAAAACCTAATGAGCAATTAATTTTTTGAATACGCTACCACAGTCTGACGGGACTCTCCAAGACCATCTGCTCCTAACTCGATCACATCGCCAGGCTTCAAATAAATCGGTGGGTTAAATCCTAAGCCAACACCTGCCGGAGTACCTGTTGATATCACGTCTCCTGGCAACAAAGTCATAAATTTAGACACATAGGATACTACATGCGCCACCGAAAAGATTAAATCCTTGGTATTACCATCTTGGTAGGTTTTTCCGTTTACCTTCAACCATAGACGCACATTGTTGATATCTTTGATTTCTTCTTTTGTCGCCATGAAAGGTCCCATCGGTGCAAACGTATCACATCCTTTTCCTTTATCCCAAGTACCGCCACGTTCCAGCTGATACTCACGTTCGGAAACATCGTTGTGCAATACATAACCGACCACATAATCTAAGGCTTCATGCTCTTCTACATAAGAAGCTTTTTTACCGATCACAATACAGAATTCCACCTCCCAATCTGTTTTTACAGAATCTTTCGGAATCATCACATTATCGTATGGACCTACCAACGAAGTGGTCGATTTCATAAAGATGATCGGTTCAGCAGGAATTGGTGCATTTGTTTCCTTGGCATGGTCTAAATAGTTCAATCCAATACAAACAATTTTGGATGGGCGGGCAAAAGGTGCTCCGATACGTTCGCCTTGAGGAACTTCAATCAACTTACCTTCATTTGCCTTCACAAATTCTTCTAAACGGGCTACACCATTCTCGGCAAAGAATTGTTCATTGTAATCACCACCAAATGCGCTTACATCGTAATTTACACCATCGATCTGAACACCGATTTTCTCCTTGCCTTGAGCTCCAAAACGTATTAATTTCATTTTTATAGTATTGAGATAATAGATATTTTATTTTTAGCTTTTTAATTATTCAATTTAATAAAACCACCGTCAATAGGGTAGTCATTTCCAGTAATAAATCCAGCATCGTCACTACACAAGAAAAGTGCTAATTTGGCAATTTCTTCCGGTTGCGCCATGCGGCCTATTGGTTGGCTTGCTGATAGTTTTTCAAACATTTCTTCCTCTTTTCCAGGATAGTTTTTTGCGATAAATCCATCCACAAATGGGGTATGTACACGTGCAGGCGAAATGCTATTGCAACGAATACCGTAGGCCATGTAATCCCGTGCTACAGACATTGACATCGCGTAAATAGCCCCCTTGCTCATCGAATACGCAAAACGATCCGTGATACCAACCCATGCAGCTATGGATGCTAAATTAAGGATTGCTCCCGAACCCTGCGCCTTCATCATCGGCACAATAGCATGCAATGCATTATAAGCTCCCTTAACATTCACATTAAAAACACGCTCAAAATCTTCTGATTGACAATTTTCCAAATTACCAACATGAGCGATACCAGCATTATTTACTAAAATATCAATTTTTCCGATATTTTGTGCTATAGCAGTAATTTCTTGTTGATCAGTTACATTACAACGATTAAATGCAGCCTGACCACCCAAAGCCAAGATCTCATCAACTACAGCCTTACCGCCATCTTCATTCAAATCCAGAATATGAACTTTTGCTCCTTCTGCAGCAAATTGCAGACTGATCGCACGGCCTATCCCACTACCACCACCGGTAATTACAGCTACTTTTTGTTCTAATTTTCCCATTGTTATTTAATTGTTAATGTCAATACCAAATCTGCTTCATCTGTCGATGTTGGCAAATCCAAGCGTAGACTATTGTTCTTATAACTAAACTTAATCTCTTTCTTTCCGATAAATGTGCTTACTTTTTTCACCTGATAAGGAAGGTTATTAATCAACAATTCCTTTTTATCCGTTTTAAACACATGTAGATACACTTGGTTTCCTTTTTTTGTCAACGCATAATCGTCTGTTGGTGACACCGCCCCACCCGCTGTTCCATAGATTGTTTCACCATACACCGATAGCCATTTTCCAAGTTCTTTCAAGCGCTCCTGTTGATAGTCCTGAATCTCACCGTTTGGCATCGGGCCAACATTGAGCAATAAATTGGAACCATGACTAGCTGCCTTGACCAGGTATTTCAGCACTTCCTGAAAGGATTTTCGTGTCCGATCTTTCAGCTCAAATCCCCAAGATCCTGCAATTGTTCCACATACTTCCTTCGCTAGTTTCCCAACATCATGCGCTTTCGTGCCGAACCCAGTAGTATTCTCTCCAGGTAAATCACGTTCGAACATCTGAAAATCTTCCCCTTCAAATGGCGCCAGATGGTGGTTGTTACCCACCAAGCACTGTGGCTGTAACTTATGAATCAATTCATAGATTTCTTTGAAATGCCAATCTTCATTGGGCTTGTCCCAATGACCATCAAACCAGATCCCATCGATCTCACCGTAGTTGCTCAACAGCTCCGTTAATTGGCTTTTCATAAACTGGACATAATGATTCCAATCCCCTTTCGTTGAATCGCGCCCCGCAATGCCACCACCCGTTTTACCAACAGGCAGATAATCATCCCGGTGCCAGTCTAAAAGCGAATAGTAGAACATCACTTTTATCCCTTCGGCACGGCAAGCTTCCACCAACTCTTTCACAATATCGCGTTTGAAGGGAGATTTCTTCACCACATTATAGTCCGAAACCTGGCTGTTCCACATCGAAAATCCATCATGATGTCTGGTCGTAAAGGTGATATACTTTGCCCCTGCCTGTTTAAATAACTTCGCCCATTCTTTCGCATTAAAGGAAATTGGATTGAAAAATTTAGGCAGCAATGCATATTCATCCAAACTGATATTCTGGTTGTTCATGACCCACTCACCATCCCCCAGCACACTATATACCCCCCAATGGATAAAAACACCAAACCGAGATTGTTCAAACCACTCCCTATTTTTCAGATTTTCGGGACTCGGTTGATAATGTTGCTGGCTATAGCTCGCGGATACTGATCCCATCAGCAAGGCTAAACCACAGATTACATGTTTAAGTTTCATATGTAAATGATTAGTTGTCATGGATTTTCAATAAACTCATTATACCCAACTACAAAGAAACACCTCTACGCCATGGTATGAAATCGTCTTGCCCCAACAACACCGCCTTCGGTTTCACTTCACCAGAAGCAACCTCTATTACATAATCCAAAATACGGTGTGCGGCTTCCTCAATAGTCTCTGTACCTTCGATAATGGTACCACAGTTCAAATCCAGGATATCGGGCATTTTCTCAAAAGTCTTGGTATTTGTTGATAGTTTCACAACAGGTGCAATCGGGTTACCTGTAGGGGTACCCAGCCCCGTAGTAAACAAGACAATATTAGCACCTGCTGCCACTTCTGCAGTTGTACTTTCCACATCATTACCAGGCGTACATAATAAGTTTAACCCCGGACCGTTGGCCAATTCAGGATAATCAATCACTGCTGCAACAGGTGATGTTCCTCCTTTTTTGGCAGCCCCAGCAGACTTAATTGCGTCAGTAATTAAACCATCACGAATATTGCCCGGAGAAGGATTCATATAGAATCCCGAACCATCAGCTTCAGCTTTTGCGTTGTAAGTACGCATCAGCGACATAAAACGCTCCGCCGTTGGCTCATCGATACAACGATCACTCAACTCCTGTTCCACGCCGCATAATTCAGGAAACTCCGCCAGAATCACCGATCCGCCTAAAGTCACCAAAATATCTGATACAAATCCGAGCGCCGGATTGGCCGAGATGCCCGAAAATCCGTCTGAACCACCACATTCCAGACCTATACACAATTTGTCCAATGAGGCTGGTTTGCGCTCATTTTTATCCGCTTGCATCATCCCTGCAAAAGTTGCTTTAATCGCCTTTTGCATAAGCTCTTTTTCAGTTCCTTCTTTCTGTTGTTCGAAAATATACAGTGGGCGATCAAAACCTGGACTTCGCTTTTCAATTTCAGCTTTCAGAATGGAAGCCTGCGCATGCTGACATCCTAAACTCAATACCGTTGCCCCCGCCACATTCGGATGGGTGATATAACCAGCCAAAAGGCCACATAAGGCATCCGAATCCATGCGGGTTCCGCCGCAGCCCATTTCATGGTTTAAAAACTTGATTCCATCGACATTTTTGAACAGGCGTTCCTGCTCACTGGAAGTCGAATTAGCAAGTAGATCCTGACTAAGAATCGCATTTACATCAGCACCAGACTTATATAAGCTAATGAGATCTTCTACCTCAGACACGTAATTATTGGCTTTTACTTTATAGCCCAACTTTTCTTCAAAAGCAGCCTTCAGGGTCAATACATTTCTATTTTCGCAAAAAACCAATGGAATAACCAACCAGTAATTGGCCGTTCCAACAGTCCCATTTGAACGGTGGAATCCATTGAACGTTTTATCTTTAAATGCAGAAACATCAGGTCTTGTCCAGGCTGTCTTGCGATTGCCCATTTTAAAATCTTCCGACGCATGGCGCAAGTTTTCAGTGGTAATGAGTTCCCCTTCAGCTAGGGGAGTATTCAATTTTCCTACCAGAACACCATACATCAATATCTCCGTATCTTGTTCCATTGGCTGGATGGTGAATTTATGTTTGGCAGCAACAGCTTGCTTTAATGTAAATTCCTTACCTTCAAAAACAATCGTTGTTCCCGCAGCCAAGTCCTGTAATGCAACAAGGACATTATCCATTGGATGGATCTGTAAATAGCGCTGTATAGCCATAATTATACTAATTCAAATATTTTTGTCATCATTACCCATTTCTCTCCCGGCTTTGCCCCCGGAATGGCCGCCTGGTATTTCCACATCAGCTGTTCCCATTCCTGTACTTTTTCATTGGCAGCATCCATAGCCGATTTTTTCTCAAATGAAAAGTCTTCACCCACCTCCATGTTCATAAACAATCTATTTTCAAAACGATAGATCTCCATCTGCAGAATACCTGCATCCAGAATCGAACGTTTTATTTCCGGCCAAACCTCACGGTGGTAATCCTCATATTCCTTGATCAATTGTGGATCGTCCACAAGATCTAAAGCCATGACATATCTTTTCATTACTAACTAATTAATGTGATTTAAGATTTTCGGTTTCCGCAATATTGACATTTCTATTTTGGAAAGCAAACAATAAGACAACAATAAAACAAACCAATGGCACAAAATAGCCATACTGGAAATGTCCTGTTTTATCCGAGATAAAGCCCAAAATTGGAGGTAACAAAGCACCACCAACAATAGACATGACGATCAAACTGGAAGCAGATTTGGTATCGGCACCGATACCTTGTACACCAAACGCGAATATCGTCGGAAACATAATAGACATAAAGAATGCAATACCGATCAATGCATACAAGGTCTGAATACCTGATCCGAAGATGACAAATAGGGATAGAACGATCGCTATAGCGGAATAGATGATCAGAAGCTGGGATGCTGATACAAAACGCATAAAAAATGTACCGATAAACCGGCCCAACATAAAAGCCAATCCCGCAAACCCAGCATAATCGGCCCCATCCTTACCCGATATGCCCGCAGCTTCTGTTGCATACAATACCAGGAAGCTTAAAATACAGACTTGCGCTCCCACATAGAAAAATTGAGCCACCACGGCCCAACGCACATTTTTATGACGCAACGCGTGGAAAAAACCAGCTCTACCTTCTTCCTCGGCATCTTTGATATCAGGTAATTTGGTAAAGAAAAACAAGGCAGCGATCAATAAAATCAATATTCCCAATACTACATAAGGCAATTTCACAGCAGCTGTTTCCGACTGAATATACGCCATCTTTGCCTGCTCAGCCATTTGCGCCAGTTCTTCCTGTGATTTGGGTTCATGGGATAAAATAAATTTTCCACCAAAAATCGGAGCAACAAAGGCTGCTAGTCCATTAAAGGACTGCGCAAAATTAAGCCGTTGCGCCGAAGAAGCTGGATCTCCCAAAATCGCTACATACGGATTTGCAGCGGTTTCCAGAATGGTAAGACCACAGGCTACAACGAACAATGCCCCCAAAAAGAAAACATAACTTATCGTATTGGCCGCAGGTACAAAAAGAAAACAGCCAATGGCAAAAAAGATCAATCCAATCAAAATACCCGCTTTATAGCCATATTTTTTCATGATAATTCCAGCAGGAATCGCCATCACAAAATAAGCGATAAATACAGCCGAATCGACTAAGGAAGCCTGGAAATGGGATAAACTAAACGCATTCCTCAAATGCGGAATTAAGATCGGATCAAGGTTATGAATAAATCCCCAGAAAAAGAACAAGGATGTCACCAAAATCAAGGCAAATGCGTAACTCTTTTTATTCGTCATATTTTTCAAATGGTTATAAGTAGTTATTTAATGTAAAATAAGCTTAAAAATGCTAGACAATATTCAAGTATATTATCAAATTATTAAGCTATATTACCATAGCTAAACTGAATTATGTAACTTTACTGCATATATTTCATAATTATGAAAGCACAGCTGCTTCATTTAAACAGCAATCTTGAGCATTCGTTCAACGCGCGTAGAGACAATACACCTCAGTACCATAATCTTTGGCATTACCACGAAGAACTGGAATTAATTTATTTCGCCAAAGGCTCAGGCACCCAATTTATTGGCGATAGTGTCCGGCGCTTTGAATCGGGCGATATCACCCTTGTGGGTTCAAACCTACCTCATTATTGGTTATTTGACGAAATTTATCTTCAAGAGGAAGAAGCAGAAAGCGCAGATATTCGTGTGCTTCATTTTAAAGAGAACTTTTGGGGAAATGATTTTATTAATTTACCTGAAAATAAATCCATCAAAGACCTTATTCGCGTCTCCAAAAGAGGCATTTCATTATTGGAGTGCAGCCGACTAAAAACTGCGCAATTAATTGACGCTATCTTGGCAGCAACAGGTACCCCACGTATTATTCATTTATTAGAAATATTACAGTATATTTCGGCCGAAGAACAACATGATCTGTTAACGAGCCCCACTTTTACCATCCAGCTGCAAGATCAGGATGCCAACCGTATGCAGGTTGCCATGCAATATATCGGTGAAAATTATCGCGACCAGATACGCCTGCAAGAACTTGCCTCTCTCACGGGAATGACCCCAAATTCCTTCTGCCGTTATTTCAAATCACAGATCGGAAAAACGCTCTTTCAATTTCTGATCGAAATGCGCGTGAAAACCGCTTGCAATTTATTAATAGAAAACAAACAGACGGTGAAGCAGATCTGCTTTGAATCAGGTTTTCAAAACTTTTCAAGCTTCCATAAATACTTCAAAAATGTAACCGGCACCACGCCGCTCAGCTTTCAGCGATCAAAAACTTAAGACGATTTTACCCAATAAGCTTGAATCTTCCATCAATCGATGGGCTTCCGCAGCCTCGGCAAAAGGAAGCACCTGGTATAAGGTCGGTTTGAAATCGCCAGCGCTAAGTTTCGGCCATACCTGAGACCAGATATCATCCCGTAGCACTTGCTTAAATTCACGGTCTCTCGCCCGTAATGTACTTCCCGTTAAAACAATCCGTTTCTGCATTAATTTGAGCAAGTTTAACTCGACTATTGCGCTTTCCATCGCATTAATATAAACCAAACGTCCATCGGGGTTCAAAAGGTTGATATTTTTCTCAAAATATGAACCACCAATACTGTCTAAAATAACATCAACCCCCAAAGGCTTCAGCGCCTCCAGAAAATCCTCCGTTTTATAATTTATTGTTTTGGTTGCTCCCAATGATTTACAAAAGCTAGCCTTTTCAGATGAGCTGACTGTCGTATATACTGCTGCACCAAACAAGGCCGCTAACTGAATTGCCGTACTGCCAATCCCACCAGCACCACCGTGTACCAAAAAATGATCGCCGGTCTGCAAATTCCCTCTTCGAAAGACATTGTCCCATACTGTAAATACGGTCTCAGGCAGCGAGGCTGCTTCCGCAAAATCTAAATGATCGGGAATAGGCAAACAATGTCCCTGATAGACCTTAGCATAGTTTGCATAACCTCCACCCGCTACGAGTGCACATACACGATCACCAATGTTCCAGTCAGCGACCCCGGTTCCCTTTGCGACAATAACCCCTGCTATTTCTAATCCAGGTATCCGCGCATCCACCCCGGCAGGTGCCGGATAGTTCCCTTTACGCTGAAAAACATCTGGTCTATTTACACCTGCAGCCTTTACTTCTACTAAAACTTCCAGTTCACCGATCTGCGGCATCTCCACATCGCGGACTTCCAAAACTTCGGGTCCGCCCGGTTCAGTAATAATGACAGCTTTCATCATGATTTTTTGGGATATTTCTGTAATCTTATATTGAGCGAAAGCATAAAATAACGAGCCAAACGATTGTTTCGAACGTCTAAAATATCATTTCCCACCACGGCACGTGAAATTCCAGTATTCTGATTCATTAGATCGAATCCCTGAAATCTCAACATACCCAAGTTATTCCTTCCAAAAGTATATTCCATATAGGCGTTGATTATCGTTGGATTAATATTGTTCCATGAGCTCGAATAACCCGCATTAAATTTTTGAGAAAGTTCAAGTCCCATGGTAAAATGTTTGCCCAAATAAGCTTTAGATCCCAAACCAACGATTCCAGAATGCGCCGTGATATTATCTTGTACAGGCCAGTCAAATGTGGCCCTGTTCAACGAATAGTTGCCATTTAATTCCGCTTCAAAAATATCACTCCAGGTATAGCGGAATTGAAGGGCTTGTGTAAACAAAAAGTGTCCACCAAAGCTCTTTTTATCATTGACGTACGAAATATTGTTGTAATAATCTGCATTGCCATTTAAGCTCATCTGCAAATTATCCGACAATAAAGAAGCTGTAAACAAATAATAGCTCTTAATATCATAGTAGCCTTCTGTATTGCGATAAGTCGTTTTCTGTATCGTTGAATTAGGTTCAATTGTCCGGTTGGCTACAATCTTATCATTTACTAAGTTAAAAGCAAGACTGGCTTCCAGATATTGTCCCCTCCGCGTGATGGATTTGCGATACTTTGAAACAATACTATGTGCAAATTCAGATTTCAAATCCTTATTTCCGACCACGATATTCTGTGTGTTGGTATTGTCCACCACCGGCTGTATCTGATAGAAACTAGGCTGGTTATTACGTCCATAATAGTCCATAGAAAGATCCTCTTCTTTGGTAAACTTCCATTTCAATCCAGCAGAGGGCACGAGATTAACATTTGAATAGGAGGTTTTTATCAGTTTATCTGTTGAACTTCCCGTTAATTCGGACGGCTGAACTGCAAAACCGAAGTTTACCTTTACTTTTTCGCTTAAGTCTTGGCGGTAAATCATGCCGACTTTATTGCTTGCGAAAGAATAGTCGTACTTCAAACTAAGTGAATCCACCAGTATGGGCCCGTTGTTAAAATTATTGTTATTGTCAAAAGTAGAGCGACGGGCATCAATTTTGGTATAATCGAAATCGTAATTGATCTCCAAGGTACCACCTAAATCAACGGGCTCCACCAACGACAAGCGACTTTGGATATTTTTATTCTCATTGCTGGAACGGACCATTTGATTCAGGTAAGTTTCCGTTATTTTTGGCACGTTCAAGCTGCTGTCGATCGCTCTATTAAAATCGCGCACTTCCTCATCTTTATCCAAGGAATTAAAATCCGTATGCAAAGTATAAAGTACTTTCCGCCCCGGTTTAGTAAAACTTCGCACGTAAAAAAGATCTAAAGCCGCAGCAGGGCTTTCTGTACTATTGGCCGCGCCGTAGTTCCCCGTACTACTTAACCGATTATTTTGGATCCTTCTATCTTTTAACGTATTGCTGGTCGAATTGGTCCAAGATAGTTTGGGCGATATTTTAAGCTGATCTTTGGGCGACAGCTTCATATCAAAATCCCAGTCCATTTTATGGATACGATCGATTGATTTTATTTTGTAATCTTCAAAATTACTAATCAGATTATTCGCGGCTTTGCCATACCCATATATCGATTGTAATAAGGAATTTCCCTGGATATAATTATTACGTTGCGTAAAGCTATATTTTCCGCTTGCTGTTACCGTTTTAGAAAGCGGACTAGAGAAACTACCACCTACAGAGCCGATTTTATTGACGCCGTCTGTCGGGTCCGCAAAATCCGCTAGCTCGCCCATTTCCCGCTCCCGTTCCCCGCCATTGGGCGAACCGAAAGAAAAAAGGTTGGTATTGGTATTATTGACCGAGGCGATAACAGAGTACTCTTTACCGTCATTGAAACGATTCAGTCCAGCACTCCCCAAGTAACGATCTACCGAACCACCGCCAAGCGTAGCTTGACCAAAAGTAATTTTCTTCTTATCATCTTTGAGCACAATATTCAGAACTTTTTCGGATTCAGCACTTTTAATTCCTTTTGCCGTCGCCTCGTCACCATAAAAATCAATAACTTGAACGCTTTTCACAAAATCTGCAGGAAGATTGCGTGTGGCGGTGAGCACATCGCCACCAAAGAATTTTTTACCATCCACCTTAACAGAGGATATGGGCTTACCGAAGGCGTAGACAGAACCATCCCGCGAGACCTGAATATTGGGTAATGCCTTAAGAGCCTCTTCTAAGAGTGCCCGACGATCAAATTGAAAAGCATCCAGATTAAATTGAACAGTATCCTGCTTATAGACAATGGGTTTATATTTTAGTACAACAACTTCTTTTAAAAGGGATACATGGGGAAACATGGTCAATTTTCCAACATCCAATTTAGCTGTCGTGCTATTGTACAAGGGATAACTACGTTCCAAGATACTAAGGCCCAGCTGGCTACAGCTAATACGAATATCATTACCCAGTACACGATTAAAATGAAAATAACCTGTTGCGGAAGTTGATGAGAACAAGGTATCGCGGGAACTCGTCAGGTGAACACTTACACCATTTAGGGGCCTTCCAGCTGTATCGACAACAATGCCATAAACCTCTTTTTTTGACACCTGCCCTAAAGTGGTTTTGGGTAAAAAAAACAAGTTCGTTATAGCTAAAAAAAGTACTAACCGGATAATATTCCCGTCCTTTAGTTCCATCAAATAGACTTTGCAATAATACAATTCAATATAAGAATTCTTAAGCTATTAACGTAAAAAGTTGTGATTTTGTATATAAAAAAAACGAGCTGTTTTCTCAACAGCTCGTTTCTTACACTATTTTTTACAATTTATTATTCACCCGCAAAGGTAACCTTAACGAGGTGCTTATCAATTTCCCAACGGCCAGTACCATCTTCACCGATTACATCGAATAATTCAAGAATACGTCTTGCAACAAACTCCTCCTCCACTTGCTCTTCCAAGAACCATTGAACAAAGTTAAAAGTTACGTAGTCTTTTTCCTTCGCACATCTATCCGCAATATTATTGAATTGTTCAGTAACAAACATCTCTTGTTCCAATGTTTGCTCAAATACACCACGGAATGATTCAAAATCTTGAGGAATACCTGTAACTTCCGGAGAAATTGCACGACCACCGCGGTTGTTAATATAATTGAAAAGCTTCAACATGTGCTCGCGTTCTTCGTTGGATTGTTTCGCAAAAAACTCGGAAGCATTTTCCAAACCCTGATCATCACACCATGAAGACATTGCCAAATATAATGCTGAAGAATGAGCTTCAACTTTAATCTGTGCATTCAATATATTTTCGATCTCTTCTTTCAAAGAAGATTTTAATTTCAATAAATCTTTCATATTTACCTTAAGTTTAATTTCTAAAACATGAACAAGTGAAACACATGATCACCTGACTACATCACAAAGATACAGCAGATATTCAAAATGTGTATCAAGAATATGTAATACAAATTCAGTCTAAATTAGACAAACAAACCACAACTTGTTTAGAATCAATACAATTACAAATACGTGATATTGATACTTTCAATAAGCCATCAAATAAAACAATAAGTGGCAGAAAGGACTTAAAATCAGGAATGCCAACGAAAAAACAAAAGGTAGTCCATTGAGACTTATTTAAATTAAAATTAAATAAGGTCACCACAAAACAAAAAGCGGTATACATCATAGACGTACACCGCTTTTTAAATTCGTTTATATATACTACCTAAGCGAAAACCGCAAATGGCGAAACCTGCAAACAAGTTCTGACAACGCTATTCAATTCCATCATAAATTTAGCGCCATCTAATAATTCGCGCAACTGGAGCACATCCGCTACAGTTAAGATGAAACATCTTTCTGTACGAAAAGGCATAATGATTTCAAAATCAGATGAGCGTGTTGTATCATGAAGCATATGCTCAACATCAATCCCATCGATACGTTTCTTAAATTTCAAAAAATCCGATACCGAGAAAGACGTTGTTTCATTATTATATTCCAACCAGAAACAATTTTTGCGGCTACATTGATAAACTGTACCTGCTATAGTTGAAAACACTTCCTCAACATGTGCTAACGGACAAACCAATTTTGACATTTCTATTTCCCTTATCATTTAAATCGATCAAAAATAAATATTATTTATAATCAATCCAAGTAAAACAGAAGATTATTTTGATTTAATATAAATAAGCCTTTCAACCGCTCATGGTAATAAAGCCTCCATGATTTCCTGCAGCAAATTATGAAAACCAACTGACGCTTTTTTCTGACTATAACAACAAAAAAAAGGAGGCCAGTTACTACTGACCTCCTGTATGTATTCCTATGTTTTGATCGTTATTAATCGTATTCTTCTTCCTCTTCTTCCTCTAGCGCAAGTACTTCATTACGCCCATTGATCACTGTATTTTTCGTTTTTGTTTTATGTTTGTTAATCTGTCTACGCAAGGATTCTACAGCAATATCTGTCGCCTCCTCAAAGCTTTTCGCTTGCCCTTTCGCAAAAAGCTGGCTTCCCGGGATATTTAATTTAATTTCTGAAATTTTATTTGCCTCATCATCGACATTTTCCAATCGCAGGTAGCATTCGCCACCAATAATGGAATCCAAAAACTGCTCCAATTTTCCTGTTTTCTTTTTGATAAACTCGATTAGCTTTTGATCAGCAGTAAATCGAATGGATTGCACAGTAATGTTCATTTTTCCTCCTTTTTTTAAGCTTTTGGATGAGCTTGTTTATAAATAGACTTCAGTCGTTCTGCTGAGTTATGCGTGTACACTTGCGTTGCCGCAAGCCCCGCGTGCCCCAGCAGCTCCTTAATTGCATTTAAATCCGCCCCATTATCCAATAGGGCTGTTGCGAAAGTATGTCTCAAAATATGAGGACTTCTCTTACCTTGAGTCGAAATCAGCGTCAATTGCCGATGTACAATAGCATAGATCAGCTTGGCATATGCTGGCTTTCCTTCTTTCGTAACGATTAGTAAGCTGTTATTAGTATCAACAAATTGCGTCGCCTTTTGTTGCAAATAGTTTTTCAATTCTTTCAATAAAAGATTATTGATCGGAACCAAGCGTTCTTTGTTCCTTTTACCTAATATAAGAATATTTTTATTAAAAAAATCTATATCCTGCTCCTTAATTTTCAACAATTCTGCCAACCGAATCCCGGTACCGAACAACAATTCCATCACCATATAATCGCGGCAGGATTCAAACCCATCCTGCTCCTGCCCCATCTGATCCAACAAACGGACCAGCTTTTCCTTTTCAACAACAACCGGTAATTTTTTAGCAGTTTTTAACGCTTTAATAAGCGTCATGGGATTTTTCGCAATACACTCTTCTCTTTGCAAAAATTTAAAATAAGTTCGCATTGAAGACATACTCCGGTTGACTGAACTTGCATTTTTTCCGGACTCTACCATTTGCGCAAAATAATGACGCAAATCACGGTATACGATATCCTGCACAGTCAGCCCCTCACGATTCAAAAAAGACTGGAACATCTCCAGCTCATGCTTATAGGCAATAACCGTATGTTCTGAATACCTTTTTTCAATCTGCAAAAACCGAATAAACTCCTTTTCCAACATATTTTCCCTCGCTATATAGCTTAAATTACAAACTTAAAAGCACAAAAAAAAGGGAAAAGCTAGGCTTTTCCCTTTATATTTTAAAATTCTCAGCGAATCAATTAGTTAGCTACATCTTGATTCAAAGATTGTTTGTAAATCGCTTTTTTCACTTGAATGCGACGAGTTACAGATCTCTTTTCGTAAGCTTGACGTGAACGCAATTCTCTTAAAACTCCAGTTTTTTCGAATTTCTTTTTGAAACGTTTCAATGCTCTATCTAAAGATTCTCCTTCTTTTACATTTACGATAATCATGCGTTATATATACCTCCTTTCGCCGCTTTTAAATTTAAAGTGGGACAAAGGTAAGCTATTTCTTTTTAAAAAGGAAAACAAAATTATTTTTTTATAACAATCCGTATTCTTCCAACAAAACTTTTAAGGGTTTCTCCCTAGTACACAATGCTGTATGCCAACCCAATTGTTTTGCTGTCGCCAGATGTTGCGGACTATCATCAATAAATAAAGTCTCCGCCGGATCCAATTGTTGTTCTTGCATGACCAATTCAAATATTTCCGCATCCGGTTTGCGCATCCCCACTAAATGGGAATAGTAGGTCTTTTCAAAAAAACCTTCATTGTCGGCAACACCATATTTTTGATGAATATCATTCATACAATAGGCATAATGAATTGCATTATTGTTACTTAACAAAAATGTTCGGTATCGATCTTTCAACTGAACTAGAATCTCATGGTTACCTTGTGGTACACCAAGCAGCAAACTGTTCCAGGCCGTATCAATCTGTTCGTCCGTCAGGGCTGGATTTTGGGTTAATGCTCTTATCCCCTCACGGAATTGCGTAGAATCAATTTTCCCTTTATCAAAATTATCAAAAAGTGCACTTTGACCATGATGTCCAAATACGGCATCCACATTTTCTATACCTAACTGAGTAAAAGCATCTTTCAATTTTACAAAGTCGATCATAAAGATCACATTCCCATAATCAAGAACAATATTTTTAATTTTTTCCATTGAATTATTTTGAAATATCGATACAAATATCGATAATTGCATCGTCAAAACGGCACAACAGCTGTTTAAATTGACAAAACAAACGACCTGCTCCTATAGCTCAGTCGGTTAGAGTAGAAGACTCATAATCTTTTGGTCCCTGGTTCGAGCCCAGGTGGGAGCACAAAAAATCCTCATCATGCGATGAGGATTTTTTTATAACTACCCTTTTTATATTTCCTTTCGATTATCGTCCGATTCAATATCGATCAATTTATTGTAAGGGTCTATGCCGACCTGTTCAGGTTTTTGATCAACAACTAGCGTCATCGTATTGTTGATTCGATCGATTTTATGCTTTTTTAGATAAAGCTCCTGACGTTTATTACCGTCTTTGCTTTTCTTATCCGAGAAAACGCCGACTTCAATATAGTCTGCCAATGGCAATGATTTCAGGGTCACACGATCTGATTTCTTAAAGGACAGTGGCTGTCCACCTTCGTCATTGTAACTCTTTTTCCCATTGCCATCTACGCGGTATTTAGAAACTTCAAATTGGATATCAACCTGATATTTACCATTCTTAAGTTTCTTAGAACTTACTTTTTCTATTTTGTTGTTATATAGGGTGATCGTTTCAAACATATCTTTAATCAGGTAACGTAAGGAATCTGGAGTCGCCTGTCTAAAACTATCCACAAACTCCGACGACGTTGTATACGGTGGGTTTTGAAACGCTGCACGTTGTAAATAAGATTGAGCTGTCCGGTTAAAAAGATCCTCGCCCAGATAATCGCTCAAGGCATACAGTACCAAGGATCCCTTTTGGTAATGAATATACATTTGATTTTCATTATACATCAACGGCTTTTCACCGAGTTTTTCGGCACTTCGCCCTTGTAAATAGCCATCGAGCGCATCTTTGAGAAACTTACGCATCTGCCCTTTCCCATATCTTCTTTCCAAAACCTTTAGCGATGAATATTCCGACATACTTTCGGACATCAATGTCGCTCCCTGCACATTGGCTCCTACCACTTGATGTGCCCACCACTGATGTGCAATTTCATGGGCTGTTACCGCGTAGGAATAATCGACTGCATCTTCCTTTTTCTCATTGACATCAGCAATAAAGCCGATCGCTTCGGAAAAAGGAATAGTATTGGCAAAGGACTGTGCGAAAGTTCCTGCTGTGCGCGGAAATTCAATAATACGTAATTGTCGATGCGGGTAAGCACTATATTCTTTCGTATAGTAAGCCAAAGAAGCTTTACTGGAAGCCATCATGCGATCCAGGTTATAGGTATGCCCCTTATGGTAATAGATCTCTAAATTAACCCCGTTCCACTTATCTTTTTTGACTTCATATTCGGCAGAATTAAAAGCAAAAAAGTTCAGGATTTCTGAATCCATCTTATACTGATAGTACTTACGACCATCTTTTTCCCATTCTTTTGTGAGATAGCCTGGAGCAATAGCCAACTGATTTTTGGCTGTGCTAACCGTAGCTTCAAAACGGATCCAATCGGCATCATTAGATATATAGTTATTCTGAAGGGCCCTTTTGTCAGTCTGTGGAGCCATTCTATCCCGGTGTGGCAGTCCGTATTTCTTTCGAATATCATTATCTACCAGCTCGCCACGGTCAAGATAGCCTATATTCGGAAAAAGCATATTGTTGATAAAAGTGCCATTGCCCTTCACAGGAGACTTTTCATTTATCCAGGTGTTGGCCGGACTAGCCGTGCTAAATTTCAATACAATAGAATCGCCCGGAGCCATAGGCTTTTCGAGTTTATAAATATTGAAATTATATTTATCGTCGGCCGATATCAATTTATTCGGCACACTTAAAGAAAAGGTATAATCGTAATCATTATAATTGACGAAAATGGAATCTATAGGCGTATTCGTCTTGTTTTTTAGCACATAGGCCGCATTCGCTTTAAAACTACGCTTATCGGGAAAAATATCTAAATTAAACTTGACATCCACGACACGGGGCTGCGGCCTGTATTGGTACTTTTTATATTTCTTCTCCCATTCCACAGCCTGTTTTTCATGATCTAAACTGGTATAATAGGGATTTTTAACATGATTTTCGTAATAGATTGCAGCACCGATGCCGATAAAGCCCACAAAGGCAAAAATGAGTATCGCCGTGGTTACCGGCCCCAAGTTCGCCTTAAAAATACGCCAACGCTCGCCAATTCCTGAAAAACTACCTCTCCGCCACAACAACAGGGCTATAACAGCAAAGAACACTGCAAAAAGTAGCCAATAAACCCGATAGGTTAAAAACGGTAGAACGTAACCAAATCCATCCATATCCGAGTAATCGAGATCCGGTCCCTGATTAAATTGATAGATCTCTTGTTCTACACCCACCATAGATAAAAAAGGTAATCCAATAAAAAGTGTCAACAACACAAAAAATCCAGCCAGGTAATTCTTGAAAAGCGTATGGACAAAAAGCGAAATGAAGAGCCACACCAAGTTTGACAGCATACCGTATACCATCAGGTGCATCACATATTGTCCGATTTCAAAATTATAATAACGATAGTATATTTGGAAGCCCATGCAGGTCACAATCACAACGGCCAGCAAGGTTAATTGCATCAAAAGAATTGCGAGAACCTTCGATCCCATAAAAGCCCAGTTGGGTACCGCTGTGGTATCCAGTAGTCCTCCCATCCGAGTAATACTTCCACGATGCACAAGAAGTCCCGTAAAAAGAAAAGTGAGGATCAGCAGGAAAAATTTAAATGTAGTCCCCGGGATCATCAGCATTTTCCAGGTCACGGGATAGGTCGACGTTCCGAATATCGAACCAATGGTACTTGCCATTAAGATAATGAACAATACCCCTACCAAAGTCAATATTAAAAACACCGGATTTTTGACAATATATTGGTAGTCATACCGTGCCATCATCCACATTGTTCTTAAATAATGAAATGTCGAAAAATCATAATTTACTTTTGGTAGATTGATTTTGAAGACACTATCAAAGTTATTTTTGGTTAAACGGGCTCCTTTTTTCGACGATTTAAAGGAAATCGAATGTTGTGAAAAAGAAAACAACACATAAAACCCGCCAATGAATAGGGCTGCGACCGCAAGCCATATTAACCGGTTATAAATAACAGCTCCAGTAAATGGCAGGTTGTTTACATTCTTCTCTTCAGGAGACCAGTATTGTGTATAATACGAGATGGCACTATCCCCAAAAGGATCGATCAATGCCCCTACGAAACGGTTGTCCATGTTGTTTGCCAGATTCTGAACCAGCACCTGAAGAATAATAAGAATCAGCACCGCAACAAAACCAACGTATACGTTTCGTGTCAATGTTACCAGCACAAAGATAATTGCACTAAAAATAATGAGATTAGGGATAACCTGCACAAGATAGGTTTGTAAATAAGCCCCAACCTGAATTGGCCCCAAAAGGGATTGATTGATGCCTGGTACAAATTGTGCAACGATAATCCCCAGGGTTGAAGCAAATACAATAACCAATACAACAGCCACCGATCCAAAGAATTTACCGAGTAGATAATCCGTTTTTGAGAAAGGGTAACTGAAAAGTATCGTATGCACCTGATATTGAAAATCCCGGTAGACGCAGGCTCCAACGATGGACGGTATCAAAAAATAGATAATAGTCGACATACCGTTGACCATGCCGTTAATTGCCCAAGGAGAATTCATCATGGTATTGGACGAAGTCGTTGCCGTTATACCGTCAAAAATACCGAGTGAAGACAGCATAATGAACAACGAAAGCGCAAAGAAGAGTGCCATATAGATGTAGACGGCCGAACTCTTAAACCAACGCGCAAACTCAAAATTAAAAATGGCTCTAAACATGGCGTTGATCATTTTTTAGCGCCACAAAATAGACATCCTCCAATTGGCCTTGAGCGTTCACAAATGATTCATCAGGACGCTCATCGCTGTACACCCGAATATTGAGCGTGTTGTCCTGATTGTAATTGGTTGAAATAACGTTATATTTTTGTGTATACTCATCCAATTGATCCCGACTGATGATACGTACCCAGATTTTACCTTCCAATTGGTCGATGGATTCTTTAGGAGTGCCCCTCAAAAGAATCTTTCCCCCATTCAGAATGGCCAACTCATGGCAGAGTTCACGCACATCATCCACGATATGCGTGGAAAAAATAACAGTATGATCGGTACCTATCTCGCGTAGCACATTTAAAAAACGATGTCTTTCCGCTGGGTCAAGCCCTGCGGTCGGTTCATCAACAATGATTAACTTAGGATCATTCAGCAACAATTGCGCTATACCAAAACGTTGCTTCATACCGCCCGAATAACCACTTACACTTTTATTGCGCACGTCCCAAAGATTGGTTACCTCAAGAACACGATTGATAATGGCATCCCGATCCGCTTTAGATTTAATTCCTTTCAATTTTGCAAAATATTGCAGCAGGTCTGATGCCGACAGATTGGGATAAACACCAAATTCCTGTGGTAAATAACCCAAAACTTTCCGTAAATCGAGCTGATTTTTGAGTACCTCAATATCACCAAAAGTAATACGCCCACTGTCGGGTTTCTGAAGTGTCGCAATCGTCCGCATTAAAGAAGATTTGCCTGCACCATTTGGCCCCAGTAGACCAAACATCCCAGGCTTGATTTCTAAGTTTACGCCATCTAAAGCTTTTACCCCATTAGAATAGGTCTTACTAAGGGTCTCTATTGATAAATTCATAATTTATTTTAACTGTTAATAATATGTTAGTATACCAAAACAAGGATATGTTACATCAATATAGTAAAAGTTAAAAACAAACGAAAATAAAAGACTCTTTGTAGACAGGACTATGGACAAAGCAACAGCATTTTACTAGTTAACTATCCATTGGAAAAAGTGCGTCTCCAGCAGGACCAAAAAATCTGGATAGGGATCAGAAAGAATGAAGAAGTCTACTGGAAACTCCGCAATAATGGCTGGGTACTACAACGAAAAGACCCACCAAAGCTACGGCTGACCTGAAAATCAACGTATTCAACCTGCATACCCAGTGCTGAGACTTTGTCGCCTAAGTAGGCAAAAATAGGATCTGTCACATAAACCTCCGGATTAATGGGCAGACCATTCGTCGCCAGCAAACTCGCCTCTTCCAAATTCACCAGGATTTTGTCCCAAGCCTTCAATTTTTGGGGTATCCCATGGATAAAGGCTTCTTCACAAACAATCATCAACCCCTCCCGGATCATACCAAGTGCACAGTCCAAATGGAGTATATTGGGATGAAGTTTTACTTCTTCAACCTGGTAGCCATAAGGATGCAATAATTTAGAAAGCCATTTGATGCCAAGACTATTCGAAGCAAGTCCAGAATTGCCAACAAAAACATGCTTTCCATAGACCAAAATATCCCCGCCCTCGATAAAGGGACCGTGCCATAGCGCAAGATCATCCTGCTCTGCTATTGCTGGTCTTGGCGCTGCTACATAAAGGCAGTCCTGTTGATAAACTTCACGTTCCAACAGATCCCGGATTGGCCATATTTCATTACGTCGCTGCATAAAACGGATGGATCCTTCAATCACAGCATGTCCAATTGTAAAAAATGGATCGCGAACAAAGAAATTGGAATAACCATGCTCTCCCCCTGCCCATTTCTCCAATGCTGTTAAATGACGGGGCCGAAACACTTCCACCCCATATTTTTCCAACACCAAAGCGAAATTGTGGCGTTCTTGTTCCCATAACCGCTGCAACTCCGGATATACTTCTCCAAAATCCTTTCCTGCATGGGTATCATCCTCCTCCAGGGCGGTCGAAGACAAAAACCGAAGATCATCCATTTTCATCATTTTGGGAAAGCCAAATTCGGAAACCGTCAAAATAACTTTCTTTAATGGCGCAAACTCATTTTCTACAAAGATCATAACACTGATTTTAGTACAATTTGCTTTTTTTTAATAGAAAAAGCAACTATTTGAAAGAGGAAACTAAATTCCCAAAACCCAGCGTACATTGAACAAATCAGTTACCTCAATAAATTTATGTGCTGTATCACCAGATTTATTTTTGATCCTTTGGGATGTAAGTTTTCCGATTAATTCCTCGCGATCAGCATTGTCCTGACAGGGAACAAATACAGCTACATAGTTTCCCACTTTCCGACCTTCATTGTGTACGAGATCGGAGCCATAGATGACAATGCGTTCGGAAATAAGAGCGGCACTCACCACAGGAGTTTCAACATAGCCTTGAAGGGGTTCTTCGAACATCTCGAAATGTAAAGTGCCCCCGAAACAAGTCTGGTAAAAGGTAAGTGCTGCCCTACAGTTTCCTGAGAATGTAATGAATATTCCGCTTTGCAAGCGTTCCATCTGCTCAACTAGCATAATTTAAATTGATTAAGCGTCCGGTATTTCAGGTTCCACAAGCTTTTTCATTTTTTCCAAAGATTCTTGCCACCCAAGATAACACATCTCCGCGGGAATAATCTCGGGAATTCCCGTCTGTTCAATCTGAAGTTCAGTGCCACAGATCACTTTACGCAAAGAAACAGTCGTAGTCATTTCACCTGGTAAATTAGGGTCATCAAAGCGGTCCACGTACTTGATAAAACCATTTGGTTCAATCTCTAGATACTCACCACCGAAGGAATGACTATGACCTGTACTAAAATTGGTGAAAGTCATTTTGAAACTTCCCCCGACTTTAAATTCCATGTGTTGTACGGTACATAGAAAACCATAAGGAGGAAGCCAGCTGGCATGTGCTATCGGGTCTGCAAAAGCACGGAACACTTTTTCAGGGCTCGCCTGAATAATTCGATGTAAAGAAACATGATTCGTTTTCATAGCTATATCGTTTATAAATAAATTACTACTGCTGGTTTTTTGTTTTACTTTTTCTATTAGGCATTATTTTAGGACAATCCAATCTAATAAGGCCTTAAACAACTGAGGTCTGATGATACGTTCCTGTGTTGCTCATATCTTTGCTGCTCAAGCGGGCTATTCTACCCTGATAGACGTAAGAAACAGCGAGTACCGCCAATATCACAATAGGCATGGCCATAAATGCAGCATTTTTGTCAACACAGGCATGACTGATAAAAGCAAATATTAAGTTAAATGTCAATCCAGCATAAGCCCATTCTTTTAATTTACCTGGAACCTGTGGTACAGCAATTGCAATAACGCCCAACACCTTACAGATGATTAATGCATAGGCAAAATAGTCGGGGTATCCCAACGGTTTTGTGCCCGCATTGATATATTGAGGAGCAAATAATAGTGTTCCAAGTGGCATTAGTCCTTCCCAGAGAACTATAAATACCGTTGCTATCCAAAAAGCAATTTTGTTCTTTTTCATTGTATAAGTCGTTTGTGTAAGTGTATAATTTCAGTTCTGATTCACCTTGAAGTCAGGAAATATTAATTCGCAGATTCTACGTAGTTTACGAAGTTATTCAGAATAGCCTCCCAACCCGATTTTTGCAGTTCAGGATCATTTTCCTGTTCCGCTTCAAATACTGTAGTTACGTTAGTTTGCCCTTCCGTTTCCGAGAAAAACGTGTTTACAGTTCTTCCATCAGCCATGGTATAAGCAATTTCCCGATATAGATTTACCGTATGGTAGGTTCCTTCGAAGTCAAACCCAAAGCTTCCGTCTTTCGCCTCCATTCTATTTTTAAAAGTTCCATCTACACGAAGGTCATTTTCACTACTTGGGCAGTGCCAGCTCGGATCTGCCGTATTCCATTGCATGATATCCACAGGATTGTTCCAAAGTTTCCATACTTTTTCTACAGGAGCGTTAATCGCGGCTTCAACTGTAATTTTTGTCTGTCTTTCCATTGTTTTTCTATTGTTTATATTGATATAACAAAGATGCAAAGGATCACAACATTGCGGCTGTTGCAAAGACGACAACTTTAGGGGTAGATTACGACAAAAACTATTTGTACCTTTATATCATAAACCAAAAATGATATGCAAATCTCTGTTTTTGTTCCCGAATACGGTACTATCGAAGGTATTACCCCTGCGTTCAGAACCTTTCATACGGCCAATGAATTTCTAACGGCCTTTGGAAAACAGCCTATTTTTGAAGTCGAATATGTAGGTTTAACGACTTACGTCCCGGCCAATAGCGGGGAGTATACCATCAAGACAAACCGACTACTACAGGACGTTCAGAAAACAGATCTGCTTATTATACCGCCTATTTTTGGCAACATAGAAAAAGGAATACGTGATAATGCCGAAGCGATCCCTTATTTCACAAAACTGTACCACAAAGGGGCTAGTCTTGCCAGTCTATGTGTGGGTGCTTTCCTGCTCGCTGAGACCGGTCTTTTAGATGGGAAAAAATGTTCGACACACTGGGCACATATCGAAGAGTTCAAGGAAAAATACCCCCACATTGAAATTGAAGATGGTGCCGTGATCACTGAACATGAAAATATCTACAGCAGTGGTGGCGCGAGCAGTTTATGGAATCTGATCCTCTATTTAGTGGAAAAGTATGCCGATAGGGAAACAGCCGTACTCATAGCCAAATATTTCGCACTGGATATCAGCCGGGATAATCAATCGCAATTCGCCATATTCAGAGGCCAACGTAATCATGCTGATCTGGATATCCAACAAGCTCAAGACTATATCGAGAAGAAGTACGAGGAGAAAATTACAGTCGAAGAACTGGCCAATCATGTCAATATTGGGCGGCGAACATTTGAACGGAGATTCAAAGAAGCAACCAATAACACGCCTGTTGAATACCTGCAACGCGTACGCATCGAAGCTGCAAAAAAGTTCTTCGAAGCATCACGAAAAAACGTCTCTGAGGTCATGTATGATGTAGGTTATACAGATACAAAAGCCTTTCGAGATATTTTCCGAAAAATTACTGGCCTTACACCAATAGATTATCGAAACAAATTTGCCAAGGTGACCGCCGATGTTGCCATCGAGCAATAAGCTTTGATCAACAATAAAGCCACTCAGGGGAGTGGCTTTATCATTGATCGCATTTCTTACTTTTATTTTAACATCATTTCCCGGATATACTTCACCGGTGAATTGCCAAAGCTCAGGAATTTTTCATTGAACGCCTTCAAATTAAACTGTTTTCCTTCTTTTTGCTTCACAGCTTCCCTAAGATCATAAATTTCTTTATATCCCGTAAAGTAAGATGTCAACTGCACGCTGCTCACCGACACACGTTTCCATTTTCCGGCTGCTTCAGCCTGCTGTTGAAACGCTTCATCAACCAACAAATGCATGGCGTCTTTTTCACTCATATTTTTCACATGGACGCTATAATCGAGTATCGCATTGCAAACAGTACGCAGATGCCATTTGTACCACATTAACCACATTTCTGGAGCATTGTCTCCGTAACCATTTTCGAGCATCATTTGTTCGGTATAGACAGCCCAGCCCTCAATCATTGCACCATTTCCTAAAATACTCTTGATGAGACTCGGCGATTGGTTGGCATACACCAATTGGGTATAATGGCCTGGAATAGCCTCGTGGATATTGAGTATCTGTAAAATGTAATGGTTATACTCCCGAAGGTAACTTTCCGTTGCCTCTTTCGTCCAACCGGTCAGACTGCCCACATTGTAATAGGTATTTCCGCCTTTATCGTATGGACCAGGTGCACTGATTGAAGCTCCTGCAACACCAGCCATATAAGCAGGCTCTTTACGCACCACGAGCGGCTTGCTATCATCGATGTACAATAAATCCTTTTGTTTGACAAATGCAACCAGCTTCGGTATCTGTGCTTCGATAGCTGATTGAAACTCTTCTGCTTTGACATGTTTGACAGACAGGGTGTCGATCATTTTTCGAATGACAAGCAAACTATCGGATGGCAAGGACGATTTTCCAAAATATTTAGGCCACAGCTCTTTGCTAATTTTATACATCTCTCTGTGTAAATAGCTTTTTCTTGCTAGAGCAGCCTGATAAATCTGTTCTGCCGTTGAACCCGATTGGATATCGAAATCAAATTTCTTGTCATAAAGTTCTTTTCCTAGTCTAAAACTTCGTGGAGAAGGGTTAGGTGTCACTTTTAAAAATTGAACATATCCGTTAATCGCCGCAATAGCTTGTTGTGAAGCCTTCTGGATGGCATCCTTTTCTGATGTCGGCAGATCGGATTTTTTAAGTGAATCCCGTAAATCGTTTTCGAACACAGATAAACCACCCAAATTCTGTTGAATGGCCAAATCGGTCAAGACCGTGGCCGGATTTTTAAGCTGTCCTTTCGCCGCCTCATAGTAGGCCGGAATCTTCGTCAACCGATGATATATCGCTTTAAGTCTGGTCGATAAAGGCGCATAATTCTCGGCAAGCATAAAAGCGATCGTCCCACCAACATTGTACGAAGAAGGATTCCACTCATACGCGCGCTCTTTTTCAATCGCCCAAATATTGGATTCAAGATAGTTTTGAATCAGATGATAATCTGTTTGCTGAGAAAGATTCAACGTACTCAGATCAAAATTTTTAAGGCTGTCCAAATGTCTTTTCGAAAACTCCAGTCGTAGTTTTTGCGCATCAGCATCAGGTATGGTCAACAAGGAATCATACTGATGGAATCCGACCTGGGTAGCCCATTCCGGATTTTCCTTCCAAAGCTGTAGAATAAAGCGGTCCTCATACGATTTAAACTTTTCATTCGCAGCAGTATCAACAGTAGATTGTCGGTCCTGAGTTCCCGATCCACAGGAAGCCATTAGGCCCAATCCAAAGATAGCAAGGGTATATGTTATAAGTTTCATTGGAGTATTTTGCCTAAAATTAACATTATTGTTGATGAATTTCAGCATTTTACTCCAATAATTTACAACTATAACCAGGTATGAAATTTCCGAATAAACCAATTTTTCACCCACTGCGTCATTAAACAATAGCAGATCAAAATGCCGATAAGCCATGGAAAATAAGTTAGGGGCAGTGCCTCCATTTTTAAAGCAGCAGCAAATGGTGTAAACGGCAAAACAACACCGATAATCATCATCAAACTCGTCAACGCCACAACCGGCGCTGCAGCCCAGCTTTGAATAAAGGGTATTTTCTTGGTTCTTATCATATGGATAATCAATGTTTGTGAAAGCAATCCCTCCACAAACCAACCAGTCTGAAAGAGTGTTTGATCCGATACGGTATTGGCCTTGAACACGAAAAACAATACTGCAAAAGTGGCAAAATCAAACAGTGAACTTATGGGACCAATAAATAACATAAACTTAGAGACACTGCCAGCGTCCCATTTCTTTGGCTCGACAATAAATTCCTCATCCATACTGTCCCAGGGAATAGCTATCTGCGATATATCATAGAGTAGATTCTGAATAAGCAGATGCACGGGCAGCATTGGAAGAAATGGAAGAAAAGCGCTAGCACCAAGCATACTGAACATATTGCCGAAATTGCTGCTCGCCGTCATCTTGATATATTTAATGATATTGCCAAAAGTTCTACGCCCGTAAATAACCCCTTTTCGCAGCACCATAAGATCCTTTTCCAAAAGAATGATATCTGCGCTTTCCTTGGTGATATCGACAGCCGTATCCACGCTGATACCGACATCAGCCTCCTTAAGTGCCGCTGCGTCATTGATGCCATCGCCCATAAACCCAACCGTATGCCCCTTTTCCCTTAATGCCTTCACAACACGAACTTTTTGGAGCGGACTTAATTTCGCAAATACCGACACCCGATCAACACATTGATTTAGCTCGCTGTCCGTGATGCTATCTAATTCATTTCCATTGACGATCCGATCCACCGGAATGCCGACATCCAGACAGATTTTGCGTGTAATAATCTCATTGTCTCCAGTCAGTACTTTAATCGCAATCCCCAATTTCTGCAAGGCTTCAATCGCAGGCTGTGACGATGGTTTGGCCGGATCCAAAAAGCCAATAAATCCGGTCAACGTCATTTTCGCTTCATCTGCAACAGCATAGGTCAACGGGTGACTACCTTCAAATTCTCGGATAGCAACCAATAAAACACGTAGCCCTTCCTCATTCATCTTTTTTGATGTTTTCAATACAATTTTACGCATCGTATCGTCCATCGGTACTGTACGGTCATTTTCGACATGCAGGCTACGGTCATCTCCCGGATCAAAAGCATGTGTACATAACTCAAGCATTTCCTCTACGGCCCCTTTACAGATCAATAGGTGTTTGCCATTATGCTGTTTGAGGACCACAGACATCCGTCGCCGCTGAAAATCAAATGGAATCTCGTCAATTTTCAAATATTGATCCTCCACTTTCAGGTAATCGTGCAATTCGACATGTTCCAGCACAGCCTTATCCATCAGATTCTTCAGGCCAGTCTGATGAAAACTATTGAGATAGGCCCATTTGAGTACCTCGTCATCTTCGACACCGTAGACGTTCAGATGTTTTTCCATGACGATCTTGTCCAATGTCAATGTTCCTGTTTTATCCGTGCACAGAATATCCATGGCACCTATATTTTGGATGGAATTTAGCCGCTTGACGATGACTTTACGTTTGCTCATATTGACAGCACCCTTTGCCAGGTTAGCGGTGACAATCATGGGCAGCATTTCGGGTGTTAAACCTACAGCAACAGCAATGGCAAACAGTAGCGCTTCCGTCCAGTTCCCTTTCATCAACCCATTGATCAAGAAGATCAGCGGAACCATGACCAGCATAAAACGGATCAATAAAAAACTCACCTTATTTATCCCCTTATCAAAACTTGTTTCGGGACGTTCACCCGTAATCGATTTGCTGATACTTCCAAAATAGGTGTAGCTTCCTGTCGTTACAATCAGGGCTGTCGCCGATCCACTAACGACATTGGTCCCCATAAAACAAATATTACAAAGTTCAACAGGTGATTTATTCCCTGCATCCCGGATCGGCAAATAATTCTTCTCTACAGGAACCGCCTCTCCGGTCAGCATACTTTCACTCACAAAAAGATCCTTACTCTGAATAATACGGCAATCTGCAGGAATCATATCCCCTGCGGAAAGGTATACAACATCTCCCGGCACCAGCTCAACAATAGGAATCTCTCTTTTGCCTTTAAATTTCCGCAATACTGTCGCCGTAGTTTTCACCATACTTTTTAATTTTTCTGCGGCGGCATTACTTCGATACTCCTGTACAAAACGAAGCAGTGCACTGACCAAAATCATAATGGACACCACAACAACTGTTTTATAATCCCGTTCGCCAACCTTCGGAAGCCCAACATCGATAATAAAGGAAACAGTGGCAATCAATAACAGAATATATATAAAGGGGTTAGCAAAAGATTTCAATAGCTGCACATACCACTTTGGGGCCTTTTGATGTTTCACCTCATTTAAACCAAATTTCTGTTGACGCTCCGCAGCCATTTCATCTGTAATCCCTTCTCTGCTCGTTTCTAACATCGCGCAGGCAAGTTTTTCATCCTGACTGGCCACCCCCTGCAATTTGGTCACAGTCCCTACATTCATTCCATTGGAACTGATCATATTGTGCAATGGATTCCTTGTTGTTTTATTGTTCATTTTAATCATAACCCTATAGCCCGTTTCATGTTAATTTCCGTAAACCCAATTCGTATTACCGATCCAATTCTTATTACAAATCCGACTTGTATTACAAATCCGACTCGGTACCAATAATTTCCCAGCTTATTTTTGTTACTCTTTCTTCAATCGTCAATCGGCTAGCCATCCGTTCGATAAGACTGTCTTGCTGACCGATGGCTCTAACAATAGCCCTAATGACAACAGTGTTAGTAGCCAGGGTATCGTCACTCGAAAGGGAAGACAACAATAGCTTTTCGTTACTGCTGAGCATCTGCATCAATAAAACACGAATATGATTTTCGATGTCTATCCCACAGCCTATGGTCAGTAGATATTCGGTCTGGGATGCTGCCGATTTATTAAAAGTCAAGAAGGCCATTTTTTGTCCGATTGGACGAAAGATCAGGTGTGTAAAAATAATAGCCAGCGCAACGACAGATGCTTGGGCATACAAACCTAGACCGGAGAGCGCGCCTACTGCCGCCGAACACCAAATCGTCGCTGCCGTGTTCAGGCCATGCACATTCAAACCGTCCTTCATAATCACACCAGCGCCAAGAAAACCAATTCCACTGACCACATAAGAAGCGATCCGTCCGGTAGCATCACCGCCAATTTCTATGGAAAGTAACACAAAAGCTGCTGCTCCCAACGAAACTAAGGTATTCGTCCGAAGTCCCGCATTTTTCTGGCGCCATTGGCGCTCTACGCCCACGGCAGCGCCCAAAAGCAATGCAGCAAATAATCGTATGGTAAATTCAAAAACACTCATCTCTTTATCCTCCTTTGCCTGCAAAGGTCCACATTCCTCCCCCCATGATTCGTTAGAAATCTTTTAGAAAATTATTAGAATTTTATTAGAGAAATACTTAAATTAAAAAACTATAATACAGGTACTTACAATTTAAATATAAAATTTATAGATCAAGCTGTCCAATTTCTTTAACTTCAAGCATTGTTGTGGTGTAAATCAGTTACACTAAAAACAATAAAAAAATGGAACAACGAATTAATTTTTTCGCAAAAGGGCAAAACGCCATGAAATCGATGTTTGGAATAGGTGCATATCTGAGCAAGTGCTCCATAGAACAAGAGCTTTTGCATCTTATTTATTTCCGTGTATCACAAATCAATGGCTGTGCTTATTGTCTGGATATGCATTCAAAAGATCTACTGGCCACCGGAGATCAACCACAACGATTGTTCTTATTGGATGCCTGGCGGGAAGCCCCGCTGTATAGCGAACGTGAACGTGCTGCACTGGAATGGGCCGAAGCCGTGACGAAAATTACACATGGTGATGTATCGGACGAGGTTTATGCTAAAGCAACTGCAATATTTTCGGAAGAAGAACTTATTGACCTGACCTTGGCCATTACAGCAATCAATTCCTACAATAGGATCAATATTTCCTTCCGCACACAAGCAGGAAGCTACAAAGTTGGGCAGCACAAAGTACAGCCAACCTCATAAATACGAAACGTATATTTACACGATAAATTAAACCATAAAAATGAAAGATTTCATCTTATTATTTCGTCAGGGGGCCAATGAGCAAAGTCAACTGACAGAAGAAGAAGCAAAAGCTGTGAACAAAAGGTGGTTCGACTGGATCCATGACATCGATACGCAAGGTAAACTGAAGGATCATGGCTCCCGTCTTGAGCCTGCCGGAAAGGTATTAAAGCCTGGCGGTATCGTTACGGATGGACCTTTTGTGGAAATTCGGGAGAGACTCGGCGGTTTTATTGTCGTCGCAGCAGAGGATCTTGACGAAGCCACAACATTGGCCCATGGCTGTCCTATTCTCGAATTTAACGGAAGTGTAGAGATACGTGCACTGCTCAACTAATCATAATATACAGGATCGGCTGTACACCGACATAGCCGATCCTATTTTAAACTTATGGATCCAGATTTTCTAAAACAGCTTTTCCAGCAAGAATTTACCAAAATAGTCGCTGTCATCAGTAAGAGTTTTGGCCTCCAGTACATCGAAATAGCGGAAGATATCGTCAGCGAAACGTTCTTAGTTGCCACAGAATCCTGGCAGACCAAAGGCGTTCCTGCAAATCCTACAGCTTGGGTGTACACGGTTGCAAAACAAAAGACCTTGGCCCAGTTTAGAAGAAATAAAATATTTACTGATAAAATCATCCCGGCAGTACGGCAGCGGGAGCCAGAAGCGGAGAGCTTTGACGAGTTTAGTTTCTCGCAGGAAAATATTAAAGACAGCCAATTAAAAATGCTGTTTGCCATCTGCACGCCAGCAATTGCCAGTGAGGCACAAATTGGTCTTGCCCTTAGAATCCTCTGTGGTTTTGGGATAGAAGAAATTGCCGAAGCATTTCTTTCCAACAAAGAAACCATCAATAAGCGCCTATTCAGAGCAAAGGAAAAACTACGTTCAGAAAAAATCGAACTTGAGCTGCCTTCCGAAGCAGAAATTATGAAACGCCTCGATAATGTACTCCATATTATTTACCTCTTATTTAATGAAGGGTATTATTCTAAAACCCAAAATCAAATTTTACGAAAGGAGCTCTGTATTGAAGCGTTACGCCTTGCGCTCATGCTTTCATCTTATGAAAAAACCAATACACCCAAGACCAATGCGCTCATTGCGCTGATTTGTTTCCATTCTTCCCGCTTCGAGGCAAGGCTGACCAATGAAGGTGATTTCATTTTGTATGAGCAACAGGATGAGGAACGCTGGAATCAAGAACTCATCCATCAGGGGCTTTATTTTCTGAAGAATGCCGCATCGGGCGACGAACTCACATCTTATCATCTGGAGGCGAAAATTGCGCAATGCCATTGTATAAAGGAAGACAGTCCAGAAAAATGGACCGAAATCCTGCAGTGGTATGACCGTTTATTAGTCGTCAATTATTCCCCCGCAGCTGCATTAAATAGAATATTTGCCCTAAATAAAGTAAAAGGCGCTAAAGCTGCATTGGCCGAAGTAAAAACCTTACAGCTAGAAGACAACCACTTTTATTTTGTCCTCCTCGGGGAACTTTATCAGGATCTAGATAAAAACAAAGCCATCGCAAACTTCAATAAAGCAAAAAACCTCGCCAAAATAACATTGGAAAAAGAGGTTATTCAACAAAAGATTGATGCTATAAAGTCTGCAATGACCTAATTTGTTTGCTAGGCATCGATTACTTTTACTCTTTTCCAATAAGAAACAAAAAGCTGATACAGCTCCGAGGGCTCCAAATCAATCGTTGAGGACGAATACATAATACACAATTCTTGCGTGGATTCTTGATAAGCCATTTTCCATAATAGCGACGAAAGCCGCTCTTTATATTTAGAAGGATGACCCAGTGTTACAACGACCAGGGTATCACCACCTACTTTTTGTAAGTCAATGCTTTTAACATCCTGCCAGTCGCCTCGGCCAAAAGCTTTTGATACTGGTGTTGTCTTTCCAAGAAAATAGCGATCGTTCAAAACAATTTGCGCCGTTTTATCCCGAAGACTCAGTAGGCTGGAAAACAATAAAATTAAGAGTACCAGCAGTGCTCCGGCAGAGAAAACTGTCGGCTTTACCTTAAATACTCCATCAAATAAACCGATACTGAACAATAAAACGACCAAAAGCAACAAACATAGAGCTCCCGAAATTGACAATAGCTGAATTGTTTTCCGTTTATTTCTGTATAAGCTTGTTTCCTCCATCGGCTTAATTCCCCCAGTTAACGTTCAAGTTATGTTTTTCGGCATAAGCTTTTCCTAAAGCATATACGTTGTCAAACACACTGTTAATGGAAGGCATATCGTTTTTTTCGATCTTCTGGAGTAAAGCCTGCTTTTCTTCAGCTGAACCTTTACCATCACATAACTTTGCATAAGCGGTATATTCGTTTTTATAAACAGGCAACACTTTTTCAAATAATGCAATAGACTGCTCTTTCAACGCTTTTGCATCGTCATCGGAAACATTCAGTTCTTTAATATCCTTTAAAGCCTTTTCGACCACCTGAATTTTGATTCCAACAGATTTTTGAGCTTCGTCGCCTACTTTCTTACTGGAGGGCATATCCGCAAATTCTACGGTCTCCTGCTCGAGCTGTTTGCCGTAGCGTTCAGGGGCAAAATCTGCTACAAGATTTGTGTTTAAAACAACTTTTCCGAAAAAAGTCTCTGGACTTGGGGATTGACAGGCTGTAAAAAATAAGCTCGCCGACATAAAAATAGCAACTAGTAAGTGCTTCATATAAAAATTCTGTTTGTGACCAAAGTAATTAATTATCATGAAATAGGCAAACATGTTGTCCCATCATATCGCTGTATAAAATTGTCATCGACCAGTCTGTTTAGGTGAAAAAAGCACGATAGCCGAGCGATTCATATTGCACAAAATGTTAATTTTTAATATATTAGCAATTACAACATAAGCGATAAAAACAGTCATTATGGGCTATGATATTAGTTACCACCCCATCTCAGAACAGCAGATAGAAACTTGGTATTTTGACTTGCTCAAAAATCCTGAAAAGATTGAGGAAGTTTCTGCAGTTCACCAACTAGAAGACTTCTATAAAACCAAGTACCAAGACACCTTAAATGCGGGTCGGGAAACCGATAAAAATGATTATTTTGACAAAACCCATGGATTTTTCATTGCTGTTGTCCAGGGTTTTTTCGAAAAATACTTCTATGTGCGCGGTGGAGCCCTATCCTTCTCCAAAAATGACCATTTATCCGGCTATTACAAACAGTGGAATGAATTTGTACAACATGAATTTCTGACCAATAATATCGAAAATAGGCTTGTAGAAAACTATTGTTCGGGTGTCTTTATCCCAGCAGAAAAAGTTGCGCAATTGTTGGTAGACTACCATAATAATCCAACGATCAAGGCTGAACTAGATACGCTATTTTCTGATAACCGTATTGCTGTTTTCCTCAATGCTCTGCAATATGCCAAAGATCGTAACCTTGGTCTTTTGGAAGCAACAGAAGTTGTCGAACCACAACCTTTTGATCTGAATGAATCAAAAAGTTACTCCAACCTCTTTAACTGCGACAAAGAAGGCCCACTTTTATATCAGACAACGGCATTAAAACAGATCCAGGAAATAGAACATCGTCATGGAATTCCTGAAAATGAGATCTTACCAAATGTCAAAACAGAAACAATCCATGCCAACCCTAAACATTTTGACACAACAGATAGTTCTAGTTCGCAAAGCAGTAAAAAAAAGAGCTTTTGGAGCCGGTTATTCGGCAAAGATTAAACACTGATAATTGCTAGACATTCGGCCCTATAACGATATACTGTTGAAGAAATCTTGAATTCCAACCTATTAAACACTTCAATAATATTGGTTTCAAGCAACTATACACATAGACTGCAAAAAAAAGACTGCTTTGCATCTGAATTAAACAAATGATTTGACGATATTCGTCTTAGCATTATAACTGCTCATCCCATTATGATCTTCATTTTTCTTCTTATTATTCTTACGCTTTTCGGAATTTTATATCTGCTTCGTTCTGTTGTCAAAAAACAACAGCGGAAAATAACAATTGTTGAGTATGCGATCATCATCGGTTACCTGATTTCGTTAATGATAACCGGAGTAGGGCTATTATTCCACTCAAGTCAATATAATCAAGCCGTAGATCCTGTAGATGGTGATTGCTATATTCCCTTCGGTGGAAAACACATTTTATCGCTTGTGTTTTATTTCCTAACATTTAATATTTCAGCAATAGCGATTTGGCTCAAAGGACGAAAAATCCCCCCTATTCCTCTTGTTCTAATGCTGATTATGTTAATGATAGGCAGTATGATCAGTGTGTTTGTACTCGTTCAGGTCAGTCACCACGATACGTCCACATTGGACATGTATGTTGGCAACGAGGGAACCTTATACTTTATTTTCACACCATTATGCTGCTTGATCATGGGTATAGGATTAATCCGTAAAATCATCGTTGAAGAACAGGGTTACGCCTCGACGAGAAGCTATGCCAACGCCACGCTCAACAAGATCAATAACCTACTTTCGGCAAAGCTAAATTACCCCACATGGGCGCTTATTTTACTTGTTCCGGTCTTTCTCTTACTAACAATTATCCTCATCCTTTTGGGGCAGGATCGGGATTCAATGGTGAAAGTTTTCACAGAAACAACCACTTGGGCTTTTTCACAAAAAATGCACCCTCCCATCTTGGATCATCAGGGACATTACCTCTGTACAGTTGCCGCTAAAGGAGATCCCGCCCTTGTAAAACCATTGCGATTAGGCAAAAGACATGGTAACACCATTATCGTCAATAGACAACTCCAAATTGCCAATGCATTCGAAGAAATATTAAGCGATCTATCGCCAGTATTACACCGCTATGTTAGATATTGCTATGATAAATATGGGTTTAATATCTCGATCAAAATAAATTCTGTTAGGGCATCAAATATGACCTATGTCCTGATGAAACCCCTTGAATATTTTTTTCTTTTTTCCCTGTATATGTGCTACGTGGAACCCGAAAAAAAAATTGCCAAGCAATACAGCTGATCTTTTCTGAAAACAGCGATGCCCTTTTTCGGCAGAGAAACCAAGTTTGGACTAACTTGGGACTTATGATCTGCTAACTTATTACCTTTTAAACATTATGGATCAAACAGCTCAATTTATTGTCCTGACAGGAGGACCTGGTGTCGGTAAAACAACGCTATTAAAGGAATTACAACAACTGGGATTTAGTGTTGTACCGGAGGATGCCCGGCGGATTATCCGAGAACAAATGGAAATGAATGGCGACGGCCTCCCCTGGAAGAATAAGCGTCATTATGCCGAGCTCATGCTAGCGGCATCTTGCAGCGGTTATTCGGAACAGTTGCGTAAAGATCAAACCCGCTATGTGTTTTTTGACCGCGGGATTCCAGATACATTAGCATATATTGCCATGGAAGGTCTTGCAATCGGGGAAGATTGCCTGCGAGAAGCAAGATTGAAGCGTTATCATAAAAAGGTATTCATCTTACCACCTTGGGCAGAGATCTATGCGAATGACAACGAGCGGAAACAAACTTGGCAGGAGGCCGAAAATACCTTCAAGATAATGAAAGAGACCTATACAAAACTGGGTTATGAAACCATTGAGGTTCCAAAAACAACCGTATTTGATCGCGCGCAGTTCATCCTGAAAGTCCTGGATCAGCAAAACTATTGATTCCGCATTTCTTTCTCAATACGGCGGTCGGGAATAATCCACATAATAGCAACCGTTCCGTATAGCACTAAACTGATATACGGATTGATAAAAGACAGACCTATTCCCAGAAAATACAGTGCGGTAGAAATATTTTCTTTTGTTTTCGATTTGACCGCTTTTTTCAATGCAGAATCTTCGCCCTCAATCTGGATCACAAAATACTCCACGATATGGTAGGCAATAGAACACATAATCAACACAACACCGTAAGCAATAATCGGATCTCGACCAAAATGGGATTCACCTATCCAATTGGTGGTAACCGGCATTAAGGATAGCCAAAACAATAAATGGAGATTGCTCCAAAGTACTTTGCCGTTTACTTTGCGAACGATTTGAAAGAGGTGATGGTGGTTGTTCCAATAGAGTCCCACATACATAAAACTTACGATATAAGAGATGATTTTGGGCAATAAAGGCTTGAGGCTTGCAAAAGTAACCCCTTCAGGTACTTTTAATTCAAGTACCATAATCGTTATAATGATGGCTAGAACGCCATCACTGAATGCTTCTATTCGACCCTTAGTCATTTTTAAATAGTGGGGTTAATAACTGATATTGTAAACCCAAGCGGAATACATTTAATCGTGCGGCACCGGGATCAGCGCCAAGCATCCCGCTGTTGTAATCCTTCAGTCCCCATGAATATCCAGCAAATACGGTATAACGATCATAATTTACATTAAACTGCAATCGAGGGCGTAGATCCAAATCTATAATCTTGCCGCGGTCACGATCAAAACTTGTTTTATTACCCTGCTTATCTTCAATGCTACCATTTTCTTTAATGCTTAACGTTTTGGCAATATCCATACCCAGCTGTATATCCATTGTCATCGGTTCAAAAAAGACACGATAGCCAACAAAAGGATTAAAATTGATAAATTGCTGATTGAGACGGGTTTGACCACGGCTTCCATTCATAAACTCGTTGCCTTCCAAATCAATCTTTGTCTGCAATCGTTCATAGGCGCCTTCCAAACCTAATATCAGGTTGTTGGCAAAAACATACCGGTAGTTTAAAGCACCACCGATATTGATTCCATATTTTTTTCCGTAAGGATTATTGGTATAATAGTCCTGCTGCGTAGATCCATTCAACATACTCTTCGCTTCGGCTCCCGATCCCGTAAAGTTGGACACACCGGAAGTAATACCCACTCGTAGTTCGTGCGATTGCGAGAAAGCCATAAAATGGGTTATACCAGCAAAAAGTCCGACAAGTAAAAATCTCTTCATCATAACCGAAATATTAAATTAAAATCCTTAAAAAAATGAGCGTGTTCGATTGTTAAAAGTAAGAAAATTTATGTGATTCAACTTAATCCAATCCTTATTTTTTCTGAAACGGCAATGTTTATCCATTAGCGGAAATCCATCCGCTTGATCGGCTATAAAAAAAACATCATAAGACAGAATGACTATATTTATTGAACTACATCAATGAAAATGAATCAATTCAGGCTTATTTTTGTTGTATTACAAACAAAAGAATTATCCGTATGAAATATATATTGGAAAACCCTGTCATCGGTCATATTGCCGAGCAGAAATATAAAACCAGCATCCACTGGAGGAATGGTGAATTTATTACGGATGAACCTGAAAAACTTGGCGGAAGAGATCTTGGGCCTGACCCCTACACCCTTCTGATTTCATCGCTTGTATCCTGTACATTAGCTACGCTACGCATGTACATCGATAAAAAAGGTCTTGATATTCCAGAAATTTCTGTCAGTTCAAATATGTATCTCAAGATTGAAAAAGGACAGGTGGTTACGTATTTTGATCGCGAGATCGCTTTTGGGCAAATCTTAGCGGAGGATACCCGAGAACGACTTCAACAAATTGCCGAAGAATGTCCCATTTCAAAAATTTTAAAGGGTAATGCCATTGTTAATACAGTAATTCGTACAAATCCTTAAGAAGGAAGCATCACGATAGCGAATGATAAACAAAAGTTGCGCTTCAACTCATCAACATTAGCGTGTAACGAATTTGTGTATCATTATACTAATCATACACTTAAAAATAGCATTCATCATGAAAACCATAAACTTTCTCCTATTGGGTAAAAATGAAGAAATTCTCCTCACGCTCAAGAGAATCATTGAAAGCACACCCAGCTGGAATGCAACGATACAACAGGATTTGGGTACTTGTAAGAAACATCTGATAGACAATCCTGTAGATGTTTTATTATTGAGTTCGGGACTCTCTCCTCAGGAAGAGCATGAAATAACAGATCACCTTTCGCGGCTCACCTATCCGATTGGCCTGATCAAACATTATGGCGGTGGAAGTGGACTTCTAAAAAATGAAGTCTACAGTCTTTTTCCAGACTTACGTTCCGTTTAATAATGGCTAGACCACAAGCAACAGCTTCTTAGAGAAACAACTAAAATCCGCTAAAATCCTTTCTTTATTGAACTAGATCAATAGAAATCAATGGCTAATAGGCTAATTTTGGATACTAAATAATAAGATCATGAACAAACAGAACTTTATAAAAAAAGGCCTTTTGGGTTCCGGAATATTTGCATCAACAGTATCTTCAGCTGATATCTTGAAGAATGATATTGACGAGATAGAACCGCTTGAAACGCTGGATGGCGAAGATGTAAATTATAATTCAGACAAATTGGAAAACCATAGCGTCCTCCATAAAGCAGCTACACGCGGTCATGCAAATCATGGCTGGTTAGAAAGCAATCATACGTTTAGCTTCGCCAATTATCACGACCCCGAACGTATGCACTTTGGTGTATTGCGGGTACTAAATGATGATATGGTGGCTGAAGGAAGAGGTTTTGGCAAACACCCGCACGATAATATGGAAATCATCAGTATTCCTTTGGAAGGTGATTTGCAACACGAAGACAGCATGGGTAACAAAGCCATTATCCGGAAAGGAGATATTCAGGTCATGAGTGCCGGAACGGGCATCATACACAGTGAATATAATAAAAACACCGATCAGGTGGTGAAGTTTCTTCAGATTTGGGTGTACCCTAATCAACGGAATGTGAGCCCGCGCTACGATCAAATTACATTAGATATCGCACAAAGACAGAATAAATTCCAACAAATTCTTTCGCCCAATCCAGAAGACGAGGGGGTATGGATCCATCAGGATGCCTGGTTTTCTATGGGGCATTTTGACAAGGACGTCCAGACAAAATACCAGATCAAAAAGGCCGGAAACGGTGTATATGTTTTTGTAATAAAAGGCAGTGTTACCGTCGAAGGACAAGAATTGGAGAGCAGGGATGGTTTTGGAATCTGGGATGTCGCTGAAATTAACCTGAAAGTCACCTCAGCAGATACTGAAATCCTACTGATGGACCTCAGTATGATATTGGACTAATTTTATACACTTAGACGTCAATTAACAAAAAGGGGAGCCTATGAGGCTCCCCTTTTTGTTAAGGCTATTTATTATTTTTAGAAAGTAACGGAATTCAGCTTTTTATCAACCAAAATACCATCTATCGCTTTCAGATTGAAGTTGACATTGCGTTTTGCTTTCAATTTAATCTTAAATAAAACTTCAGACCCATTCAAGGTCTCCTTATTGCCAAGATTAACAAAAGTAGCATACAGCGCTTTACTTCCATTGGTGTGAAGACGATCGTTACTATAATTGTTCATCTCTTTCAGCTGTACAGGTTCAATACCGACATATTCAAAATCGCCCTGATTGTACGGAAGAGCAAAACTAAGCGCATTGACAGCTTTAAGATTCTCCCCGCTAATACTGATCTCTACGGTGTCTCCCGACTTCAAGCTTGTTTTTGAGGGAACCAATTTTAGTTTACCAGCTACTTTTTCTTCCTTTGCTGGTTTTGCACCACCTTCGATAACAACAGCGACATTGGAAATATCATAAGCGTCAATCAAATTATTCTTATTGACATCACCATTGCTGACATAACCTTCAAAATCTCCATCACCCAATCGCAATCCCGTATAGTTAATATAGGATGTCAAATCATTATGATCGATCAATCGGTCATTATTAATATCCCCTGGTAGGTAGCTCGAAGATCCCGGCACTTTAAACACATATAATTCTCTTCCGGAGCCAAAACCTCCCACAGCTTCAGAAACTGAAATTTTGATAAATCGGGCTACTGGATGGGTTCCAAAATCAAAACGTTTCATTTCGCCATCACGTTTCCAATCAAAACTTCCAGCTTCCGTCCAGGTATCCTTATCATTGCTATAGAATACCTTTCCTTTTAAAAGGATACCATTTCCGCCATCGGTTCTTGGAAGATATTCAAACTTATCCAATTGATTAACAGATTTTAGATCTAAAGTCATATCAAACGGAACAGCTGTCTGTCCCCATTTTGTATGCCACATATCCCCCTCATCATAATTGAACAATTTATTGATACCATTTCCGCCTTGGTTATCCACAGAAGTCTCTGCTTTGATTCCTTCGATGGCAAATTCCAATGGATTTGCCTTTGTTTTTGCGGCAAATGTACTCCAATCTGAAACACCAGATTTATTGACAGCTCTAATTTTAAACTGGTAATCAGTTTCCGCGGCCAATCCTTCGAATAGCAACTGACTGTCTTTGATGGTCGAATAGATCAGATTATTGAATTCAATTTCATAATAATCAGCATTTGCAACCTTTTCCCAGGTTGGGGTTAAGGTATATGCTTGTGTATGTTGATCTGTGATAACAGCTTTGGGCGAAGTCAAAGCACCGGTCTGAGCCAGATAGTTGTCAACAGGAGCATATTCGAAACCCTCCAATTGTACTTCTATTGCAGTCGATGAGACATCCTGTTTCGCTAGTCGTACCAGCAACATCGGATTTTTCACCAAAGGTACTTTTTCAAATTCAGATCCCTTTGTTGCAAACTGATTCAGGTTTGGTTGTGCGTCGTAGAAATATACATTTTCAGAAGTATTGAACGCATCTAAGCTGTTCACTTCTTTAAGTTTATTATTTTTTCCATTGACCTTTACGGTCAATTTCTTAGGTGCTTTGGTAACGTTGAAACGAATTTCGGTAGACTTCATTTTTTCAAATCCGTCAAATTCGCCCTGTGTTGGAGCAATCGTAAAAACAACTTTATTATTGTTTAACTGCGAAGTTAGGGATGTAGTTACTCCCTTACCATACCGATAAGCCTCGGTTTTTCCATCATCATCATATTCCAGGAAATTGGAATTCCCATAAGGATACACCTCATAAATACGTTGATCCTTTTTGATTTCCAGCACATTATTATTCGGATTGGTTACCGGAATAATAGCTCCATTTTTCACAAAAACAGGCAGCTTCCAAATAGGCACATTAAAGTTATTGATGATACGGCCACCCTGGTATTTTTCACCCGTAAAATAATCAATCCATTCACCATCCGGCAGGTAGATACCATTGCGTATATCATTTCCCTTCTCATCCACACGTGTTTCCTGATAAATCGGTGCCACCAGGAAATTTGGACCATAGAGGTACTGGTATTGCGTTGCCTTTCCAAGTGTATAAGCATTTGCTTGCTCTAAAAACATCGCGCGAATGATGGGCAGACCATCTACCGCTTGTTTTGCCACACTATAGCTGTAGGGAACCAATTGAGATTTCAATTTCAGATACAGACGATTGATCGAAGTAGCTGGCTCGCCCAAAGCATGAGGGTATTTCTCGTTCGAGCCCCAGCCATCCATATTGAGTTCCATGGGTGTCCAAGTCTTCCATTGAAAATCACGGATATTGACCTTGAAGTTTTTACCACCAAAGATCCCGTCCATGTCAGAGGTAATGTTGGGCTGGCCCGAAAGTCCCGAGCCTATATATGTTGGTATGTGGAATCGAATATACTCCCATACACCTCCAGTTTGGTCACCCGACCAGATACCCGCATAGCGCTGCGTACCTGCCCAACCATCCAATGAAATAATAAATGGACGAGCGTCGTTGCCATAGTAAGGCATGGTATGCCCTACATCAGCTACCCCGTTGAGACCAAAGGAGTATCCTGGGCCCACCCAGGCCACATCCGTCTTTAGGACTCTCACACCTGCATCCCGTACCTCTTTTACTATATCACGTTGCAGTAATGCACTGATGCTGTCTTTGGGATGGAGATCAGACTGTGTCCATAAACCGATTTCCACACCATTCTTACGTGCATAATCGCCGAATTCTTTCAGGTTTTGGATATTTCCATCTAAAGATGCCGTTTGACCATATCCAGCACCGTAACCATCATTGGGAAGAATCCAACCCAAAGGCATGTCATGGGCTTTATAACGGTCTATGACTGCGCGAGCCGAAAATTGATAATTGTTTTTCTCGCCATTCAGCGATTCTTTGATTCCGCCATTGTCCTTTTGGCTTTCTTTATAGCGTTTGCCATCTTCAAAAAGAATTCCCTTTTCATCTTCTTTCCAAAAATCGCGGTTATAAGCATTAAGATGTCCTTCGTACAAACCAAATTTTGGTAGAAGAATTGGGTTACCCGACAATTGGTAGAAATCGTTGAGCAAAGGCACAATACCGTCACCAACCATAAAAAAGACATCCAGATAATCCGTATCGTGGGCCAATTTGACTGTGCCAGCGATTTTGGCTCCAAAGGCGTAACTTCCCTTCTTAAAAGTATGCCACATAAAACCATACCCTTTGGTTGACCAGTAATAAGGGGTTGGAGAGGCAACACCGCCATCGGTCCAGCTGTTCTGATTTTCGATAGCAATTACTTTTCCCTTATGTGAAAAACGTCCATTTTGAACGCCACCACCAAAAAAGTACTCATCCGCATTTTCCTTTAATTCAAGGCTTACTTGTTTGTCCTCAAAAACGACCGGCTTTAAGCTTTCAACTACAATCTTATTGGTTTTACGATTAAGGATACTAAACTGTGAAGTCTGTTTATCCATTGAAAAAAGAATATCGTTGGTGGAGATGCTGACCTTATTACCCTCATCCTTTACTTCGAGCTCAGCGACAGTTTTCCGAGGTTGCTCTACCAATATTTTTGCGTCGGGTTTAGCTTCAGGGTCACGAATAATTCCACCATGAACATCCTGAAACATTCTAAAAATATGATTACCGTAGAAATCTAAAGTCAGACGTTGGCCATTATCGTATACAATCTCAACTGTAGTCGGATTAATTTTTTGAATCGCGATAATACGATTAGCTTGATCGCGACCTATTGTATTGTAATAATTGATCGTACTTACTTTAGCATCGACTCGAGTGGGTTGAAAAATAAAAGGAGAAGCCAATCCCATCAGTAAACTGACTTGTGCTTTTGTACTCCAAAAAGATATCTTCATGCGTATGATTTATAATGCATTAAATTAACTTAACAATAATACAATAGTAAATTGAACTAAAAAAGAGAATCGGGAATGCAAACGATTGTCCAATAATAATGTTGCAGGCTAACCGATCTATTGTAGGTTGTTCACCAAATATCGAATGTTTACTTCCATGTGGCTTATGAGATGAGCGTTATGATGAATGACACATAAAACTGGAGGGACTGTTACAGGGGCGCTGCAGGAAAGTAAATTCAAGCAAC
>NZ_DLIX01000007.1:0-163572 GCF_002483935.1 Sphingobacterium sp. UBA7631
CTGCAAAGGTAGAAATCTTTTTTGAACTTCCAAAAACTTTCTGAAGTTTTTTTTCCTTTTCTCTTTTTCGATTTCCGCGCTCAACTCTCGTTAAACCCTTCTTTTTCATGGTTCCCTGCTCTCGCGGTAACCGCGCCTCCCTTGCGGAGTGGTGCAAAGATAGCGAGTTTACTAACAAACTTCCAAGACTTTTGTTCTTATTTATTTCATTTTCCCCTTAACTGCCTGTAAGGGTGCGAGATTCTTTTTGTAAAACAGGTGATCGGAAGGCTGGGAACGCCGGCTCCGGGACAGATTGGGGACGGGAACCGGGACTCGATACAGGCTCCGCAGCAGAAACATGGATGGACATTGTATTGCTCGATCTGCTTAAGCTCGGGATCACTTTGGTAGCCCGCTCGGCTCAACGCCCAATCGAAGACGATGCGCATAGGCGCAGCCTATAAACTGGTGAATATTGATAAGACCGGAAAATTGTGCCGTCGGAAAGAAACAGCAACGCAGGATATAACAGGGGACGGACGGATATCGGTAGGGCGGGAAAGATGGCAGAACACAGGCTGCCGGAATACCTTCTTCTGTAGTTATACTTTTCTACCTGTTTACTTAGGGTTAGTTTAGGGTTTGTTTAGGTATAATATAGGTTCTAGCTAAACAAACCCTAACCGAAAGCTAACTTAATACTAGGTAAAATCTAGCTTAAAGAAGAAGTAAACAAAAGCGAAATAAACACGACAGCTATACAATGAGCAATATATTGCAGCTCGTCATGCAACCTGGCGTCAAAGTTGAATTACCCTTAAAGATCGGTCACTAACAGCAACTTGCAGGAATAGCGCAACTATAGGCTGTTAAAAAGCTCTTTTAACCTAAAAAAACAGCTCGACTAACATCCTATCAAAACAAATCTTGGTAACATAAGAGCACGAGAAATCGAAAGAAACAGAAAAAGAAATGGAACTGAAAACAGCTAAAGCTGATTCGTAGAAAATAAGGAAATTACGATTTCTCTTCAGCTTTAAAAACCCAAAAACGCTGAAGCGTATAGTTGAAACCCAAAGAAACAAGCAACTCAACAACTAGTTTCGAAAACAAAAAGTTTACATGATATACATCGACCAGAAAATGAATTCCTGTAGACTTCAATGTAATACTACCACAGACGACGATCACAAATTTCCATAACTGACTACCCACGGACTTTTGCGTACTTCCGAAGGACCAGTATCGATTGATCAAAAAATTAACAACAGCACCAAGGCTACCACTAATTGCATTGGAAAAAGGAGCACTGATACGAAGTAGCTTATAGCAAGCAGAGTATACTCCAAAATCAAACAATCCGCCTAAAAAGGCGGAGAGTTGAGCTTTTAAAAAAGTAATAACTTTTGAAGACATCGCTAAATAGCCTCCTCCTGTTGTTTTTTCAGTTTATCCGCTTTATCTTTTTCATCGCCTAATTTAAGAAGTAGGCGTGTATCATTTGTATTAATTATAAAAAGTGCGATACAAATCAACAGTACACACCAATTAATAGACCCAGGCATTAAAACTTCAAATAACATAACCAATGAAATAATCACCCGAATTTCAGTAGGTCCCAAAATTCCGGCGTCTATCGTATACTTATCGGTAATTCTATACCTGAGCTGAGAAATAATCATTGCCCAGCCATATAATGCAACCAATGTAAATCCCAGATACTTAAAATCACCCACGGTATACAGCACATACCCCAATCCTATAAAAACCGTACTAATCCAATCCATTACAATATCCAGCGCGAAACCGTACCAGCGACGGGATTTATTACGGTAGAATGCGATACGACCATCTAATGAATCACCAAACCACTGCACAAAGAAACCAGGGATCCCTAGAAGCAAATAGCGAATATCAACATATTCAGCCAAGATAAAACTCCCCAATATCATTAAGGAGCCTAAAAATCCAATTGCCGTAAGTCCATCCGAGGTAATCCAATTTGGAATTCGAGGTACGAGGTACGAAATAAGTTTTTGTTCGGGTTCACTTAAGATATTTGTTCTCTTTCTATCCTGAAAAAGTTTTTTATTTATTTTTAACTCACTCATTATCTGCGATTATAGCCATTTATTTTCTTTATACCAAGCCAATGCCTCCATTAAGCCTTTCTTCAAATCATATTTAGGTTGGTATTGTAGCTGACGTTGAGCCGCCGAGATATCACAGCCCCAGTTTTCAGCTGTAAGTTCATTCAGTCGCTCCGGATATAGCACAGGTATTGCTTTAGATTTTTTATACAAACGTTCAAAAATAACCGCGATAGTCTTCACGACACCAAAAGGAATATGCATACGAATCATTTTCTTTTGGCTAAACTCTTTGAAAAATCTAGCCAACTCATAACGGCCATACACCTGCCCATCACTGAGGTTATACACCTGCTTTCCTCCTTGATCAAAACGACAGGCATGAATGATCGCCTGCACCAGGTCAGCAACATAAATAAAGCTAAGCTTTTGAGGAGAGCGGCCAACATAGGCATCCAGGCCGCCATTCATTGTTTTAAAAACAATAAAAATATCTTTTTCACGAGGGCCGTATACTGCAGTGGGGCGCAAAATCGTTAGTGGCTGATCTCTAAAATCATCCAAGGCGAGCTCCGCTTTCCGTTTACTACGACCATAGGCCGTAACAGGGCGATAGGGATTGCTCTCATCGATAAGGTTAGCATCGTAGCTAACAGGACCGATTGCCGCAAGACTACTAACGAAAACAAATCTTTTGATGGGAGTTTTTAAATAAAAACAAGCAGATGCCAAGTTTTTTGTATAACCAACGTTGACCTTTTCGAGATCTTCTTCGTGCTTGGCACGAGTCATTGCCGCAGCATGAACAACATAGGTATAGTTTTCCGCTTCCAGTAATTCGCTGATAGACTCTTCATCAGAGAAATCCGGATAAACAAATTTATCTACAACGGAGCGAATTTCTGAAACATCACTTGACTTCCTCACCGCGGCATGAACTTCCATCCCCGCCTCTTTCGCTGCTCTTGTCAAATGATAGCCTACAAAACCACTCGCTCCGGTGATTAATACTTTTTCTATCATAATGATTTTTGATACAAACGATAACGTTTGTACAATTCTCCATTCATTTGTTCTATAGCGTGGTTCATCATGTAATTATGCTCCAACATCCACGAACATTCGGCCCCTTTGATATTAGAATCTTTTGATTCTTTTATAATTCGGCCATACAGACATGCTTCAATACCAAGTTTACGGTAGTCTTCCAATACCCCTAACATGAGTACACGAAGCAAGTTGATTTTTTTCTTTCCAAATAACAATTTAAAAATACCCGTAGGAAGTAGACGTCCTCGCTTCACTTTGATAAGGATTTGATTGATATCAGGTATCCCTAGACCAAAGCCAACAAGCTCACCATCTTTCTCCGCAACGATAGCAAAACGTGGATCGAGAATCATTTTTAGATCTTTGGCCGTATAATTAAATTCGTCCTCTGTCATCGGAACAAAACCCGAATTTTTATCCCATGCTCTATTATAAATGTCACGAACTTTTGCTGCTTCGTTTTTAAAATCCTTCACATTAAATTGACGCAATGTAATGCCAGATCTTTTCAAACGCTCTTCCAACCTATCTAAAAGCAATACAGAACGTTTATCCGCAGACTTTTCCATGACCAAATAAGCTCTCAAATCCACTTTATGTCCATAACCTGAATTGGTAATCAAGTCAATGTAATAAGGTGAATTGTAGGGCATCATGGCTACTGGGGGCTTATCAAAACCGTCAACCAACAAACCAACGGTATCATTGGTTGATAAATTGATCGGCCCAACGATCGTATCCCCTCCTTTAGCTTTAACCCATTTTTCTGCAGTCTCAAATAACGCGTTTGCGACTTCTTGATCATCTATACAATCGAAAAAACCCCACTGCCCTTCATTCACATGATTGAAAGCATTATGGTTATTGTTCCAGATGGCACATATACGACCGACAATCTTATCGTTACGATAAGCTAGAAAAGGTTGTGCTTGGGAATGTTTATAAAAGGGATGCTTGTCAGGGGAAAGCAAATCGTTTTGTTCAAGAAATAAGGCAGGTACATAATTAGGATTTCCCTCATAGAGACTATGAGGGAAATCTATAAACAGCCGTCTTTGTTTCTTTGTTTCAACGGGTATAATCTGAATCATACGATTAGATTTTATATTAATGTTTCAACTTCAGCTTGTTTGAATACTTTAACCATCTTCTCAATAGCCTCGTCGATTTGGTCATAAGTATGTGTCGCCATCAATGAAAAACGAATCAAAGACTCTTCCGCAGGAACTGCTGGAGAAACAACTGGATTAACAAATACCCCATCATCTTGGAGCATTTTAGTTACCCAGAACGTTTTTTCATTGCTACGAATAAAGATTGGCAAAATAGGACTTTCCGTAGCACCTAGATCAAACCCATGATCCAGTAATTGTGCTTTGGCATAATCTGTGTTTTTCCATAATTTTTCAATATGCTCAGGCTCATTTTGAATAATTTCCAAAGCTTTCAATGTTGAAGCAACCGAAGCTGGAGTCATTGAAGCACTGAACATCACAGAGCGGGCATTATGTTTTAAGAAATCGATCACATCTGCATCACCTGCGACAAATCCACCTAAAGATGCTAACGATTTACTAAATGTACCCATAATCAAGTCTACATCATCATTAAGCCCAAAATGAGAAGCTGTACCAGCTCCTTTGTGCCCAATAACACCTAAACTGTGTGCATCGTCGACCATTACTGCAGCATCAAACTCATTGGCAATCGACGTAAGTTCAGGCAAATTAACAATATCCCCCTCCATACTAAAGATACCATCCGTACAAATTAACTTCGCACTATCCTCAGGTAGGCGTGATAACTTAGCACGTAAGTCCTCCATATTATTGTGTCCGTATTTGATTACTTTGGAAAAAGACAAACGGCTACCATCAATAATTGATGCGTGGTCACGCTCATCCAACAAAATATAATCATTACGTCCCATTAGACATGACAAAGGCCCTAGATTTGATTGGAATCCTGTACTAAACAGAATAGCGGCTTCTTTACCTACATAAGCAGATAATTTTTCTTCCAGTTCCACGTGAATATCCAACGTACCGTTTAAGAAACGAGATCCAGCACATCCAGTACCATACTTTTCCAAAGCATCTTGCGCTGCTTTTATAATACGTGTATCAGTCGTTAACCCTAAATAAGAGTTAGAACCAAACATCAACACACGTCTACCATCGATTTTTACTTCGGTATCTTGTTTTGATTGAATAGGTCTAAAATAGGCATATAAGCCCTTAGCTTTCAACTCCTCAACAATCTTAAATTGCGATATTTTCTCGCCTAACTTTCCTTTACTCATGCGATAAAAAGGTATTTCTAAAACTATTTCTAACTTTTAGATGTTATTGTAACAAACAAAATTATCGAATTGGACTTTTATATAAAAAACTCGGTCTCCGACTAAAAATCTGCTATATCCACAATGTAAGTTGAAATGCTACGTTGTATATATTCACAATAATTCCAAAAAACGTTGCAAACATACGAAAACATAATCTGACTTTCACTTAAATTTAGTCATATTTTTAACACATCGCCCAAAACAGTTAATTTTATTTTAATACTCCGCTAACATCCGCCCCACACAATTCTACTTTAAAATAAGACAATTTTAATAATTATATTTGCGAACTTTAAATTATCCTATAATTAGTTACATTTAGGTTCATTGCAATAGCAATGGTATAGACTTACTAATATACAACAATATATGGCTTTATCTTCAGATATCAATATAAAAAATAAAAAAGCTTCTTTTGAATACCACTTACTGGACAAGTACATTGCAGGAATTCGATTATTGGGTACAGAAATAAAATCCATACGCGAAGGAAAGGCAAATATTAACGATAGTTTCTGTAGTTTTTTTGAGGACGGATTATACATCCGTAACATGCACATTGCCGAATATTCCATGGGATCTTTCTATAACCATGAAGCAAAACGCGACCGTCAACTGCTATTGACAAAAAGAGAATTAAAAAAACTGAAAGAGAAAGGGGAAGAACGTGGTTTTACCATTGTACCCCTACGCATCTTTATCAGTGCCCGGGGGTTTGCCAAAGTTGAAATTGCCTTGGCACAGGGTAAAAAAGATTTTGACAAACGAGAAAACATCAAAGAAAGAGATGTTAAACGTGAGCTTGATCGCGTGATGAAATTTTAGGTTAACGCGCCAGGACAAATGCGCCTGGCGTCATGCCTACCCTGCTTTTAAAAAGCCGAACAAAGTAGTTGACATCATTAAATCCTGCCCCATAGCACGACTCCTTTACATTACGGGTGAGTAAAAGCATCTTTTTTGCCTTCTCGATACGCTGTTGGATCACATACTCCATTGGACTAAGTCCAAGTTCACGGTTAAACATCCGCGTAAGGCTCGCTTTGCTCATGTGAGCAGTCCGCTCCAATAGACCAATTGAAATTTTCTCGGTAATATGTTTCTGAATAAATTCCTGCACGTGTAACAGTACTTTGTTGGGCGACTTCCCAATTTTTAATGCCATCATCGACTGTGACTGAAGTAGCCGAATCGTAAGCTCTTTAAAGGTCAGATCTGCAAGCACATCTTTCAACGGATTTTCACTAATAATGATCTGAAACAACTTGTTCACCAGATCGGCAAGCTCAGTCGAATTGTACAGGTGAAAAAACTCCGGATCAAGCCGCCATTGATTGACATGTTCTTTTGGATAAAACTCATTTAGATAATCTAAAACTGCTGCTATCTTCTCTCTATGAATTGTTAAAGCGGTACACTGCGTGGGCTGGTCGAGGGTCGCTTCTGGAAAATCAATATGCATAGCCACCGATGCAGGTAACACCATCATCTGACCGGGCAGATAGTCAAAAGCCTTTACATTCTCCAAATGCATGATTTTTTTACCCTGGATCATATTAATCATAACCAAATCATCAAAACATAAAGGTACATGCTGCGATATCCGATATGTTTCGTAGATATTAAGCTCCAAGCTATCTAACGTAAATGCGCGTCGGTTCTCCACTAATGTGCTGAGCTCCCCCTTCCGCGAAAATGGCAATGTATGAATCAGTGTCCTATTTTCCATAGTGCAACAATTAAATATAATTGGCAGTCAATCAAATATAATAAATAAAATAAACTATGAGCGAAAGTTATGTGCCACAATTGTGCTATGTTTTGGATCAATTCTGCTACACCATTGAATAATTGCTGGCTAACTTTGATAAGAAGGGATTAAAAATAATTAATAAATAAACCATATGAGCGCAATCAAAAGACCATCGTTCAAAGAACGATATGACAACTACATTGGTGGTAAATTTGTCGCACCAATTCAAGGAAAATACTTCGATAATATTTCGCCGGTAGATGGAAAAGTGTTTACTCAAGTTGCCCATTCAACAAAAGAAGATCTGGATCTCGCTGTCGACACCGCCGCTAAAGCTTTTGAAACTTGGGGACAAACCTCGGCTACAGAACGAAGTATTATCCTCAATAAAATTGCTGACCGCATTGAAGCTAATTTAGAATATATCGCCGCCGTTGAAACGATAGACAACGGAAAAGCGGTACGTGAAACATTAAATGCCGATATCCCATTGGCAATCGACCATTTCAGGTATTTTGCTGGTGTAATCCGCGCTGAAGAGGGGTCCATAAGCGAATTGGACAGCAATACAGTGTCACTGATTGTACACGAACCAATCGGAGTTGTTGCACAGATTATTCCATGGAATTTCCCGATTCTAATGGCCGTATGGAAACTAGCTCCGGCCCTTGCCGCAGGGAACACCGTCGTATTAAAACCTGCTGAAAGTACACCCACATCCATTCTTGTCCTTATGGAGATTATCGGTGATCTGATTCCTGCCGGAGTAGTCAATATCGTTAACGGTTTCGGCGCAGAACTTGGTCGTTCTTTGGTCACAAACCCAAAGGTTTCCAAAGCAGCATTCACTGGTTCCACAGCAACTGGACGTTTGGTTATGCAATATGCGACTGAAAATATCATTCCGGTAACCCTAGAATTGGGTGGGAAATCGCCCAATATTTTCTTTAGTTCGGTTATGGATGCAGACGATGCATTTTTGGACAAAGCAGTGGAAGGAGCCGTATTATTCGCACTCAATCAGGGCGAAATTTGTACCTGTCCTTCTCGTTTACTGATCCAGGAGGACATTTATGAAAAATTTATCGCTAAAGTAGTCGATCGGGTTAATCAGATCAAAGTGGGCGATCCATTAGACCCAACAACAATGATGGGTGCTCAGGCATCGAAGATCCAAAAGGACAAAATTATGTCCTATATTAAACTTGGCAAAGAAGAAGGGGCCGAAGTATTGACCGGCGGTGATGAAAACAATGTCGGTGCTGGTTTTGAAGAAGGCTACTACATCAAACCTACCCTATTCAAAGGCGATAATAGCATGCGTATTTTCCAGGAAGAAATCTTCGGTCCCGTGCTTGCAGTCACCACGTTCAAGGATGAACAAGAAGCAATTGCTATCGCCAACGACACCATGTATGGTCTCGGAGCAGGTGTATGGACCCGAGATGCACATCAGCTTTATCAGATCCCGCGTGCCATACAAGCAGGACGTGTTTGGGTAAATCAGTATCACTCCTACCCAGCGGGTGCCCCATTTGGCGGATACAAACAATCAGGAATTGGACGGGAAAACCATAAAATGATGCTTGCCCATTACAGACAGGCTAAAAATATGTTGATTTCCTACAGTAAAGAAAAACTTGGTTTCTTTTAACTGAAGCGTACCGGGTATTCTTTTCGAACAGCTAGATACCCGAGTTTAGGGGGGAGCAAATGCTGCCCCTTCAGCTGAATTTCCTATTCGTCAACGCTAAAACACATAAACGAATTTCACCATGATCAATAGACTAGACATCACTGAAAAAGCCAGGGAGCTCATTCATGAACTTGAAGCGAAGCATGGTAAATTAATGTTTTATCAGGCCGGAGGTTGCTGCGAGGGTACACAGCCACAGTGTTTTGAGGAAGGAGGTTATTTTCCTAGGACAAATGACGCCATGATCGGATTAGCCGAAGGATATGAGTTTTGGGTGGATCGGGATCTCTTTGAATATTGGAAACATGCGCATTTCACACTCGATGTGCTGGATGGATTTGGTCCGGGGGGATTCTCATTGGAAACCCCACTGGGTAAAACTTTCAAAGTTCATTATCGTTTATTTACAGCCGAAGAACTTAACGACCTCAGCCCAATCAAGAGAAACGAATGACAAAAAGGGTCGCATTGCAATCTGCGACCCTTTTCCATGTTATAATTTTAAAAAATCTCTCTCGAGTTTCCGCATTCGGAAGCTAAAATTTTATTCAATATCCAAGCCTTCAAGGACTGGAATTGGCTGTCTGTTTTCATCAAGGGCAACAAATGTAAAAACACCCTCAATGGCCAATTCTCTTCCTTCCTTGTACATATGTTCCAAAAATATGTCGACCTTCACCTTCAAGCTGGTCCGGCCTACATTTTGAACCCGCGCGACCGCTTCAATAATACTTCCGGAAGGAATTGCCTTATTGAAGTCAATACGGTCTGTCGATACAGTCACCAACGTTTTGCGGCAAAATCGTGTCGCAGCCATAAACGATACTTCGTCCATAATGGACATCGCCTTGCCGCCGAACAAAGTATCGTGATGATTTGTCAAAAACGGAAACACGGTCGTGCAAACATGTGTTTCTGATAAATCAATACGTTCTTGTAAAGTCATTTATTGTTTTATTTAGTGGATTTAAGAGGAGACAAATGTAAACCAATCTAGCTCCAGTTCCGTCATTTTTATTCCATATTTTCGTCAATATCCACGCCTATACCTTTCAATAAAAGCGACGCATTGAATATCTTACATTCCCCTATCTTCAGCTTATAATCAAACAGCATCTGCCCCGCATCAACACGAATGTCAAAATGATAATTTTTGATATCTCCCGGGAATTCCTCTTGTAAACTGGACAGTTGTAAGTCGTGTGTAGCCACCATACCCTTACCGTCCAATCGAACCAGTTTCTTTATGATTGCACGGGAGCCAAGATATTTGTCGACCGAATTTGTTCCACGAAGCATCTCATCGATTAGAAAAAAGCTATCGCTATGTACTGAAACTGTATCCAATATAAATTTCATCCGATTCAGTTCTGCTTTAAATGTCGACGTACTTTCATTCAGGTTATCCTTGATGCGCATATAGGATATTAGTTTGTAAATCGGGAGCTGAAAAGAAGTCGCTGCAACCGCAGCTCCGGCATAAGCCAAAATTGCATTAATACCTACTGTCCGCAGAAATGTACTCTTTCCAGCCATGTTTGAACCTGTTACCAAAGCAACACGATGATCTATACTACTGTAATCATTGGCGACGACCTGACTGCTTGGGATCAGTGGATGATATAACCCTTGCGCGTCAATCTTATTTTCCAGCGGATTATCCAAAATTACTGGATAACTATAAGACGAATGGTTTCTCTTCCAAATAGCAAGACTAGTGACAGCCTCCACCTTAGCCAAGGTATCGAATGAATTCAGAATCTCGTTTTCGTATTTATTCTTCCAATCAACAATAGCCAATACTTGTCTAAAGTCCCAAAGGAGAAATAGGTTTAGAAATAGCCCAACAAAGACATTATTCCGTGCGTCCAAGTTGTTAATAAGACCAGCTAATTTTTTAAAGGCAAAGGAAATGGATGCTGTTCCCTGGTTTTGTTTTAGCTCTCCGGCGATCTCCTGCATAGCAATAGACTTCCATGCGTGGTCTTCGATCGATTGAATCGCATCTGCATATGATCCCAGCACGCCACCAATTTTGTCTATTCGCGACGAGAACATACTCACACTTCCTGCTTTGGCCAATGCCCAAAGAATATGAAATAGTCCTATCAAGGTTGCCACTCCAGCCAATTTTGGCACGAAAAAGCTGCCCGCTAAAACGACCAAAAATAAAACAGGGCCTGCTTTGATATAAAATCGCATAAAAGCATTTCCGAATTGAAAATTTCGGTCTTGAAAGTAATTTGTCAAAAATGCCTTGATATCCAATTTATGGTTCAGATTGGCCAAGAGCTTTGCCTGAAAATCCCATATCCATTCGGATTCATTTTCGAGTTCCTGTGATGCTTCTTGATTGCGTTGAATTTGATTGCTTTGGAGAGGCGCATCAAGCCAAGAAGCCAAAAGATCAATCCCCTGTTTGGTCGTTGCCCGATTTATCTGCGCGAATAAGGAGTATGTGCCAAAGATATCCATATCGGAGCTATAAGGATGAGCTCCGTTTTCGAAATGCTCACCATGGTCATACATGTTTAGTTTCCCTTCTGCTAGGGCCTGTTCATTTGCCAAAACTTTCAAATAAGCTTCAAAATAGTTCTTCTGAAGCTCTAACTGGCTCTGCTTCCGCACCAGATAGGCAAATAGGAACAATAGTCCAAAAAAGCAGAAAAAAACCAGCGGAAGGCTTTCCAGTTGAAAGGTATAAAATAACAACGCTCCGCCACCGAGTATCACAAATAGCCGCGACAAGCTGAGCGTGTTGACTTGTTTATTTAATTTGACCACAGTTGAAGCGGTTTCGCGATGCTTCTGGTCATATTGTATTGCAGTTGGCGTCATAAGGTGAATATTTATTCTTTCACGTTCATTTCAATTTAATCATGGCTATTTTGCATCTGCTCAAGAAACAAGGGCTCGATTGTCACTCGCAGACCTTGGGGGAGGCCATCGGAACTGGTTGAATGGATCTCCTACCAAGCTTGATCACCCACCAAAGGCACAAAACGAAACGTATCCAATTCGATACGGTCAAAATCATTTTCACCTACCCGAATGATCGTCATCATCTTTTGCGATTTTTCGTCTCCTACAGGGATCACAAAAATTCCGCCCATTTTCAACTGCTTCAACATAACCTCTGGCACGAAAGGCGCACCTGCAGTGACAATAATCTTGTCATAAGGGGCGTGCTCTTCGATTCCCTTGGAGCCATCACCTAAAAAGAAATTTGGTTTATAGCCCATGTAGGGCAACACTTGAATGGTTCGTTGATATAGGTTTTCCTGACGTTCGATAGTATACACCTCTGCGCCAAGTTCCAACAAGATACAGGTTTGGTACCCCGATCCCGTACCAATTTCCAGTACTTTATCTCCTTTTTTCACGTGGAGCAGTTCAGATTGATAGGCGACGGTATACGGCTGCGAAATTGTTTGTCCGTCACCTATTGGAAAAGCAATATCCCGATAGGCCTGATTCCAGAATGTTTCATCAAAAAAATAGTGACGTGGTACCTTGCCAATGGCATCTAATACTTTCTGGTCCGCAATGCCCCGGCTTTTTAGATGTTCAACCAATTTCTTACGAGCGCCTTTCTCCCGATAATTATCAATAAACTTGTACGCCATGATGTTTCAAATTTACCTTTTAAAAGGCACATTAAACAGAATTAATCACAAATAATTCAATACCAACACTGTACGTATTTTCAAGTTAATTTGCTTTATTTTCCGAATCATCTTTCCCTTAGGCTCAACCTCCGTTGACCTCTTGAATTTGGCCGCGAAGAAAACGATAAGCGCATGTGATTTAAGTTTACCAAGAACGCTCGTTTTTACAAGTTAATGCGGGCAATAGCTGTCACTAATAGGGATCTACATCGACCTGAACGCGCACACCAGCATTGGTTTTATCGATTTCAAAATCGAGGAGCACCGAACGGATCAATTCCTTGACCTTTGCAATACTAATATTTGTTCGCTCAATCTTCAAGGTAATGGTCTGGATAAAATTATTCCGCACACGAGAAACTAAAGGCGGCTCCGGTCCCAATACCCTTGCACCCAACTGTTGCCGCAGCGCCGAGGCAAAACGATTGGCCGAATCATAGCATTTCTGAAAATCCGTATGTTTAATATCAATCCGAATGAGACGGTAGAAAGGAGGATAAAGATAGTTTTTACGTTCTGTAATTTCAGTCATAAACATCCCTTCATAATCGTTATTGACCACCTGTTCTAAAACCCGATGATTCGTGGTGTAGCTCTGGATGATAACTTTTCCGCCGGCTTCACGTCGACCTGCGCGTCCTGCTACCTGGGAAAATAACGAAAATGATCGTTCATACGAACGGAAATCCGGAAAGTTAATGATCGTATCTGCATTGACAACACCAATAAGGCTTACTCTTCCGAAATCGAGCCCCTTAGCGACCATTTGTGTCCCTATAAGAACATCAAATTCATGCTCATCAAAAGCCGTGATAATTTTGTCGAAACCATATTTGCCTTTTGTGGAATCCAGATCCAAGCGACCGATGCGGATTTCGGGCATCAGGATTTCAAGTTCTTCCTCTACCCGTTCTGTACCGAAGCCTTTACTTTCGATATGGGGCATTCCACAGGCTGGACAAACACGAAGTGGAGGCTCCACATGACCACAGTAATGGCAATGCATCATATTAGAGCTCTTGTGATAGGTTAAGCTGACATCACAATTGACACATTTTGCAACAAATCCACAGGTATTACACTGGATCATTGTCGTGTGCCCACGTCTATTTTGAAATAATATAACCTGCTCTTTATTTTTTACAGCTTCTTCAATTGCCTTTAACAAGGTACCCGAAAAATAGGAAAACATATTTTCCTTTCTTCCTTCTTCGGGAATATTCACCAACTCAATACTTGGCAATTGGGCGTTGCCATAACGCTCAAGCAGCTGCACAAAGCCATACTTCTTAGCTTTGGCATTGTAATAACTTTCCAAAGAAGGCGTCGCGGATCCCAATAGTACTTTGGTCTGATGTAGAAATCCGAGGTAAATGGCCGTATCGCGGGCATGGTAACGTGGGGCTGGATCAAACTGCTTATAGGAGCTTTCGTGCTCTTCATCAACGATGATGATCCCTAAATCCTGAAATGGCAGAAAGACGGAAGAACGAGCTCCAATCACAACCTGAAATTCATTTTTCATTACTTTATGCCACACCTCGGCACGTTCATTATCATTAAACTTAGAGTGGTACACCCCCAGTTTATCGCCGAAATGCAACTTTAAGCGCGCTGTAATCTGCGCTGTCAGCGCAATCTCAGGCAGTAGATAGAGAGCTGATTTTCCCGCAGCGATTGCTTGTTCAATAAGCCGTATATAAATTTGTGTTTTTCCCGAAGCAGTCACACCATGCAACAGTGTAACGTCCTTCTCTTCAAACGACGCTTGTATTTCGGTATAAGCCCTTTGCTGATTTTCATTAAATTGAAAATTGGCATCCAATTCGATATCCTCCCCCTGAAATCGGGATACAACCTTTTCCTTTATTTCAAAAACACCTTTATCAATCAAAGCGGTAATTGCGCCGTTACCACAGCCCGAGGCCTCCGCCAGCATGGGCCGCGTAATCTCCTCCGTTTTTTTGACCAGCTGCATAAATGCCAATACCGCATCTTGTTGTTTTGGCGCACGGTTTAAGCTATCCAACAATTCTCTTTTTGCATCTTCATTTCGAAAGTCGGGCGCAAAACGCAAAAATGCTTTGGTCTTGGGTTTATATCGTTCTGTAATCTCTTCAGAAATCAAAACAATTCCTTTGTCAAATAATTGTTTTAATATAGGGAAGACTGTTTTTTGTCCCAGCAATTTCACAATATCATTGACTTTTAGTTCTCCCGCCACCTCCAAAGCTTCGATGATGAGATACTCCTTATCTGAAAGTGTGGAACGGTCAAATTCTTCCCCAATCGATGAAACGACTTTGGTCTCACTGGCCAGCTTCAATGCCGAGGGCAGCGCAGCCTGCATGACTTCACCCAAACTACACATGTAATAATCGGCTAGCCAATCCCAAAGTTTAAACTGAGCTAAATCGACAATGGGTTTTTCATCAATGATGTCCAAAATATACTTTGCTTCATAGTGCTTTGGTGCTTCCTGGCTAATGGACTTGACAACCGCAGAATAGATCTTATTCCGTCCAAATTGCACGATGACTCGTACACCGACCTGCACACGATCGTTCCAGTCAACCGGAATACGATACGTATATGTTCTTGCTAATGCTAGTGGTAGGACCACATCAACAAACAGCGTATCTCTTTCACTAAAAATCGTAGATTGTGGATTGGACATAAATTCAAATTATGGTATAAAAGTACAAAAAAACCTTCAGGAATAGAGGTCAAACGACTCCGGCAATGCATAAAACCGTCTACAATCATACGGCGCCAAAGCGACATCGGAGTGTGAAAGCCAAGCGATCACTGGTCAATCCATTGTAACCTAAAAAAGCCTTCCTGAATTTATTCAAGAAGGCTCTGTTATGATTAAATACGAATATGATTTCGTATCGACATAGGCAATTAAATAGGATTACGATTTATTTTTTAGCGCTGCTATAAATAGCGCAACCCAGCCAACGATCAAAGACAATCCTCCCAAAGGCGTGATAGGTCCTAAAATAGACGGATTGCCAAAGCCGGTTATTTCTCGCACACTTAAGACATACAACGATCCTGAGAAAAAAAGTATACCAATGAGGAAAGCAATAAATGATACTTTAATCGAGTACGTCTTTGCTCGCGAAAAAGTAGATAAAAATAACAGGGCGAAGGTATGATAGAAATGATACTGGTTTGCAGTTTTCCAAGTTTCAATATGATATGTACTTACCTTTCCTTCTAGACCATGAGCGCCAAAGGCACCTAATATTACAGCTAATGCTCCCAACAACGAAGCGGCTAAAATGATTTTCTTATTCATTATGTTAAAGTGAATGCTGAAAATGAGTTTCTAGCGATAAATGTATTAAAAACAGAGCAAAATAAGGAATTTTTTGTTAAATTTCTATTACAAAGGCGCATTATAGCAACGATTTTCTATCTCTTCCCATATATTTTTATTAGGTTTGTTTTACGTATGAATCATCATGAGCATCGTGCAGCTCACCAAGATCTTGAACGAGGTTCAAGATTTGTATATCCTTGATAAACATCTGCCGCATGATAACTTCATCACCATTTAAAAAACAAGTTTAGTGTACTTATCTGCTGAAAAGAAAATGAGTACCTCATAAATAGTTGTTCTGCTAAAAACTGCATTTTTAATCGTATCGACCAGCGGGTTAGTGACGATTTATTCGAGTTCTTATCAGGCATTGAAAAAAATAAAAAGGATGAAAAAAACAATCATCATCACTGTTGTATTATTCATCGCGGTCATCGCGGCCACGATCTATCTTTTTGGAGACTTCAATAAAAACAATAAACAAGATTCTAAAGCTTTACAATATCTTCCTGAAAATACATTAGCCATTGCCTCCTTTGCCAATGATCAGACTGTAGATACGATCTTTAACGACTATGAGCTCTTTAAAGCCATTATTGGCCAACGCAATTTCAGTAATTTGGAACGTCTTAAAGACGAATTATTACGTAGCGAACAGCTAGCACCTCTTGTAGCGGGGCAGCAAGTATTACTGTCTTTTCATCAGGAAAAAGATCAGATTACTCCGCTATATAGCGTTCAGGTTGGTCAAAGCATTGATAATAACGCGCTGGCAACATTGCTTGGAAACGTCGGTAAAAACTACAAGATACAACCCTTTGACACCTTAGGCCAACGATTTTATGGGCTTAATCAAGGTACTAAGGATAGTACACTTTATTGTGCCTATTCCCACGAAATCATTTTCGCCAGCTACTCTAAGCAGGTGCTTTCCCAGATCTTTGATAAACAGGTTAAGAAAATAAGTACCAAACAAATCGAGTTCTTCGTAAACCATAATAATAAAAACACACCACTTAGTCTCTATTTTTTCAATGAGCAACTGTCGCAAATTGCTCGAATACTAATGAAATCCAAATTTGGTACCTATCTCAACCTGATCGATTCGCTGAAGGGCCAAACGTCCTGGAACATGAATTTCAAAAAGGATGCTTTTATCTTTAAGGGTGAAACAGATCTCACGGCGAGCAAAAATAGCTACTTACAGTTATTTGCCACGCAGACGGCTCAAGTGCAAGCTCTGGGGAACTATCTCCCTAAAAATGCAGCATCTTATATAGACTTTAGTATCTCTGATCCCCGTAGTTTCCGCAGCGGATTAAAAGCCTTGTTAGTACAACAAAAAGAAGACGCTCGATTGACGAAAAGTATAAAAAACTTTGAAGAGGACAGCAAAGTATCATTTGACAGTATTATTGCGCCAATTTTCAACGATGAATTTGCACTCGCGGAACTGGACAATCAGGATGCGATTGGTTTGATTAGCATTTCGGATTCCACACAATTTGCCGATAATCTTAAGAAATTCAGTACTGCTGTAGGGGATTCGATCTATCAATTTAAATATTCAAATCTTTTACATGCCCTATTTGGAGAACCTTTCAAGAGCTTTACCCGACCCTATTTCACTATTGTAGACAATATCATGGTTGTTGCTGGCCGAACAGGTATCTTGCGAGATTATCGTGAATCTTTCCGGGAAAAGCAATTTCTTTCGGGTACTGCAATTTTCAAAAATCATGCAGCATTGCAGAATAGCCGCAGTAACGTAACGTTCTATTTAGAACCTAAGGCTGGTAAAAGCAATATTCTGGATAACTTAAAAGCTGATTTCGCAAAGAACTTTAAAGATGAGGATGAATATGGTTTTCAAAATTTCTATTCATGGTCCTATCAGCTAAGTGGCAACCAAGGCACATTTTCGTCCAGTTTATATGCACTCTTTAAGAGTGATACGAGACTGGGGGGAAAACCAGAATGGACAGCTCAACTGGAGAACCGAATTATCAATAAACCTTGGATTTTAGATCAAGATGGGAAGACCAAATTTATCCTGATTCAAGAACAAGATCACACGGTACATGCATTTTCGCCGGATGGAAAAGAGCTTTGGCAGAACCTCTTCCAAGGTGAAATTTTGGGCGAGCCAGTTCAGTTACAGGACCTCAGTATTGTCGCTGTTACAAAAAACCGCTTATATCGTTTTATGCCAGATGGTAAAAACCGAACCGGTTTTTCAGTTGAATTACCATACTCGGCAACTTATGGGGCTACAATTGCCACCTTCAATAAAGAGCAACGTATTTACATTCCCGCAACAGACCGCATTCTTGCCTATACACTCGACGGCAAAAAAGTGGAGGGCTTTGAAAATAATAGCGTGGACGGGCGAATTTTATTCGATTTAAAAACAACCAGTCTAGGGCAGACCAATTATATTATTGCCGGTACAAGCACTGCTTCCGTCTATTTCTTTGATCAAAATGGTAAGGTCATCCATAAAAAAACATTGGATACCGATGGGGAAAGTGTTAAAAATCCAATTGGTTTAGTTGCAGCGTCGGATGAAAAGAACTCCTTCATCTACTTGGCAAACAATAAAGGTAGTGTCTTCAAAATTCCTTTCGAGGGCGAAACCAAAAAAATAAAACTGGGTGACTGGGGCAAAGATGCGTTCTTTAATTTTGAAGATATTAGCGGTGGTGCTGACAGAGACTTTGTTATTCTAGCCAACAACAAACTGAATGCCTACAGTGCAAGAGACTCTTCTTCCTACTTTGAATATAAATTCATCGAAGAGGCCAGTAACAGACCGTTGTTTTTTAAACGAATAGGTAAATCTGATATCATTGGCGTAGGAACCGACAATCGCATGATCTATGTCTTCGGATCTGATGGCCTGGTTCAGGAAGGATTCCCTGTAGAAGGTTTTTCAAAATTCTATTATGGACCGATTAACTATGGCGACAATGCCAATTATCTAATCTGCATGAAGCGGGATTTCAAGATCTATGTATATAAGTTTTAAAAACCTGAAAATCAATTTTTTAAAATCAACACCAAATGCTATAAGATGCTAAAAGATCTTTATAAAAAATTTGTCTAATCTAATTTTTTTATAGTAGGTTTGCAGACTTAATATGACTATGCTGAAATCGGAAGAATTAAAAGAGTTATTGGCTGAACCAAAACGTATTGTAATTACAACGCACTACAAACCAGATGGGGACGCTTTGGGTTCATCTTTAGGATTGTACTTTTGGTTGACCTCGAAAGGACACCAGGTAAATCTCATTGTACCATCAGACTTTCCTGCTTTTTTGGATTGGCTACCTGGCTTGGAAAATGTACAAATTTATACACAGGATATTGACCTGCACAATCAACAGATTGACGCAGCTGAATTAATTTTCTGCTTGGATTTCAATGGTCTTGCCCGTATTCAGGAAATGGGTGAACCTATTCGTCAAGCGAAGGGAATCAAATGTATGATTGATCACCATTTGGATCCGGAAGGATTTGAAGACTACGCTTTTTGGGATTCATCTGCAGCGGCGACCGCACAATTGATCTATCGCTTCTTGGTCCATGAGATGCAAGATCCAGACCATATCAGTGCAGACATGGCGACATGCCTATATACCGGTATTATGACCGATACGGGCTCTTTCCGCTTCCGTTCGACTACTGCTGAAATTCACCGCATCATTGCATCACTCATTGATTGCGGCGCACAAAACTGGGCTATTCACGAAGAGATTTATAATAGTTCGTCTGAAAGCCGCCTGAAATTCTTAGGATTCTGTCTACTGAATCGTCTAGAGGTTATCCACGAATATAACACCGCCATTATCCATGTAACCAAAGCGGATCTCACGCAGTTTGAAGTTATCACCGGCGATACCGAAGGACTGGTCAATTATGCACTTTCAATTAAAGGAATTCGATTGGCTGCTTTAATTATTGACAGAAATGAACAAATTAAACTATCTTTGCGTTCGATTGGAGAAGTTCCTTGCAATGAGATCTGTAAATTATATTTCAATGGGGGTGGGCATCTTAACGCTTCAGGCGGTAATTCGAAAGAAAGCCTCGAAGCAGTGATTGCTAAATTCAAATCGGTTTTACCAAATTATAAAGAAATATTAACAAAATAAGATATCGTAACATACATTAGAAAATGAAGAAAGCAATTCTATTTTTCGCGGCTGCCGGTCTTTTGATGACGTCATGCCAAAAATTCAAAAAGGCTGAAGGTGGTCTTGAGTATAAAATCGTAGATGATAATGCAAAAGAAAAAGCAGTATCAGGCGATTTATTAGCACTTGACATGGTTGTGAAAACGGACAGAGATTCTACAATGCAAAGTACATATGACATGGGAGTCCCTCAAATCGTTCAATTATATCCAGATAGTATCATCGCAAAAAATCCAGGTGACCCTACTGGTTTATTCAAATACGTAGGTGAAGGCGATAGCTTGGTATTCAAAATCAACTTGGATTCTATGGCTGCTAAAACACACCAACCAAAACCAGAGTTTGCAGATAAATTCATTGTTTATTCGATCAAAGTCAAAAAACACTTCAAAAAAGGAAAATTGACAGACCAACAATTGGGCGAACAAGTTCAGAAATATTTTGAAGAAGAATTAAACAAACACAAAGCTGCTGAACCAGCTAAACTTGAAAAATATATCAAGGATAAAAACTTGAAAACAACAAAAACAGCTTCAGGTCTTCAATACGTAATCACGAAACCTGGAACAGGAACAAATGCAAAAGTAGGTGATTCTATTCATGTGAACTATGTAGGTTCATTAACTACAGGAAAAGTATTTGATACAAATCTTCCAGATGTAGCTAAAAAAGAGAAAGTTTTCAACCCTCAACGTCCTTATGAGGCATTAAAGTTCCAATTAGGTGTTGATGGTGTGATCCCAGGATGGACTGAAGCTTTCCAATTGTTCAATAAAGGTACAAAAGCAACTTTAGTCATTCCTTCATCTTTGGCTTATGGCGATCGCCCTTCAGGTGTTATCCCTCCATATGCTCCTTTAGTATTTGAAGTAGAAGTATTGGATATTAAACCTGGAAAAGTTCCTGCTCCTACAGCAACAACTCCAGGCATGGTAGCGCCTACTGGAACTACTGCTCCAGCGGCAACAGCTCCTGCAACGAAAGCTCCAGCAGCAAAAAAATAATTTGACTGTAAATTTCAGTTAACAAAAAAGCGGTTTCACCAAAATGAAACCGCTTTTTTGTTATTCCTGTTTTTATTGGTTATGCGTTAACCTTCTTATCTTCTTTTTTGATCTTCCGTATTTTGAGCCACAGTATTACTACGGCCAATATAAAACTGATGATCATAATGATGGTTAATGCGATCAGGGCCTTATCGGTATGGTAATTTTCAGCATGCTGAATAAACATTAACCTAAAAATTCGTAGATAATGGGTTGATGGGATTACATTTGCTATTGCCTGTACCCATCCTGGCATTAGACTCGACGGCCAGGTAAAGCCACTCAAGATAAATGCTGGCGTTGCAATGACCATAAGGACTTCTGTCGATTTCAATTGCGAAGGTAGGACAATGCTGACGAGTACACCGATAAAACATACGGCGAGCAGAAAGACGAAAGTACACAGCACAAAGCGTCCAAACTCGGCCTGTAAAGGCATACGGTAATACTGACCAAAACCCCAATATAAAACCAGAATACCAATAGACATCAAAACATAAGGTAATATCTTAACAAGAATAAGCCCAATTGGATTACCGATTTTACGTACAAGCTCTGGAAATGTATTACCTTCAAATTCGGAGGAAAAAGACAAAGCCAAGCCTAAGAGCAAGACCTGCTGCAGCACGGTAATAAGCACTCCCGGCAGCATAAAATACAGGTAATTTCCACTTCGGATATTTTGCTTAACAAAAGTTGTCTTAAAAGGTTCGTACTGCTGTGCAGCAATCATTGCGGGAACACCACGTTTCATTTGAGCCTGAATCTGTATGCCCGCTTTCAACGTCGAGGCACAAACATTAACAGCCATCATGGCTGTATTGGAGGTCAACGTATTGGCACCATCTACGAAAACAGTCATTTCGGGCAAACGTCCCTGTTGTACTCCAGATGCAAAACCCTTAGGAATATGCACAATCGTTGTTGCCTCATATTGCATGGCAATATCTTTTGAATCAAATAAGGACGGTAATACACGGGCAACGTCAATACTCTCATTATCGGAAAGCATATCAATAAATGAACTGCTTAAGGGGCTATTATCCTCATCAACCACAATGATCGGCATCTGCGTTACCTTACCTTGTTGATAGACGTGCCCCACCAAAACACCGTACAATACAGGTGCCCCCAGAAAAAGCATCAATAGCACTTTATTATTGAAGAAGAGCTTAAACTCTCGTTGGATCAATTCTAAAAATTTTTTCACAGTCAAGCTCTTTAATTCGCATGGAGAACCACAAGCGTTTTTGTTAACAAATCTTTGCTACCGGCAGCATCTTCAGGGATAACCTTCAATTCAAATACAGCCTGTTGCGGATCGAAATCAGGATAAGCTGAGGCGATGCTTGCATACGAATTTAAGGCTTTAATACTAATCACCTTCGCTTTAACCTTTTTATGATTCAAATAAGGAATTTCTACCTCCACGACCTCTCCTTTTTGAAGTTTCCCCATTTTATTTTCGGGCAATGTGAATCTAAAATAGGTCGATCGATCGAGGAAACCATTTATAATGGGATAACCAGCCATCGCCAATTCACCGACTTTCAGATTAATCGTCTCCACACTCATGTCCTGTGGAGCAATGACATATTTCTCCTGCGCAGCAACATTGACTTCAGAGATCGCTCCAAGTGCACGTTCTTTTTGCCCCAAGGCCATAATCTGCTGTTCCTGTCTAGCCCCACCCCTTGCTTCAGCTAATTCAGCCTGTGCTGCAAGATATTGATTTTTGGCTCCCTGATATTTGGCGTAGGTCTCGTCGTACTTTTGTTGTGGAATAAGACTGTCCTGCAGAAGGGCATCCAAGCGACCTATAGATTTTTTCGCAAATTCATATTGTTCCTTAAGTCCATCAACCTTCGCTTGCAATTGCACGAGTTGTCCTTTCGTAGCGCCCCGGACTGCCATGTTATATTGTGCATCAGCAGACTGTAGTGCCCCTTTTGCCTGCTCTTCTTTAGCATCCACTTCGGGAATACTCAAAATAGCCAAGGTATCACCCGCATGCACAAAGTCACCTTCTTCAACCAGAAGCTTCGCAATTTTTCCCGGGACCTTTGTCACAACCGTCACTTGCTCACGCTCCACCTTACCTTCAATAGGCTTCTCCTTCACTTGATTTGTACAAGAAACAAAAATAAACAACGATAATATCCCATATAAATTCTTCATGTTACTCATGTATAGTTTGTAATAATTTTCCTGATGTATGTAGTAATTCGACCGCAGCAGTACGTTGCTGCAATACATTGTTAAAATAACCCAAATTAACTTTGTACCAATCGTTTTCAGCAGCCAATAACTCCGTAACATCTATTAAGCCGGCTTGATACTGTTTAACAGCCATAGAAAGGTTATTTTCGGCAACTTTCAACTGCTGTTCTCCCACTTTCAACTTTTGGTTGCCAGTCGTATAGGTGACTGTATTCTTGCTCAATAATAGATTTAACTTTTCCTGCGTATCTTCCCGCTTGGTTGTATTGATATGTTGATCGAGTTTGACTTGCTTAATCTTATTGTGATGTTCCCCACCGGTATAGAGATCCCATTTAACTCCTACGCCGACCATGACATTTGGACTTCCCTTGATGGAATTAAGTGGCAAATTGACTGTACCAAACAGGGGTTGGTCTTTCACCGTGAGTTTGGAATTGAAGACATTCAGATAGTTTGCAGATCCAAAGGCAAAGACAGCAGGAAGAGCTCCCCCCTTCTCTTTTTTATACAGATATTCATACGCTTTTGAAGAAGCATCTAGCGCTTTCAATTCGGATCTTTGTTCGACATCACGTGGTAGCTCTGACAAAAATATAGGTTTAAGTCCATAATGAATTCCACCAACCTCCTGAAAAGACACGCCAGTTTCTTGTTCGATCTTTTGGCACAACAAATCCCGATTGCCGGAAAGTTCTACCTTTTTCTCTTCCAATTCCAGTAATGCCAATTTCAATTTATCTCGATCATAAGGTATTGCAAGTCCATTTTGAATCGCTTTATTCACCTTTTCCTGCTCTTTTTTTAATCGCTTTTCAGAATCTACAATTAATTTATCCACCTCATCCAACAACATTAATTGATCAAATGATGCTATAATATCCTTAGAGAGTGTCTCTCGACTGGCCGATTCTAAATATTGTTGTGCCGCAGCTTTCTCCTGCAATGCTTTTATTCCATTCGGAATCTGTAATCCGGAAAAGATAATCTGCTTTACAGACACTCCCCCATAAGCAGCTTGCCCATGCATACTAAATCCTGTTGCTCCTTCAAACAGGCCTAGGTTCAACAAAGGAATATTAACTGTAGGAATATCAATACTCCCATTGCTATGTACATAACCGTATAGCCCGAGTGCGGAGACGTGCGGCAACCGATTTGCTTTAACACCATCAGCTTCCAGACTTGCTTTATCGACTTCGTAAGCCTTCAATTTCAATTCTTTATTTGTCTGAAAGGCTTTTTGAATAATGTCTTTTACCGATGGGTCAATCAATGATTGCGCATGTAGTTTGTTTATAAACATAACCGACGCCAAAGTCAACAAACCCAGGCATAACCTCTTATTCATCATATGATTCATTTATTCTTATAAAAATAGGACAACAACCGCCTCTTTTATCTGTTTAACAGTAAATCTTACGGTATGTTTGACTTCTGACTCTTTTTATTACGACCTATCTTTCCAAGGGGCAATAATAATCGTTACTACTGTCCTCATGGCATGAAGGGGCGGTCCTCCTCCTAATGGCGTTTTCCAAGATACGAAAAAGGAATTCATCTCAATCGAAGGAATCCTGTATTAATTTTCATTTTTGCTAATTAATAAGTTATCTTTGGAGATCGAATTGAAATTTTGGTAATTAAGTCTACCACTTTATTCGATAATAATAAAAACAAGTTTTTACCCTAACCCACTGCTTCCACGCAGAAAACTATGTTGCTTACAGATACACATACACACATTTATTACCATGCAGGAACCGAAAAACTGCAAGAACATCTACAACGTTGCTTTGATAATGGCATACAACGCCTTTTTTTGCCGAATGTGAATAGCGCTTCCATAAAACCTGTATTTGATACCGTAGCAGCTTATCCAGAACATTGTTTTCCCATGCTTGGATTACATCCCTGCGACGTAAAGAAAAACTATGTGGAAGAGTTAGAAACCATCCGAAAGAGCTTGGAAACAAACAAAGTCCATGCCATAGGTGAGATTGGGCTGGATCTTTATTGGGATAAAAGCACGCTTGAAATTCAAAAGGATGCCTTTCGAACTCAGGTTCAATGGGCTAAAGAATTAAATTTACCAATCGATATCCATTGTCGGGAAGCCTTTACTGAATTGTTCGAATTATTGGAAGAACTCCACGACGACAGACTGTTTGGCGTTCTGCACTGCTTTACGGGCAGCCTGGAGCAGGCCCATCAGGCGATCGATTTAGGGTTCGCCCTTGGTATTGGCGGGGTCGTTACCTTTAAAAAAGCGGGCTTAGATCAAGTCGTTAAAGAGATCGACTTGAAGCATATCGTTCTTGAGACCGATGCACCCTATCTGGCACCTGTCCCTTTCCGCGGTAAAGAAAATGAGAGCAGCTATTTGGTTTACGTCGCTCAAAAAGTAGCTGATCTGCATCAGATTTCCGTCGAGAAGGTCGCCGAAATCACAACAGAAAATTCAAAACGTATATTTGGTATATAATTTCAAAACTCAATGCATAATATCTTTATTATCTACACAGGTGGGACCATTGGAATGGTTAAAGATGAAACAGGAACATTCGTTCCTTTCGACTTTGAATTGATCAAACGTAATCTCCCTGATTTAAGTCGCTTAGACTATAAGCTGACCGTGCACTCTTTCGAACCTATTATCGATTCATCCAACATGAAGCCTGAAATATGGATTGAAATGGCACAAATTATTAAGGATAACTATGCGAATTACGACGGTTTTGTTATTCTACACGGTTCCGATACAATGGCTTTTACGGCCTCCGTACTGAGCTTTATGTTGGAAGGACTCCAAAAACCGGTCATTTTATCCGGCTCTCAGCTACCTATCGGTGAGATCCGAACGGACGCCAGGGAGAATATGATGACAGCGTTGGAAATCGCTTCGGCGAAGCAGGATGGCATCTCCATTATCCAAGAGGTATGTATTCTTTTCGACAATAAATTATTCCGCGGCAATCGCTCATTTAAATATAATTCGGCCAAATTTGAGGCCTTTAGATCGCCAAACTATCCTGTATTGGTCGAAGCTGGTATTCACCTCAAATACAATACAGATGCTTTATTAAATAATATTGATAAAGAATTTATCCTACATACCAAACTGGACAACAGGGTAGCTGTATTAAAATTATTTCCGGGAATCTCTGCGCAAACTATCAAAGCAGTCCTGGATTCCGATGTCCGCTCCATTGTTATGGAAACATTTGGATCGGGCAATACAACCACCGACACCTGGTTTCTGGATCTATTGAAGGAAGCCATTGAACAAGGTAAAAATATCCTCAACATTTCACAATGTAAAGTAGGGTCTGTTGAATTAGGTCGTTATGAGACTTCACAAGGACTTAAATCTATCGGCGTGCTCAATGGCTACGACCTTACATTTGAAGCGGCAGTAACTAAATTGATGTATCTTCAAGGTGAGTTAGAAGATCAAAAAGAAGTCGCCTATTGGATTGAAAAGGATATTCGTGGTGAATTGACAATCAATGACTAATGACCAACGGTACAAAAGTATAAAAAGGGAGCTGCACGTCATGCAGCTCCCTTTTTATGATCAATTTCTATGAATTCCTCCCGCAGATTTATTTGCGAGAAAAGGTGATATTCCTATTCGTGCGTCAAACTAGCCAGCACTTCCGCAACAACAAAATTGCTTCCGCCAACAAAAATTAGGTTACCTTGCTGATACACCTCTTTTGCTGCATCAAACGCGGCTTCCACGGATGGATAATCGAGTCCAACTAGACCAAATTCCAAAGCTTCTTTTCGCAACACATCCGCTGGCATTGCACGCGGCATATCCGGAGCGGAGAAATAATAGATTGCATCCTTCGGCAGATAAGGCAACATATGGGATAAATCCTTATCACGCATTGCCCCTATCACAAAGTGCAATTTATCATAAACCGTTGTCGCCAAATTTTTGAGCACTTCATGAATTCCGTCCTCGTTATGCCCTGTATCGCAGATGATAAATGGATCCTTAGACAATTGTTGCCACCGCCCTTGAATTCCTGTACTTGTTTGCACGTTTTTCAGCGCGCGATGAATATGTTGATCACTGATCTCAAAGCCCAGTTGACGTAACTCATCCACAGCTAATAACACGCCGGCAAGATTTTTCACCTGATAAGAGCCTTTAAGATCGAGCTGATATGTTGCTTGATGACCGTTAGGATCAATAGCCTGCACTGTTAAATAATCTTGGTCGACTGCCAGCATCTTGGTCTCATACTTGTCAGAAGCGAATTGTATCGGCGCATGCTCCATCGCTGCTTTATCCACAAACACAGCAGCCGTTTCTTCGGCATATTCCGAAATAACGACAGGTGTATCTCTTTTGATAATCCCCGCCTTCTCCGCAGCAATTTCTGCCAGTGTATTACCGAGAAGATTCATGTGATCAAAACCGATATTGGTAATTACGGACAGCAAAGGCTGAATAATATTGGTGCTATCCAAACGCCCGCCAAGGCCGACTTCAATGACAGCGATATCAACCTTTTTCTTCTCGAAATAATCAAAAGCCATGGCTACAGTAATTTCGAAAAAGGATGGACTGACTTCTTCTATAAGCTCGCGATGGGTATTGACAAAATCGACAACAAATTCTTGCTCACATAACTTTCCATTGACACGAATACGTTCTCTGAAATCCAGTAAATGTGGTGAAGTATAGAGACCGGTCTTATAGCCTGCTTCGGCCAAAATAGCGGCCAACATATGGGAGGTAGATCCCTTTCCGTTTGTGCCAGCAATATGTAAAGTTTTGAATTTTCGCTGTGGGTCGTCCAACGCAGCGCAAAGTCTGATGGTATTGTCAAGGTCTTTTTTGAAGGCAGAGGCGCCATCCCTTGTAAACATAGGCAATCGAGTATACAGATACTCAATTGCCTCATTATAAGCATTCATGTGAATGATTTTTATCTTAATCTAAAATTGAACACAATCCGTCCCGTCTGTGAGTCGGGAGCATTCGGCAATTGGTTTAGCCTAGCGCCACGTACAGCACGCTCACATTTCTCCAATAACGATGGATCGGTGATCGTCGTTCCTTTTACACCAGCACGCGCATAGGTGATAACCCCTTGCTTATTGACTCTAAACTCCACAGCAACCTTTCCTGCTTGCTGTCCATTGTCGTCGATACTTGGCCGTTGCGTAAAGCTTCGGTTTTCAATAGACAACATCATGTTACCGTTTCCAGATCCTCCTTCGCCATAATTACTTGCTAAAGGATCACCTAGTTTGGAACCCTGATTTCCAGGTGTTGTTCCTGTACCATCACCAGCTCCTTTACCATTGTTTTTATTCCCTTTAAAAAGTGCTTTAGCGTTTGCCTGCGGAGCCACTTCCTTCACTTCTTTGGTGGTTTCAGGCGCCTTTGATACTACCTTTTTTTCGGTTTTTGTTACCGCAGGAGCATCTTCCAGATCTTGCGTAGCGACTGCCTTCTCCGCAACTTGCTGCGTTGGAGTTGGGGTAGGTGTTTCGACAGGATCGATACGGTCTGGGCGCTCATTATTCGCATTGGGATCTACAGAAGGTTCCTCAACGCTCATATAGTCATCCCCCATACCTTCGGGTGATGTCCCATAATTAACGATCATTCCCCCCATTCCATATTCATCCGGAGCCTGTGCCTTAAAAACAACAAAAAAACCAATCAAGAGCAACGATGCCATGACTAGAGTCGATATCCCCAGCGCTTTGGGGAAATTATTTTCTTCATGTTGAAGATGATATCTCATCGCATTAATCTCCTATATTAACATATGAACAATAAACTCTCAAAAAGTTTAATTATTCTTACTTATCTTTTTTGGGTTCTGTTGCCAATACCACTTTAATCTTCAATCGATTAGCTACATCCATAACAGAAATAACATTTTGAATAGGAACCGTATTATCGACATAGAGCATAATTGTCACTTCCTCGCCTGCAGCCATTTGGGATTGAATTGCAGCCTCCAATCCTTCAATTGGAACGGGTGTTTTATCAATAAAATAGCCCAAATCTTTTGTAATCGATACCGTGACGGTCTTTTTAGCAACAGATTGTTCTCCCGCACTTGACTTTGGCAACAATAGCTTCACCACTTGCGGATTAGAAACTGCAGAAGCCAACAGGAAGAATAACATCAGGAAAAACATGATATCATTCAGCGCTGAAGTATGTACTTCCGCAGATGGTTTATTTTTTCTACTTCGTAAGTTCATTATCTTCCGGGTTCATCCAATAAATCAATAAATTCTACTGCATCCGTTTCCATCCGTAAAATCAATCGTTCCACCATCATATTCAGGATATGGTAGCCTAAATAAGCTAAGATACCCACCGCAAGACCTGATGCAGACGATACCATTTTTACATATAGTCCCCCAGATACAGAAGCAATATCAATACCACCTGCTAATTCCACGTCGTGGAAAATCTTAATTACTCCAAAGATCGTACCTACGAAACCAAGCATAGGGGCAATACCAGCAATAATACCCAAAATATTGATGTTCTTTTCTAACTTGGCAACTTCCAATTTACCCACGTTTTCGATCGCTCCTTCAATATCTTTGATCGGTCTGCCGACACGCAATAAGCCTTTTTGCAACATGCGTCCCAAAGCTGAGTTACTTGAACGAACTACAGCTAACGCTGAATCCAAGTTCCCCGACAACACATTTGCCTTTACTTGCGACATTAAGCTGTTATCATATTTTGCAGCACGACGAATCGTCAAATAACGCTCAAAAAAGATAACCAATCCAATAAAGAACAACAGTAAGATTGGAACCATAATCCATCCCCCTTTGATCATCATATCGATCAAACTCATGTTTTCTGTAGGCGCAGCAGCAGGTAATGGTTGTTGTGCAGCTTGATTAAACGAATCCACAGCAGCCCGTGCTGTATCTTGTACTAATGACATAATTATTAATAGTTTTATATAGTTTTAACTTTTATAAGATCTTTTCTACCCAAGCATCCTTAATTTTATTGAGTACCGACTTCTTCGCAAGCTGTGCTTCCTCATTTGTCATGTAGGTATTTAAGATAATTTTCTTTCTATCTTTTTTATTTTTCCCTTCAACTGCCCGTGCTGTTTTATAGCCCATCGCACGAAGACGTTGTGCCTCCTGCTCGGCGCTTGCCATAGTTTTTGCTGATCCAATGATCACCTGGTATCGCGGTTGAGCAACAGGAATGGACTCCTTAATCACAGGATTTGCTTCCAGAACCGGAGGTTTTGCTGCAGCATTGGTCGCTGGTACAGCAGCTGTCTTTTTAACAGAATCGACTACATTACGCTTAGCCAATGAATCGACTTGCTTTAAACTATCGGCTTGCGTATTGGACAAGGTATCAGCAGGTATGATCGGCTTTTGTTGAACAAGGGTATCTGCCGTCTTTACGACAGGTTTGGTCGACCCGAATAACGAATCCTTTAATGCAGGATTGGTGTAAACGACCGCAACAGCAACCATTGCCAGCACAATAATTCCAGTCATCCAATACCAGATCGCATTTGAATTACGCGGCTCTTCCTCATAGATATTTGGTGCATATGCCGAATTGGCGTTAGCCGACGCAATAGCACCGATTTCTTTTTTTGAAGTGATTTCTTCCTCTGGAGTAACCGATTGATTACTACCAGCTATCAAAGCTGCCTCCACAGGTTCAAGCTCCTCCGTTTCCTCTTTTGTTAATGGAGATTCTTCGGTTTCATCATCATTAAGATCATTTGCCAATTCAGTTTCCTGTACAGTCTCATTCAATACAGGATCCTTTACAACGGCCGGCTCGTGTGCTGTTTCAGTTTCCTCTTCAACCTCGATCGTTTCGTCTTGATCATCTGCCGTATCCGAAATAGACTCCCCGACAGGCTCTATGTTATGATCAGCTTCCACTACAGGATCTTCTTCAACAACAGGGGCATCTTCAACAGCTAAGTTCGTAAGTTCTTCTTCTTTCGCTTCTTCCAAAGAAGAAACGACTGTTTCAATCTCTGGTGCAACAAGATTTGTAACGGGCTGGAAATCGAATCCAGATAGATCCAAGGGTTTGAAGACTAAACTTGCGCCATAACTAATCAATAAGCCAAGATCATCCAATTTGACCTGTCCAAATTGCCCCAAATCAGCCCGCAGGTTCTCAACAGTTTCCGACAAGATCTGTTGTGCCTGATTTAGGCCCAAGTTTTCCTGCTGTTGGATATAATGAACAATATTAAACCCATGTTGAGCAGAGTAGTCCAGCTCAACATAAGAAATTGGTGGCAAAAACACATTATTTTGTTTATCGAACTGAGCCGGAGAATGAATTCGTTTGAACACACCTATTCCGGGCACGTATACTTCCGCATAACGTTTTAATAAACTATTGATGTTTTTGCCTAGATTCATCGCGCACTATGTTTAAGATGCAAATTTATAATCTTAATTCGTTAAAACGAATAATTAAGACCACCAATTACATTAAAGCCCAATCTTGGATAATACATATAACGTTCGTATTCTTTTCCAAAAATGTTATTTGCTTTGACGAAAATACCAAATTGTTTTTTGATTCGGTATTCTGCGCCCGCATTAAGATCAGCAAATGAACCTATTGTTGCCTTATGCCCACTGTTGGAAATACGACTGCCATCTGTGTTATAATCATAAATATATGCATAGGTATTGCCTTGTGTAGAAAGTTCAGCATCTACGAAAAATTTATCGGAAATATTGAAGCGTGCATTAGCTTGCATGCGGAATTTGGGCAAGCCCCATGCTTCTTCCTCATCACTCAATTTATAATCGTCTATATACACTTTTCCGCCTAGATTAACCAGCTGTGAAAGACGTACATTGATTTCTCCTTCCAATCCCATATGTTTAGCCTTATTGATCACGCCATCATAAACGACATCAAAAGCCCAAGGCACATAACCATTTTGACTATCGCCAAATGCACTATTTTTAAATAAAGGCAGTCCTTCAATCTGCTTGTAGAATACCTTTACTTTATAACCAAATGTTGCACCGGCATTTCCTTTTAAACCTGCATAAACATTCATTTTCTCAATCGAGTTGATCATTTTAGCGTTAGGAGCCAAATACGGATTTTCTTTAGCGAAACTACGGAAAGAAGCTTGTTTTACGCCACCATTAATCCCGGCAAACAAAGAGATGTATTCAGGTGCCAATGCAAAATCAGCCTCCACCGATGGGAAAATATTGAATCTTGAGCTATCGCCAAATTCAGAAGTTAAATTCGCACCCAAGGTTACGTTATAGTTGTCGCCCTTAAAACGAATATATGGATTGATAACCGCCAAATGATTTTTTACCTCAGCGCTATCTTTCACGTTATTCATTGTCACGCTTAAATTTGCCCCAACATTGAATGCACTTAAACGCTTATTCAAATAACCGGATAATGCGATTGAATTTTCTTTGGCTTTGTAGGCATCTTTAAACAAATAGCCATCAACTTTTGCGGAATAGCTTAATGCCTGCTCATTCTTCGGATCCACATTACTTGAGAGCTCTCCATTCAAATAGATATCTGTAAAGGTCTGTTTATCCGGAGTCGTATTCAACAAAGTTGTTCCCGATTGGTCAAAAGTCTGACCATAGAAATTCGTTCCATAACGATTGTATCCGATGGTACCTTTAACGGTTACGGCATCCAATACACGGCGACCAAAGATACCGATATCCTGTGTACTGAACTTCTGTCCATCAATATTACCCTTTTGGCTCAAATGCTTTGCAAATAAGCCAAATCGTGTGTTTTCAAACTGCTCAGAAGCTAAATAAGCCTCTCCCAATATACTGTTATAGTTACCGATACCAAATTTGACATAGTTGCTACTATGCTCAAAAGGTTGCGCAAAAGGAATCTCCTGTACATTCAATTGTTTCAACCCCGTATTGATATCCAATTTCTTGTCCAAAATATTGTTGTAGGACAATTTGGGTTGGTATTCCCGTTTGTTGGTCATATCCGGACTGCGGCGGATTTTTACAGCATCCGCAAGAATTGGTTTATAATCACGAACAACATCAAAAGAATCGATAGTGACCGGTTTTTCAGGATCATTCTTCTTGCCTGTTTCCTGTGCAAAAGAATTCAATCCCACGCCCATCAAAAGCGCTGCTAAAGTATATTTCTTCACGTTTCTATTTTGCAACTTCTTCATTGTATCCTATTTCTTTTTGTTGTTCAATTTATTTAGACGTTCTTTTGCTGCTGGCAAAATATCATCTTTCGCATCATAGTTATCCACAATCGATTCAAGTGTAGCTTTTGCTTGGAAAGTATCCCCCTTACCTGCATAAGCATCTGCCATAGTGATAAAACTTTTCGCTACCCAATATTCGTACGAAGAGAAATTATCAGATAGATCCATAGCTGTCTTAATACAAGCATCGTATTGTTTATTTTCCAATTGAAGCACTGCAACATTGTATTTTGCTTCTGCACCGAAGACGGTACGGCTCTTCAATGCTGCTAAACTGAATTCTTTCATGGCTTCAGTTTTCTTATTCTGCTTCACATAACATTTGCCGGCATACAAGAAGGCATTTGCGATCTCCTCTTCCGAAGACTTCTCGTAATTCTTGACAGCATTGGTATAATTTAAGGCTTCTTTATAATCCCCAATCTGAAAATAAGAGACCATTAAGTTATTGATTGCGAAACCATAGTTAGCCTTATACTCAGAAGTAAGCTCCAGTTTTTTCAACAACTGTGTCGCTTCGTTATATTTCTTTTGTTTCAAATATAAATTGGAAACCGAAATCAACGTGCGTTCTGTATAAGGAGACGTCCAGTCATTCAAGATAATATTGTAATCATGTAATGCATCTTCTGTATTACCCAGAGCTGCGTTACTTTCAGCACGAACAAAACGTGCATATTTCTCTTGATTTGGTTTCGGGAATTTGTCGAAATATGCATTTACAGCTTCCACCGCCCCTTGATAATTACCTCTGGAGAATAAAGTCGTCGCAGTCGAGAATGAGCGTGAATCTTGTTCAGATTTCGAAACGTCACCTAAATTTGTTCCCGTTGCATATTTGATATATCCTGTTGCATCGCCTTTGTCCAAATAGATGTTCTCAATGGAACGCATGGCCTGTCTTGCTTCATCTGTTGATGCATATTGGTCAACTACACGTTGGAAAGTTGCCAATGCAGCATCATTGTTATCTTGATTATATTGAACCAGACCAATCGTCACCAAAGCACGTGGCACATAACTACTGCGCGGATATTTTTCAACCATTGTTTGAAGGCCTGCAATTGCCTGATCACTTTCTCCCATCAAGAAACGTGTATAAGGAATCTCAAAAGCAATATCGTCGGCATAATTCGAACTCGGGAATTGCGCAATAACAGCATTCAATGTTGAAATTTTACCATTGTTATCCCCTTGTAATCCTTGAATAATACCACGTTGGAATAAAGCGTAATCCTGACTAGGAGCTTTAGAAGAGATTAACTTATTGTATTCTGTTAATGCTCTACCGTAGTTTTTCGAAGAGAAATAAGAATCACCTAAGCGTGCAATTGCATCATTACGTGTATTCATTTCAATTCCTTTCGAACCACCAGACGCTAAGAAACGCTCGAAGTAATTTGCCGCCGTGCTGTAGTTACCATTACGGAAAGCCGCATAGGCCAACGCATAATTGGCATAGCCATACACATCCGTTTTGCTAGCTCCCGGCAAGCGTAAGAATTTATTGAAATTTGTAACCGCTTCACCATATTTACGAACTTCGTACATGGCTTCCGCTTTCCAATAGGTGGCTAAAGCGTAAATTTCCTCGTCATAACGGAACTCTTCGGAGCGCATGAATAGGGAAATTGCATTTTCAAAAGCACGCTCGTTATAATATTCCAAACCTCTGTAGTAGGTTACCTTTTGATAAGCTGCGTTTGCTTCTTTTCCACGTTTAGGGATAGATTCCAAAATATCAACTGCTTCGCGGTAGTTTTTTGTACTCAACAATACTTCAGCAAGTAAAGTTTTCGCTTCCTCCAAACGTTTCGATTTTGGATACGTTTTCAAGTATTCTTGTGTAGAAGCCAAAGCCACTTGGTGGAATTCCAACTCATACGAAAGCTTAGCATAGTTGAATAAGCCCTCTTCTTGCATTGCCGGATCAAAATCCAATTTCGAAGCCCGGAAAAATGCATTACGCGCAGATTGCTTATTGCCTTTCTTCAAGAAAGCATCACCTAGGGTAATCATCGCAGACTGATAATAAGCGTCAGGCTCGGTCATTTTTTCCAATTCCGTGATCGCTTTATCGTAATCCTTCAATTTGTAAGCGATGTAACCGATTTGGTAGCTATCCTGATTATTCTGCGTCTTACCTTGATCTTGTGCCTGGAATTTATCGTAATACTCTTTTGATGTTTTTAAATCACCTTTGATAAAGTATGTTGCCGCTATAATACGGAACATCTCTGTTTCATTTTCTTGTTTTGTCCGCGACAAAATTGGCAATGCATAATCCAATACATCGTCGTAGCGTTTATCCAAGAAATACAAAGCAGTGATATAATAGGGGTAACTATTTTCGAATTGTTTGGATCCATTCAAACGCTCAAATTCATTCAACGCCGTTTTATACTCGGCGTCTAAGTAAGAAAGATACGCGTAATAATAGATGGAAGCTTCCTGAAATTCAGTTTTTTGATCTTTCAATCCTTCAAATAATGGTTTCGCCGTTTTATAGTCTTTAGTCATAAAGGAAGCGTATCCATATTTAAAGCGATATTCTACATTTTCTTTACCTGCTAAATTTTTGCTATCGATCTTATTAAACCACTCTAAGGCCTTAACATAATCTTTTTTAGCATAATAGGATTTACCGATTTGAAAATAAGCTGCTTTAGCATTTGCACTGACAGGGAAATCCTTAATGTATTTCAGAAAACGGTTTTCGGCATCAGATTCGCCCAATTCCAGTGCGCAAACTGCTTGATAATACCGTACGTTCTCTTTCAACAAAGACAATTCCTCTGTTTCGTCCAATTGCAAGTTGGATTTTGTCCGCAAAGCTTCAACACGGTCAAATTGGGCTGAAGCAGAACTAAATTTTCCGCGTTCATACAATTCCATTCCTGTTTTGTACGCCTTGTTGATTTGTTGCCATTCTGTCTGTTGCGCTAATGCTGGCGTCGCCATAACGGTTAATGCAACTCCCACCTGGTAAATCTTCTTATACATAATATGTGAAACCTTAATATGTTATTTATCTGCAAATGTAAATGAATCTCCCTCCAACCCGCGATAAATTTGCTTTAACCGGCGAATTTATCAAAAGCTTCTCAGCCATGAAAGGCTTTAAGATAGCCCCAAATTTATTGAAAATCAATTCAAATCTCCACTTCTTAGGGAGATAGTTTTATTCATTTTACTAAATTATACTTTAATTGAGCTATTTTACACAAAAGTTATTAACATCTGTGAATAATCCTGTATTATAACGGAAATTTTGCACAAAAAATATGCCCGACAAAAAATAAAGTCAGGCATACTATTGTAGCATTAGAAAACAGTGTTATTTAGTCTCACACGTGCATTAACGCAGGTTGAAACCAATTTCAACTATCCGCGTTGCCCTGCTAAAAGATACAAGACAGCCATGCGCACAGCAACACCATTTTCAACCTGATCCAAAATAATTGAATGTTCGCTGTCCGCGACATCCGATGTGATTTCGACCCCTCGATTGATTGGTCCGGGGTGCATAATTGTAATTGGCTTCTCTAAAGAATCCAAAATCTCTTTATTCAATCCATATAGCATGGAATATTCTCTTAAGGAAGGGAAATAGGCAATATCCTGACGCTCCAATTGAATCCGTAACATATTTGCAACATCGCACCAGTTCAGCGCTTTTCTCAAATCATGCTCTACCTTTACACCCAATGAGGTAATATGTTTAGGAATTAATGTGGTCGGACCACAAACCATCACTTCAGCACCTTGCTTTTGAAGACATAAGATATTCGACAAGGCAACGCGTGAATGTGTGATATCCCCAACAATAGCTACTTTACGACCAGCTACATCGCCATAGCGTTCACGAATTGAAAATGAATCAAGTAAAGCTTGTGTAGGGTGTTCATGTGCTCCGTCACCTGCATTGACAATCTGTGCATCAACATGTTTACTTAGAAATACCCCAGCCCCGGCATAGGGATGTCGCATTACAATCATATCAACCTTCATGGCCAGAATATTGTTCACCGTATCGATGAGTGTCTCCCCCTTACTTACGGAAGAGGAGGATGCTGCAAAATTCACGATATCCGCAGAAAGCCTCTTTTCAGCTAGTTCAAAAGACAAGCGTGTACGTGTAGAATTTTCAAAAAACACGTTGGCAATCGTAATATCCCGTAATGACGGAACCTTTTTAATTGGCCTATTTAATACCTCTTTGAAATTACTTGCTGTATCCAGGATCAATTGGATATCGTTCTCATTTAGATCTTTGATCCCCAATAAATGGCGGGTACTTAATTGTTCTGCTACAGATGACATTTTATAGTATATTCAAATATTTACTAATCATTTTTTATTGAAAGTGCCTGTTTCCAAAGGTCACCAATAACCTTCAGCTATATTGTTAGGACACCGCTATGAATCGCTAGCTGACGTTTTCTTTTCCGTAATCAAGATAATACTATCCTGATCCTCTGACTCTTTCCAGTTAACAATTACCTTTTGTGAATCAATAGAATCTACCTGTATTCCGATATAATCAGGCTGAATAGGAATCTGTCTAGAGAAGCGGCGATCGACCAAAACAAGCAATTCTATTCTTCTTGCACGGCCAAATGCCTGTACAGCATCCATTGCCGCACGAATAGTACGTCCCGTCCATAAGACATCATCTATAAAGATGACCTCTTTACCTTCTACAATAAAATTGATATTTGTGCTATTTGCTAAGATTGGACCAGTATTCCCTTTCGTACGGAAGTCATCACGATAAAAGGTAATATCCAAATCGCCAACTAAAATCTCTTTTCCGATCATTTGTTCAAGCTCTTTGACGATACGTCTCGCTAAGAAAGTTCCTCGGGGTTGAATACCTATGACGACAGCATTTGAAAAATCACCGTGATTCTCAATCAATTGACGACATAGTCTTTGAATTGTGATTTGAAATTTTGGTCCGTCTAATAAAATCGACTGTTTCATTATGGGAATGTTTGAGCAAAGCTACACTTTTTTTAACAAAAACGAAGCCATGAACGGCAATTAATTTCAATATTTGCATCCAACTTGCACAATAACAAAAAGCGTTTTAAACAAAGTGTAGCGTACTTTCAAGGAAATTTATAAAGCTATTATCCGAGTATATTAACAGGTTTTGCAATCCCATACAACACACTTTTTCAACCGTTTACAGCAAATTCCATAGCATCTTAAGTTATACTGGGAGATTATTCGTCGAGCTGGGTAGGTTTATTATTGCGTGCGAAAAAATATACCGGTACACCGATTAATACAAGGATAAAGCCGGGCCAGGTATATTGTGGCTTATAGATAATTAATAATACACAAAATACAGTACCGATCAGCAGGTACAAGATCGGAGTGACAGGAAATAGAAATGTCTTATAGGAACGTTCCAAATCAGGTCTCCGGACACGTTGAATAATAACACCCAACACTGTAATCATATAAAATATAACAATAACAAAAGATATCATATCCAGCAAGTTGCCATATTGTCCGCTTAGACAAAGTAATGAAGCCCAGATCCCCTGAAGCCATAATGATCGTGCAGGCACATCATATTTGTTATTGGGAATCGCCTGTTTCAGAAACAGTCCATCTTTTGCCATGGTCTGAAAAACACGCGCTCCTGAAAGCGCAAGTCCGTTCACACAACCAAAGGTCGAGATCATGACCAAAATTGCCATCGCTACCGTGCCACTATGTCCCAATATTTTTTCAGCGGCTGCAATAGCTACCCGATCATTGGCTGCAAAAGCAATTTCCTCTCGATTTAATGCCGCCAGGTAAATGTAATTACAACTTATATAGAGCAACATCACCAGGCTCGTCCCGATAACCAATGCCCGAACGACATTACGCTGTGGATTGACAATTTCCCCGGAAACAAACGTTACATTTTCCCAGGCTACACTGCTAAATACAGAACCTACCATGGCAGCAGCTAATGCACCCATCAGTACGCCGCCCGAGATCTGCGACCAGCCTGTACCTTTCAAATTTTGAAAAGAGTCCCAGCCATAAGCCATATTTTCTGAAAAATGATTTTCTTTAATCAAAAACAGACCACCTAAAATCAGTAAAATCAAGGCAATAATTTTTGCTGAGGTAAAGAAAGATTGAACAGCTTTTCCACTCTTGATCCCTCTTGTATTGATATAAGTAAGGAGAATAATAACACCCATAGCAACAATCTGTATCCAGGTAATCTTAAACTCTCCACGCTGAAATAACGGTGCTGCATCATTTAGCTGAGGAATGAGATAGGCCGTAAACTTACCAAAGGCAACAGCTACAGCTGCTATAGTCCCCGTTTGAATAACTGTAAATAAGCTCCAGCCATATAAAAAGCCGATTGGCTTCCCAAATATTTCTGTCAGATAAGTATATTGTCCACCAGCCTTCGGATACATCGACGACAATTCGCCATAGCAGATTGCCGCCGCAACAGTGGCCAATGCGGTCAATAACCAAACTATCGCCAACCAATATCCGGATCCCAGCTGCCGCATCATATCACTCGATACAATAAAAATACCGCTTCCGATCATTGACCCCATGACCAGCATTACTGCATCCCACAATTTTAATTGACGTTTCATCATAACTTAAGCTTGGTTTTATATGGCGTTAAGCTAAGAAAAAATAATCAAAAAAAAGCTGCCCTTTCCTACATCGCATCAAAAAGTATTTCTCCTTTTCGAATGCCTGTAGTAAAGGGCAGCTCCTTTGGATAAGATGATGTCTCTAATTGTTACTCAACACCATACTGTTGTTTATACGATTTTTCTAAATCGGTCACTTGCTGTAGCAATTGTTTTTCCGAAGTAGAGGCTAAAATACTCTTATAGGCTCCCAAAGCACGTAAAGCCGTTCCAATATTGGAATATTCAAGCTCAGGTTTCGTTTGGGCAATATCTTGGTACCAACGCATATTTTGGGTCATAAACTTCAAATTGCGGTTTACGATCTCATTCGCACGCTTCGTTTCACCAGTTTCATACAGCACATTGACAATTGGAATATAGCCTAAAATATCGCGCATTAAATAAACACGTTTTGGCATTTTCTCGTACGTTTCAACAGCGACTTTGCGCGCCTCATCCTTATGACCTTCCATCATCAACTGTGTCGCTGTACCACCCATTACGGTATTTGTAATCATGGTAATCATGCGGTAAGATTCAGGATCCAGGTACGAAGCATGTGCCATATTACCCCATTGGTATTTCGTTGTAATGTCTTTATAAGCAGACTGTGTATCAACCAATGTACCTTCCGCCCCGGCAGGAGTTGCAATCGGCATTAAACGCAGTGCAAAGCCCTCTTGGACCAGATATTTATCTAAACCAAGGTAGTTATCATTTGGAACTGTTGCCGCAAAATAAATTGGACGTTTCCAATCGTTATTCAACAATACGTTTAAGATTGATAATTCTGCCCTAGAGATATAATTTCTATTGTAGGTCCAGCTCATGGTATCGACAATAGATTCTTGCCAAGCTTTAGGAACGACATTATTTTTCAGAACAGATTCTTTATTCACCGGAAGGCTAAAGTTTTTGGTTGGCAAGAAGTTTTCAAACTTACCACCTCTCAATTCCAATTTGTTCTTCTGGTCGTCAGACAATAAAATCTGCATGATCAAATCCAGATCCACATGTCCGGGAACCTTCATATCCTGATAATAAAGCACTTCGCGAACGCCTTTTTTGAATTTTTCGTCATCGATATTGATCGGTAAACCTTCGGCCTGATTCACTTTTTGCTTCATCTGGCGCATATACCAGTCCGAACTCAATAAACTTAAGTTCACCACGCGTACATCTGGACGATAATTTTCAACTTCCTGTACATACCACAAAGGATAGGTATCATTATCGCCGTAAGTAAATAAAATCGCATTCGGTGCACAAGATGCTAAATAGTTTTTCGCTAAATCACGTGCAGTTGTTTTCTCCGAACGATCGTGATCATCCCAGTTTTGGAAGCCCAGCAATACCGGAGCACCCAATAAACAAGCAACTGTAGCAGCACCGGCCGCTACTTTACCATCCACTTTTTTGCTTAAATAATCCGCGATAGCGAAAACCCCAAGCCCGATCCAGATGGCAAAGGCATAAAAAGAACCTGCATACGCATAGTCACGTTCCCGCGGTTGAAGCGGACTTTGATTTAAATATAAAACAATTGCTAATCCTGTAAAGAAAAACAACAGCCCCACAATTCCCGCATCACGTTGTCTCTTTCCAAAATGCCAAAAGGCACCGATTAGACCGATGATCAAAGGCAAGAAATAATATTTGTTATTCGAAGGATCAGTCTTCAATGAATCTGGAATGGCATTTTGTCCACCGACATGCATTTGGTCTACAGGTTTAGCACCTGAAATCCAATTACCTTCTGTGAATGATCCTTGACCTTGTTGGTCATTCTGACGGCCTGCAAAATTCCATAAGAAATAACGTCCGTACATGTGTCCAATCTGATAACTGAAAAAGAATTTCAGGTTATCGCCAAAAGTCGGCGACTGTCCTTCCGGGATTTTTAAGTAATCACGATAATATTCAATATGTCCCTGATCTCGTGAACTGTAGACACGCGGAAAAAACATGGTTTTATCGTATTTATAATCCATGCCGTTCTCCACTTTTGTATACTTGTCCTTGTCTTTTCTGTACGTATACGTCGGCTCGGCATCAACTACCTGCGCATCAAATGTAGGTCCGTTTAAAAGAGGCTCACTTGCATATTGCTCACGACCAAGATAGCTTACAAAAGAAAATGCATTATCTGGATCACTGTTATTTAACGTCGGATTTGCTTTTGCACGTACCATAATCATGGCAAAAGAGCTATAACCAAAAATGATAAATGCTGCACTGATCAAGATCAGATTTAGCATCGGTTTGACCTTTTTGATTGAATACCAGATACCATATACGAAAAGAGCCACCGCTAAAATCATGAATAAGTTAAATCCAGTACCGAAGCCCATTCCCAGACTATTCACAAAGAACAGGTCAAAATAGGCAGCCGCTTTAACGGTGTATTGAATGATACCCCATAAAATGAGCGCCAAAACAACGACACCGATCAAGAAAGCTTTGATGGCTCCTGATGACGTGACTGTTTTCGAACGTTTAAAATAGATCACCAAAGCTATTGCCGGGATCACCAAAAGGTTCAATAAGTGAACACCTATAGAAAGCCCCATCACGTAAGCGATAAAGATCAACCAACGATCTGAACCAGCTTCATCGGCGTGGTTTTCCCATTTTAGAATTCCCCAAAATACAACCGCCGTACATAAAGAAGACATGGCATATACTTCGGACTCTACCGCTGAGAACCAAAAGGTATCCGTAAATGCATAAGCCAATGCACCAACAGCGCCCGAGCCGAATATTTTGATTAAATCGGTTGATGTATATGATCCATCAACACCCTTTACAACGATTTTCTTTGCTAAAGCTGTAATTGTCCAAAATAAAAACAAAATGGTCAGACCACTACATACCGCCGATCCTACATTCATCCAGAACGCAATTCGTGTAACATCTCCACCGGCAAGGTTTGAGAATATATTTTGAATCATTAAGAATAAAGGTGCTCCTGGCTGGTGCACAATTTGAAGTTTAAAGGCTGAAGCGATAAACTCGCCACAGTCCCACCAGCTCGTCGATCGTTCGGCAGTCATGACATACGCTAATGTTGCTATTAGCGCACATATCCATCCTAAAAGATTGTTGATTTTAGTATAGTTCATAAAATGATAACTGTAAAAAGTATTATAATACGGCTCGAAAATAAGGATAAGTTAATAAGAAATGAACTTTATTCTGATTTTTTAACACATATTAATTGAAAAAATTTCATTACGCGATCTAATATTGGCGACAAAGAAAGCACGTCCAAGTATACTTGTACACTTTACAACGTGTTGATGGGATCTCCTTACCGAAAAAAAAGGTTAGCACACTGAATTTTCAGGAGCAAACAAAAATTATTTCTTTGAAAATCAGCCCTAATACACTTTTGAGTTCATTTTTATTTGCAGAAATAAGAATAGTCCGTATATTTGCATCATCAAATGTGAACGACATCATCACGATAGCAATCACTTTTGAATTGTTTGTCCGATAGTATAAGGGTAGTACAACAGTTTTTGGTTCTGTTTGTCTTGGTTCGAATCCAGGTCGGACAACAAACAATAGAAAAGGCTTGCAAATGCAAGCCTTTTCTGCGTTATATGCAAGGCTTATTATTTATAAAAGGGTTTAGATTTTTTTAAATTTACATTTTGATTTTTAAAACAAATCTCTATCTTTGCGTCGTCAAAAAGAGAAAAACGGAAACGTTGACTTTTTAGAGACATTGTCCGATAGTATAAGGGTAGTACGACAGTTTTTGGTTCTGTTTGTCTTGGTTCGAATCCAGGTCGGACAACTTTTAAAGTTAAGGTATATGGATTGTGAAAACAATCCATTTTTTTTAATGTTTAACTTTAAAAAACAGTAAGGGAATAAAAATATTGAATAAACGACAATACAATAACCCAACATAAATATACAAAACCATGCCTTTGCAATTCAACACGGTTAAACTATTTGCAGGTTCTGGCACTACAGAACTAGCCGAAAAAATCGCACAATCTTACGGGAAACCACTAGGAGACAAAACATTATCGCGTTTTAGCGACGGTGAGATTCAACCATTCTACAATGAATCAGTTCGCGGAAGTGATGTATTCATCATCCAATCTACCAACCAACCTACCGACAATCTTTTTGAATTATTATTGATGACAGATGCAGCGAAGAGAGCTTCAGCGCATTATATCACAGCGGTAGTCCCTTACTTTGGTTTCGCAAGACAAGATCGAAAAGACAAACCAAGAGTTGCTATTGGCGCAAAAATGATCGCCAATCTGTTGACTGCAGCTGGTATCCACCGTATCATGACAATGGACCTACACGCAGCACAAATCCAAGGTTTTTTCGATATCCCTGTTGACCATTTGGATGGTTCTATCATTTTTGTCCCTTACATCAAATCGTTAAAACTTCCGAACCTAACGATTGCTTCCCCAGATATGGGTGGCTCATACAGAGCGCGTACCTTTGCTAAATTTTTCAATGCAGAAGTTATTATCTGTGACAAACGTCGTAAACGTGCAAACGAAATCGAATCGATGTCTATCATCGGTGACGTAACAGGTCAGGACGTTGTTTTGATCGATGACATCTGTGATACTGCTGGTACACTTTCAAAAGCAGCAGCACTTATCATGGAAAATGGTGCAAAATCCGTAAGAGCCGTTTGTACACATGCAGTGTTATCCGGAAAGGCATATGAAACAATTGAAAACTCGGTATTGTCAGAAATGATCGTAACAGATACCATTCAATTGGATCCAGAAAAAGCAAAACAATCGACTAAAATTAAAGTATTATCAACGGCTGATTTATTTGCAAAAGCAATCACCAGTGTAAATCAACACTCTTCAATCTCTGATTTATTTGAAGTAGAATAATCTTTGCGTTTTAGATCCTAGATATTGGACCTTGGTACAGAAAGCATTCAGCTCAATGGCCAAGGTCTTTTTTTTATAGCTTTTTTATCTCGTACACAAGTTAACAATTGATTTATCTCAATTCCTATATTAGCAGGGGATTTACAGGGGGATTACAAGGGGATAACAGGGGGATAACAGGGGGATAATAGGGGTAAACCCCTATTAACCCCCTGTTATCCCCCTGCTAAACGAGCTCTATACCGGTTTTAATATAGGGGTTGATATTAATTTGGTCATACATTAGGGTAAACAAGTAGCCATGAACAGGCTTAGTCATGAACATGGAAAATCGAAAACATGGAATAAGTGCCTGTTCCCGAACGAATAGCGGTGGTATTTTTTTGATAATATCAGAAATTAGATTATCTTTGCACCTCAAATTTATAAAAAATTAAAAGATGAAATCAATTGCTATTAGCGGTTCTGTAAGACAGAACGTAGGGAAAAGAGATGCAAAAGAATTGCGTTACCAAGGTTTAGTACCAGCAGTACTTTACGGTGGTACAGAGCAAACAGCTCTTTCTGTATCCGCAGCTGATTTGAAACCAGTTCTTTACACTGCAGACGTAATCATTGTTGAATTAAACATTGACGGTCAAACTAAAAGAGCTATCGTTCAAGACGCACAATTCCACCCATTAACTGACTTAGTTACTCACATTGACTTTTTAGAATTATTTGATGATAAAGAAGTATCATTGAATATCCCTATCAAATTAACAGGAACTTCTCCAGGTGTTAAAATGGGGGGTAAATTAGTTCAAAAATTACGTAATTTACGCGTAAAAGCATTACCAGCAAACTTGCCACAAGAAATTGCCGTACCAATGGAATCTTTAGAAGTTGGTAAATCAGTTCGTGTAGGTCAAATTCAATTGGAAAACGCAAAAGTATTGAACAATGCTGATGATACAATCGTATCAGTAATCATGTCTCGTGCATTGCGTCAAGCTGAACAAGAAGCTGCTAAAGCATCTAAAGGTGGTAAAAAATAATCTGAGCAAGATTTTAAAATACTACAGAAAGCACCGAAATTCGGTGCTTTTTTGTTTATTAAATTTCTATTTTTGCAGCATGAATTATCTTATCGTTGGATTAGGCAACATTGGCAGTGAATATGCCGATACACGACATAATATTGGTTTTATGGTTGCCGACGAGCTGGTTAAACAGGCTGGCGCCAGTTTCTCCTTGCTCAAGTTGGCCTACTATAGCGAATTTAAGCAACGGGGGCACAATGTTACTGTGATTAAACCTACAACTTACATGAACTTAAGTGGCAAGGCCGTCAACTATTACATGCAACAATGCAAAGTTCCAATTCAGAATGTATTGGTAATTGTGGACGATCTGGCCATTCCATTTGGCTCGTTACGCATGAAACCCAAAGGAAGCAGCGCCGGTCATAACGGACTCAAATCCATTGAGCAGCTTTGCGGCGGACAGGTTTATCCGCGCTTACGTTTCGGTATTGGCGATAATTACCCGAAAGGTAGACAAGTCGATTATGTACTAGGCCCTTTTGACAAAGAGGAACAAGCTCAACTACCGGCTTTAATTGACCATTCCGTTAAAATGATCCAGAGTTTTGTCAATATCGGCATCGAGCTGACGATGACAAATCTGAATACAAAATAGTAAACGTTTCTGAAGCTCATTAATGTAATACCCTATATTGGTATTGATTTATAACAAAAAAAGACCGATTTAAATCGGTCTTTTTTATCTTTTACGAAGAGAGCCTTATATTAGTTACTACTTTCTGCGCGGGCCTTTTCTTTTCCAATCTCCATTTTAATGATGCCGCTTATCCTCTCTTTTAATTTTCCATTAGTATCCTCACTACCTTTAAACTCATTCGCCTTCTTGCGGGTCGTAACGATAATAACCCCATCTTTGCCGGCATTTCCATATAATGCAGTCGCACTGCTATTTTTCAGGATCTCCATGGATTCAATGTTCTTCGGGTCAAGTTTATCCATAACACCCTCAGCCTTTATCTCCCCATCAACCACAATTAATGGATTGACTTTTCCATTATAACCACGAATACGAACAGACGGAAAATCAGTACCAATAGACTCATTCGCTGAATTATTCCCCAACAATCCCAATACTGTGTTAGAACTTATCCTTTTTGATTTATCCGAAAAAACACCAAGTTTCGCGTCATCTGATTTCTCACTTTTCTTATAACCAACAACAGTAACAACCTTTTCATCCTGTCCTTCGTTTTTCTTATGTCCAACAACAGAGACTACTTTATCTCCCTTTTTATCTTCCTGCCCAATGAAACGAAACTTATTATTCACCTTATCCGGATTTTCACGGGCCCATTTTTTTGTCGTCATAACTAAAACACCATTCTTCGCATCCTCACCATATTTCTTAAGCGCTTCAGCACCATTCCAAACCGATAAAGTCGCTATGTCTTCCGGTGTCAACGCCAATTCCTTCATCATTTTTTGATCTGCTCTCTTGCCATCAATAACATATACCACATCAGTTGACTTTTCATTCGTTAGCTGATCATCAAGATACGTCACCCCTATCGTAAGACCTTTGAGTTTGGTCATATCTTTACCAATATGAGCTCCTTCCTTCAATTTCACTTCAAGGATGCCATCTTTCCCAACATCTTCACCATACTTATCAATAGCAGCCTTACCCTGTAATACCGAGACTGACGCTATAGCATTTGGATCGATATCATCTACAGTAAACGTTTTTTCCTGCACAATACCATTCATAACACAGCGCAATTTCTTTTGCGCTATATCCGAATGTTGTTGCATCTCGACAGTATTGGCCAAAACTGCTCCGCCAGCAATATCAATTGAAGACTTCGTCCGATACTTGATCAGATCACTATCATTCGAAAACCAGTACTTTGCTAGTTTTCCTTCAGGAATAGCCAAAAAATCTGCTTTAGAGACCAATTTATTATCCACAAAATACTTTTGATCTTTGGAGAAATCAATAGCGGATCTCTTGATTTCCTTAAAATCTCTTGTCTCCACTTGATTTGCTTTAGCCAAAGTATCCGTTAACGAAGTAGCCTTCATATTTGATTGGTCTGTCTGAGATTTTAAATCAACTGTTGGCAACGGAATAGGTAATACAGTTTCATTTGCCTTCTCAACTACACCCTCAATACTACCCTCCGCTTTACTTACTGTAAACGCTGCTCCTGTCAACAAAAATATGGGTAAAAGAAAGGCGTATTTACTAAGCTCTATTTTCGATGATCGCTTCTTGTTCATCATCATAATACGACGTTTTAAAAGTTTAAAATTAAATTGATTGCTCAATCCTACTGAAGTGCCCTTTTTGGACACATTCAATAGGCTGTATTGGTACGTCTGCTTGTCAATTCCTTTATCGAGAACCTGTTGATCAGTCAGGAACTCCAAATTTTGGCGAATGGCCCTGCGCATGAGCCAAACGAAAGGATTGTACCAACAACACACCAATATCATTTCAAACAATAAAATATCCAAACTGTGAAGGCCTTTCACATGAATATCCTCATGCTTAAAAATATCTTTTAGCTCAGCATCCAGATGCTGGTCTTTGTTGACATAGATTTTATTCAAAAACGAAAACGGAACAATAGGAATCAGTACATTCCGAAATAGATACGTCCGCCATTGATCGGACCTCGAATTCAGATGAATTCGCAATAAACTCAATAATTGAAATACAAATTTTAATAACAATAAAACAGCACCGGCCATAAATACGATTTCCACCAACCTCCCTAATGTCAGCTGCTGTTGAACCTCCGGTTCCATCATATAAAGCGAAATTTGCTCGCCTACGACCCCCATATTCAATCCGCGCTGTACAAACAAAGACTTTAAATCCAAAAATGGATACAGGAAAGCAAATAGCCCCCCTACTAAGAAGTAGGCTCTATTTAAAAAATAGAACGTCAAGCCTTTCAACAGTCCGATATATCCCAGATAGATAATACCCAACAACAGGTTGACTTGTATAACATAGGTTAGTAGACTTTCCATGCCATTAAGATTTATTATGCTTAATCATGTCCATGATCTCCTTTAACTCATCGGCGGTCAGTTTTTCTTCCTGTACAAAAAAGGAAACCATTTCCTTATAGGAATTTTTGAAATAATCGCCCACAAAGGAATTCATAAACTTAGCCTTATAATCTTCCTCACTCACCATCGGCTCATAGCGTTTGGCATTGGCGTAGCGTACTGCCTTCACAAAATCCTTGCGCTCCAGATTTTTTACTGTCGAAGCCAAAGTCGTATAAGGCATCTTCTCTCCTTTTACATTATCCAAGATCTCTTTTATAAAACCTCCATTGAGGCTCCAAATCGATTGCATTGCCTGCTCTTCCTGTGCTGTTAATTTTTCCATGTCTTTATCTTCCTTTTTCTAATCTATCACTAATCTACGAATAATTCGTAAATACCAAAAATATTTTTTCCTCTCCTGTACGCATCTAACCCAAAATAGAGCCTTCCTCAACCCTCAAAAAAAAGAAGTGGCTCATTTCTTGCGTATTTAAACTCAAATCCGACGAATATAAGTTAGCTGGCAAAAAATTTGTTATACGTTTATTTTAATTCTAAATTCATTCATAAATCGCTTCATCAATTGAAAGAACGGGAATTTTCACTGTATAAAATTGATAGCAATCAGTCGCACCATTCACCCCAAAAGGAGATGGTTTAAACAAATACAAGAAAGATAAATGGCCAAAAATATCAAAGCGATCAAATGTCCGCATTGTGGTAGTATAAAAATCACCACACTACGCCCCGATTATTACAAATGCGATAGTTGTGGAACAGAATTTTTTCTGGATAGTGATGACATCAATATCAACCACAACTATAACTACCCACGCAACAACCAAGATCAATATAAAGCCATACGGATTGTATTATTTGCTGTTGTGGGCTTTATTGCGCTGATGTTTGTCATTGGAGCCCTAAGTGCTCTATTTTCCAAAAAGCCAGCGTCTAATTATTCAACTTACAGCACTTCCAATACAGCAGAGAAAAAAGAAGAAGCCCAACCGCTGGAATGGAATTACGCAAGTAACACGCTATTTTTGGATAAAGATAATACGCCACATATCGTCGTCGTCGGTAATGTCGGAACCTTCAGGGGGCGAATGGACGAAGGCAAGGACAATAAGGTTTATATTGGGCTCTTCGACCCAAAAACTGGTAAGAAAGAATGGGTTAAGACTTTGATGGAAACTCCCGTCGAACTGTCGAGCAGCGACGTCAAACTTCAGGTATTTGAAGATCAGCATCTTTATATCATCGTCAAATCCAAATATATTTATCAGCTGGACAGAAATACACTCACTTATAAAAGTGTCCTAGAGAACTATGTAAAAGATGCTCCATCTTTAAGCACAGGCATCGCTAAAGTTGAATTTAAATACGAAGACTATGGCTCTGCCTATCAGATTGTCAACAATGAAGGACAAAACCTAGCTTATTACCCCTTAATTAACAAATCTATTCCCGATAAACAACTGTACGATGAAAGAAGGAAAAAGCTGCCCAACCCAACAACAAAAACGGAATTCACCTTTTCAAGTAAATCAAGTTATTACCCAGAAGAAAAAATTCAGTTAATCCAGTACAGCTACCAATATCAATATGGATTTCCCAAAGATAGCCCACGCTTTTCCTGGGATAAGGATTACGGCGGATCAGGTATTTTTACCGACCGCGATCCATACAAAAAGGTCTTGATAAATCCATGGCAATTTAAAGGAGCCCGTCTGATCAGTTTCAAAGACTTTACACCGGGCAGACTTTACTTCCAGCCCGTAGTGGTTGCTCAAAATGACAAAACACTTCTCATTGCGTATAAACCGACACCTGCTGAGGACGACCCCTTACAGATCCAGTTGCTGGATATAACAACGGGGGCCATACAAAAAACGATCAGCACAGACCTAAAGTCCATTTATGGAAATGGATGCCTGTTAAAGGATGGTTTTATTGTAAAAGACGGGAGCAACTATTATTATTTTGATAATAATGGCAAACAAATCAACAAGTTTGAAGGGTATAACCCCAAATTCGACACACTAAATTAAACACTATGGGACTATTTAATCTTTTTAACAACCAGCTTTCTGAGGTCATTGAGTGGAAAAACCAGGATCCCCGAATATTATGGTATAAATTTCCATCTGAAAGGAATGAGATCAAAAATTCCAGTAAGCTGATCCTTGCTCCAGGGCAGGGCTGCATCCTCGTCTACGAAGGAAAAGGTGAAAACTTGCTGACCGAGGCAGGCACATACAATCTGAAAACGGACAACCATCCATTCTTTACTACTTTAGCACGTTTGCGGCAAAATTTTGAATCAGAACATAAGCTCTACATTTACTTTTTCCGTACAGCCGCTATTGTCAATCAATCTTGGGGAACGGGAACACCTATTAAATATATCGACCCCCATTACAATTTACCGATAGAAATCGGCTTGAATGGTACGTTCTCTTACCTCATCAAGGAACCTGTACATTTCTATAAAAACATTGTGGCGAATCAAAATACGGTTAACACAGCTGTTATTCAAGACATCATCAATAATCGGATCCCCCAACAAATTATCGCGCAGATTGCACAAAAGAAACTGGGTTACAATGAGATTGACAGTCAACTGGGATTACTTTCCAACGACATCAAGACCGCGGTTACACAAGACTTTAATGACCTTGGTCTCGACATTACGGATTTCAAAATCCTAGGAACTCAATTTGATGCCAATACACAACGAAGAATTGGAGAAATCGCCGATTTAAGCACACAAAATCAAGCAGCGCTACAGGCAGGTCTGAGCTATGTTGAATTAGAAAAATTACGGGCACTACGCGACGCAGCTAAAAATGAAGGCGGAATTGCTGGTGTAGGTGCACAACTGGGAGTCGGTATGGAACTCGGAAAGCAATTCGACCTTCAAAAAGAGGAGATCAAAGATCATATTCAGCAAGAGGGTGACTTTGTCGAGAAACTCCAAAAGCTACAGCTGCTGCTTCGTGAGAATATCATTACCCAAGAAGAATTCGACACATTAAAAAAACAGATTCTCAATAAAATCTAGTGTATTACGGGAGATTCAACCTTAAAAGTGATAGCTATCCCATGAGATATTTTAAAATGTAAATCGGTACGATTCAGCTCAATATACTGAGGTCAATCCATTCACAACCCATAAATTAATTCAGCTATGAAATATATATTCGGCATATTATTCACCCTGGTGATCCTTTTCGTTGCCACCTATTTCCTTTTGGGACTTTGGGGTATTAAGCTATTGGAGGCGGAAAACTTCAGCAAAATATTGTGGACTACAGGAATTCTGACACTAACGTCCATTATTCTGGTTTGTTTTGTCATACTACCTTTTTTCGGATCGGGCAAACACGACAACTACGAAGACAAAGGAAAGGTTGCGCAACGAAAAATAGATTGATATTTTTGCAGAATAAGATAATGTTAAATTTGAATAAATTATTTGCTTATTTAAGTAAATAATTCGTGAATATTATCCAAAATGACGCAGTCATGTCATTTTAATTCCAAAAGAACTTTCAATTTTAAATATCAAATAGTTAAATTTGTGAGATTAGCATAACAAATCAGATATAAGATAATATATAAACATGTCAGATAAAGCATCTATAAATTTAGACGGCACTTCGTATGACCTTCCGGTCATTGTCGGTACTGAAAATGAAAAAGCAGTTGATATTTCGAAATTAAGAGATCTAAGCGGATTTATTACGTTAGACCCAGGATACAAAAATACAGGTGCAACGAAAAGTGCGATTACTTTCCTTGACGGTGAAAAAGGCATATTGAGATATAGAGGATATCCAATTGAACAATTGGCAGAGAAATCGACTTTCTTGGAAGTTGCTTATTTGTTGATTTATGGAGAACTTCCCAAAAAAGAGGTATTGGAAAAATTCAGAGCTGACATCAAAAAGCAAATGATGATTCACGAAGACATGAAAAACTTCTTCGCTGGATTCCCATCCAAATCTCACCCAATGGGTCAGCTTTCGTGTTTAGTAGGCGCATTATCGGCATTTTACCCAGAATCTTTAAATCCTAACTTAACTGACGAAGAAGAGGATCAAACGATCATCAATCTTTTGGCAAAAATGCCAACGATCGTTTCCTGGATTCAAAAGAAATCATTGGGTCATCCTGTCGTTTATCCAAAAAACAACCTTGGTTACATTGACAACTTCCTAAACATGCTGTTTGGAGAAGTGAATGATGAAAAAACATTCGATCCTGTGGTGATTGACGCCATGCACAAATTGTTGATTTTACATGCTGATCATGAGCAAAACTGTTCAACATCTACTGTTCGCATCGTTGGTTCATCCAATGCAAACCTTTATGCATCTGTTGCATCGGGTATCAATGCATTATGGGGACCATTACATGGTGGTGCAAACCAAGCTGTAATCGAGATGTTGGAGGCCATTAAAAATGATGGTGGTGATGCTGAAAAATATCTTGCTAAAGCAAAAGACAAAAACGACCCTTTCCGTCTGATGGGATTCGGTCACCGCGTTTACAAAAACTTCGACCCTCGTGCTAAGATCATCAAAAAAGCATGTGATGACATCTTGGAAAAATTAGGCGTTCAAGATCCGGTATTGGATATCGCTAAAAGACTCGAAGAAGCAGCATTGAATGACCAATACTTCATCGACAGAAAACTTTATCCGAATGTTGACTTCTATTCAGGTATCATCTACCGCGCATTAGGTTTCAAAGCAGATATGTTTACCGTATTATTTGCTTTAGGCCGTCTACCAGGATGGATTGCACAATGGAAAGAAATGCGTGAAAACAAAGAGCCTATCGGTCGTCCTAGACAAGTATACGTTGGCCACACAGAACGCGACTACGTTGAATTTTCAAATCGCTAATCCGATTTCGATTTATATCCTTAAAAAGCATCCCTCGGGGATGCTTTTTTTATTTCTACCCCAACCAACATGGAGAACTTTACAGCTGTCCGAAACCACCCACTCGAACACTATAGGATGCACCGTCGTTACGTTATTGTCACGATAATCTACTTGTTAAGTATATTTTAATTTTTCCTTATCTAAATTCCCTGTTTTTCGTTAAGTTTGCGTATTCATTGGTCTCTTATTAAAAATCATTATAAATAAGACTTGTTAGAAACAATACTACATATCTTGGTTCCCATTGCTATTTTCACTTTTATAGCAGCCTTTACCTTATTTGCAGTATATGCCGAGCGTAAGATCGCGGGATTTGTACAAGATCGTCTAGGACCGATGGAAACAGGAAAGTATGGCAGTCTCCAAACGATTGCCGACATTCTCAAATTATTACAAAAAGAATTAATTACCCCCTCATCGGCCGATAAAATACTCTTTAGAGTTGCTCCTATCGTTATTTTCGTTGCTGTATTTACAGGTTTTGCCGTTATTCCCTGGGCCAAAGATTTTATCCCTGCGGATACACATACAGGCTTGTTCTTTATTATGGCCATCATCTCCATTGATGCTTTGGGCATTTTAATGGCAGGTTGGGGATCTAACAACAAATATTCTTTATTGGGTTCCATGCGTGCCATTGCACAGATGGTGTCCTATGAAATACCGGTAGGCCTTTCGCTGATTGCTGTAGTGATGCTAACCCAGACCCTAAATTTGAATGAAATTGCTATTGGACAAGGAATTCTAACTCATGGAAGCATTAAATTCTTTGGTTTTTGGGAAGTCAATGAGATCGGAGGCCTTTTCGCCTGGAACATCTTTCAGGCCCCACATTTGATTATTACCTACATCATATTCTTTATTGCTACCCTTGCCGAGTGTAATCGTGCACCCTTTGATATCCCGGAAGCCGAATCTGAATTAGTTGGTGGTTTCCATACAGAATATGGGGGCATACAATTTGCCTTTATCTTTTTGGCAGAGTATGCCATGATGTTTTTGGTATCGATGTTGGGAGTTGTTCTCTTCTTAGGCGCTTGGAATACACCATTACCAAACATAGGTGCAATACGCTTGGCCGATTGGACCACAGGTTTAGTGTGGGGAATATTTTGGACATTAGCCAAATCATTATTTATTGTTGGTATCCAAATGTGGATTCGATGGACATTACCACGGTTACGTGCAGACCAGCTGATGAGTTTATGTTGGAAAGTATTGACACCGCTGGCTTTTCTTTGTATGGCCATCTCTGCAATTTGGCGAATTTTAGTTATAGCATAGGATATGATATTTAAAACAGCTTCGCATGCATTTCGTACGGCAATCAAGGGTTTATCTTTGACTGTTAAGCACTTGTTTGGTGCCCGACGTTCGCGAACAGAATTGAATATCAAGAAAGACAATTACTTTGATCAACAAGAAGGTATTGTCACCGTACAATACCCGCGTGAAAAAATGCCAATCCCCGAAGTTGCCCGCTATCAATTGCAAGTCGATATCGAGGACTGTATTGTATGTGATCTATGCGCAAAGGCTTGTCCTGTCGACTGCATCGAAATCGAAGCTATCAAATCACCGGAAGCGATTGGAAAAACTTCCGATGGCAGCGTTAAAAGACTATATCCGGCCAAATTCAATATTGATATGGCCAAATGTATGTACTGTGGCCTTTGTACTGTGGTATGTCCGACGGAATGTATTACCATGACCAATGAATATGACCGCAGTTCTCAAAAACTGACCGATCTTATCTATGGTTTTTCAGATATGACCGATAGTGAGGTCGCACAGCGCAAAGCAGAGTGGACCAAGTTTCAAGCTGAAAAGGAGGCAGCAAAGCAAAAATAAAAGATGGAAAGTATTTTATTCTACGCCTTTGCTACCCTAGCAATCGGTTCAGCACTTTTACTGGTCAATCTTAAAAATATCGCGCGTGCATTGTTCCTGTTTTTTATTGTGTTATTTGCTATGGCAGGACTCTACTTATTTGCTTTAGCCGATTTTGTAGCTATCACGCAAATTATGGTGTATGTCGGAGGCGTGCTCATATTGATGTTATTTGCCTTTATGCTCTCCAACAAAGAACTCCTGAAAGACCTTCAGGATAGCAGCGGTTCATTCTTAACCATGCCTAAGTGGCAGACGGTTCCCATCGTACTTGGCTTTCTATTGCTTATGCTATACGGCATTGTTGAATGGCAACAAGCACCATCTGCGTGGATTTTACAAGCTAGGGAAAATAACACCGAGATTGTCGCAACAGATAATAACATTCATCAGATTGGTTTACGTTTTATGACCTTTTACGTTTTACCATTTGAAATTATATCCGTGTTTTTGATGATGGCCTTGATCGGAGCCTCACATCTATCGAGAAAGGAGCGTACAATATGATTACGCTGACGCATTTTTTAGTTGTCAGTGCCTGCATCTTTTGCATTGGCCTCTATACCGTTCTTTCCAAGAAAAATGCGATCATGATTCTGGTGGGTATTGAATTGATGATCAATGCCGCCATCCTGAACTTTGTTGCTTTTGGAAAATACGACAAGGTCAGTTATGGTGGGCAAATTTTCGCATTATTTGCCATTGTTCTCGCAGCGGCTGCAGTCGCTGTTGGATTGGCTATTGTATTAAATGTCTATCGGCATTACAAAACCATTAATCCGGATGAGATAAACCAATTAAAAGACAAATAAGCATTGGATCAATTTGTTCACATATCGCCCCTTCTGACCGCACTGTTTACCTTGGCAGCGCCATTTGTGGCATTCCTATATCAAGCAATAGCAGGCAAACGCGATCAGTCGGGCCTAGTTTCTCTCACGGCTATTATCCTCAGTTTTATCGCTGGTGGATTGACCTGGTTCTCTATATGGAATAATCCGGCAGTATCAATGCAAGTAAGCTGGTTCACTATTGGTGAAACAGCATTTAAAGTTGGTATCCTGCTGAACAATTTGAGCACGTTGATGCTTTTCTTGGTACCGACCATTGCCCTACCCGTACATATATACTCCAGAGCCTATATGCATGGCGATTCAGGTATTCACCGCTATTGGATGTATCTCAGCTTATTCTGTTTTGCGATGTTGGGATTGGTTATTATGGACAGCCTCCTATTGATGTATGTTTTTTGGGAATTAGTCGGTTTTGCATCGTATCTCCTCATCGGCTTCTGGTTCACACGTGAAACAGCTGTACAAGCCAATAAAAAAGCATTTTTGGTCAATCGCATCGGCGACCTCGGTTTTCTAATTGGGCTTGCGATCCTATTTACACAGTTCAAAACCCTCAATTTAATCGATCTCTTTGGAGACAATGGCTTAATTTATCAATCCACAATCGCCCAAGGATTATGGATATCTCCAGTCAATAGCTTACCTCAGATTTGGCTTACCATTGCAGGATTAGCCTTTTTCTTGGCAGCGATGGCTAAATCTGCACAATTTCCATTACATGTATGGCTTCCTGACGCCATGGAAGGTCCTACATCCGTATCCTCATTGATTCACGCCGCGACCATGGTTGCTGCAGGTGTATTCCTTTTGGCTACTGTATTTCCATTATTTAATGAATCTGCCTTATTATTTATTGCCATCATCGGTACAATAACCGCTGCTTTGGCCGCATACTTCGCGCTTGGCCAATACGACATCAAACGTATTCTTGCTTTTTCGACCATATCGCAGCTTGGTTTTATGATGGTTGGCATTGGCATTGGAACATGGGATGCTGCTTTATTTCATCTGACTACGCATGCCTTCTTTAAATGCCTGTTGTTTCTTTCTGCAGGAGCTGTCATTCATGAAATGGCCCATCTCAAAGCACATAGCCAATTGGACTTTGATCCGCAGGATTTACGGAATATGGGCGGGCTACGTCAATATTTGCCAAAAACCTTCGTGCTGATGTGTATAGCTTCGCTAGCACTTGCAGGATTCCCTTTGACTTCAGGTTATCTATCCAAAGACAGTATCGTCATCTCTTCCTTTGAATGGGCTCTTTCAAAAGGTAACTTATACCTTATCATCCCCGCGATTTTAATTCTAGTAAGTATTTTAACGGCTTTCTACATCGGTCGTCTGCTCTTTAAAGCCTTTTTTGGAGAGTTCAGACTGTTGAAACAGCTTCAGGGCAAACTACTGGATCATCCACTACATGAAGCCCCAAAGACCATGTTGATCCCCATGTTTGTTTTGGGACTATTCTGCTTATTTCCACTGTTTTCTTTCAATCCGTTTTCGTATCACGATTCCTGGTTGATGGACGGCCTTTTATTGGATGAATATGCTTTTGCACCAAGCCATAGTGCACACCTTATTATCCCTGCAATACTGCTCCTTGGTTCGGTTATTGGCTGGATCATCGGCTGGAAATGGTATGTACAAAATAAATACCCTTTGAACTCAGCTAGCCAGGCATTAAAAGCCGCTTTCAACCAGGGGTATATCAATGAATTTTACCAAGCAGTCTTTGTGAATGGCACATTAAAATTAGCGCAGTTCTGTTATTGGTTTGATCGTCACATCGTTGACGCTTTCGTTTCTTTGATTCAGTTTATCGTCTTATCCCTCTCACAGCTAAGTGTGTGGATAGATAAATATATTGTAGATGGTTTTGTTAATACGGTTGCTACTGTAGCCTATTGGACAGGCAATCAAGTTCGCCTGGTCCAAAACGGAAAGATACAGACAGCATTGTATTCCGTCTTTTTATTAGTTTTACTTGGTTTAATTTATCTTATATTCTTTTAGGAAATGCCTATTCTATCCTTATTGATATTTTTACCGCTATTGGCTACGGCGCTCATTCTCGCCTTACCAACACGCTATAAATCGAGTTACAAATATATTGCTTTAGCATTCACAGCAATACAGTTTGTACTGGCCGGAATATGTTATGCACAATTTGATGCAAGCAAAACAGGAGTCCAAGATCTGGCGGGCTATCAATTTGTTGAACAGCTTTCCTGGATCCGATTAGATTTAGGATCAATAGGGAAATTAGAGATTGATTATCTTATTGGTATTGACGGAATCTCCATGCCCTTGTTATTGCTGAGTGCATTCGTTATGCTGATGGCTATAGGTGCCTCCTGGAATATTCAGAAAAGTCCAAAGGGATACTTTGCCTTGCTCATGGTGCTTAATATGGCTGTTATGGGGATTTTCTGCGCATTGGATTTCTTCCTATTCTATTTGTTTTATGAAGTCATGTTACTGCCACTCTACTTCTTGATCGGTATCTGGGGTGGCGCAAGACGCGAATATGCAGCTATAAAATTCTTTTTATATACCCTATTCGGGTCTGTATTTATGTTGTTGATTATCGTCGGATTGTATTTTTCAGTAATCAACCCCTTGACTGGAGCACATACCTTCAACATGATCTATATGATGAATCCACAGAATTATCTTGAGGGTTCTATTTTCGGCTGGGAAGGTTATCAGGAGATTTTGGGCATTTCCGCTCGTCTGGTCGGTTTCATTGTGCTCTTTTTTGCCTTTGCTATTAAAGTACCCATTGTTCCGCTACATACTTGGCTACCGGATGCGCACGTTGAAGCGCCAACACCAGTATCTATTATTCTTGCCGGTATTCTCCTGAAAATTGGTGGTTACGGTATCATCCGTATCTGTTACAGCATCTTTCCCGATATGGCAGCCTTATCCAATTGGTGGCTTGGGTTAATCGGTGTTGTTTCCATTATTTATGGTGCTTTGAATGCCCTATCGCAAAAAGACTTGAAACGAATGATTGCTTATTCATCGGTTTCACATATGGGTTTTGTGCTGCTTGGTGTTGCATCGCTGACTGCAGAAGGTATTTCTGGCGCCATGTTTCAGATGATTTCGCATGGATTTTTATCCGCGGCACTCTTTTTCCTTGTTGGTGTGGTCTATGACCGTGTACACGACAGAAATATCTATAGTTTCCGTGGCTTAGCTCAGATTATGCCCAAATACACAGGTTATGTCGCTGTCGCATTTTTTGCTTCCCTAGGCCTTCCCGGCTTTTCAGCCTTTATTGGCGAAGCCTTTGTCATTATCGGTTCCTTCAATGCCGCGAGTATAGGAACTGGATTACCGCGCTGGATGGCACTGGCGGGATCCATAGGTATCCTATTAAGTGCAGCCTATTTACTTTGGACACTGCAACGCATGTTCTTTGGACAAATTCGCTTAAAAGGCGGAGACTCCTGGAGTAATGCTCTGACAGACTTAAATATACGCGAACAAGTGATCTTATTTCCTACCCTAGCGCTTGCGCTATTACTTGGAATTATGCCGGCATTAGTATTTAACAACCTAAACGCCAGTGTTCTGAATCTCGTGAGTTTTATCCAACAATTTATCTAATTCAGCATGCTCGCATTCAGTCCATATATCAGTTCTTTCATCGATCAGATTATCGTAAGCGTTCCTTATTTTAAGCCCGAACTGACATTGATCGTCACTTTTATTGGTACTATCCTCGCTAGTCTTTTTATTGACAGACACTGGAAGAATACCTCTTTTGTCATCACCCTCGTTGGCTTATTGCTCAGTGGTTGTTACCTTGTGGGCCAGGGACTCAGTAAGGTCGAGGTAACGGGCTTCTTTGATATGATCCATATTGATGCATTTGCTGTAGCTGCACGTTTGATTATGCTGTTGTCGACAATGCTCATCTGTATCTTCATCCAACAACGCCAGCAAGACCGTCCCTTAGGCGACCTATACGCCGTGCTATTGACCGCAACCCTTGGCCTGAACCTGCTGACGATGACGAGTAACTGGCTGGTGATCTTTATCGCTGTGGAGACTGTTTCGATCAGCTCTTATATTATGGTTGGCTATTTTTCTTCCACAAAGGTTCAATCGGAAGCTGCTTTAAAATATGTCCTGTTCGGATCCATTTGTGCCGCCGTTATGCTCTATGGCTTGTCTTTACTATACGGTTTCACGGGAAACCTGAATTTTGATGCACCAAGCCACATTGCCGGCTTGATGGAAGCACCTCAGATCATGATCAGCATTGCTTTATTATTTTTGCTGACAGGTATTGGATTCAAACTCAGTTTTTTTCCCTTTCATGTCTGGAGCCCGGATGTTTATCAAGGTGCCCCAACAGTGATTACCACCTATCTTGCTACTGTACCCAAAATTGCGGTCGTTGTTCTTTTGTCCAAGATATTCTCCGCATGGCTCAATGTCTCCTTTTATTTCAGCGATTTTCTGACTTATGTGATTATTGCGATCGCCATCGCAACCATGCTGATTGGTAATTTAGCCGCTTTGCGTCAACAGGATGCCAAAAGGATGATGGCCTACTCTTCCATTGGGCATACGGGTATACTCCTTATGGCTGTATTGGTTTATCAAAATAAGGAATCAAATGTGCTCTTATTTTACCTTTCCATATACGCGCTGATGAATATTGCTGTATTTATCTTTATTGATGCCTTGGAAGCTAGTTTAGGAAATACCACGATTGAATCTTATCGTGGCTTAGGAAAGCAATTTCCCTTATTGTTTACTTCCTTTTCGATTGTTTTAATCGCTTTGGTCGGTCTACCTCCTACTGCGGGTTTTGTTGGGAAACTTTTGGTCTTTTCCAAAGTATTCGAGCAATACCAAAACTTCCAATCCTTTAGTTTGCTGGCATTACTCCTAGTGGGTGCATTGACATCTGTCATCTCCCTGTTTTATTATTTTAAGATACCACTGAATGCGTTTCTAAGGGAAAATACGGTATCTCCGGCGGTTAAATTCAATGTGCTACTCTTGTGTATTGGAATCTTATGTACCGTGGCCGTGTTGATCTTAGGTATCTTTCCCGATTTATTACTTTCGGCATTCTAGAAAACAGGAAACTTCTTTCATTTTAATAAGTTTATCGTCCAATTCATTCCCTTAATGTCTGCGTTGAATAGTAAGAATAACTCCATAATATATTTTATATTTGTAACATGATTAGTGCAATAGCAAATCCAATTTTTCAGCGTGCTATCCAGGATTACCACGTATACGATCAGATTGATCATCCAATCCAAAATCCGTATGACAAACAATCTCTGGAACATCTCCTCTATTTAAAATGCTGGATTGACACCGTGCAATGGCATATGGAAGATGTTGTGCGTAATCCCGCTATTGAACCTCAAGAAGGCTTATATTGGAAAAGACGTATCGATGAATCCAATCAGTACCGCACAGATACCGTCGAGTACATTGATAGTTATTTTCTGCAAAAATTTCAAGATATACAGGCGAGTTCTACAGCGACAATCAATACTGAAAGTCCGGCATGGGCTATTGATAGACTTTCCATTCTGGCATTAAAAATCTACCACATGGAACAGGAAACATTACGCACAGATGCTTCCGAAGCACACATCATTTCCTGCCAGGAAAAACTAAACGTTTTATTGGAACAACGAAAAGATTTATCCCAAAGTATTGATGAATTGATGAGCGCCATCGCATCAGGTGATAAATACATGAAAGTCTATAAACAGATGAAAATGTATAACGATCCGGCATTGAACCCTGTCCTATATTCATCAGGAAAATAAAACATGTCCTTACCGCAACGGATCATAGTAACCCGATTTTCAGCTATGGGCGATGTTGCCATGGTCGCTTCAGTATTGAAAGAATTCAGCAACCAATACCCTGATGTAGAAATCATTATGGTCAGCCGGCAATTCTTTGCCCCATTTTTTGATGGAATAAAAGGTGTACGGTTTCACGCGATTGAGCCCAAAACAATTCATAAAGGTTTTTTTGGATTAGTCAAGCTAAAAAAAGAACTGGCTCAATACGGCGCAGATGCTGTAGCGGACTTACATTTCAATTTACGCTCCCGCGTAGTCGATCTTTTATTTTCCTTATCGGGTGTAAAAATAAAACAACTTGACAAAGGCAGGGCTGAAAAAAAAGCCTTAACCCGCGAAAACAACAAAATTAAGGTTCCTTTAAAGCTAACGGTCGAGCGCTATGCAGATGTATTTCGCGCATTAGGTTTCAAATTTGAACTCAGCAATAAATTGGTTCTTAATTTGCAGGATGTACCCAAAGCTGCATTTAGTATGTTCGCGAATTTCGATCGAAAGAAAATTGGCATTGCCCCATTTGCGCAACATCGTTATAAGATTTTTCCGCAAACCAAGATGGAAAATGTGATAGAGATATTGACACACAATGGCTATGATGTTTTGTTGTTTGGCGGTGGTGAACAGGAATTCCAGATTGCGCAAAACTGGACGGAGCGATTTCCCAACACCTATAATACCATAGGCAAGCTTTCGCTGCGGGAAGAACTGGATTTGATTTCAAATCTAGATCTCATGATCAGTATGGACTCTTCGGGACTTCATATGGCATCGTTGATGGGTGTAAGGTGTCTTTCTTTGTGGGGAGCAACGCATCCTTATGCTGGATTCACCGGTTACGGGCAGCAGCTAACAGATTGCATCCAAGTTGAACACCCCAATAGACCGAGTTCAGTGTACGGCAACAAGCCCTGTGATTGTGATGGGATAGAAGCAATTGATTTAATTACACCGGAAATGGTGATTGAAAAAATAAGAGCAATAGGATGAAGATAGGGTTAATAACCATTCGATACGGATTGGATATCACCGGTGGAGCCGAATTCCATTGTAGAATGCTAGCTGAACGATTATCAGCAAAGCATGACGTGACAGTATTAACCACCACTATTAAGTTTTTAAATAAACCAGCGGAAGATTTCACTCCGGGCCTAGAAATTATACAGGGAATACCTGTGACGAGGTTCGTGACCGATAAAAATTTGCGTTCCGAAAAGAAAAGTAAAATCGCCCGGAAGATACGCCGATTGATCTATCGCTGGGGATTAGCAAGGCCTATTTTCTCCTTATTTCCTGTTTGGAAATTCAAAGTTGATGATGAATCAACCTATTTGGAAGGACATCCATTTTATTCGTCTTCATTACTTAACTATATTAGGGAATTCCAACACGATTTCGACAAATTCATTTTCTTTACTTACGAAAACCCACTAACCATATTGGGATCACTCCTTGTACCAGAGAAGTCTATTCTGATTCCCACTGCACATATGGAGAGCATGTTATTTAGAAGTATCAACACACTTTTATTTTCAAAAGTCAATCATATTGCCTTTAATACAGAAAGTGAAAAAGAAATGTGTTTAGAAATTTTCAGAAATTCGCTGGCAAAAAATACAATTGTTGGCATAGGCGTCAATCAAATAGATGACTTAGCAGCTGCGACAACCATCAGTGCCAAATATCAGATCAAATCACCATACTTACTTTATTGTGGTCGCATTACACCAGTGAAAATCAACAATTTTATGGCCTATTTTCTGAAATTAAAATCGGAAAAACAGATCGACTTGCAGCTTGTACTTACAGGAGAAAATACCATGGATGTTCAGCAAGATCCTGATATCATCTATACTGGTTTTGTAAGCGAGGAAGAAAAAAAAGCGCTAATGCTACAAAGCTTTGCCATTATTAATCCCTCACTCGCTGAGAGTTTATCACTATTGACATTAGAAGCGCTCCATTTAGGGAAACCAGTCATTGGTAACAAAAAGTGTGATGTCATGGTCGAACATGAACGCAAAAGTGGAGCTGTATTCTGTTATGATTCCTTCAACTCCCTAAGTTCCATTATCACATATTTGCAAGATCCAAATACCGATAAGAACATCATTGCGGCAAAAGCTAAAGAATATGTTTCTAAATATTATAATTGGGATTTGGTATTAAGTAAATTTGAACACATTTTTAAAGAAAGCTAAACCGGGTCAAGCATGATAACAATTGGATTTGACGCTAAACGATATTTTCTCAATCGAACAGGCTTAGGCAATTATAGTCGGGACCTTGTCCGTATACTGGAACAATATTATCCGGACAATACTTATTTGAAGTATACACCAAGATTGGACGATAATGATCTTTCGAAGAAGGCGCTTATCGAAGAAAAAATTCGTCTCCCCAAAAGCACATTTAACCGCGCTTTTCCCGCACTTTGGCGAAGCTTTGGAATAGCATCTGACCTGCTTAATGACGGTGTAGAACTCTTTCACGGGCTTACAGGAGAAATACCAAGGGGCTTAAAAGCCCGTGGAATTAAATCTGTTGTCACGATACATGATTTAATCTTCTTACGCTATCCCGAACTCTATAAACCCATCGATCGTTGGATATACAACAAGAAATTCCAATTAGCGGTTAATCACGCGGATAAAATTATTGCAATTAGTGAACAGACTAAATCAGATATCATCGATTACTATGCAATTCCCGAACATAAGATCGAGGTTATCTATCAGGGTTGCCATCCGGCTTTCAAGGTTCCAAAAAGTGACGACGAGCAGGACAAATTAAGGTTAAAATATAATTTACCCAAAGACTTTCTGTTAAATGTGGGTTCAATTGAAAAACGAAAAAATGTTTTACAAATTGTAAAAGCTATTCAGGATATCGATATCCCATTATTAATAATTGGTAAGAAAACGACCTATCTTGAGGAGATTAACAGATATATCGTAGCCAACAAATTGGAAAGCAAAGTCATTATAAAACAAGGGTTTACTATTGAAGAACTATCAACTATTTATGCGATGGCATCAATTTTTATATACCCTTCTATCTTTGAAGGCTTTGGTATCCCTATCATCGAAGCCTTATATGCTGGTACTCCTGTCATTACAACCAATTCGGGCGTATTTCCAGAAGCTGGTGGACCATCGTCTTGTTATGTCGACCCTTCAAATGTAGACGAAATAAATCTAGCGATCAAACGTATTCTGAGCGACTCCCAAACCAGTGCAAGGATGATTTCACAAGGACGTCACTATGTGCAAAAATTTAATGATGAAAAAATTGCATCAGAACTCATAAACTGTTATCAGTCCTTATTGTAATTTAGGCTGAACGGTATGCGTAAAATATTTATCCAAGACTTTTAATGCGATTATATCCTCTATTTTTTTATTTTTAAACTGAGCAATATATTCGTGTGCATTTTTTACGATCCTCCTAGCCGCATGATCATCTGCCATAAAATACCGTAATTTTTCCTCCAAATCAGAATAATCATCTTTAATACAAATAAAATGAACATCTGGAATTAGGCGTCCTTCCATAAACCAAGTCTCATATTTCGGCATAGGCATGACCGCAATAGAATTAGAGGACATAATCCACTTCAAATTTGTCGCAACATCGTTTCCCTCAAGCGCCAAAATAAATTTATAATCAAGGTGCCCTGCGATGGATAAATAATCCTTATCGGAAGATCGATTAGCCTTTTTGATATTGCACAATGGATGATCATAATACAATTGGTAGAATCGACTTCGATGAATCTGTCCAAAACCGCTCCTTCCGACCAACATATCTATTTTTTTATCAAAAGACACGTCGTCCTGAAGAAAATTAAAATGTCTTGCTTTATCCAAATTTAAGACTATTGCATTGCTATTATTACCATGAATAGGTCGGCTCTTGAGTAAAGTCGGATGTGAGGGAATATGAATGATATCACCGGGCAAAATACTGAACCGCAATTTGGGGTTAAAAAACCTTAAATATTCCTTACTGTCGAAATAATAAACGCGTATGCGTTCTGGTACGCGATATTTGCCTATTTCCATGGCGTCCTGATCTAAAGGCTCAAGCCGTTCCAACTTATTGTAATAATTTACCCTATCATCAATATATGTGGCATTTTTGCGATAATAAGTGCTATCTAAACGCTTTGTCAGTTGGGCTTGAAAAAGACTATCAGGAACTAGCTCCCTAAGAATTGCTTTAATATAATAGTAAATCTTATTATTTTTATTTCGCAAAAAGATTCTTTTGAAATTCATCGATGTGCAATGCTTTTTCCTCAAAAATAAGTAAAAATAACTCTCCCTTAAAATAAATAAGCCTAAAAGTCTGTATCAGGTTTTACAACAGGAATACGCAGTTGTAGTTTCTTCCAATGGTTAGATTTGTCTTTATAAATCATGAGTTTACCTAATTTATACTTAAATTTCAGTAATCCTTTATAATCATCTTCAATGCAGCGATACGCTACATTCGGATTTTCTTTCAGAACTTCATTAATCGCTAATGTATAAACTGTTGGGCCTGTCATCGCATGTACATCATGTGGAAATCGATTCTGTTCAATATTATCCACAATCAGCTCCATCGTTCTTTTTAAAAAAGGATGTCCTTTATCAAAGATAAGTGCCCATTGTGCATACAGGCTCCTATTGTTCTCATGCGTTATTACCGCAACGTCATCGCTATTTAGATATTTATCGATGGAGACTAACAAATCACTATCTAAATCTATATAAATACCACCATATATATATAAAACAGCATAGCGAAAAAAATCTGCTTTGGCGGCCCCTATCTGAAGACGATGATAAGCTTTATTAATGCGCTCATCAAAATGTTCAGCAAAGAAGTCACTCACCCGTTGATCATCATAGAACTCATACGAATAATCCTTATTCTTTTTTAAAAATGAGCGAATATAGAGCTTCGTAAGCCAAGGAATCTTATTATCCTTAAATGTTTGAAATATATTTTTTGGAATTCCCATGATAATGAATAACTATAGGAAACTAGAAAGTCCGTCAGCACAGGATGTCAGCTTTTCTAATTTTGTCTTTTCTAATAAATGATCGTTTTGTGGTAGTGCTTTTCTAGACGCCTCCTTATGATATAAGTGATACCCAATTGCAGCAAACTTGATTAGTTGCCCTTTGAGTCCATAATTGAATAAACGTTCCACAAATTCACTGTCTTCCCGGCCCCAGCCTTCAAAAAGATTATTAAAACCATTCACTGCACGAACATCGCGCATGTAGAAGGACATATTACAAGAGCGTACTTTGCTTCTTTTATGTGCTAGGTTTTTCGCAGTCCATCGTGCTAAAAGAAGATTACGAAAACTACTTATTCTCTTTTCAAACCGACCAGATTCGAATCCCGCCTGAAACATATTCGGATACCTTAGTTGATTCGACTCAGTTAACAATTTAGCTGTTAATGCTTGATTCAGTAAAACCCTTCCACCTTGGATAAAATGTCCGACTTTGGCGAGTTTTAGATGGTCTTCAATAAAATTTGGTGCCATAAGGATATCACCGTCGACAAGTACAACATAGGGTGATTTTACTTGGGCTAGCGCTTGATTTCGAATACGTGCAACGCGAAAACCACAATCGTCCTGCCAAACATGGCTGATTGGAATTTCAGAAACCTGCTCATAACGATGGACAAGCTGTCTTGTTCGATCATCAGAACCGTCATCTGCAACAATAACTTGACTCGGCAAAACTGTTTGATTTAATGCAGACAATAGCACCAATTCCAATGCATCGGGCCTATTATACGTTGTAATAATTATTGAAGTTTCCAAAAAATAGCTATAAAACCGTAAGTGCTAATCAGATGATTTCAGGTATTTATCAATACCGTTATCACAATAGGTCAAATTTAGCTTTTTTGTTTTTGCAAACAAACAATTGTTGTTGCCTAAATTCTCTTTTGCATTTATCGCATGCCAGATGTGAAACACAATGCCGCCGAATTTTAAGAATCGTTTTTTGATGTTGATATTTAGAAGTCTAGCGACAAATTCTTTATCTTCCGGCCCCCAGCCCTTAAAGTCTTCATTATAGCCATTCACACGAATGGCATCTTCTCTCCAATAGGCCATATTGGCACCATGAATCTCCCAACGCTCGTTGCCTTTGTTTTTATAATTAAATTCAAAATATTTCCATAACAACTGAAAACGAAAAGCACTGAATAAGTTCGAAACTCCTTTATCGAATCTATTTACCTTTGTATCACGCTTCGTCAATTTTTTCTCGGAAAATTCCCGATCAAGGTAAATACGGCTGGCGCGTACCACCGATCCTTTTCGCGCAAACTTTCGATGATCTCGAATAAAATAGGGATGCAAAATTAAATCACCATCAATTTGGACAATATAATCGGATGAGGCTTTAGCAATGGCTTTATTTCTGATTTTCGCCAACTGAAACCCCTCATCTTCATGCCATACATGAATAAAAGGAATATTAAACTTACTTTTATATTCTGCCACAACTCGCTCTGTCTCCTTTCCAGACCCGTCATCAGCGATAAGTATTTCATCAGGAAGATCCTTCTGATGCAATACACTTTCTATGCATAATGCCAACGCCTCCGGCCAATTATAAGTAGATATTATTAGAGAGATTTTCATTTATTCATCTATTGTTAAAAACAGCATCCAAGACCTCATACTCTTTCTTTACGGTATGATTACTTCTCATATATGCAATGGCCTGATTCGATTTCCTTTCATGAAATTCACCCTCCCGGAGCAATTCAATTATATAAGAAGCGAAAGCCTGTTCATTTAGTGCTATAAGACATCCATTATCTGATTTATTAAACAATCCATCGACACCACGTTGGTTGGTTACAACCGGAATGCCAAAAGATAATGCTTCCAAAACCTTTATTTTGATTCCTGTCCCTGAAAGCATTGGACAGATAGCAACTTTAGCTTGCTCATAATATGCTGTAAGATCATCCACCAATCCATGTTTTATAACATTTTTCACAGTTGGAATATGTGCACAAATCTTGCCAATCACATGCAGTTCAACATTCGTAAGTAGTGGAAATACTTTTTCTAAAAACCACGTTATGCTTGTCACATTATGGGGATTGTCACTGGCTACATAAATTAAGTCAATCTTTTTTTCGCGTTCTTGAATAACTGGCGATGGCATTGAAACTGGAATTAACCGAACAAATTTATCAGCAAACTGTTCAAAAATATATTTTTCCTCAATTGAAAATGTCCATATCTCGTTAAAAAAAGTCATCATAGACAACTCCGCTCCAAACATTTTACCTAATTGACGCATTGAAAAGTTTTCCTTTTCTTTTGTCTTATTTTGTAGCGTCAGAAAATCATGCGAATCTAAAATTGTATAAGGTCCTATCAAATTCTTTACCAAACTACCAAATTCAACATAGCTAATAATAACATAGTCATATCTATGAGCGCTTAAAACCTTTTCAAATCTTCTTTGAAAGGATGGCGAAACACGATCAACCAAATTGGAGTGGAATATATTTTTTATCTCTTTTTGTAATTTATCACGAAAGAAATAACTAATTCTATTTTTTTTGGAAGATTTAAAAGGTAAAATAATCAGGTTAATATTTGGAAATTCGGATTGAAAAATAGATTCATCTCCTAGTGCCCAATTAATTGAGGACACAAAATCGATCTCAAAATTTGCATTTAGCGTATTAAAATAAGTTAATAACTGCTTACACCTAGTCAAATTGCCTGCTTTCGAACTGTTAGGATTTTCAGGCATAAAATATAATATTCTCTTTTTCTTTATTGTTTGCATTTATTCTTATTGAATAGGAAAAGCAGTAATTGCTTTTATATTAAATAATACGAATTATCCCCGGAAAATGCCACATTCTCCTTGATTTTTCTTTTGCAGGAGTATTAAGATCTATGAATCATCTCGCCTCCACCCCAAAACTTCTTGTAACAGTTTCCACTAAATTTAACCACCCTTTAGCCATATTTTCAAAACTGTACGCCTTCACTGCCAAATTGCTTTGAACGCCAAGTCTCGAACGTAGCGAAGGGTCCATGATCAATTGTTCGAGGTACAGCGCCATCTGCTGTTCATCCAATGCTAAAAAACCATTTTGACTGTGTTTGATCAATTCATTTACCCCGGAACAAGTGGAAAAGCCGATACTCGGCAGGCCTATTGACATGGCTTCTGCCAAGGCCAGTCCAAACCCCTCATATTTGCTGGGGAAAATAAAAATATCCGCATCCCGCATCCTTATCAGAGGATCCTCGGTGAATCCACGAAGAAAGACCCTTTCAGCCAATCCAAGATCACAAATTTGTGTATTCAATCGATCAAAGTCTGGACCTATCCCCCAAAACTCCAAATCCCAATTGGGATATTTGTTTGCCAGGTCAGCAAAAATTGCAATGGCAACATGCTGCTGCTTACATTCTGTATCCAAACGCCCAACATGAATAATCTTATATCTTTCTTTGATACGGTCATGGATAACTAAATCGTGAGGATCTACCTGCTGGATTGGATTGGCAATAACGTCGCATTGTCCCGAAAAATTAGACGGTAGAAAATCCCGATAGCTATCAAATAAGATCTGAACACCATCTAGATGATCGAAACTAGCCGTTAACAAATCAACCATATAGGCTTTTCTCCCGCCTAGAACATTGGTATAATCGTAATCAGGTCTTCCATTGACCGAATCTATAATGGGGATTGACAGTGTATTTCCATAAGTAATCTCCAGAAGTGAGCCAATGGACATGGTAATAATCAAATCCGGCTTTAGTCCGTCGATATAATCTTTCCATAAAATCGCCCGCTTTCGCAGATTAAATTGAAATAATTTAGCTTCTCCCCCCATCCGTTGCTTCAATCGGCGGTTATACCACTTGCTGTATTTTTTGCGGGCCTTGTATTTCAACCATAAAAGTGGATTCGCCCCCTTATAGTTATAAATAGGAAGCTCGAGCTTCTGCTCCAAATTAGCGTCAAAGATATTCGTCACTTTCACCGACTTATGCAGCGGAAAAACTGGAGAGCCTTTTATGTTTTCATTGGTTGCAATCTCCACTTCATACCCATTTGTACTCAGTATGTTCGCTAGCGTAGAACATATCTTTTCCGTGCCTCCTATTCCATTTAAAAAATACAAATGTTGTATTAGTAAAATCTTCATACGTCGAGATACTTATTTCTGATCCTTTGACGGACTTTTCTTCTTAGGCCAGCAATTGGAATAAACCTCACCCAAAATAAGCCTCGCTTCAATTTTTCAGCTCTCCTTTTACAATAATCTACGTAAAACGTATCAAAATCCCTATGATCTCGAGCTTCTACAAAATAGCTAAAAGGCACCGTTAATATTTCTTTATCGGCTTTGGTAAGATGTGGGCTTACATATACTTGCATAAAATTTTGCAATAACTTAAACAGCTCTTCCTTCTCAAGATCATTAAATGCCATTTTTAAATAGCGAAACTCAAAAGGTTCATGTTCGATAAATAGCGCTAGTTTTAAGGCTTTTGAAGCAAAAAGATCATGTTCCTTATAAAACTCCTTCAACAGTTCTAACCATATTGGGATCTGTTTCAATAAGCGATCCGTCTGCCGATTAATTTGCGTATGATTTTGATTCTCGTGCTGTCTATAAAAATATACTGCCGCCGGATTGAATCCGATCTTATCGGTCATCAAAAAGAGACGATGTGAAAACAAGCCATCTTCGCAGGGCTGAATTCCTTCAGGAAAACGGATATTGGGATAAGTGTCCAATAAGGTCTTTTTGGTCAGCAAACCGCATGTCGGTACAGCAGTCAAACGTGGCGCCCGGGAACAATAAGGCTCCCCCAAAATCAGCAAATCAAAATTTTGCTGTTTAGCAATCGCTAAAGAAGCTGACAAAAAGGTGCGTTCAATAGTATCATCAGAATCTAAAAAATAGACATATTCTCCGCTCGCATGAATGAGGCCGTTATTTCGAGCGACAGAAACGCCCGAATTTTCCTGGTCAAAAAAATAAATGCGAGCATCCAATGATGCATACTTCCGACAGATTTCAGCCGAAGAATCACTGCTACCATCATTAACGAGTATGATTTCGAAATCTTGTAATTCCTGATCAAGCACACTTTGGATCGTCTCGTCTAAATATTTTTCGACATTGTATACCGGTATAACTACCGAAACAGCAACCGGACGAGGACAATCCATACAACCATTTTTTACCATCATTAATCTTTAATATACAAAAATAGTAACAGAAATGATATATTAAAGGCTGAAATCATTTTAGTGACTTCTCAATATTGTCTTTGTTTAACGTAAATTCCCGGTATCTGAACTCCCCAGATTTATTACCGATCATTGCTCCCATCTTAATTAAAGACTCGTTGCTGCCCATTGGAAAAATTGAACTTCGATACGCATTATTTTTCAACAGCGGCTTCGGTAATACTTTGAAATTTAATCCATCTTTAGAATACCCAATGTACAACAGTTCCGCAGTATATCGTTTCACATCTCCCACTGCAATACAGAGAAAATAATAACCATCGGCAAATGTGGCCTGAATATGCCATGGTGAATTTACTCGTCCCTCTTTTAACCAGGGTCTATTTAGAAAATTTATGATTTTGCTTTCTTTAAATCCTGTAAAATTAATGCCATCGGTAGATGTTCTACGAACAACATAAGAAGGGTCTTTACCTTTAAAATTTTTCGAATTAAAATTCAGCTCAATTTCATAACTCAAAAACTCCTTCCCGTCATGGATAAAGGAGGGAGACAATAGATGATCATCTTTGGGCGTAAACGGAGGATTACTGGTAAAGGCGACATTCAAATTCGACCACTTTATACCATCTGTAGAGGTTTGTTGTACAATGGTGCGATGTGCATTTTGCTTCAATCGATCAAAATTGGTATTACTTAACACACATTTGCCTTTCAAAGCCTGCGCAGTGATAAAACTACCCCTATAGTAAAGATAAAACTGATTATTTAAGTAGATCCAATCGACATCTGACCAGAAACCTTGAATCGGATCAACCTTGTTTTCACCGAAACTTTCTGTCGGAAAGGGAGCATTGATAATTGGATTGCTCAATCCCGGAGGATTTACCCAATCAAGACCATCATTGGATACAACAACACTTGGATTTTCAAATTTCTTTGAATTTTGATTCGTTCCAACTGCGCCAAAATAAGGCGTAAAAACCATCCAATACTTATATCCATTCAGCTTATTTGGAAAATAGAGAACATCTGGATGACAATAACTGGCATTTGCACCCGAGATATCTATAAAATCATTGGCATTTTTTAGGCCTTTAAAATTAGCGTCAGCAACAGTATGTATATTGACCAAACCTTCATCACTATCAAAAGTAACTGAATCAATGGGTTCAACAGTCCAAATAGGAGCTTCAACATCCTGCGCAAAAAAGTCCTCTGGACGGTGGCAAGCCACGAGGATAATACTTCCATAAAGAAGTATCAAAAAATTACGAATCATAAGTAAATATCAAACGGTAGAAACAAAAAAATGCAACTTGGCTAACGATGTTTTTCAATAAATAAAATAAGCTGACGGCAAATAGCTGGATAAAACAAATTATTGTTTTTCGCTGCGAAATTAGCATAATTTTATCAAAGTAAAACAACGATTTTGTTTTTTAAATCACCAAGACAACAAAGACCCAAAATCAATCTAAAAAATTCGTTATCAAGACTTTCATTTTGCCGTTATAGGCACTAAAAAAACCACAATGCTTTAGCTTTGACACGACATTAAACGTATCACTTGAGGTAAAAAAACTATTCATAACGTAATCTACTTTTTAAAACTTACTGTATTATTATTTGTATTCATACGCAAGCCTGCTCATTGTGCAAACACAATGAACAGGAACATCAAGCGTTATTATCTATATTGGTATTAAGAATCAAAAATTTTAATCATGGACAACAGTAAAAAACTTTATATCATCCGACATGCCAAAGCCGAAACTATTCCGGGCATAAACGACTTTGATCGTGCGCTTACATCCGACGGTATACAACACGCCAAACAAGTTGCGGCTAAGCTATCCGCAAAATTGACCCTAGATGAAAACAGTATGGTGATCAGTTCGCCAGCCAATCGCGCACTCCAAACAACGCGTATTTTTCTAGACGTCATGGGTTCCTCTTCTTTTGATATTCAAATTGAAGAAACAATTTATGAATGTACGTACAAGCATATGCTGTCCATCATCAATGCAATCCCCGATCATGTCAATCATGTCCTGCTCTTTGGGCACAATCCCACGTTGACTGATCTAGTGGAATACCTGACCCGAAAAGCAGCCTACTTACGCACCTCATCCTGTGCAGAGATAAGACTTGATGGTGGCTTCACCTTTCATATGCTCAGCGGCAATTGTGCCGATCTTGTGCAAATAATTGATTAAAATTCTATTCAAAGAACAAACTTATTTTCAGCTAATATCTGCTAATCACTTACCCGCATTTGATTTCATTGCCTTATCAATCACCAAAGGCACTGAAATCAAATCCAAATCATGTGAATACACCACAAATTTCTCGACCCAGCAGGGATCAAATTTTTCCTTAAATTCTTTTAAGCCCTTTGGCTGACGGAAGTAAGGATTATTTTCATATAGAAAACTGATCAAACGTTCAACAAGCCCTTTTTTCTTGTCAAATCCCGAAAAAGGAGCCAGTCCCATATTGAGAAAAGAATAACCTTCCTCTTTGCAATATTCTAAAAAACGGATAATCAATACATCCATATTTCCACCTGGTGCATCTTGCAATTTCCGTATAAGATCATACGTCGCCTCGTCCGGAGCATAATTGGGAATGATATTCAAAAAGGCCAAAATGCGCCCTTCGTTATCCTCCAAAGTAATTACATGGCTATTTTTAATCTTACCAACGTCAAACATGCCCTGAGAAAAAACACGTTCTGAACGCTTCATGTCTCTTAACCAATGATCCGACACAACCTGTAATTTCTGAAGCAAACCATTGGATAACGGCGCCCGATATAAATTCGAAACAAAGCCTTTCTTTTCAATGCTATTCACCGCATTCCGGAGTGATTTGCGTTTCTTTCCTTCCAGCGAAAAATTATCGACATTGACCATGGCCTCTTCTCCAATCAGAAAAGATTTTTTGCCCAACTGCTTAAAAACCCCCAAATGTCTACCGTCAACGCGGTAATAAGCTGTTTTTAAACTCGATTTGCGGCAATAGTGTTCAAATGCATTTATCAGTTCTTTCATGGCATCTTCAGTATCTTCACAAACGGGACCTTCGAGCACTATCGCAAAGCCATAACATTTTCTATACGCAATAAACCCCGTCAGCTCCTTGTTAAAGAAAAGATCTTTATCGCCATAGGTCTTAAAGTAATCGACAGGTGATTTACCATAACGCTCCAAAATGTGCTGCGCGATTTCTATCTGTCCCTCAACTTCTTCGTCCGCCAACTGACATGGGTTGACCATCCAGTAGAATAATGCTGAAAGACTGATCACACTAAAAAAATTGATAGAATATAAAAAGTACTGTCCTATGGCAGTCTGCGGCTCTGCAACATCACCATTGAGCAGTATAAAACCGTGCAATGTATTGCTCACCGCATTTACAATAGTAAAGTCTGTATTAAAATGCTTCGCATTCAAGAAATAAAAGCCTGTAATACCATACAGAAGTACAACCCCAATAAGCCACAAAACCAAGCTGAGATTTAAAGAGCTGAGTCTTCTGTTACTTTGCACAAAGTAATGTTTCGATGAATAGAGTAACATCAGCAACACCAAAAAAGCAAACCAGGCTTCTTCAAAATCCAACCCTTTGGAAAGATTGGCAACAATAGAAAGTGAACATAACGCAACCGCAACATACCAAGCCATACGTAGCCCCTTCAACAAAAAGCCCGAACACATCACCAGCAATATACCGAAGAAAAGTACCGCTGCATTTGAAAAATTTAATGCATCATAAGATATAAATTGCTTTAATGCCGTTATACGGCTATGGATAGCCGGCGTTAAGACCGAGATGATATTAATAAGGCCCATCACAAAAATAAAAACAGATGGAAGTATCCGAACAAAGATGTTGTTCTTATTCACAAAGAAACTAATTCCACCCAATGCCAACGGGCCCCAAAACTCAAATAAACGATATAACAAGGATATAGAAATCGCCTGTTCTTCGTTGTAGCCAAACTTACACAGAATGACAACCATCGACACCTCGATAAGTCCAACCCCCTTCATCAACGGTGAAAAACAATAGACCAAGGTTCCGACTGCATAGGTTACTGTACAGGCCAATAACGATGTTTCAAAGCCTAAAGCAAGCATAGCAATATAGATATGCAAAATCCCGACGAGCTCAATGACTGTCGCCCAAAGGAGACTTTGCAATACAGCCCAAAAATCTACGCCTTTTTTATGGAGTTCATTCCAGGTATTAGCAACGGAAGGGAAATGACGTACGGTAAAATTGTAGGCTCCACCACCACGGTAAAATGAGCTGCAGTACCAACCAAATCCCAGCAGTAGGACGCTAAAAACAAGCAAAATCCCAATGATCTGCATATCAAGACCTGCGATTCCAACAAACAGAAAAACAAAAAGACAGAGGATAAATAAGGATACTAAACTAATAACTGCGTAGATAACCGAAGAAAGATTGGTGTTTGTATCATCAATTCCCTCCTGATTGACCTCTTTCTTAAAGAAAGCCAGGGAGGTAAATCCACCTACTGGAAGAAAAACACTGATAAAGTTTCTCTTTAGAAATAGGCGAGTAGCCCCACCCAGTGATAGTTTCTGTTGCAAAGACCTAAAACTATAGACATAGACCAAACCTTGCATGGCGATATAAGCCAAAGAAACCACAATCCCGATTGCCACCCAAAATAACGAGCTTGACTGGATAAGCCCTACCGACGATGCCAGCTCCTGTCTTTGATTTGCAAAAAAATATACAGCACCCAAAATGACCAATAGGCCCAACAAGGATTTCCAGATCAACATCTTGTTTTTCATCAGCATAATTACCTCTCGAATTGACAAACCCAATTATTTCGTTTTTCTAAACCACTTTTACTAATGACATCATTTCCTCAAAATAGTCCCAATCCAATTTGTCTTTTTTCAAGCATCAAAAATCAATACCGATCTTTGCCCGCACACCCCATGGAGATACCCCCGGATTATCCAGGTACGTAAAACGGCGAACCAGATCGACCCGTAAAATTTTAAAGATATTACTCAGCCCAACACTACCTTCTATATAGGCCCCATTATTAAGCGAGAACAGCTGCGGTTCGCGCGGATCCTTGGGCAATTCATCAAAATTTTTTGTGTATCTGTTGGAGGCATCAACAGCGCCATACAACATCTTTACAGAGGCAATCTCCCGGAGATCCAGTTTTTTTAAAAGCGGAACTTTATTCAGAAAAAAACCATTAAATGAATGTTGAAGCAATAGTGATGTATATTTATCGCTCATAAATTCCATCGAATTCATCAAATTGTAGGAGTTGAGCTGGTACGAATACGTTTGATTTGCCCGATGAATAATCATCAGCGGATAAGGAACCTTTCCAAATTGGATACCCGATTCAAATACGATATCGGCAAAACCAAATTGGGACGCAAAAAATCGCTTATTGGCATTTAATATGAAACGTTGGTAGTTATAATCTCCACCCAATAAACCTTTCACACCAACCTGTGCGGCTAAGGTAAAAATTGGTTGGCCCGTATTGATGATACGTCGATAACGTTTTCCCTGGTATAATTTCTCATGTGGAGCCCAGCGAATCTCTCCGGTGAAAGCAGAAGTCCACAGCTCATTGCCGTTACTTCTTCTAAAAGCGCGACGGTCAAATGTTAAGATACCACCCGGGCTAAGGATTTGATTGAAGAACCCCACTTTAAAGGATAAATGGTTTTCAAACTCCTGCCAATATTCGATCTGCCTCCGCTGTAGATAAAACATTTTGTCATTTTCCCCTCTTCTGAATGAAAGCAAAAAATTGTCATTGTCAATAAAATTGAGATCCTGGCCCGGCACCTGCACCTCTTTACTAACCTTAGCGGAGACTAACTTTACCGGAAATTTGTATACCGATGCACCGTTAAGGGAGTAAGTAGCCCCCATATTATATTTCCATTGCCTATCTTTCGTACCATAGGCACCATAACCATCCAGGACCAATGTCTTGCTAAAAATATCCGTCGTGTTGCCCCCAAATTTAAATCGGCTTCCTTCGACAGGGTTAAAACTATAGAATGAAGGTACTGGCCCTATTTCGATAACACCGCGGCCATAATACCCCGACATGATAAAGGAGCCCAATGCCATCAGATTTTTGAAAGATTTTGATTGTTTTAAACTATCGATATTCGTAAAGGCCTGCGCCTCCAGCTTACTCAGTTTCTCAGGTCTCGCAAGATTCCAGTCAATTCCATTCGGATTCTGTGGTCCTGTTCGTGTCAAAGCTTTACCATTAACAGCAAGCTGTGTTTCACTGGAAGGTGACCTGCTGGTCACTTTCTCCCCAAACAAACCCATACCATCCTTAAAAATCCCCATGTCTATCGTCAGGACTCCCCTACTCAGAAAAAGACGATGTGCTTGATTTTCCGAATAATTCAAAACAATATTTAACCCCTTCACCCAATTGATATTGGTCGCTTCGTTGATGGTCAGCTCCGCTTGATCTAAGGCATAACTCCCATCTAAGCGGATATAGATGAAGCCTGAAAAAAGCGCATCCTCCCTATTGCGTGGCTCTACGCGTATTTTGGCATGCCAAGGTTTACTATCTTTCAAAGTGTCAACCAGGTAATATTTATAAAACGAAGGTGCCAACGTCGCTATAGGGCTCAAAAACCGTCTATTCCCAATAGAGACATCCGTATCATAGATATTTGTTTCGCCATAGATTTTATCCAGATACTCATCAATACCGTCTTCATCCAGGTACTGATCTACGCGCGACTGATTCTCCCCCAATAAAACAAAGTTATTACCTTTAACGGCATCCAATTTTCGCTGACCGATTTTTTCATCCATGAATATGGGTACCAGCGATCTCCCGGGATACTTTAGCGTATCCATCCCCTGTTTCAAGAATCCGAAACGTTTGAGTAAGCGGGATTTATCCACCTTTTGATTTTGGATAGACAGGGACATCGATAGCTTCTCATATTCCTGATAGCTACCCGCTGCCCCATTTAGGGCATTATTTTCGTCTCTTTTTTCAATTACTTTACGGATTAAATCGACTGTTGGATTATGTTTATTCGTGTATTTCCTCTTTTTAGGCGCATTCACGACAACTTCATCAAGACTTTGTTGTTCATCTTCCAAACGGATAATAAGAATCTTCTTGCCCTGGGCGACACTCATCGGAAATACCTGTTTTTTATAGCCAACGGCACTAAATAATAATTCCCAGTTGTCAGGCACGGATGATATTTGAAAATGCCCCTCTTTATTTGTTGCTACAGATCTGGCCGTGTGGGAAAGCGTTACAGTAACACCTTGAATGGGTTTTGCTGATGAGGCATCGAGGACAATTCCTGTTAATGAAGCTCCTTGTCCAAATAGTCGAGAAGTAAAGAACAGTAAAACCAATAAGAAACGATATTGCATAAAAAAACCTTGCATCTAAATTCAGTAGGATGACAAGGTTTTTATAAAAAAGTCCTAGTGCGATTGCTATCTTAATCGCACAGTATTATAAATCGTCTTAAAATCACGATTATAATTATGCGGTCCAGCCAATACATCGACCTTTAATCCCGCATTACGAAACATTTTCACGAGATCTTCTTCGCCCTCTTTACAAAAAACATAAGTCGAAGGGATTTGCTTTAGCTTCAACACTTCAGCAAGTACCTCATAGCCATTGGCTTTCTGTTTCCAGTTGAGCATTGTCGATACGGTCACCTCAAAGCTCGCGTACTGATCGGGTGATAAATAGGTAACATGCCGGATAGCTTTTTTCAATGGATCCGAAAAATTATTCAGGACAAAGGGCAACACTCCCGCAGAAAATGAATGTCCTATCAAATAAATCTGGTCACAGTCCCATTCTTTTCTGAAATGGTCAATATATCGTTCAAATTCCCTGCCCGCTTCTTGTGGTGTTTTCTTTTTCCAGAAATATTTTTTTGCATCGATGACCAAACGAGGATATCCATCGAGCGAAAAGTAAGCTAACAGGCTTTTACTAAAATCATTATAACCGCCATCACCCGTAATAAATACAAGCATTGTTTTTTGTTTGTTATTGGCATCTTTAAGTGGAATAACGTAACTTGGTAGTACTTCTGCGTGTACTGGTTTTAGGGCAAGACTTAGCCAAAAAAATAGCAATAGCAATAATCTATCTGCTTTATAATGTGCAGTGTTCATGTGTATATAATATGTGTAAATATTTGCTTTGAATAATAACAATGCCTGTGACCACCTGGGATGATTCATTAATAAATACGCCGTGAAATCCTTTCCTCTGACACTATTTACCGGTTCTAATGTCCTTTATTGGAATAGATTTACGCACACCGTCCATCACATAAAAAAAACCAAGGGCATTATTCGAAATATTACCTTCGACATTAGCAGGTACTGCAGACAATAAACCTTTCCATTCCGTCTCCTGAAATAGATTATAAATAAAACGGGAGTAACGTGGCGATTCAGAAAACTTAGAGACGATTAAACTATCCTTCAACGATACTTCATAGTTGTAGGTCTTCCCAAGTAAGTTGTTCAGTACGTTGGGCGCGCCCAAACGATAACTATAACTAAAAGGAGATCGAAAAGAAGAGATATCGTCTTCGGAAAAATCCTTTTGCGGCATAATAAGCCATTTATTAGAAGTTCGCATCCCGAACAGATGTTTACTGACTTTTACCCCCCATTTGCCATTCAAGTTATTTTTTTCTACCGGCAGAAAGGCATTTTCAATCGGTATCACGGGTATCAATTGATCCTGTGCTTCATATGATTTCCCATTCAAAGTAATCGTAAGCTGAAATACATTTCCTACGGTGTCCTTGAGGTTGAACAGCTCCCCATAGTAAAGCCCTTCACCCAAATCATTGAATTCAATCGTATTGGGACCATTGGTTACCCGGACGGTGGCTCCGCTAATCCCAATAGTCCCTGAATTAGACTTTAGCCCATCCAATTTCTTTAATTGGATATACTGCTCTTTGTACATGGTATTAATCCCGCCTTCAACAATCATATCGTACGATTGCCCCTCGTCTACAGCTGACTTCTGACAAGAAACCACTAAAAAACAAGCAACTATAGTCAATAAGAATCTCATATCAATCAAAATCTCATGGTGTAACTAATTGAGGGAACCCGCCCGGAAAAGGATGTTTTCTGAATTGCCAAATTCCCATTGCTATCTTCGGAGAAACTATAATAAAGTGGATTGCGCTGATCAAATATATTATATAATCCAAAATTCAAGGTGTGTCTTCTCCCTCGCTCTCGCTGCCTTATCGTTTCCAAATCTACCGAGCAATTTAGATCAAAACGACTAAACGTAGGCATGCGATGGGAATTACGGCTTGAATACACTGGAACATATATCCCCTCATATTCCATAAATCCTATTGGATAGGTTAAAGGTCTCCCTGTATGAATCGTATAAAAAGCACTGAGATGCACCGACCTCCCCAAATCGTAGGACAAGTTGCTCTTAAGCACATGTGGAATATCGAAATTGGCGGCATACTCTTTTCCTTTATTGATGCCGTTGATCTTCCGAAAAGATCTGGACCAGCTATAGAAAATACTGCCCGAAAACTCACCGATACGCTGATTGACGGATAATTCTAGTCCATAGGCACGCCCCTTTCCTTGGCGCAATTGTGTTTCGATAAATGGGTTGAGTATAAGCTGCGCATGATCGATCAATTCGACCTGATTGCCCATTCTCTTCCAATACCCTTCCAGTCCGATATTTCCACGATAAAATAATCTGTTGATACGAAAAGAAATCGCGTCAACATATTGTGGTTTAATATTTAATCCCGCCGGTACCCATGCTTCCAACGAGGAAAAAGCAAGTTCATCGTTCTGTAATAACTGCAAATACTGATAGCTCCGATTATAAGCCAGTCTGAAAGCGTAATCATTGCCCATTTTATATTGCAAAGACAGGCGTGGCTCTAAACCATAATACGACTTTTTCTTGTCGGCATCGTTCGACAGCGGCCTATACGAGCTGCCATCCAATAAATAATAGCGTCCAAAGGAAGCATTAAAAAAGGCATTCGCCCGCATTCCCGCAACAATCCGGAAGGCTGAATCAATCTTCCAGTTAAAAGAAACATAACCCGTATAATCATAGGCCTGGGCCCTAAAGATATTATCCTCCGTATTTGAATTTACCGGTGATATCTCCCCGGGATTAAAACGATGTAAGGTTCCCTGGAGACCAAAATCCAAGGTGCGATCCAATCCCATAAAATACGTAAAATCGGATTTCAAACTAAAGTCGCGTATCCGTGTCAACCAGATCTGATTGTCACTCGATTCAGGTTTGCTCACATCCAATTTATTATGATAATCACTGAATATAGCCGAAAGGTTCATAAATAGTCGGTCACTATGCACATGGTTCCACCGCAAAGTAGAAGTCCAATTACCCCAACGATTGGTATTCTTATTCGGTGAAATAACTTTATCTTGCCCGTAGTAACCCGAAAGGTAAACCCGATTTTTCTCGTCAAAAGTATAGTTGAACTTCACGTTATAGTCACTGTACTTACCTTTGACATTAAACAGCCGATAATCTGTATTAAAAGCATTTAATATACTTCCCCGTGCAGTGGCAATGAAAGCACCTTTTCCTTTTTGTATAAATGGCCCCTCAGCACCAACCCGGGCAATCAATAAACTTGATCCACCAAAAACATGAAAAGCATTGGCATCGCCGTCTCTGGTACTCATATCCATAATGGAAGAAAGACGTCCCCCTAAATTTGCAGGGATAGCATCCTTATAAAGCTGTGTATTCTTCAAGATATCCGAATTAAACACCGAGGTTAAACCGAATAGATGCGATGGATTATAAACAACGGCTTCATCAAGCAAAATAAGATTCTGGTCTTTACCGCTTCCTCTTACAAAAAGATTACTGCCACCTTCTGTTAATCCGTTAATCCCATTTTGCATCTGTAATACCTTCATGATATCAGCCTCGCCTTTATAAAATGCATTTCTTCGTGTTTGGGTCCAATTGATCTTATCTGTAAAACTTCCCATGTGCTGCGCTGTCAAAGAAGAATCAACATTAACCACCACCTCACTCAAGTTGAAATCTACCGGAGCAAGCTTAATGACCAGGTAATTATTTTCTAACGCAGCATTTAAAGAGACTGCCCTTGTTTTATAGCCCAGATAACTTACATAACAACTGTATTCGCCCCGTGGTAATGTCAGTGAGTAAAACCCATATTTATTACTTAAACTACTTTTGTTTTTCTCCGCGATCAACAAAGTGGCACCAATCAGGTTTTCACCGCTCAGACTGTCCACCACACGTCCTTTTATGGTAAAAGTTTTATCTTCCTCATAGAAGATCAGCGCTCTATTGATAATTGTAAATCCAACATTGGAATCTTTCAGCAAATAATTAAGGACTTCTTCCAAACTGGACTTGTCGAACGAACGACTATAGATGATGTCCTTGTTAAAAATCTGCTCATCATAGGACATGGATATATCGTATGTTTTATGAATTTCGGTAAGTATCTGAATGATCTGTTTGTTGTGCGTGTCAATTGAGATCCGTAATTCAGCAGGGGAGCTCTGTCCCATGGCTTTCGAACATACAACCATAACTAACCAGCAGAAAAAGAGCAGACGATACAGGATCCTATCTTTCATATCAGCAACGCGAAGAGTCTATTCGTAGATACTATATCCCTTTTTACCAGTTTTCCATTTCACGTTTAAGGTTTTGGAAAGAATCTGAACGATCTCATTGAGCGTCTGCCCATCAAAATACATGCTGAGCTTCCGTGCTTTTAAACTATCTCCAACGACAGTTATATTCGCCCGAAAGTGCTTTTCCAAATCTGAGCAGATACTATCCAACCGAACATTTGAGTAGCTCAGCTTTTGCGCTACGTCAGTATCATTGTCTACCGACAGATCAATTTTAGATAAAGACGCTGTTTGTCTTTTATAAAGGCCCTTTTGATTTTTCTGTAAAACAAGTTCTTCCGCATGGTCTCCTTTTCCACTGCTTAAAGCCACTATCCCCTCCTTAACAAGTACTTCGACATCATCTTTTAGTAGGTTGACTTCAAAGGTAGTGCCGATATCACGTACATAATTATGTTCAAGATCAACCACAAAGGAGCTTCCTGTTTGATGTTTGACATCGAATAGCGCTTTTCCCTTTTTGAGCTCGACAGTTCTTTGCTGTGGAAATGTCCTTTTGTTGAACATCGCTTCAGCTCCGGCCTGTAGTGTGATGATCGAACCATCGGGAAGTAGGGTAGGCTGCTGAGCTTCTGATCCATATAATCGGATTTCATTGCCCATCCAACGGTCAAAGTTCAGGTAAGCGGCAAAACCGACCACGAACAATACGGCTGCAGCCACAAATTTCATCCAGGGTTTCCAGATTGTTCGTACCGCTTTCGCGATCTCCGGTTTTTGATGATCCCCTGTTTTATCCAACTGATTTTTAAATTTTTCCCATTGGCTACCAGTATCTACTTTTTTATAGCATTCCAGTACTATAAGGTCGTCAGCTATACTTCTAACTTCGTGGTATAGATCGTGGTTTTCCACATCCTCCGAAATCCAACGCCCAAGCAACACTCCTTCCCTTTCGGAAATAGTCCCATCCAGCTCTTTCTGAATCAAGTCATAAGGAATAAATCTTGAAGTATTGTTTTCTTCCATAACTATAAGATAATAAACTGGACAAAAAGTCCCAATGAAAAAAATAAAAAGCCAATGAGAAGCAACAGAAAAGTTTTTTGCTTGGCCAAAGCGACCCGAATTTTATCGTAAGCAATGGTCAGATGATTTTTAACCGTTTTTATGGAGATTCCCAATTGATCTGCGATTTCCTGTTGTTTCATCTTATCGTACTTACTCATAAGAACGATTTTTCGACACTGCGGCGGCAGTCCTTCCAGTATACTTTCGATCATCAACAACTTGGATTCGTAAAGTGCGGCACGATCAGTTTCATCTTCATCATCGGTCAGATCCAATTCCTTGCTATAATCGTTATTCCGTTCCAATAAACGTTGATTCTTTTTGAGGTAGGTAAGCGAAAGGTTGATAACGCTACGAGATAGGTAAGCTCCCAGTGATTGACTAATAGCCAACTTGCCTGCATTTTCCCATAACATCATAAATACGTCGTTGGTGAGCTCTTCAGCGATGGCCTCCTCACGCACGTACCGAAAAGATAAGCTATACAATTTACGGAAATGGCTCTTATAAATAGCTTCAAAAGCATCGCGATCTTTTTGGACTATCTTCTTAAGCAGGTCAACGTCATTTGACATAGGACTTCGGTAAAGCTAATAATAAATGCATGTAAAAATAATCAAATTCATCGGACATTTTATAACATCTAATTAATTTTCAAGCTAATGAGCTTACTTTAAACACGACGTAGAAATTAAAAAAAACGCTACACCGTAGTCTCCGTATATTATCTTTGAGTCGGACTCCTTAGTTATTACTTTTTCACTACCTTCGTCTTATGGCGAATCAATTGCAATTTGAAAATTCACCCTACCTTAAACAGCACGCACACAATCCCGTAGATTGGATGCCCTGGGGACCGGAAGCTTTAAAAAAAGCAAAGGACGAAAATAAACTCATCATTGTAAGCATTGGCTACTCGGCCTGCCACTGGTGTCATGTGATGGAGCGTGAAAGTTTTGAAAACTCAGCCATCGCCCAAACCATGAATACGTTTTTTGTATCCATCAAAATCGACCGTGAAGAACGCCCCGATATCGATCAAGTTTATATGCTTGCGGTGCAGCTGATGACCAATGCCGGCGGCTGGCCCTTGAATTGTATCTGCCTACCCGATGGAAGACCAATTTATGGTGGCACCTATTTCAAACCGCACGACTGGCAGAATATCTTATTGCAAATTGCAAAAATGTGGACGGAGAAACCCGAAGTCGCGTTTGACTATGCCGAAAAGCTAAACAACGGCATCCAACGCGCCGAGAAGCTCCCTATCAATCCCATCCCTGATCAATACACGATCGACGACTTAAATGAAATTGTGGCCCCTTGGACCGAGATGTTCGATAAAAAAGACGGTGGTTATCAAAAAGCACCCAAATTTCCGCTACCTAACAATTGGTTGTTCTTGCTTAAATATGCGGTGCTTGCCGACAATCAGGAAGTCCTGGATCATGTTCATTTGACGTTGAAAAAAATTGGATCAGGAGGTATCTACGACCAGATCGGTGGTGGCTTTGCCCGTTATTCGGTTGACCATTATTGGCATATTCCCCACTTCGAAAAAATGCTCTACGACAACGGGCAATTACTATCCCTTTATGCCGAAGCTTATCAACAAAGTCAAGATCCATTCTATAAGCGGATTATCGAGGAAACGATTGACTGGGCCGAGCGTGAAATGCTTGCGCCGAACCATGGTTTCTATAGCGCTTTAGATGCAGATAGCGAAGGTATTGAAGGAAAATACTATTCCTTCTCAAAAGCTGAATTTGACGAGGTATTGGGCGATGATGCTGCCCTCCTTGTCCAATATTTTAACATCACCGAAGCAGGGAACTGGACGGAAGAGAAAACTAACATCCCAATTTGCGCCATTAATGCAGACCAGTTAGCCGTAAAGGTCAATATGTCAGCTGACGAATGGGCAGATTTTCTAAAAATTTCAAAGAAAAAATTATACAACTATCGTGAACAACGGATCCGTCCGGGACTCGACCATAAGCAGCTGACCACCTGGAATGCTTTATTTCTAAAAGGACTAATAGATGCTTATCACAGTCTTGGGAACAGCCATTTTCTCGAACTCGCTTTAAACAATGCCCAGTTTATCTGTACACACCTTATTCAAGACGACCTCCAGTTATTGCACCAACCAAAAGATAACAACAGAGCGATCGCAGGCTTCCTGGATGACTATGCATTCACTATTGAAGCCTTTATAGCCTTATATGAAGCGACATTTGACCTCAATTGGCTCACAAAAGCAAGACAGCTTGCCGATGAGGCCATTGCATTGTTTTACGATGGATCACAAAAAACATTCTACTATACGTCGACAGCGGCGGAGGAACTTATCGCACGGAAAAGCGAAATTATGGATAACGTAATCCCGTCCTCTTCCTCGACAATGGTTCGCCAATTGAAACGATTAGGTTTACTTTTTGACGATGAAAATTACATCGCCATTACAGACCAATTGCTAGCGAATGTATTCCCCCAAATCAAGACTTATGGTTCGGCCTATTCAAATTGGGCAATATTATTGCTAGAAGAAATATATGGAATCAATGAAATTGCATTGACGGGGGATAAAGCGATGGCTTTAAAAAATGAACTCGGCAAATATTATATTCCTAATAAAATTGTTCTTGGCGGTACGGAAGAAAATCTTCCATTGCTAGAACATAGAGTCGGAAAGGAGACAAAAGCATATCTTTGTAAAAACAAGACCTGCAGTCTACCACAGGATTCAATACAAGCGTTAATAAATTATATTTAATAAACGGTAGCCTCGGCTTCCAAAAATCAAAATCAGATGGCTATAAAAGCAAACGACGTCGTAGCATTGACGTACAGACTTCACACAGTAGAAAACGGTGAAAAAGTTTTCGTTGAAGAAACAACTGCAGAACAACCTTTAGATTTCTTATATGGTGTAGGTATGATGTTACCTAAATTTGAAGAAAACATCGCAGACTTAAACGTTGGTGATAAGATTTCATTTGAATTGGCACCGGATGATGCTTACGGTCAAAAAGACGACAGAGCATTCGCACAATTGCCAGTAGATATGTTCAAAGAAACAGGTTTACCTCCAGTAGGAGAAGTATTGCCTTTACAAGACAATCAAGGAAACCAATTCCGCGCTGTCGTAGCTGAGGTTACTCCAGAAGTAGTTGTTGCTGACTTAAACCACCCAATGGCTGGTAAAACATTAAATTTCGATATTGAAATCTTAACTGTACGTCCTGCTACTGAAGAAGAGTTGTCTCACGGACACTCGCATGGTGTAGACGGTACGCAAGGTCACTAATCCTGACTCAAGATACTAAAAAACAAAGCCGGATGTCAGATGATACCCGGCTTTGTTTTTTGCTTATTTAAAAACCGTATCTTGTTTTTAAACACACGAACGATGCTAACATTTGCGGAAAAAGTAGTTTTATTCAATAAACATCTTCATTATCATGGAAGTCTTCCCCCAGCATTCAATGTAATTAACCCCTACCTTGACAACCCCGAAACATTGGTCGTGATGGAACAGTTCTACCACAAATATTACAATGATAACCTAACAAGAAAATTCATTATTGGTATTAATCCGAGCAGACACGGGGCAGGTGTAACGGGAGTTCCTTTTACGGATACCAAAAGACTAGCTAGCGCATGTGGCATACAAATGCATTCTGCATATACCCATGAAATATCTTCGGTGTTCATGTACGATATGATCGAAGCCTATGGTGGCCCCGATATTTTCTACAAACAATTTTATATCAATTCACCCTTTCCCCTGGCGATTGTCCGAGAAACGAAACCCAACAATTGGATCAATGCAAACTACTATGATGATAAAACACTTTTCGACATGGTCAGCCCTTTTATGCTTGATTCATTGAAACAACACATCGCTATGGGCTTAGCGACGGAGGAGGTCTTTGTGCTCGGAAAGAAAAATGCAACCTTTCTCGCTAAGATCAACAAAGAAGAAAAGTTGTTTGGAAAAATGACCGTCCTAGACCACCCACGCTATATACAACAATATAAATCCAAAGACAAACTGCACTACATCGATAATTACATCAGCGTGCTGAGCACAGAATAGGTTATCGCACATGTAAACTCTAAACAAAAATTTAGAAAAGCATAAAATAATTTGTATCTATATTCCAAACAAATTGAATATTATAATATACGTTTTGAAAATTAAAAGATATATATGCATATATTAACAGAACGAAGTCCGAGTTAACCAACCGATTTGACCATCCGTTTGAGTCGCTTCGAATCAATTTCCGCCCTTATTCGTATCAGGAAGCAGATAGATGCATGCCCCGACCATACTGTTACCTCCTCATTTCCGGGTTTGACTCGGACTCACCACGGACTCATGCTGCTTACAGTATGCTAGCAATCCGACGCTATGACGAATGTTTTCCAAAGAAGATTGGAATGAATTCCAAATCAAACATATCATTCCGTAGCGAATGAAATACGTTTTCATTATGAGTTTAATAATTGGCCTTTGACAACGATTGCCATATTTAAAATCAGAGGCAAAGCGCAATTTTAAATCTATTAAAAATAAACAACTATTTGTTTTTCAGTAATTTAAATACATATATTTACAATATGGCAACGATAGAAAATGGAACTCTGAAAGGCTTAGTTGGGAACGTGGTCTTTCGACAATCGAATGAAAAAACAATTGTCCAGACGAAAGTAGGACGGAAACCAAAACAAACCAAAGGGACAAAAGCCGCCTCCGTAAGCTTTGGAGTGAGCAGTGCGATTGGCGCTTACATACGACGGACGATGGCAGAAGTACACATGGGTTTTTATGATAGCAATATGCACAATCGCTTAGTAACTCAGTTGCAGCGAGTGAACGGCCCTAGCGGCCATATATCCAAAGAACAATCTATACGCAGCAATAAGATAAACCGTTTGGTCAATTTTCAATTCAATGAAAAATGCCATATGCAGGACTTTATGCATTTCGATCCACAGATCCAATTATTGGACAATAAGCAACTTACAATCCAGTTTCCAAAATTTGATAAACAAAAGGACATACGGCAGCCAAAAAATTGCGACCTGCTCATCTTTAACCTCTTTATTGTCATGCTCAACTTTGAGCAGCAACAATATATTCATGTCCATAGCCCCCAGATCCCCATCAACCTGCATACGGGACCCAAAATGGTTGAATTAGAACAGCTATCATTTGATGTAAACTATAAAGATGCAACAACCGTACTTGTTGGTATGAACATCGAATATTATGGATTTCATCGCCATAAACATCTGTTATTAAATAATAAAAGCTTTCATCCAGCTGCAATAGTCGGTGCGTTTATTAATTAAGATATGCAACTCTCAAAAGCTAATGTTATCACAATGCCTAATAAAATCGATTGGATTCTAAAACTATATCACCCATTGAATAGCAGGCGCTATACAAGCCACAGCCGTAACAATCTTAGCATTATTGGTTTCTACAAGCTTTCTAAAGCGTGTACCAGTATAGGGCAAGTTATACTCTATTTCAATTTCTTTCGTCATGTATGTTGATCCGTATGATTAACTCTTTCCGATGCTATTATAAAAGAATCATCCGCTACAACTTTGTGGCACGCAGCATTTCCCGCTTGCCTGGTGCTCCGGGAGCCTTTTCTATCGAAAATCCCAATGCTTTCATACTGCGTTTGAGGTTCCCGGTAATCGCATAAGTCACAAAAACACCACCCGGTTTAACAAACTGTGCAATATGCCCCAAGGCAGCATCATTCCACATCTCAGGCTGATGCACAGCAGCAAAGGCATCAAAATAAACGACGTCAAATAAGCGGTCCGATTGAAAATTCATCAACAGGGTATGATCAATATGAAGTTTTAATTGTTCGTTAATCTGCACGTTTCCCGTCAAAGCCAGCTCGTATGCATTCAAATAACTTGTCCAAACAGTTGGGTGTACCGTCGCATCATAGCCCGTTGCAGCAATAGTAGACAAAGGCAGGGGAAATCCTTCAATTCCGACGTATTCCACCTGAAAAGATTTATCCCTAAGAAAGTCGGCTGTTTGTAGAAAATTCAAACCGGTACCAAAGCCAACTTCCAAGATACCAACGTCGGCGGCTCCTGTCGTTTGTACATAGTGGTCAAGCCCTGTTTTTATAAAAACATGCCTACTTTCCTGTACCGCACCGTGTTTCGAATGATAACATTCTCCTATTTCAGCATTAAACAAAGTTTTCGAACCATCTCCTGTCGTTACAAATTCCATTTTTATACAAATACGTTAAGTTCTAATTTTTACACATGGAGTCCAAACAAAGAAACGATGCCAAAACGAATGGCCTACTCCCTGCCCATGATGCATATCTTGCTACTGTCCAAAGATAAAAAAGCCAATGCCCGTATCAAAATCCTCACGGTTTTAGCAAGCCCGACCATCTATCAGCGTAGACTAAAGGTGATGTCAACCAATTGACCAGTACATCGACTTCCAAATGAAAAAGCATATCAATACCGAGCGTATAGTAGGCATGGGTACCGCTATAAAGAAATGCTTTCAATAAAAAAAGTCCAGTCGACAAAAAGCGGATTTTTTCAGTAAGAAAAAACAAAAATGAACAAACACGCATAAATTCAGCTCGTTTTAATAGACCTATTCGAGAAAAACAGTATTTTAGCAATCTAAATAAGAAACATTCACAAAACCTAATGGAATATCCAAACCTAACAAGCGCAAGCAATACAACAGCATTGGATATTCTCCATATGACCAAATTACAAAAACAATATAAGCAGTTCTTCCATGCGAATGAACTCCTTCTAAATAACTAATCATACACCTATGAAATACGCTACAAAAACTTTTGTGCAGAACTACGGCAGTATCTTACTTCTACTCCTAGGAATCAGTATTGGAAGTTTGATCGGCATCTTTTTTCCTCCTATCGTCAACAATCTTAAACCGATCGGCGACATTTTTCTAAACCTCCTCTTTGTCAGCGTCATACCCTTGGTATTCTTTGCCATATCCTCATCTGTTGCCAATATCGATGGCGACAGTGTGCTGGGAAGGATCATCGGCATGATGTCATTCGTATTTGTATTGGGTATTGTTGTCGCCGGAGTATCAAGCATCTGCTTCCTTTACCTCTTTCCAGTCGATGCTCCCCTGCCTATCGAACAAGCAACTCAGATCGTGGAAACGGTTGCCCATGATTCTTGGGGTGAAAAAATGGTCCGCTTTTTAACCGTTAGCGAATTTTCGAGTTTATTATCACGTCAAAATATGCTGGCCTTTGTCATCTTTTCGTTCCTCGTTGGCATTGCTACGCGCAAGTCTGGAACATCTGCAGAGACCTTCCGTAAATTTATAAACTCGGGCAATGTAGTGATGGGAAATCTGCTCGTGATGGTCATGAACCTCGCTCCCATTGGTTTGGGAGCATATTTTGCCTATCAGGTTGGAACATTAGGCCCTCAGCTCTTCGGTTTTTATGCCAAACCTATCGGGCTATATTACTTTTTCGGAATCTTCTATTTTTTCACGGTTTTCAGTTTATTCGCTTTTTTAGCATTCGGGCTTAAGGGGGTCAAACGCTATTGGCAAAACAACATATTACCTTCCTTAACTGCATTGAGCAGCTGCAGCAGCCTTGCCACCATGCCAGCAAACTTACTTGCGGCCAAACAAATTGGAATCCCCGACAGCGTCGCTAGTGTCGTCATTCCCCTAGGCACGACATTGCACAAGCATGGTTCTGCAATCGCCTGTATCTTTAAAATTTATATTGCGCTTTTATTAAGTGGAAAGGATTTTTTTGATCCGTCGAATCTAATTATGGCGGTAGGAATTACTTTATTGGTCAGTATTGTGGCCGGCGGCATTCCTAATGGTGGCTATATTGGAGAAATGCTGATTATATCGGTTTATCAGATGCCAACCGAGGTGATCCCGTCCATTATGATTATCGCAACCCTGGTCGATCCCCTCGCAACAATGCTCAATGCTACTGGAGACACCGTAGCCGCTATGCTCACCAGCAGATTGATCGGGCAAAAACTGGCCGATCCTATTCCCGAAAATCCAGGCTAAACAAGCTACAAACGACAAGCATTTCACAGGACAGGTGATCAACGGAGGCTCTACCAATGCGCAGCGGATCAATATAGATCACACCTACGGCTGGCGGATCAATATGGATCACACCCATTGGCGCGCAGATCAAAAGCGGTACGCAAAAAACAGCTCGCCATATTGATGCCGGTGAAACACCGATTTGAGCTCTTTCGAATTGAAGATATAATTGATACCGTAATTGATCTTGTGGTTCGACCAATTGAAACCAATGCGGTGACTAAGCATCCAAGGCTCAATAATGTATAGCTTACCCATGGGATCATTTTGACCTCTCCCGCCCTCTACGGTTGCGCTATAAAAAATACGGGACATGCTTGGTTGATAGATAAAATACCATTCTTTATCATTATCTGCTCTACCTTGTGTCAAATGCCCATGTGTAAGGGTCGATGCCTGATAGGATTTCAGCTTCCCCAACCGAAACGGGGCCGCAATCCCCAGATTGGTATTATTTAGTCCAATAGTCCCTTCACCGATAATTCCCACATCAAATTGCTGGTTTTGACTGCGATATAGTCCTTTTTTATAGGTTGCACTTAAATCAATACCGAAGGAATTTCCAAGCTGCGTATCCCAACCTGTTGCCTCATACATACCAAATAGATGATGGATAAACTTCTGGGCTTCTTCACCGTAGGATTTAGGACCGATCTGCGCCAATTCGGTCTTGAACTCAATGACCTGATCCTGCGGTAAAAATCGCGTTACCCCAGCACTAAAATAAAGGTAACCTGCAAACGGTCTATCGTATTTTTTTTCCTGCCGTCTATAGTCAATAATACTGATACCGTTATAAATACGCTGGCCTATTTCAAAATCCAATACCGTATTTGAAGACTGTTTATCCAGTTTCCCCGGCAACGCAATCCTATAGTTTATATTGATACCGTTTGTATAATAGCGGTCTTGACCGGTCAGGAGATAGACGTCATTGTCATTTTGAACAGCAATTTCCTGATTACGGAATTTCACCTGTCCAAAAACAAAAAAACAGGGAACTATAACAGCCCAAAAGAGGCCTAAAAATCGCAAAGCAACACTCATATTAACAGGAAATTGTAAAATTCATGCGATATCATTAGAACCAAAACAGCAAATTTCACTTCAAATTATTCAAAAGCATTCGAATCTAGCTTATTTTTCCAATTAATTCAAACTATTTAGAATAGATATAAATAATATGGAAAAGTTGCATTATTCCTTTCTTAGCGAATCTATTTGTAATTTTGCATTCGATTAGGTGTCAAATGTAAACAATTTGGGATTTTAGCGCGCATAACGTTGTCAGGTTTGGGTAATAATCTTTCGAAAAAAACAGAAAGATATCGGACAGATCGGAACAGCCATTAACTGGTAAAAAAACAAACCGAGTGAAACGAGCTCATTGATACGACGAGTTCAGACACTTATAAATAAGTAAATACAAATGAAAAAAAGTTCAATTATTCTAATCGCTATCATTGCTGTCGCAATTGCCATGATACTTGTTATCTATACCGATTCAAGTACGTATTCGACATTTACCGAAGCTAAAGAAAAGAAAACCGAACTATATGTGGTAGGTCAATTGAATAAAGACAAAGCACTTCACTATGATCCCAAAACTGACGCCAACAAATTTTCGTTTTTCATGCGTGACAACGATGGTACAGAATGTGAAGTGATTTTTAGAGGTGCCAAACCTCAAGATATTGAACGTTCAGAGCAGATTGTATTGACAGGAAAAATGGACGGGAATGTGTTTAGGGCAAGTAAGATATTGATGAAATGTCCGTCGAAATATAACGATAAATCGGTCGTCACCGAGATCAATGCTACTGCTTTCAATAATTAATTCGTAAAATCAATTTTCAATGGACGTTAATTACGTTGGTGAGCACCTGCTGCCAGGGCAGATCGGACAATTTTTCATTGTACTTTCTTTTGGTGCTGCACTTCTATCTTGTATCAGTTACTTTTTTGCAACAAAATACCCTGAAGAGCATTCATGGAAAAAAATTGCACGTATTGCCTTCTGGGTTAATGCAGCCTCCGTCGTAGCGATTGGTGCAACTTTATTTTATATTATATACAATCACCTTTTTGAATATAATTATGCCTGGGCGCACTCGTCCAAGACACTCCCTACCTACTACATCATTTCCAGTTTTTGGGAAGGTCAGGAGGGTAGTTTTTGGCTTTGGATGTTCTGGCAAACGGTATTAGGCGCTGTTTTGCTCTTTAAAGCAAAAAGCTGGGAATCGTCTGTTATGACTTTCGTCATGTTATGTCAAGCATTTTTAGCATCCATGATTATTGGTGTGGAAATCTTCGGTCTGCGGATCGGTAGCTCTCCTTTTATCTTATTGCGTGAAGCAATGGATATTCCAATCTTTAGAGAAGCAAATTATCTTTCACTAATCACCGACGGTAATGGTTTGAACCCTTTACTTCAAAATTACTGGATGGTGATTCACCCACCGACACTATTCCTTGGCTTTGCGTCGATGATTGTTCCTTTTGCTTATGCAACAGGTGCTCTTTGGACCAAACGTTACAAAGAATGGATCAATGCAGCACTTCCTTGGGCTTTATTTGCCGTGATGATTTTAGGCGCAGGTATTATCATGGGCTCATTCTGGGCTTACGAAGCACTTAACTTCGGTGGATTCTGGGCATGGGATCCGGTAGAAAATGCATCTATTATTCCTTGGTTTACCTTGATTGCTGCTGTTCACGTCATGATTGCTTACAAGAATTCAGGCCACTCCTACTTCACCGCTACTTTTTTGGCGATGATCAGCTTTGTGCTTGTGATCTACGCATCTTACCTGACACGTAGTGGCGTCCTCGGAGAGACTTCGGTCCACTCCTTTACCGACCTGGGCATGAGCGGACAATTGATCTTATTCAATGTTGTCTTTTTGGTTATCATGGTGGTCTTTCTTACCGTCAAAAAGAAAGAGATGCCCATCACTGAAAAGGATGAGGATATCTATTCAAGAGAATTCTGGATGTTTATTGGCGCCTTGGTATTGACTGTTGCCTGTGCACAGATCATTGCTTCAACATCAATTCCAGTGTTCAACAAGATCTTTGGCACCAAGGTAGCTCCGCCTTTGGATCCGATCCAACATTATAACAAATGGCAATCGGGTTTTGCCGTCATCGTGATGATTTTAACCGGATTTACGCAATTCTTAAAATACAAACGTACCGATAGCCGCAAGTTTTTGGCTTCCACTGTAGCATCCTTGGTTGTGTCTTTAATCCTAACGGCTGCTGTAGTCTATTTTACGAAGACGTATACCAACTTGATCTACATTTTGATCACCTTCGCAAGTATTTTCTGTATTCTGGCAAATATCCGCGTATTGGGTGACGCTGTCAAAGGTAAATGGAAACTGGCTGGTTCTTCGGTAGCCCATATCGGTTTTGGTTTATTACTTATCGGTGCCATGGTGGCCGCGGCAACCAACGAAGTCATCTCTGTCAACAACACGGGTTACATCGCTGTATCAGGATTCGACAAAGTAGAAAAGCCTGGCGACAACTTATTCCTGACCGAGGGTGAACCTGTACAAATGGGCGAATACAAAATTACCTATATCGGCGATAGCATTGTTGCTCCAAATACGTTCTATAAAATCAAATACGAGCGGATCGACGAAGAAACAGGCAAAGTGAAGGAGCATTTTGTGCTGCAACCTTTTGCACAAAACAACGCGAAAATGGGGGGGTTGATTGGTACTCCAGCCACCAAACATTATGTTACGCATGACGTATATACACTGATTACAGCGGCCGCAGCTGAAAGTCAAGCAACACACGCCAAAGTTCCTGCTGAAGATAAAACTGGTTTTGAGGACTACGAGGAGCCGGCAACATATCAGGTAAATATTGGCGATACCTTACGCTACCGCAATGGATATTACGTCATTGAAGGCTTAAACAAAGAGGCCCACCTAGAGAAAATTCCAAAGGGACCCAGTGATGTCATGGTTGGATTGAAAATAAAAGTATTTTCGGCCGACAACAAACAGTATGAGGTACAACCGATTTACTTAATTAAAGACGGTGGTGTTTACGACTTCAACAAGGATGTTACCGAGCAAGGACTTAAATTCAGATTTACGGGAATTAAACCTGACAAGGATAAACTGGAAATCATGGTTTATCAAAAGCCACTTCCAGAAAAGAAATGGGTGGTATTTAAAGCCATTAAATTCCCATACATCAACTTTTTCTGGTGTGGAACAATTGTCATGACCATCGGTTTTATCATGTCCATTGTGAGAAGAAATAAAGAGGAAAAACGAAAAGCACTTAAATAATGAACATTGTGATCTTAGGAAGCGGTAATGCCGCGACGCATTTTGGACAACAGTTTCAAAAAACAGGACAGCATATCGTTCAGATCTACAGTAAAACAAAAGCCAATGCAGACGCATTGGCTTTTGCGCTTCATTGCACAGCAACTGACCTACTGTCTGAACTCGACCTCCATGCCGATCTCTACCTTATTGCTGTTTCGGATCAAGCTATTTTACCGCTGGTAGAAGCGCTACCGAAGGATTTAACAGGCATTGTTGTCCACTGTTCAGGAGCAACCGATCTTGCTGCCCTGGCTGGATTTAAAAACACGGGCGTCATCTATCCACCACAATCGTTATCCAAAAATAAAGCAGTGGATTTCTCGACGGTTCCACTTTGCATTGAGGGTAACACAGATGAAAATAGTGCCGCGCTACTTCAGCTTGCACAGACATTTGCACCGCAGAGTATCTATTGTAACTCACCGCAACGCTTAGCCATTCACCTGGCCTCGGTCATGGTCAATAATTTCTCCAATATCCTCTATCAGATGGCTTATGAGTTACTGGAAGAAAACAACTTATCCTTTGATTTAATCAAACCAATTATCCTGGAGACGGCAGAAAAAGTGCAAAATAATATTCCGATAACAGTTCAGACAGGACCAGCGATCCGACAGGATGTATCGACAATGCAAAAACATTTGCAATTTATTAGCAATAAACCAGATTTACAGCAAATCTATCAACTTTTGTCGCAGGAGATTACTAAAAGAAAATAGTTTGTTAGAAACGGTTATAAACTTATCAAAACTTACTTCCAGGGGGTAAATATATCCATTTACTTCAGGAACTTTAGTACATTTGCTTCGTCCAAAAGCGCATTTTGGAATGCTAATTGAGTAATAAAATAGTCAGTTGGGCTAAACATTAAAATAGCGAATTAAAACTAAACAATCGTATTTTCTATGGAAGTTAGAAAACTCATTCTTTCAATAATGATTGTGATTAATTTAATCATTGTATCATTTGGATTTATATTTACATCAAGCTGGTTTTGGCTGCTTATTATCCCATTTCCGTTGCTATTGATCGCGTTATATCATAGTTTCCAGACCAAACATGCCATTCTGCGCAACTATCCTTTAGTTGGATATTTTCGTTATATCTTCGAATCTATTCGTCCCGAGTTGAGACAATATTTTTGGGAATCGGATATGGATGGACGTCCTTTCAACAGAAGACAACGTTCGATCGTATACCAACGTGCAAAAAATCAACGGGAAACTGTGGCATTTGGTATGCAGACAGATCCACAGGCTGTCGGGAATGAATGGGCTGCGCACTCTGTTTTCCCTTGCCATATCGAAAACCACGATCTGCGTACCACGGTAGGAAATGCAGCCTGTAAGAAACCTTATAGCTTAAGTGTGTTCAACATCTCGGCTATGAGTTATGGTGCGTTGAGTAAAACAGCGATAACGGCACTAAATAAAGGTGCTGCCCTTCAAAACTTTGCACACAATACCGGCGAAGGGGGGATCAGCGATTACCACAACAATGGAGGTGATTTAATCTGGCAGGTCGGTACAGGTTATTTTGGCTGCCGCAATAAGGAGGGAAAATTTGATCCCGAACTTTTCAGAGAAAAATCCAACCGTGAAAACGTGAAGATGGTCGAATTGAAACTCTCGCAAGGCGCTAAACCTGGTCATGGCGGTATACTTCCGGCGGCAAAAAACACCCCTGAAGTCGCTGCTATCCGTCACGTCATTCCTGGAACGGACGTGATGTCGCCACCAGCACATAGTGCTTTCTCTTCACCGACTGAAATGATGCACTTCATACAACAGCTGCGCGAGCTATCCGGTGGAAAGCCTATTGGCTTCAAAATTTGTATCGGCGATAAACATGAGTTTATCGACATCTGTCATGCCATGCAAAACACGCAAATCTTCCCGGATTTTATCTCCGTAGATGGATCAGAAGGTGGTACGGGAGCTGCTCCACTTGAGTTTACAGATAACTTGGGGATGCCACTATACGATGCATTGGCATTTGTAACGAAAACCTTGATTGCTTTTGGTTTAAAAAAACACATTAAAGTTATTGTATCAAGCCGTATCGTAACAGGTTTCGATATCTTGAAAGTCATTGCCTTAGGCGCAGATGCATGTTATAGTGCTCGCGGTATGATGTTCGCTTTAGGTTGTATTCAGGCACTTAAATGTAATGAAGACGTCTGTCCGGTTGGGGTTGCCACACAACAGCCGCATTTATACAAAGGACTCGACGTAAATGACAAATATGTACGCGTCGCCCAGTTCCACCGAAACACATTACGTGCGACAGTTGAAATTATGGAAGCTTGTGGTTTCAAAACACTTTCGGATGTATCGGCAGATAAATTCTATCGTAAGGTAGATGCAATCCGGACGCTCAGTTTTCAGGAAATCTATTTCGGTACTGAAGGTAAATTAGTCAATAGCCACACCGATTTCGAAAGCAAACTTTTCGAAGATTAATTGCTAGCAATTCATAAAAAGAAGGTCCCCCATGTATTCATAGGGGACCTTTTTTTATACCTTGATAGTTCCCTTACAGGATAAAACCCGCTAATATCTTTATTTCAAATTAAACAATACGCGGTGCAGAATCGTATTTGATAAAGTAATTTGATCGTCGGCCAATCCCCCTAAGGCCTGTTCAATTGTATTTTTTGCCTGCTTCATTCCTTCATCCTTCATCTTCCGCCCGATTTTTGTTAAATAGATCAGATTGGACCGTCTGTCGTTTTTATCATTAACACGAATAACCAGATTTACGCGTTCCAGGTTATTAATTAATCGAGTGACACTTGGTTTATCTCGAAATGTGCGCACAGCAAGCTCCTGCTGGGTAAGCCCCTCTTCCACCCACAGGTTATACATGATACTCCATTGTTCAGAAGTAATGTTTAACCCGGCCTCCTTGAGATTACGCTGTAATCTCCGCATAACTGCAATTGAGTATTTCCCTGTTAAGAAATTATAAAAATACTCTTGTGATACTAAATCTTGGTCTAACATATGAATAATGGTTATGGTTGTTTACGCAACTTATTTTAATAATAAAACGTCGTCTTTCAATCAATTTGAGAAAAAGCTAAACGTATTTTGGCTAATAGTTAGCCTAAATTACGCTTTAATATAGCTGTCTCAAACAAAATTTTATCAACATGTCATAAGTAGATGTTGATAAATCATAACAATTTGATTTATACTAGACTGAATTTAATAAATAAAAAGGATACAAACAAAATAAATGCTTGCAATTGTACCTAATTTAGAGGATGTTATCCGATTGTAAAAGAATCGGAATCTTTTAAGAAAGGAAATTTCTCACGTGCTTCCAACAGGTCGTTCGGATTTAAGGTAAAGGTATACAAGTCCTCATCTTCCGGTTTATAATACACCACGTCACCAAGAGGGGATATACACATAGAGCCACCAGAATAGTAAATATCATTACCGTCGTGCCCAACACGGTTTACCCCAACAACATAAGCTTGGTTTTCTATTGCACGTGCCGGAATAAGAGCTCTCCAATGTGCTGAGCGCTTGTCTGGCCAGCTGGCGGTATACACTAAAATATCATATGCTCCGTTTTGATTTTTAGACCAGACTGGGAATCTCAGGTCATAACAGATCATCGGGCAGATTTTCCATCCTTTGATATCGACCAGGATACGTTCATTTCCTGGCTCAAAGTACTCGCTTTCTTTGGATAATCCGAAAAGATGACGTTTATCATATTTTACATATTTACCGTCTGGAAACATCCATACAAAGCGATTATAGTATTTCCCACCTTCTTCGATAATCAAAGAACCGGCAACAACACAGTTAAGTGAGCTTGCCATTTCAAATAGCCATCTTGTCGTAGGTCCATTTGCAGGTTCTGCACATTTCTCGACATTATTCGTGAAGCCTGTATTAAACATTTCGGGGAGAATAATAACATCCGTTTTCTCACGCAATGAGGAAAGTCTCAAGGCTAGATTATTTAGATTCTTCTCAATATTTTCCCAGAATAAATATGCTTGAAATACGGTGATTTTTAAAGGCTCCATGAACGTAATCTAAAAATTTATTTAATTATTTTCTTACAAAAAAAACATTTAATGGCAAGATACGAATTTTAATAGAATTTATACTTATTGCTGTCTTACCAAAAGGTTATTTGCTAACACTATTAACGCTTCTTTGCGATCATTTGGTACATTCAATGCTTTCATTTTTTCAAATGCCCGTTGTGTATAGCTATCTTTCAACTCGTCGGCCGCAGTTTTAATCGCATACTTGTCGTATAAGGCAAGCATATCCGCTACTTTTGATGGAGCAGTCTCTATAGTGGCATTTAATAGGGCTTGTAAAACCGTCTTATCATCATCCGAAATTACTGCCATCAACTTCACCAATAAAAAAGTTTTTTTATTGATCATGATATCACCACCAACAATCTTTCCAAAGGTATCTGGATCTCCATATGCATCCAAGATATCGTCCTGTAATTGAAATGCTAAGCCTACGTTCTCTCCAAAATCGTAGATCAGCTGCTGTTGCTGTTCATCTGCTCCCGACAGAATAGCCCCCAACTGTAATGCTCCGCCCAATAACACCGAAGTTTTAAGACGGATCATCTCAAGATACTCAGGCATTGTCAGCGAATCCCGGCTCTCATAATCCATATCTAATTGCTGGCCTTCACATACCTCCATAGCCACTTTACTCAAAATTTTCAAAGTTGCAGGCAAGTAAATAGGATTACACTTTGAAATTTCCTCATACGCTTTGACCAACAAGCCGTCTCCAGACAATATGGCAATATTAGCATCCCACTTTTCGTGAACTGTCGTTTTACCTCTTCTTAAAGGAGCCTTATCCATCAGATCATCGTGGATCAGTGAAAAGTTATGAAAAAACTCCACTGCTTTGGCAGCAGGGATAATTTCCTCCATCTCTTGCATGCCGAATAATTCGGCGGCCATCAATGTCAGCATAGGTCGAACCCTCTTTCCGCCCAAAGTCAATATATACCGTATCGGATCATATAAATTTGATGGTGTTTCAGGAAATTGACTTGTCTCTATCGCCTCTATCACGAGTTGTTGTAAATGTTGCATATATCTTTACGATCGAATCTTGCGAATATAGCAATAATCATATAGAAATGGCAATTTTGTCCCTTTAAAGGAAGTCACCTCAAAATTGTACATTTGTATAAGTCTTTTATTATGCGCATACTGATTATCCATACATTTTATCAAGATCCTGGTGGTGAAGACACTGTATTTCAGCAGGAATCTTCCCTCCTCGCGCAAGGACATGAGGTCCAAACGCTAACCTTTCAAAATAAAAAGGGGTTGCAGGGTGCACTACAGACAATAGGATCTTTTTGGAATATTTGCGCTGCTCAACGTGTCAAAAAAATAATTCGGGCGTTTAAACCAGACATCGTTCACGTTCACAACACGCATTATGCAGCAGGCCCGATTATCGTGCGTACCATTGCCAAACTCGGCGTCCCCCAGGTCATGACCCTGCACAATTTTCGTTTACTATGCCCTTCGGCGACACTGTACCATCACAACCGTCTCTTTCTGGACTCACTCCAAGAGGAGTTTCCGTGGACAGCCGTCCGACAAAAAGCATTTAACAACTCGATAGTAAAAACATTTCTTCTCGCACTGAATTACTGGTTTCACCGCAAAATTGGAACTTGGGCAAAAGTAAATCGCTACATCAATTTAAGCTCCTTTGCAAAGAACATATTCGTTGAATCGACCTTGCATCTTCCGCCTACTAAATTCGAGATCAAACCGAATTTTGTCTTTCCTACGACAATAGCACCAGAGGGTCCGCAGGCCCACTTTGTATATGTCGGTCGTCTTTCAGATGAAAAGGGGATATTACAGCTGATCGATGCTTTCATCGGCACAGATTTTCAACTAGCAATTATCGGCGGCGGTCCGCTCGAAAATGAGGTTTTGAGAAGCATTAAACACCAGGCGAATATTTCCTACCTCGGTTTTAAAAAAAGATCAGAAATACTTCCCTTGATAGCCAAAGCACAGGCTTTACTTGTACCATCGATTTGTTTTGAAGGGATGCCGATTACGATTCTTGAGGCTTATTCAGTCGGAACAGCTGTGCTTTGCTCCAATTTAGGCCCGCTCCCCGAACTGATTATCCCCGGCAAAACAGGACAAACGTTCGATCCCCATAACAAAAACGATATTATCCAATGCTTAACGGAGTGGAGCACAAAAACAACAAATGAAAAAGATGAGATAAGAAAGACCTGTATTGCTTACTATTTTAGTAATTTTACGCCTGAAATAAATGAAGCGAAATTATTAGCGATCTATCAGGACGCTATTCACGATAAAAAACGGAATAAATGAGTATCATTGTATTAGATAAACTGGGTCTAGCGCCACAAATCCAAGCTGTACTGGAAACAATTTATGATCCTGAACTGAAACCCGCAAATATTGTGGATTTGGGGCTTGTATATGAAATCATTACGAAGGAAGAGGGTATTGCAAAGATTGTAATGACGCTGACTGCTCCTGGCTGCCCCGTGGCAGGCGAAATCATGAATGAAGTTCAAGAAAAAGTTGCTGCTGTAGCAGGTGTCAAAGAAGCATTGGTCGAATTGACATTTGATCCACCCTGGACAAAAGACATGATGTCTGAAGAAGCAAAACTGGAGCTGGGTTTTTTGTAAAATTCACCGACTAATCAAACAAAACAGGGCTATCCAAGAATATTGGAAAGCCCTGTTTTGTTTGTATATGCTATATGCCTCTCCTAAAACATCGTTTGAGCTGTACCCTATCCGCAGGTCTATCTGCCCTGATTGTTTTCCAAATCGCTCAACTTTTTCAAAGGCTTGGCACTATTGGCATCCGCACCGAAAAGTAATTTCCAAAGCTTACGTGACTCTTTGGTCAATAGTGGGGATACAATGGAAAGAATGAGCACATATACGACCACAAAGGATTGAATAACGGGTAATAAAGCCCCTGCTTTACCAATATTTGCCATGATAATGGAAAACTCCCCCCGTGCAGACAAGGTAAAGCCAATATCAAAGGACGTTTTAGGTTTCATACCCGAAAATTTAGCTGCAAAATAGCCCGAAGCAAGATTCCCCATCACCGTCACCAGCGCTGCAATCGAAGCCCAAAAGACAGCTCCTCCAAGGGACATAATGTCAATAGACAATCCGAAACTAAAGAAAAACATGGCCCCAAAAAAGTCCTTATAGGGCAGTACCATCGATTCAATCTTTTTGATGTATTGCGAATCTGCCAAAACCAAGCCGGCCATCAATGCCCCGATAGCCTCCGCAACATGGATGGTTTCGGAGAAACCTGCCACAATAAAAAGTAAGGCAAAGATGATCAATATAAATAATTCAGAAGTTTTCTCCTTCAATAAGCGATCGATCGCAGGCACCAATTTTCTGCCTAAAATCAAAAAGGCCAATATAAATCCCAAAGCCAGTAAGGAAGTTCCAGCTACCGTCCAAAACGAACTGCTTCCTGTTAGTATCAGGCCCGAAAGGAAAGAAATATGCATCGCTATAAACAGGTCATCGAACATAATCATCCCCATGATGACCTCCGTCTCCGGGTTGGCTGTGCGTTTGAGATCTGTAAGAACCTTTGCAACAATCGCCGTGGATGAACTCGTCATGATACCACATAACACCATCATTTCCTTAAATGGCATATCCATCAACCAACCAATCAACAACCCTGAGGTAAAGTTCAATAAGACGTAAATTGTCCCACCGGTGACAATTGCTTTACCGGACTTAATCAGCCGATTGACCGAAAACTCAAGGCCAAGGTAGAACAACAGGAACAATACGCCCAACCGTCCCATGAAATCGATAAAAGGTTTACTCTCTGTAAATGTTAAATCCACCAGACCAACCTGCGGAGCGTGCTGTCCCAAAACCATTCCTATAATAATGAAAAATGGAATAACAGAAAACTTAAGCTTATTGGCGATGAGGCCAACAATGGCAACAAGTCCTACAGCGATTCCAATTTCCAGAATTAAGGTATGTGATAGCATAAATTACAGTAAAATTTCCTTCAAAAGTTTAATATTATTCTTCTTTCCAGCAATGACAAGTGTGGTACCTGGGCTAATCAAATAAGACGGTCCTGGATTGATAACCGTATCATCATCCCGTATCCCAGCAATAATCGATGCACCTGTACGTTGACGAACTTCCAGCTCTCCAATTGTCTTACCAGCACCCTCATTTTTGCCTTCCACTTTGTACCATTCAATGCGTAAATCGTCCAAAGCGACTTCAATTGTCTCCAAAGCTTTAGGCTTGTAGGACAAGCCACCGATAATACCCGCAATCTGCCGAGATTCATCGTCATTGAGTGTCATGACGCAACGTGACTCATGCTCCTCGTCATCATAGCGATAAAGTTCCCGTCTACCATCGTCATGGATAACAACAACCATATTGTCTCCCGCATCGGTTTCAATTTGAAATTTTTTTCCAATTCCAATCAGATCGGACTCTCTTACAATAGACATAATCTTCTATTTAAATAAATACTAATAATATAAGCTTCATAACGTTGTATCCAACAATTACAAAAGCAAGCTGAAGATTCTTACTACAAAAACAAAGACTTTCAGAAAAAACAGCATCAGCCCTTAGCTACTAAAACACAAATTTACCCAAAAAATCAATCTTAAACGAATCCGCAGGTAGCTAACGGGATGGGCTACAAAGAGCAAATTACCCCAAAATACTAAAAAAAGAGCAGAAAAACGACTCTTTTAACCGATTTCATCCCTTTTTTTCGACGTATGGCTTCGTGATGACATAACTGAACAACACTAAAAGCGCTCGAGGTACATAGGCTATTAACGATCCGAGTTCCTAACAGAACAAATCAGCTTTTATTAGCTCCAATTTTCATTACAAATACCCATTTCTATAACGTTTTCGTAGTTCATGCAATCGTTTGTTCCAAGAAGCAATAGAATTGCCAAAGGTTTATTTCTTTATAATTGCCGCATTAAACACTTACTGAATCTAAATTACACACCTATGGTCAAAAAGAGTCATCTCATCCTTCTGACACCATTATCAATCTTGTCATTAGCGGCACCTATTTACGGGGTAGCGAACCCACGTAATTTGGTTGCAATAACCAGTCTTTCACCCTTTCAGCAGGTCGTCTCCGGAAAGGTCGTTGATGAAACCGGGAAACCAATAAGCGGGGTTACCGTTTCTGAAAAAGGTAAAGCGGCAGCAACGACAACCAATCAAGACGGAATCTTCTCACTGAACGTCAGTTCAAAAAATGCCATCCTAACATTTAACTCGATCGGATTTACCGCGAAAGAAGTCTCCGCGGCACAAGCAGCACAAATAACCTTGACAAAATCCGAGGATGTTTTGGATGAAGTTGTGGTCGTAGGTTATGGTAAACAGAAAAAGAGCGATTTGACAGGAAGTATCGCTACAGTGGAAGCAAAATCCCTAGAACGAATAAATTCACCGAATGTTGTCGATAAACTTCAAGGTAAGATTTCTGGTCTAGCGATCAATTCCGGTTCAGCCAAACCTGGTGAAACAGCTTCGATCAATATCCGCGGTGAGAACTCGATATCCGCGTCCAATGCACCCCTAATTATCTTGGATGGAATTCCTTTTAGTGGTTCCTTGGGTGATATCTCTTCCAATACAATTGCCAGTATCTCGGTATTGAAAGATGCCTCATCCACTGCAATCTATGGTTCAAGAGCTGCAAATGGCGTTATCCTCATCACCTCAAAAAAGGGTGCGGCAGGAAAAGCACGCATCAATTATAACGGTTATTTTGGGGTACAAAGTGTAGAACGTCGTCTTAAATTGATGAACGGCCCACAATACATTCAATTTATGCGTGATTATCAGGCTTCGAAAGGAAAAACCGGCGATCAGCTTAACCCAGAGAATTATCTTTTTGCCAACGTATTGGAACAATACAAAAAAGGGGAAGAAGTCAATTGGCAGGATGAAGTATTCAATAGCGGCGCTCCTGTTCAGGAACATCAACTCAGTTTTTCGGGCGGAACGGATAAATCCGATTATTATGCATCTGTGAGCTACCTAAATCAAGATGGCGTTGTAAAAAATACGCCATACGAAAGATACAATGTCAATCTGAACCTCAATCAAAGTTTAAGCTCTTGGTTAAAGCTAGGAATGACCATGCAGGCTTCTCAAGGGAACCGCGACGGCGTACAGCCCAACCTCGAGAGTGTTGTAAAACTTTCCCCTTACAGTAAAAACCGCGATGCCGATGGTACTGCTATAACGTACCCGATGTATGCACAAACACTATGGGCACATCCTTTTGCAGACGAAAAAGGCCAATGGGATCAGACCAGAAGAACAGTCTATGCGAATACTTGGCTTGATGTGAAACTCCCTATTGAAGGATTAAGTTTCAAAACCACATTCGGAACCAACTACCGAAATATTAATGAAAACTCCTATTACGGTTCAAATACGGTTACAGGACGTGGCGTAAATGGTACCGGATCAATTTACAATGAGCATTTTTGGGACTGGACCTGGGAAAATCTTTTGACCTATGACCGTACCTTTGGTGACCACAAGATCAATGTCGTGGGTCTCTATTCTTCGCAGAAAACAAATTTGAAAACTTCAAGAATGAACGGAGACGATTTTGTATCAGATGCCGGATATAACAACATGGCCTCTGCCTCTAAAAATCTTAAGATCGAATCTAATCTGCAAAATACAGCGATGATTTCCTACATGGGAAGAATCAACTATGCTTTTAAGGATCGTTACCTATTAACTTTAACCGGTCGTTCGGACGGTTATAGTGCATTCTCGATCAACAACCGATATGCATTTTTCCCATCCGTTGCAGGAGCCTGGGTGGTTTCTAAAGAAGGAAATGTGCAGGATTATTTCGATTTATTAAAACTTCGTGTTTCTTATGGTAAAAATGGAAACCAGGCCGTATCGCCATATCAAACTTACGACCGTCTGACTAACGTCGATTATATCTATGGTCTTGACCCCGTCAAAGGACTTGTGATGAATTTCAATGGCCGTGGAAGTAATCTAACGTGGGAAACAACAGCTTCATTAAACCTTGGTTTGGATTTTGGTATTCTCAAAAATAGACTTTCAGGAACGATCGACTACTACTCCTCTAAGACATCGGATCTTTTATTAAGTGAACAGGTTCCTGTCATGAACGGTTATAACACTATTTTGACCAATATCGGTGAAACCTCAAACAAAGGGATCGAAGTTACCTTGAATGCCATACCGGTCAAAAATGACAATTTCCAATGGAACGTCAATACGACCTTTGCCTATAACAACAATAAAATCACCAAACTGCGCGCGGATGGAAAAGATGATTTGACCAATGCCTGGTTAATCGGAAAGCCTATCCGTATTTTCTACGATTATAAAGTCATTGGTGTATGGCAAGAGGGCGACGACATCGCAAACTCCTATCAGCCTAAAGCGAAACCTGGCGATGCCAAGTTAGCAGATCTCAACAATGACGGTAAAATCGACGCCAATGACCGTACCATGATGGGGAACAAGATATCACCTTATACACTCGGTATTGGCAATGATTTCACGTACAAAAATTTCTCCCTGTCGTTCTTTATGAATGGAGCCTTTGGCGGAACGAAAATAGATGATTTCAAAAACATCGAACGTTTCTTACCTAACAACGGTGCCAATTACCTTGCCGACATGCCTTACTGGACGCCAGAGCGCACCAATACAGATATTCCATCGCCTGGATATACGCCAGTAAATAACCATACTTATTATATCAATTCATCCTATTGGCGAATTAGAGACTTTAGCTTGGGCTATACCTTTGACGGCGATTTTCTAAAAAGATTGAATCTCTCTTCCATTAAAGCATTTATCAACGCCCGTAACCTCTATACATTCTCCAAAATCAAAGGTTACAACGTAGAGGCATTGAGCGTGAGTTCGACCACAGGTAATCCAACAACGACAAATATTGCCAGTCCTTATCCTGTTGCAAGAACATTCTCATTGGGAGTAAATGTCCAATTCTAAACACATCAAGATCATGAAGAAAAGAAATACAACTTTATATGCAATACTAGCTGGCCTAAGCTTACTTTTTACAGGCTGCAGCAAGAACTTCTTAAATGAAGACACCAGCAGCTTTCAGTCACCTGATAATACCTATATTAATACGAAAGGCTTCGAAACTGGCCTAAATGGTTTATACTCTTATGCCCGCATGGAATTCCTGACCTGGAACGGTAGTATCTTTTCCCAGGGAGCAACTCCACAGGAGGCGCTACAGGTCGGAACAGATATCGTCGCTATCAAAACTACAGGTACAGACGCTACATTGGCTCCATTCAGCAATTATACGCTAAATCCTGCTTCGTCTTATGTCCGCAATTATTGGAAATATGCCTACGGATTTATTGGTAATACCAATACCATCCTCGAGGCTTTAAAAAAGGATGGCATCAGCTGGACAGACAAGGATAACGATCCAAAACGTGTAGAAGCAACGGCCCGTTTCTTCCGCGCCTATAGCTATCGCTACTTAGTCAACTTATATGGCGATGTGCCTTGGGTGGACAAGGTATCCGAAACACCCCGTCGTGATTTCACCCGTACACCGAAAGCTGAAATCTTAACGCACATGATTGAAGACCTAAAGTATGCAAGTGAAAACCTACCCGACAATCCAGGTACAATTCAGGAAGGTAAATTGACGAAATGGGCTGCTCTACACTACCTGGCAGAAGCATATATCGAAGCTGGACAGCCAGATTTAGCTGTAGAGGCTGCCAACAAAGTGGTTCAAAGTGGCTACTTTAAATTGAACGATCAACGTTTTGGTGCCGAAAAAGATAAACCCGGGGATTATTTCCACGATATGTTTATTGAAAACAATCAAAATCGCGGCTCCGGCAATCAAGAAACCATCTGGGCCATCCAATTGGAATACAATACACAAGGGGGCGGCGACCGCTATACCGATTGGAGCAAACGCGCGTGGGTACCTTTCTATTCACAACAAAAAGGATTTGCCTTGGCCGACTCACTTGGAGGAAGAGGTCTTGGGCACGTACGCCCTTATCAATGGTGGCTGGATAGTTATGAAAAACAGGATGTCAGAAATTCTTCTTTCAATATCAAACGCGATTGGTATTATAACGATCCTTCCGTACCTGAACTTTATGGTAAGAAGATCGTACTTACTGACGCGATCAAAGAATCAGGCAACGTATTCCCGACAACAACCAAATTTTTCTACGGAAAGACAGCTGTTGACCCTGCATTTGAAGGAAATATGAAGGACCGTGTGAAAGTACGTTTGGCCGAAACTTACCTACTATTGGCTGAAGCATACTGGCGTGCCAATAAACCGGCACAAGCTAAGGATGCCATCAATGCTGTCCGTGCCCGTGCAAAAGCGTCATTAATCGATGCCGCAGCGATCAATGCGGATTTGATTCTCGACGAACGCGCCCGCGAGCTTATTGGTGAGGAAATGCGTCGCATGACCCTTGCCCGTTTCGGTGAGGATGTCTTTTTACGCCGCGTGCAAACGTTAAACACACAATCGAAAAATGTGGTGAAAAAAGAATTTATTCTTTGGCCTATTCCACAAGAAGTTATCGACAGTAACACTGGTGCAGCCTTCCCACAAAATCCGGGATACTAAACCTTCCAAAAACCTTCATGAGCCCAAAGGCCATGGAGGTTTTTTCTTTTACGACTTTGCTTCAATCAGTTTATAGGTGCCATCTTCCCGGATCTGACTACGACCAATGGTGATATTTTTTGAATGGTAAAACAAAAAAATCCAGCCCGCTGGTGCACCTTCTGCCCAGTACTCCTGACGCAACGCTTTGGAGCGCCGACCATCAAAATCATATTTGGCAACATAGTTATGGAAAATTTCTTCAGGCTCAGGTAATACATCTCCGCCAAAGAAATAGTGCTGGTCGCCCGTTTGAATATGAAATGCCTGATGATGTGCTGTATGTCCACCATTGAGCGCATAGCTGATTTCTGTATTTATTCTACCTTCACCTTCCACCAGAACCAAATTTCCACTGCGCTGAATCACATCAAAAATCTCGGTTCTATATGAACTGGAGATGCCTGAATAAGCATCTTCCCACTCGCCACGCTGAACAATATATTCGGCTTCAGGAAATGCGATGCGTCCGGTTCCGTTTTCAAATGTGACCATCCCCCCAGCATGATCCTTATGAAGATGAGACATCAGTACATATTTTACATCTTCCGGTTCAAAGCCAGCCTTACGGATATTATGATGCAGTTGTAGCACGCCACTGTCATCGGTATAGCCAAGACCGGTATCACAGAGTACAAGTCCCGCATCAGTTTCGATCAAAAAGGGGTGAACTTGAATAAATAGGGAGCCTGGCCGGTCCTGGGGCTTGTCTATTAACGGATCAAAGGGTATAAATTTTCTGCTTTTGTCGACTGAAAAAGAACCTTCATATAAAGAATAAGCCTGCACCATATTTAAAACATTGGGAATATGCACGTTAAGCAACAGCGGATCAATACCGGGTTTAGGAATTAGGTAAGTCCAGCCTTAAAACGTATATTTACACTTAAAATATTGTGCAAAGATATGCAAAAAAGGTGGGTACTAAAATCTAAAACTGATGTCAAAATAACCAACAAACTGCGCGAGGAATTAAACATCAACACTGTCTTGGCAGAGTTGCTCGTGAGCAGAGGAGTGGAGACTTTTGACGAATCAAAGCAGTTTTTTAGGCCTCAATTATCGGATTTGCACGATCCATTTTTGATGCGGGACATGGAAAAAGCCATCACCCGGATCATCCAAGCCATTGGCAACAAAGAAAAAATACTCATCTATGGAGACTATGACGTAGACGGTACAACAGCTGTTGCCGTTGTTTATAGTTTTTTCAGGGAATTTCATAGCCAGCTGGAGTTTTATATTCCAGACCGCTATGCCGAAGGCTATGGAATCTCCACACAGGGTATTGACTATGCCGCAGCAAATGGTTTCAGCTTAATTATTGCATTGGACTGCGGTATCAAGGCAATCGATAAAATAGATTACGCAAATAGCAAAGGAATTGATTTTATCATTGGCGACCACCACCTTCCCGGTGAGGAACTTCCCAAAGCCTACGCCGTGTTAGATCCCAAGCGTGCAGACTGTGAATACCCTTACAAAGAACTTTCAGGTTGTGGAATAGGCTTTAAGATTATTCAGGCTTTTATACTCACCAATGGCATGGATATCAATGCCTGTTATCAGTTTTTGGATCTTGTGGCCGTGAGTATTGCTTCGGACATTGTTCCTATTACCGGCGAAAATAGAATACTTAGCCACTTTGGTCTCATTAAACTCAATACGAATCCCTGCGTCGGACTAAAGGCACTGATTGATTTATCCAATAATCGAACGAAGATCTTTACAGTGAACGACATCGTGTTCCAGATCGGGCCCCGCATCAATGCAGCGGGCAGAATAGACCATGCTAAGGACGCCGTCAAACTTTTGATCTCCAAATCGCTACAGGAAGCCAAAGATTTCAGTTCTAGCATAGACGATCAAAACAATGTACGGAAAGACTTTGATCTCAAAATAACAGAAGAAGCGCTTGCACTGATTGAGGATAATGTTCTTCTTAAAAGCCGAAAATCCACGGTATTGTATAAAGCCGACTGGCACAAAGGTGTCATTGGTATTGTCGCTTCCCGTCTGACCGAAAAATATTACCGTCCGACGATTATATTGACCGAAACAAATGGTCATATTGCAGGTTCCTGCCGTTCGGTACTGGGTTTTGACTTGTATGAAGCCTTAAGCGAATGCGCTGACTTGTTGGAGCAATTTGGTGGTCATAAATATGCTGCCGGACTAACGATGTCCTTAGATAATGTCACGCTATTCCAGGATCGTTTTGAGGAAGTGGTATCGCGACGTATCAGTCCTGAAATGCTGACCCAAGAAATTTTGATCGATGCAAAGTTGGCATTGAAAGATATCGATGCTAAGTTCTTCCGTATTCTCCAGCAGTTTGAGCCTTTCGGGCCCCAAAATGAATCCCCTATTTTCCTCAGTAAAAAGGTAAATGCAGTAGGACAGGCTTTTATTGTGGGCACCAATCACCTCAAGATGACGGTTATTCAAGAAGACTCTCCTTCATTTGACTGTATCGGTTTTGGACTGGCAGAACATATCACACACATCAATTCTGGGCAAAGTTTCGACATCTGCTACAGCATTGAAGAGAATGTGTGGCGCAACAAAAGAAACTTACAGCTCAACATCAAAGGGATTAAGTATTAGTATTGCATTAGTAAGAAGATATTAAATATATTTACACAAGATTTGGTCGGGCATCCCCCCATACTGGATTAGATACCAGGCATGAAAGAATGGTGAGGGTTTTAATTAGTCCTATTGAACAGATACATACAACACAAGACATTCCACGAAGATGATTTTAAAGGCAGAACATCTCATAAAAAAATATAAGCAGCGTACCGTTGTCAACAATGTTTCCTTCCATGTGGAACAAGGCGAGATTGTCGGGTTATTGGGCCCTAATGGGGCAGGAAAAACGACCTCATTCTATATGATTGTTGGTCTTATCAAGCCCAATGAAGGGAAAGTATTTCTCGACGATCAGGAGATTACGCAGGATGCGATGTATCAACGCGCACAACGTGGAATAGGTTATCTCGCTCAGGAAGCATCGGTTTTTCGGAAGCTCTCCGTAGAAAACAACATCCTGGCAGTATTAGAAATCCATTATCCGAATAAAGAAGAACGTTTGGCAAAATTGGAAGAACTACTCACAGAATTCAGCTTACACCGTGTCCGTAAAAACAGAGGTGATTTGTTGTCCGGTGGTGAGCGTCGACGTACCGAAATTGCGCGAGCATTAGCTGCTAATCCATCCTTTATTCTTCTGGATGAACCTTTTGCAGGGGTTGACCCGATCGCCGTAGAAGAAATTCAGACGATTGTAGCCAAGCTCAAAACCCGTAACATCGGCATCTTAATTACCGACCACAACGTACAGGAAACACTATCTATTACGGACAGGGCCTACCTCCTAACCGAAGGAAAGATCATGCTGACGGGTACCCCTGAGGAAATTGCAGATAATGAGCTTGCCCGTAAATTTTATCTCGGTCGACATTTTGAATTAAGAAGGAAAAAATTTTAAAGATTAAAGAATCCCTCCCCCTATGGCCTTATTAAACTCCATTTTTACTTGGTTCATGAAAAAAAGAATTCACCAGATTGAACTTTTCATGAAATACCCACACGATGTACAAGAAGAATGGTTTCAGAGTTTAATTGCCACTGCTGAAGCGACGGAATGGGGAAAAAAATACGATTATACAAGTATATTAACCCCAGAGATCTTCAAAGAACGCGTCCCGATACAGGACTATGATGATATCAAGGGCTACGTTGATCGCATGATAAAAGGAGAACAGAATATCCTGTGGCCTTCTGATATCAAATGGTTTGCCAAGTCTTCTGGCACCACATCTGATCGCAGCAAATTTATTCCCGTTAGTGAGGAAGCACTCGAAGAGTGTCACTTCCAGGGCGGTAAAGATATGCTCACAATATACTGTCATAATAGACCTGAAAATCGCGTATTTACGGGAAAATCAGTTGTTATTGGTGGTTCTTCACAAATAAACAATTTCAGTCCGGATTCCTACTACGGTGATCTTTCATCAATCCTCATCCGTAACCTTCCTTTCTGGGCCGAATTTAAGCGAACGCCCAATATGGAGGTTACTTTAAACCCCAACTTTGAAGAGAAAATTGAGCAGATTGCCCAAATTACACTTAAAGAAAATGTAACGAGCTTAGCTGGCGTACCGACATGGAATATTGTTATGGCCAAGCGGATTCTTGAGATTACAGGCAAAGACAACTTGCTTGAGGTATGGCCAAATCTAGAATTTTATGGACATGGCGGAGTGAGCTTCAAACCTTACCGCGAGCAATTCCAAAAATTGATCCCTTCGGACAACATGTATTATCTCGAGAATTATAATGCCTCAGAAGGATATTTTGGCTTACAGGATCAATCTGATTCGGAAGATCTTCTGCTCATGCTAGATTATGGTATTTATTACGAATTCTTACCTACTGAACGAATGCACGAAGAAAATCCGTCAACCTTACGTTTGGATCAGGTGGAGCTCGGAAAAAACTATGCATTGATCATTTCAACCAATGCGGGTTTGTGGCGTTATAAAATTGGAGATACCATCAGGTTTACGTCATTGTCTCCCTATCGCTTTCAGATCTCAGGACGAACCAAACAATATATTAACACCTTTGGCGAAGAGGTTATTGTTGACAACGCCGAACAAGCCTTGGCCGAAGCGAGCAAATTGACACAGGCACGAATCAGAGATTATACCGCTGGACCGGTCTATTTTAAAGATGCCGAGGCCGGAGCACACGAATGGGTGATCGAATTTGAGCAACAACCCAATGATTTTAAGCGTTTTTGTGAAATATTGGATGCTAAACTCCGTGAAATCAATTCGGATTATGACGCCAAACGTTTTAAGAATATGGCGCTTCGACCACCTATTGTACACAATGCGCCCGAAGATACATTCTATAAATGGATGAAATCAAGAGGTAAGCTAGGTGGACAAAATAAGGTTCCAAGATTGAGTAACAGCCGCGAATATCTCGAGCCGCTCCTGAAAATACTCGCCGAATAATACGGCATATCAACTTAAAAATACGGCACAGCGACCGAATAATAGCACGGTCTCCGGCTGGAGATTAGCCAAAATTTTTGGAAACCTTATTTTGGCTAATCTCGTATTGCTGAATTTTGTTGTTTTAAAGAACTGCTGTGAGTTCGTCTAATTGATAAGCTCAAGAAAGCTTAGACTATAATGGAGGTTTGTTAAGGTTTAATTGCCGTTTTATATAAAAAAACAAAAAAACCAAGAATAAAATTCATAGAAATACCTTTCTTCTGAACTTCAACATCACCCTGTAACAAGGAGCGATTATCGCCTGCTGCTACTTCGTTACTTTTGTTTAGACTGTGCGTCAATTCCATACTAAGTTTATTTTTATGATAAGTGATTTTATAGCGTTACTGCGGACCAGAATGCCCATCTAAAGGACCGCATTCTTTACAGCCAAACTTTATGCCATAATATGAAAAGAGTGTATTAATTAATAAAAAATTAACACATTTAATTATTAATACAGGATAACCGAGAGATATGAAGTGAAATTCTTCCATTTCAAAAAAAAGTGTAGTAAAATAGGGAACAACTGTCCGAAATAAAAGGCATAGCCAGGCTGGTAAATTATACAGGTACATGTGCAACTTATATTTCATTTTTTTCCTAACTTAGCCTAAGTAATTAAATAATAAGATGAACGCGACAGAGAACTATTCAATTCGCGTAGAGCCAACTCAAAATTCAAGACTCTCGCAAGTAGATTTCGACAATCTAAAATTCGGAAAGATTTTATCCGACCACATGCTGGTCGCAAACTATGATGACGGTGAATGGAAAGATGTCAGCATCGTCCCTTATGGAGATATCAGTATTAGTCCTTCGATGTCCGCTTTACATTATGGTCAAGCGATCTTTGAAGGAATCAAAGCTTATAAATTTGCAGATGGAACAGTGAGTATCTTCCGTCCGGACAGAAACTGGGAAAGATTCAATAAATCTGCCGCACGTCTTCAAATGCCGGAGGTGCCTGAGGAGATTTTTATGGATGGTCTAAGCAAACTATTGGACATCGACCGTAACTGGATCCCGGCAAAAGAAGGTTCATCATTGTACATCCGTCCTTTTATGTTCGCAACAGAAGCGGCATTAGGTGTACACCCTTCTAAGTCATACAAATTTATCATTATCACTGGCCCTGTAGGCGCATATTATAGCAAAGCAATCAGCTTAAAAGTGGAGACCTACTATACACGTGCAGCAGAGGGTGGTGTTGGTTTTTCTAAAAATGCAGGTAACTACGCCTTATCGCTTTACCCAACACAATTGGCCAATGACGAAGGTTATGACCAAATTATGTGGACAGATGCTTCTGAACATAAATACATTGAAGAAGCAGGTACGGCAAACCTTATTTTCCGCATTGGCGATACGATTATCACACCACATGGTGATACAATCTTACACGGTGTGACACGCCGTACAATTATGGAATTGGCGGAGAAATGGGGTTATAAAGCCGAGCAGAGAAAGGTATCTATTCAAGAACTAATCGACGGTATTAAAGCCGGTACAGTAACGGAAGCTTTCGCAGCTGGTACTGCAGCCACAATTACGGATATCAGCCGTATCGGTTTTGAAGGACAAGATTATCACTTGCCACCAGTAGCGGGCCGCGAGTTTTCAAATCGTGTTTTGAATTACCTCAACGACTTGCGTTATGGTAAAGTAAAAGATCCATTCGGATGGAACTATTTAGTGAAGTAATTTCTAAGAAGAAATAAAAAAAGCCTTNNAAGGCTTTTTTTATTTCTTCTATTTAAATTGCCTGTGTACGATAGGTATGCTTTGAAACACAGGCCATATGCTTCATTTGAATCTTCGCGGATAAGCCCAAGTTCTCTCCTATCAGATCCTTAGGAATGTTCTCCCCTCAGCTCCTTTTGAATAAAATCAATGATAGCGGCAGTTTCCTGGGGTTGGAACCAGTGTGTATTACCGTATTTTTTAAACCATGTAATCTGTCGCTTGGCATAACGTCGCGAATTTTGTTTGATTTTTTCGGTCGCTTCCGCCAAAGACTGCTTGCCATCAAGATAATCAAACAACTCGGCATAGCCAACAGTTAGCAATGCAGGCTTCGTTCTGAAAGGAAGTAAAGCTTTCACTTCGTCCAGCAAGCCATTTTTCATCATCAGATCGACACGTAAATTGATCCTTTCATACAACTTTGCCCGATCCATATTCAAGCCAATGGTAAGAATATCAAAAGGTCTTTTTTCGACATCTTTCTTATGGTAAAATGACATCGGTTTACCAGTCGCCTCAAAAACTTCAAGCGCCCGTACGACACGTTGCGGATTATCGATGTCCGCCGTTTCAAAATATGCAGGGTCAATACTTTTCAATCGATCTTTTAAGGCCTCCAATCCCAATACTGCAAGTTCATGATTAAGTCGCTCGCGCACTTCATCTCCGGCCTTGGGTAGATCATCCAATCCTTCACATAGGGCCCGTACAAACAAGCCTGATCCACCTACCATAATGACGACGTCATGCGATTGAAATAACTCTTCTAGTTTCAGTAAAGCCTCCCGTTCAAAATCTCCTGCAGAATAATCCTGCGTGATGGAATGTGAATCAATGAAATAATGGGGAGCAGCAGCAAGTTCCACTGGATCTGGTTTAGCCGTACCAATAGACATTTCTCGATAGAACTGACGGGAATCAGCCGAAATGATCGCTGTTTTAAAATATTGTGCCAATGAAATAGCCATTGTAGTCTTACCAACAGCAGTTGGCCCCACAATGGCTATCAATGTTTTTTTATTTGCCATAATATAGCACTTCACAGGCCGAAAGAACCTGTAAAGTCTTCTTAATTAATATTCGTCTTCGTAGCCGCTGGATTCTTCACGCTCTTCACCTTCTTCGCCCTCTTCCTCATCGTCACCATCACTGTCGAAGCCATCCAGTTCGTCTTCATCATCGACCCCATATTGCGTATCGTCTTCCTCCACATAATCGTCCTCTTCAACAGCATCTGAGACCGGAAAATTAGCAGCAGTCATTGTTTTGGGAACCTGACCAATAGATTTAAACAACGCCGGATAGTCCTTTCCATCCTCTTCCTTCAAGATCTTGATCAATTCAACCTGGAAATCATAAGGGCGATCAAAATTGTAAACGTAGTAAAATTTCTGATGTGGATCATCGATAAACTTACTTAAACGGATATTCTCCATCAACAATACCTCAGCATCTTTTTTACGTTGTGTAGGCTTGAATGCAATCTCTGTTCCCTTTTTCCACTGATCATTGCTCACATAGAACGAGGAAGATGCATCTGCAGCATAACCTGTTGATTTATGGATTTCCTCATGTAGGTCTATAAATGTGCTTTTAGAAGGCATGTCGATCTCACGATATACATCTTCATAATCCTCAAAAGTAACTCTAAATCTATAAATTGCCATCTCTGCTATTTTCTTCTTTTAACCCTCTAAAATTAATACTATATTTTAAGAATTGGAAATTTCCAATGGGATTTCTTCTTTGATCGTCAGGTTCATTTCCCCTGCTTTTTTCACCAAAAATTGGTATGCTTCTACTCTGGAATTTGGAATCTCGCCCTCTAAAATAGCCTCGCGAATCAAATTTTTCAGCAACCCTACAGTACGCCCTGGTGCCAAGCCAAATAGGATCATGATATCCTCGCCACTGATCGGCGGCTGCCAGTTCCGAACCTTGTCCCGCTCTTCGACATCCTTCAATTTTTGTTTGACAAGTTCAAAATTCTGACGATATTTCTTCTTTTTAAACTCATTTTTTGTGGTCACATCCGCATGACATAACATCATCAGGGCTTCAATATCATCGCCAGCCTCAAACAACAGACGACGTACAGCAGAATCTGTTACGATATCCTGCGCCAAGACAATTGGCCGAAGATGCAATTGTACCAACTTTTGCACAAATTTCATTTTCTCATGGAGCGGCAACTTTAGTTCGGCAAAAAGCTTTGGTACCATACGGGCACCACGATCTTCGTGCCCATGAAAGGTCCAGCCGAGCTTTTTATCGAAACGTTTTGTTGCCGGTTTGGCAATATCATGCATAATCGCTGCCCAACGTAACCAGAGGTCATCAGACAATTCACATACATTATCCAGCACTTCCAAGGTGTGGTAGAAATTATCTTTATGGCCTTTGCCATCAATGACATCAACCCCGTGCAAATTATACATGGCCGGAAATATCAATTCCAGGAGACCGGTATCAAAAAGATATTTAAAACCTACTGACGGTTTAGGTGAGAGAATAATCTTATTGATTTCATCGATAATACGTTCTTTCGAGATAATCTTTATTCGCTCTTTGGTATCGCTAATCGCTTTGATTGCATCAATCGTGATTTTAAAATTTAGCTGTGTCGCAAAACGGATAGCCCGCATCATACGCAGTGGATCATCAGAAAACGTTTCTATCGGATCTAGAGGCGTTCGAATAATACGTTGTTCAAGATCTTGCACGCCGTCAAACGGATCCACCAAAGCACCATAATCTGCTTTATTCAATGAAAACGCCATCGCGTTGATCGTAAAATCACGTCGATTTTGATCATCGGATAAGGTACCGTCTTCCACAATAGGCTTACGCGAGTTGGCACGATAGGATTCCCTTCGGGCACCGACGAACTCCACATTGAGTCCTTCATAAACCAGCATGGCTGTACCAAAATTCTTGTAGACAGCAACTTTAGTATGTAGCCTATCACCCAGTAAAGTCGCAAATTCAATGCCGCTGCCGACGACAACAATATCCACATCATTCTTAAAAGGCCGCTTCATAATATAGTCGCGAACATACCCCCCGATGACATAACATTCTGTATTTGTTGTCTCGGCGAGTTCCTTAATGATTGAAAATATTGGATGTTGTAAATTATCGTACATAGTTAGAACAGCAGGTAAAAACCCAAACAGTTTGCAAAAGTAACAATTTTTTTTGTATTGGAATTAGAGACAATTGAACAAGGATCAAAGACGCTGACACTATAAGCGGCGAGCTTACAGATTAAATCAACCCTCTTTATCCTTGTCCCTAAAAAAGTAAGACGGAATATTTAGTCTCTATCTTTGGATAACTTACGGAAAGCAAGTGGATTTTTAAGTAATTCGGCTTGTTCACGGCGGCGTTTTACAATATGTAAAGCCGAGAAAATTGCCTCTACAAAAGAGCTTTCAGAAGCTAAGTTTTTTCCAGCAATATCATAGCCTGTACCGTGATCTGGCGAAGTACGTACAATAGGTAAACCAGCTGTAAAGTTTACACCGGCACCTTTGGCAATATGCTTAAAAGGGATTAAACCCTGGTCATGGTACATCGCGAGTACCGCATCGAATTTCTCATAAGCACCTTTTGCGAAGAATCCATCGGCAGGATATGGACCAAAGCAGAAGATCCCCTGTTCGTTTGCTTTTTCTACGGTAGGTCTAATGATCTGATCATCTTCGGTACCAATAATCCCATGATCGCCAGCATGTGGATTTAGTCCCAAAACTGCGATCTTAGGCTTTTCAATCCAAAAATCTTTCTTCAATGAGTCATTCATGAGGGCTAGCTTTTTAAGAATAGCCTCTTCGGTAATATTCGCCGCAACCTCATGCAGTGGAATATGACCTGTTACCACGCCAATACGCAATTCATCACAAACCATAAACATCAATACATCATCAGCCTCTACTTTGGCCTGCAAGTATTCGGTATGGCCGGGAAATTGAAATCCTTCCTGTTGAATATTATGCTTATTGATTGGGGCAGTCACTAAAGCATCAATCTTGCCGGCTTTCAGGTCTTCAACAGCTTTCTCCAACGAAAGGAAAGCATACTTACCGCCGATCTCGTTTTCTTCACCCAACGAAATCTTGACGTCTTCCTGCCAGCAATTGATCATATTTGCTCTTTTGGAATGCGCCTGCTCAGCATCATTGATCACGTTAAAACTAAAATCATTTACACCGATCGCTTTACGGTGAAAAGAAGCCACCTTTGTATTTCCGTAAACCACTGGCGTAAAGAAATCGCACATACGCTGATCTACCAAAGATTTAATGATGACTTCAAGTCCAATGCCGTTAATATCGCCTACGGTAATTCCGATTTTTAATTTATCGCTCATTCTGTTTAAATGCTTTGATTCAAAAATAGGGATTTTTTTCTTAGAATGACTTTTCACTTATTTATTTTTTACTTTTGCACTATGAGCACAGTAAGAGCAAAAAAACATTTAGGACAGCATTTCTTGAACGATAAAAATGCTGCACAAAAGATTGTGGAAGCATTGGATCCTAAATTGGGTTTTAGCCAGGTGCTTGAAGTTGGCCCGGGAATGGGGGTACTTTCAGATTTTCTCTTGCAGAAGGAAGATTATGAAACTTATTTGATCGATGTGGATGATGAATCCATTGCTTATTTGGACGATAAATATCCCCAGTTGGGTAAGCGATTGATCCACGGTGATTTCCTGAGCCTTGACTTTTCACAGTATTTTGGCGAGAAAATGGCCGTTATCGGCAATTTTCCGTACAACATCTCCTCTCAGATTCTCTTTAAAATTTTGGATGAGCGGCATCGTGTTGTTCAAATGGCGGGGATGTTCCAGAAAGAGGTCGCTGAACGCTGTACTGCCAAAGCAGGAAGTAAAGAATATGGCATCTTGAGTGTCTTTTTACAGGCGTATTATAAAGTAGAATACCTGTTTACTGTAAAGGCGGGAGCATTCAATCCACCGCCAAAAGTATTGTCGGGCGTGATTCGCATGACACGCAACGACAGGGAACAATTGAATTGTGATGAGAAATTATTTTGGCGCGTTGTTAAAGCAGGTTTCAATCAACGTCGTAAGACCCTCCGAAACTCACTTTCGGGTGTTGTTCCGAAAGATAAAATGTCTGACAACCCACTATACGAACTACGCGCAGAACGACTAACAGTAGATGATTTTGTCGGCTTAACAAACGAAATAGCAAACAGTCTCTAATATGCATCCGACCGGCAGCACATTTATGATTATTGGCGGTGGTATCGCTGGATTATGTGCCGCAATAGGGCTTGCAAAAGTAGGTATTGAAGCACATGTCTATGAAAGCGCCATTGAACTCAAAGGCATAGGTGCTGGATTCGGGCTCGCGGCCAACGCCATGCAAGCTTTGGAACATCTCGGATTGAAGGATGAAATCGTCCCGATAGGGCACTACCTTGCATCCTACAACGTCTTGGATCAAAAAGGAAATATTCTTGTTGAACCAGACACTAGGTCAATCAGCCAGAAATATCAACAGGACAACTTCGCTATCCATCGGGCTGATCTGCATCAGTTTCTCCTATCCAAAATCCCCACTGAACAAATTCATCTCGGCAAACGCGCCGTTTCCTTTGAACGAGAGGGGGAAGATATTCAAGTTTATTTCGCAGACGGAAGTCATGTACGCGGCCAGGCTCTTTTGATTGCCGATGGCGTACACTCAGCATTACGACAACAGCTCATACCGGGCTCCGCCCCTCGTTATTCAGGCTATACCTGTTGGCGGGCAACCATTGACAATAGCAGCATACAGCTCAGTAAAGGAACGGAGACCTGGGGCAGCAAAGGACGCTTTGGAATGACCCCACTTGTCAATAACCGCATCTATTGGTACGCCTGCATCAATGCAGAAGCACAGAATCCGGTCTTAAAAAACTGGAAAACAAAGGAGCTCCTCGAAAATTTTAAAGATTATCATGCCCCTATTCCAACGATCCTGTCGGAGACAAAAGATAGCGAACTAATCGCAAATGACATTATTGACATCACACCACTTCAACAACTCGCTTTTGGCAATATCCTGTTATTGGGTGACGCTGGACATGCGACGACGCCCAACTTGGGCCAGGGAGCCTGTCAGGCTATTGAAGATGTTGCTGTTCTCGTGGATGAACTCCAAACCTCAGCTTCCGTTAATTTGGCTTTCCAACGATTCGAAAAAAGACGATTGGATCGCGTAAATTATATCTGTAATACTTCCTGGAGGATAGGAAAAATAGCCCAATGGGAAAATCCTTTCCTCATAGGAATGCGAAATTTTGGCATGAAAATAATGCCCAATCGCATGAAACAACAACAGTTAAATAAATTACTGTCTGTAGATTTTATGCAGATCAACCATAATCATGACGCTGGGATCTAAATCATCGTACTACATAGCAACGGTATTCACTGATCAGTGCCACATAAAAAAAAATTGAATGAAAACTACTATTTTGATCGTCGACGACATTCATGAAATCATGCTTGAGAAATTTGAACAGGCGGGGATCGCCTACAATTATCAACCTGATATCAGCCGAGAAGAAGCTGAAAAAATCATCGCTAATTACTCGGGTATGGTTATCCGTTCCAAATTTCAGGTAGATAAAGCTTTTTTTGACTTGGCGCCAAACCTCCGCTTTATCGCTCGTGCTGGTGCTGGGATGGACAATATCGACGATACAATTGCTGCGCAAAGAGACGTGCTGTTAATTCCGGCCAATGAAGGCAATCGGGATGCTGTAGGTGAACATATGATCGGTATGTTGCTTAGTCTAATGAACAATTTGAATCGTGGTGACCAACAAATACGATCTGGGCAGTGGCTGCGTGAGGCCAATCGTGGATATGAACTTAAGGGGCGTACTGTAGGTTTGATCGGCTATGGACACAATGGTGTGGCCATGGCAAAAAAATTATCCGGCTTTGATGTACAGGTACTTGCCTATGATAAATATCGAATCGACTATACGGATCAATATGCATCGGCAGCAGACATGGAAAAGATCTGCAAAGAAGCCGATGTGATCAGTTTCCATATCCCCTTAACGGATGAAACAAGAGGTATGATTGATGTGGATTATCTGGCAAAATTTGAGAAACCCATTTTCTTCTTACTTGGTGCCCGAGGCGGTATTGTACAGGTACCTGCAGTATTAAGCGGCCTTGATTCCGGTTCCATTATCGGAGCAGCATTTGATGTGTTGCCCGTAGAAAAGTTCCCAAAACTCGCCGAACAGAGCTGGTATGCAGATCTTATCCGTAGAGACAATGTAATCTTGTCGCCGCATGTTGCCGGATGGACCTTTGAAAGTTATTATAAATTGTCGGAAGTCGCCGCAGATAAGATCATCGCCTTTTTGGCGTCTTAATTTTGGCAAAGAGCTATTTGCCAAAATCTTCAATCAATCAATCAATCAATCATGCGAGCAAGTAATCAATTAAGCATCCCCTATTCATACAGATACAGGAGATTAAAGTAAGCCATTGCTCTTGAAAGGTCTAAAAAATCAGGTTCCGAGGCTAAAGATACCGACGACAACAACAATCAGAAACTGAAGCACCAAGCTACAGTCCAGTAGATAAGCGTAGTGGTAATGATCTTTTGTTTTGAAAACAGCCAACTTAAGCAAGGCAAATATGAGTACGTTGGTCAGAATTAATCCGATTTTAATAGGTGCTGTATAAGGCACGGTCAAGATCAAAACACAATGCAGGCCTAATAGTCCATAGGTTAGATTTTTAGCTTTTTGTTCGCCCAGCATATTAGGTAAAGTCCGTAGATGATAATAGGAATCCTGTTGGATATCCCGAATATCGAAAGGCAATGTACAGATAACCAAAAATATAAACTTCAATCCGCAGAGCGCAATAAAAACCCACTGATCTATTGTGACACCGATGTTGGCTAGTTCCACATAAGGGAGCACCACACTGCTGCAGACCCAGACCAGGGCAATGTGAAAAATCTTGGCCCCGGGTATCTGTCGAAGCCCCACTTTGCGATCACGGAAGGTAAATAGAGGCATTCCGTATAGTAGACTCAGGATTCCAATAAATCCCAAAAACAAAAAGGAATACACATGAATAAACCACAAGCAATAACCAAGCACAAGCAAAGCGATACCATTGTTTAACCACATGACCCATTCATGATTAAAGATCCAGCGTGTCCGGGGGAATTTTGATTCTTTTGGGTGCTTCGGTTTGGACCACCACAGGCTAAAATTATAGAGTAGCAAGGTCGCCGTTCCTTCTACTAAAACGATATACCAATTGATAGACCGTTCAAATATGATATAAGTCAATGCGCATTGTGCCATGGCCGCCATGGCGATCAGAAGATTTGTATAGATTGTAATATAGAATAGCTTTCTTAGAAAAGACATCTTGAAAAATCTTGATGCAAGATAACAATCTTATAGATAAAAGTAGTTTAACATTATATTAAACATCAATTTTTTGATAAAATGGGCAAAAACCGCTAAATTGTACACCGAAATCGAAATATCAAAAACAATTTCGCAACAATAACAATATAAATTAAAATAATTCATAATAATCCTAATAACGATGAGCCTACAAATAAAATCATTTGAAGAATATCAAAGTGAATATAAGCGAAGTGTAGAACAACCTGAGGAGTTTTGGGCGAGCATTGCAGATCATTTTTTCTGGAAGAGAAAGTGGAATAAAGTGCTGAACTGGAACTTTGAGGAACCCAATGTCAAATGGTTTGAGGGTGCTAAATTAAATATTACAGAAAACTGTCTAGATCGCCATATTTATGCTAATGGTGATAAACCAGCCATCATCTGGGAACCTAATGATCCCAATGAAGCGCACCGCATTCTTTCCTATAAGCAATTACTACAAAAGGTAGAGCAATTTGCCAACGTACTTAAAAATAATAACATCAAAAAAGGAGACCGGGTATGTATTTACTTGCCAATGGTTCCTGAATTGGTTATTGCTGTATTAGCCTGTGCTCGTATCGGCGCTATCCACTCGGTGGTGTTTGGAGGTTTTTCAGCACGATCTATCGCGGATCGTATCGTCGATGCGGAATGCAAACTGATCGTCACTTCAGATGGTAGTTACCGCGGCAATAAAACCATTGGTTTAAAAAACATTGTGGACGATGCTTTAATGCAATGTGACACTGTTGAAAAAGTAATTGTTTTAACACGTACGCGTACACCGGTATCGATGATCAAAGGACGTGACGTATGGTGGGAAGATGAGATCAAAAAAGTAGAAACACAGGGAAATCCAGCATGTCCAGCAGAAGAGATGGATGCTGAGGACAATTTATTCATCCTTTATACATCGGGGTCCACAGGTAAACCTAAGGGTGTAGTACACACTTGTGGTGGTTATATGGTGTATACAGGCTATACCTTTATGAATACCTTCCAATATAAGCCAAACGATGTATTTTTCTGTACAGCGGATATCGGCTGGATTACAGGACACAGTTACATCGTTTACGGACCGTTATCACAAGGAGCTACTTCTTTAATGTTTGAGGGTATTCCAACCTTCCCGGATGCGAGCCGTTATTGGGATATCGTTGATAAATTCAAAGTCAATATTATCTATACATCCCCTACTGCTTTGCGTTCATTGATGGCTTTTGGGGACGAATTTGTCGACAAAAACGACCTTTCATCTTTACGTGTTTTGGGATCTGTAGGCGAACCAATCAACGAAGAAGCCTGGAACTGGTTTAACGAAAAAGTTGGTAAAAAGAATTGCCCTATTGTTGACACCTATTGGCAGACAGAGAATGGAGGCCATTTGATCACTTCATTGGCCGGGGTAACACCAGAAAAAGCAAGTTATGCGATGTTCCCGATGCCGGGCATTCAACCCGCTTTGATGGATGAGAATGGAAAAGAAATCGAAGGCAATGACGTAACTGGCAATCTGTGTATTAAATTCCCATGGCCAGGTATGTTACGCACGACATGGGGCGATCATGACCGCTGTCGTCAAACTTATTTCTCGACGTATAAAGATATGTATTTTACGGGCGATGGATGTTTCCGTAGTCCAGAGGGCTATTACAAAATCACAGGCCGTGTAGATGATGTATTAAATGTTTCGGGTCACCGCATTGGTACAGCAGAAGTGGAAAATGCCATTAATATGCACGCTGACGTGGTTGAATCTGCCATTGTTGGGTATCCGCACCCCGTAAAAGGACAGGGTATCTATGCTTATGTCATTGCGAATCACCATACCGATGCAGAAGCCACCAAAAAGGATATCATGGAAACCGTTTCACGCATTATTGGCCCAATTGCTAAACCAGACATCATCCAATTTGTTGATGATCTACCAAAAACACGTTCAGGAAAGATCATGCGTCGTATCTTGCGCAAGATTGCCGAAGACGATATCGCCAATGTAGGTGATACTTCGACACTTCAGGATCCTGCCGTTGTAGAAGGAATTATCAAAGGCGCTGCAGCTTTGAAAAAATAGCGTATAAAGTATCTAAAAAAATAACANNTGTTATTTTTTTAGATACTTTTGATTATATCCCACTCAAATTTAACCTTATAGGCAATGTATAGCCAACCCGCACAGGTTCACCACGGAGGATACCGGGTTTCCATTCTCTAAGCTTTTTTACGACCTGTATACCAGCCGCCCCTGTACCGAAACCCAAATCGTTCTTTACTTTCAAATCTTCTATTCGGCCGTGTTGATTTATAATGAACGCTATTTCTACAGTACCACTTACACCGTTCATCATGGCTTGTTTTGGATATTCATAATTTCTTGCCACAAAATACAACATTTCCTTGGTGCCTCCAGGATATTCGGGTTGCGTTTTATAGGTCGTAGAATCATATGGAATGACGACACCATTTTCTTTTGTTTTGGTGCCTGACAGTAATTTATCTGCATTATAATACTCTACAAAGGAATCACGACCGCTCTTTCCTCACCACTCCCCTTCACGCATATTATTGACCAGCTGACCTTCTTCAGTTTCTTCCTTTTCATCTATACTAAAACGAATAATACCATTTCCATTTTCTAACTTTTTATTGTTTAAAGAGTCATAATACACCACATAGATCGGCTTCATCACCAGCACTTTTTTCTTCTTAAGTTCGCTTGGATAAAATACGACCATTTTCAACCTATTGTTGGGGTATAGATAAAATGCCGAATCGATCAATTTACTCTCATCGTTAAAGTTCTCAAGACTTTTGAGTGTGCCATTTTCATAGAATTCATATTTTTTACCTAGAAAATTGAAAGGTGCGTTCCCGCTCTTACTTATCGCATTTAACTTTAGCGAGTCATTGCGTAGATAATACTCCGCTATTCGATACACTTTATCCTTTCCCGCCGCATCGATCTGAATTGCTCTTAAAAAATAAGCCGAGTCTTGCTTCTTCGTCTCCTCCCCATTTTTCTTATGATAAGTGGTAAAAGTAACTTGTGCCGAAAGGCTCAATCCGCACAGGTTCAATAGAAAAAAACAAATAAGTTTCGTCGAAAAGTCTAAATAATACTTCATAATAATTGTTAATGCAACGGTAATAATAAGAAATATCGAGATTAATTAAAAAATTAATAGGTTAAATAATGTTTAATTTTATCGCAAGGGGATTGCAAAATACTTCTTTTATGTTATCCACATTATGTTAATAACATTGTGGATAACATTAAAAGCTACGGTCATCATCATCAACGCGCAAGATTTAGCCGTATGGGCAAGGTATAACCCACTCTTACGGGCTCACCTCTCCGAATACCCGGTTTCCATTTTTTAAGCATTTTTACAACTCGGATACCAGCTTCACCAGTATTAAATCCTAAATCACTCTTTACTTTTATATCTTCGATGTGACCATCCCTATCGACCACAAAATCTATTTCTACTAAACCATTTACCCCATTTTTGACGGCTTCTTTGGGATATTCGTAATTTTTGGCAATAAAAGTCAATAACTTATATATACCACCAGGGTATTCCGGTTGCACAAAATAAGTTTTCGCATCATAGTTTATGAGCTCCCCATTTTCTTTGATTTTACTACCCTTTAATAATTTTCCTTTTTTATATGTTTCGACAAAAGTTTCATTATCTGCCCGTCCTTTCCACTCTCCATCACGCAAATTATTGACCATCCTCCCTTCTTCAACATCATCGTCACCGCCTTCGCGTAAACGAATTAAACCATTTCCATCCGACAAGGTTTTATTCTCTAAAGAGTCAAAATAAGCCACATAAATAGGATCTTCGGCCATCCGATCGCCTCTTTTATTTAATGAGCTTGGGTAAAACACCGTCAATTCAGGCTTACCGCTTGGGTACCAATAGTATGCAGAATCTATCAGTTCACTCTTTTCACTGAAATTTTCCAGGCTCCTTAACACTCCATTTTCGTAAAACTGTGATTTCTGACCTTGAAAGCTAAACTGAGATTTCTGACCCTGAAATCTAAATGGAAAACCAGCGTCTTTGCTGGTTCCTTTTAACTTAATCGTGTTGCTATTGATATAGTACTCTTCGACTACATAATATTTTTTGTTTTGTTCGCTTACAGGACAAATGATACGTTTAAAATAAGCGGGGTCTTTCGCTGTTATCTCTTCCCCATCTTTTTTATGAAATGTTGTGTCGATATCTTGAGCTACAGTAGTCTGCAGGCAAGAAATCATTAGTACAATGAGGCAAGCGAATTTTGACAATTGATTTAAATAATATTTCATAAAATGCGCAGTATAATAAATGTAGGAGGCAATTTACACAATTCATTTGATGGTCTTTTCAACACTGACCCATAAACAGTTTTCCACACAATGTTAATAACGATGTTGATAAGTTTTAAAGCACATTAAGATTAACCAGCATAAAAAAGCATTAAACACAAAAAAGCCACATCATCCCGACGTGGCTAAAATAAACATATGAATTTAATTAAACAGTTTCTATTTATAGGAGTTTACGGAGCTTGTAACCTTCCAGGTTCCCGATTCATTGATTAATGTCACTAGATCTGTTTTCGTGAAATCGTCAAACTTCATGGTGATACGCGCTACCATATAGTTTTCAGATTCCTCAAGTACCTCAGTACTTGTACTGCAGTTCAATTTTTCACCTTTTTGCTTTTTCAGGAAGGAAATGACTTCCGAACGGCTATTGGTACGTGCAGCTTTCCCCTGGACTTTTTGATTGAATTCGGATGCAAACAATTTTTCTACGCCCTGAGATGCACCTTCTGTCATTACTGACACGTAGCTATCGATAGCCAAATCGGCTGTGGAAAGGTTCAATGCTTTACCAGGGTCAGCTGCTGCCATTGCGAAAGTTGATAGTGTAATCAATGCTGCTGCTGCGAATGTCTTTACTAAAGTTTTCATAATTGCTATACTTTATATTGTTAGTTTTTTATCTCTTTTCTTATTGTCGCAAGGATATTGATTTTGTTGCATCATTTCCTTTAAGATTCTGATTCAAAAGTAAGACAACGCAGCATCCCATTTTATTACATTTAGATCAACAGAATAAAAAAGTCGGTAAATGGAGGTAAAGGAGCGGTAAATGATGGCCCACTCCGATAAGAGAAACAAAGTTATAGGCAGGAATTTGTCATAAATCGATATGACGTTTGTATCGAAAAAGTATAGCTATATACGTCTTGCACCTTTATTGGAGTTTGCGGATAAAGTAATCACGATGCTGCTTGATATAAAACCTACAAATATGGAATCTCGAACGGAAGATTTGTCATCCAAAAAAAAGTAAACCGACGCTGCAATTAAAAAACATACGACAAAGGCCAATATTAAAACAAGTACAAATCTGATTTTCATTTTTAAGGTCTTAATACAGTATAGTTAAAAATACAAAAATTATATAAACCCTGAAAGTCACTCCACTTTAATTTTCTAGCTCAATGAGGTTTGACTACAAATTGCGATATTATGGAGAGAGCAAAACGTTTTCCACATCGTTATTAACATCTTGTGGAAAACTTAAATATTCACAAAAACATAACTATTACCTAATTTACGTGGTATGATAATGGTTCTATCGTCCAATACCCCAAGCTAATTGTACATAGAAATGTCCCAGTCTGTCCTTCGGAACATTTGAAACGGCAGCATTCACTACTTTCCAATCATTATGTGTAATCGAAGATTTATAACCGATTCTACATTCTGGGCGAAAGCTAGTTCGTTCGGAATTGGATGTTTTCAACGTAACACTTAGATCGACAATAGCAGCATCATGTTTCATTTTTGTTTGGTTGGACTGTGTTGTCAAAAAATCTCCAAATTCCCCATTCAGATTTTTCTTTTGAATGGTAAAGGTAGTAGACTGCGTACCGACTCCCAGCTGCGGGCTAAAGATCAATCCGCCTGTACGTATCGCATTGGTAGATACATATAGCGTAAAATCGCCTGTATTCATTGTATTGTCGTTTTTACTGCTTGTCGACAAGCTAAAATTCACGCCAATAAGGGTTTGTTTGATCCTGTATGCAAGTCCAGCCCCAGCATTCCACCCAAATCCAGGTACCTTTCCGGAATCATAATCTTTCAGAATCCTATTCAGATTGCTAGCGTTATTAAATTGAACACCAGCAAAATAGATCGTCTCAAATGGCAGATGTTTAGTCTGATTGTTTTTTTTTTGCGCAAATAACTGAGCTGCAAAAACAAATAAAAGGGCACTAAAAAAATACTTCATAAAATTTACACTTTGGTTTATTTCAATTAAACTAATTAAGGTAAGGCCTATATCCTTTAATTATGACAACTGAATCAACAGATTCATTACATCAGAAAAGAGATTTACAAAAACCTTCACCCAAAGCAACGAGAAAACAATCCGTATTGACGAAACTTTATTGAGGCAACATACTATTTTGCTTCGATAACATTGATGCTAGGTGCAATTTGTTTTAATTTATCAATAAATTGGGTTGGATTTTCCGGATCAACGAATATATCATCAATCACATTATAATGCAGGATCATCCCTTTTCTATAGGGTCTCAAAATTGTAAGCCTCATCGTCCCAAACCAATCGACTTTTTCAGTCTCCAATTTACGGATAGATATGATATCTACTGATTTTGTACCCGAAATACTCTTGATAAAAAGTTTATTATCTTCAATCCAATACCGTTTAAAAAAAAATGTAAAATACCAGGTTAAAGCAAATACGACAAACAACAATAATGCCCCCGTATATAAACCTCGCTGCAAATCCTCGTAGGATATCCCGGCAATAAAAATAATCACCACCACTCCCCAAATATAGCTACCGAAGTGGATGTGTGTTTTAAATACTTCTCTCATAACCAATCATTCTTAATAATTCAATTATCCCTATTCCAATCTGCCAGATTTCTCTTATCGGCAATTGAAAATAAATGATAAACTTCACGATATTTTTCAAAATCGTCTTTATTATTTACTTGAATTTGATAAATATTGGGGATTACCTCGCTATCTATATTATTTTTCATAAAATTTATTTCTTCATGTAACAATGCTGCTTTGACATCTGGCAACCAATCTTTTGCTAATAGCGTATTCAATCGCTCTAAATTTTCGATTAATTGAAGACCATTGTAATGGGCTGATTGCTGAAGGCTGTCTTTTTTATATCGATTTTCAGTCTTATAATGATCCACTAACACTAAGTATTCATTATATATCCTGTTATTTTTTCCACCAGATACAACTTTCATTTGAATTGATTCACCTCCATTCTTAGCCAGTAATAGTTCCTGTAGTTCCGCTTGTTGATAGCTCCTGTCCAGTAAAAGTTTATAATTATCGGACTCGTTCGCATCTAACCAAAATGTGGTTGATATATAATATTTTGGTGTACCGAGATCAGGCTGACGGGCAAATCGCTCGATTTCTTGGGCTTTCAAAATATCTCTATCCCATGAAACAGTGAGTTGATAAATGCCCTTTGGTAATATGCCTACCTCATAATTGATATTGTTAGAACAAATTGTATCAGACATAACCTTAATTCCCGTACGCATATTGTATACATCGATATAAAAAGGATTTTTTATCGGAATATTCCCACGTAGATGAATTTGATCTGGTGTACCGCAGCCAACTAAAAGAAATAAAATAACACTAAATAACAGTTTTATTTTATTGTTCTCTAAAACGCGTGCATTTTCTGCTGCAAATAAATATATTTCACTATTATAATAGACCATAATACAATTAAGACGGCTTCTTTCTTAAGACATAAAAGAAAAGTAATAGCACAATAGCAAGAAACGTCCGAACAATTTAATATAATACCCCACGATACCTTTTTTGGATATCGTAGGGCATATTTATTAAAAAATCAACATCTTACTTTAGTAAGCGAAAGAGAAATAATAATTTGGATCCTCTACACTTGTAAACTGTATTCCCGACCCAAAATCTTTATCTGTTATGAATGAAAGTTTAAAATCATGATTTATCATTTTCTTAAAGAATGTAGCATTCATGTAAGGCACCATAATCCCCCCATTATTAGTTGTATTCTTGATGGAAAGAAAACGTATCGTGCCTTTTTCAAGATCAATGGAGTAATTCATTAAATACCCTCCAATAAACCTTGTATTCCCCTGATAAATATAACCATCCATGGTAATGACTTTCTTTGCATCATTAAAATTGTAGAAAGAATCTCCTACGGTGAGATTATATCCACTTGTTTTCGATAACCGCACATACTCATTCCAATCCACCACATAACTTGCAGACCAAGTTTTTAAAGGTAGATAGCTCGCATAGCTGTAAACACCTGGCTGGAACATATCCGTAATTGCTGTTCCCAATTTATACTGTGGCGGTAATAAATAGTCGTTCGATTTTTTGATAACAAACGTTTTTCCCGATAAGGCATGCAGTGTATAAACACCATTCTTTTCTGTAATCTTTGAAAATTTCTCGCCATCAAAGGTTGAATCGCTGAGCAAAGTCATATTTTTATCCAAATTGTAAAAATATGGAATCTGTACACTCTCCACTTTACCATCGATCATTGCCATTAGATTAACTTGTTTTGCTGATGTATTCAGTGTAAATTCACAGTTAGCTTTATTCAGCATGACAATGTTTATTCCATTTTCAAAATAAGCGTCTACATCATTTATACTAGCCAAAAGTTTTTTGCTTAAATAGGCCGTCTGTTCTTCCGCCGTCGCCTTGACCAATACAAGCGGTTTTATAAATTTCCGTCCTTGGAAAAACAAAGTATCACCATGTGTTTTAACATAATCGTACTCGTTGTCGCTCCCATGTCCCCTTCCTGGAAGACCTCCATAAACACTGGGGTCTGGATCTTGTAACATAGTAATGTAGTTATAGGTGTCAAATGACAAGGTAGCATACATAATCTGGCGTATCCGATAAGTAGATTCTTTTGCTTCGGAAGCAGTCGTTTTGTTTAGATCTGCAATCATCCTCAACCGATCATTTTTATCAAACTGCATATAAAAGCCATATCCACCTTTAGATATTTCCGTCGTTGTATAAGCTTTCCAGCCGTATGGAGCATCTACTAATGTCTTCTTGACGTATAACAACGTATCGGATATCCTTTCGTCGGGATTACCGAATATGGGATCCATTTCTTTTGGTTTACTACAACTGAAAGCCAATAGGACCAAAAACATTAAATAAAATATCTTTTTCATAATCTAATACTTCCTCAAATTTACTTTGCCTATGAATGTTGCATTCGGATCTTTTGTATCCTTAAAAATCAAAAATTGCAGATAATCACTTGGATTAACCGTTAAATCAACCTGTTTCCATCCAGTGGAGAAACTGGTACTACCTAGATAATCGATTAACGGCTTAGTATCCTTTAATACCCAATCTATATTTCCGTTACCATAATTATTACCTGTCCCTTGGGTAGCCGACTTAGCGATTTTAAATGTATTGTCTGCATTTTTTGTGATATCAAAGTCATAGGATGCCGTGTAGGTTACATTATTATCGCCAAACCCAATGTTTAATGTTGCCTTTGTAGCGGAGACAAACTGGAATGTCATTGATTTGGTGGTCCATCCGCCAAGCTCATCCAAAATAGCCATAAATAAAGACCTTTGCTTGTTAGAAATCGTGTTCTCTAATCCCCAGGTATTCCTTATATCCCAGTCTAAAGAACCAAAATAATCGCTACTAAGTGCGGTTGCAGCAGAATAACGAGTTGAATTATACTTTTCGGTCATGACGCGTTGAAATTCAATTTGTAACTGCGTTACATCAATATTAAAATTTTGCATCATGTAATCTCGTACAATCGATTCCTTCTGTTTAAACTTGGGATAGGCCTCTCTTCCGCTATCGTAAGCAAAATCATCATAATATAATTGACCTGCGACGATTAAATGTGATAAGACTTCCGCAAAATCTTCACCGATAGACTTTCTTGAATAAGGAGTGATAAACCCCAATGATCTAGCTTTTGCCTGATCATTCTCTTGGGCGGTCCAATTCGAGTAATAATCGCCTGCACAAACTTTTCCGAACTCAGCGGGAATAAATCTCATCTGATTAAGGATATGCGTAAATTCGTGATGGATGACTTGAAGATTTCCACTTATGGAATTTGGATTTACCGCATCGAAATTATTAATTCCATACAAGGTAATGCGTCGACCTCCATCCGCAGTTCCTCCTTTCACAGAGCCATCTACATCGTAGTCTCCTGATCCAAATAAAGCAAACTGTTTGGGTGTATATGTTTTTATAAAGGGCACTCCGCCGATTTTTTTATAGACATCCAAAAATCCATTAATTACCACATCCATTTGGGGAATGACTTTGGACTCATCTGCTGGAGCTATGTTTTTATTGATATCATGCATATTGCGTTGATACCTATATACGACTTCAATATTATAGGGGTCAGTCAGATTCTTTGTAATCCATTCGTCAATAGCTCCTGGAACAAAGGTGTCATAATTTTCAATTTTTGTATTGAGCTTTTCCTCTTTTACGCAAGAATATAAACTGACGATCAGACCGACTATTATGTATGTTTTTGTTATTGTTTTCATAAAATTACCTTGGATTTTGTTCAACACCTGACAATTTTGCTTCTTGTGGGATCTGGAAAACACGTCGCGGATCCTCAGGTTTTAATTCGATATAAGACTCGCTTTCATCATTGGCAATGACAAGATGTTTCACTGTTATCCCTTTACGAATAATATCGAACCAACGTAATCCCATCGACATAAAACCAACCTGCTTAAATTGCAGCACGGTTTGAATAAGCGCTTCCTTATCATCTTGAACCCCAAAAAACAACCGGGACTTTGCAGCCGTTACAGCATGGTTCGTCGGGTTATAATTTTCAATTCTGTTGCTTGCCATCAAATTCATATCGGCAATACCAGCTGCATTATTTCCCAATTCCAAATAAGCCTCGGCTCGATTCATCAGCGCCTCATCTGTGATTAATACCGGGACCATAAGCATAGGAAACCCTGTGTTTGCCGTTGCGTTTGTTACATACCAAAATTCCTTCCAGATATAAGTAGTATAGTGTGGAGCACCATAGGAAACCCCAAAATTATAAAACTTGGCTCCAGCAGCAGTCGTACCATTATAAATATTCTGGAACACATTGATCCCCATAGCGTAACGATTATCCCACCAGCGTTGATAACCACTGTAAGTCTCGTTGATCAAAAGGCTATAAGGCTGATCCGCTTTGGAAAAAACTGAATGTACCTCCTCAAAAGTCATTTTTTTAAAGGTGGAATTATAGGGTATCAATTTCCCCGCAAAATTTCCTCCTGCAAAAATTTTGTTGGCATTGTCAACTACTTTTTGCCATTCGCCTGTAAACAAATAGAATCGAGTCGCAAAGGCATGCGCAGCTGCGGGTGTAAAATGGTATTTAGGCACATTCCATTCAGCAGGGTTTCCATCCAATAGGGCTAAGCCCTCTTCCAAATCCTTCCGAATATTGTCATAGACAGACTTTACGGTTCCACGATCATATTGTTTGATCACCACAGTCTCTGGTTCAATCACATAAGGGATTCCAGGAGAAGTATTGTTCTCTGGTTTTTTATAATCATAGACTTTCGCAAAGAAATTGACGAGCATAAAATGTGCATATGCCCTTGCAACCAAAGCTTCACCTTTAAATGCAGCAATTTCTTTCCCAAAGTTATTAGCTTCAATTGCTGCCAAAGCATGGTTGGCTGCAGCGATCGCTTCGTAACAATTATTCCAGTAACTATTCGGACTATCCGTATCACTATTGTTGATATCTTGCCAACGATATAGAGAAGGAACCGGCTGGTATAGTCCACCCACGCCTTTGTCTTCCACATTATCCGAGTACGTTTCGGCCATAGCAAGATAATTACCAAAAGGATAGGCTGATGTGATCAGTCGTTTGACTTTATCAACCGTATTGATTTCAGCTCTCATATCCGGTTGCTGATCCAGGTATTTGTTACAACTGCTGAGTAGCAGTGCGGAAGAAATGAATAGATATTTAAGATTTGTAAGTTTCATAATTTAATCGTTTAGAATCCCAATTTTACAGACAGAGTGACTTGCTTAGGAACAGGTAAGGCTACCCCCCCATTATTATAGAACTCCGGATCTACTCCATTTAGTTTTTTATCAGCGTAAATCAACCAAAGGTTATTGCCGACTAAATTTACTTGGGCAGTCCTAAATTTAATTTTGCTGACTACGGATTTGGGAATATTATAGCCGACGGAAATTTGCGATAAACGGAGATAATCACCTTTGGCAACTCGTTCAGATGAATAATTATAAGCGTTATAGGAATAAACAGATGCCGTGCGATCCCCAGCAGCGTTCTTAATGTCAAATTCTGCTGTTAGTCCATCGAGCGTAGATGGAACTACTGTTAAATATTCATCTCCTTTATAAATAAAGCGATTGATCAGTTCCCTGGATACATTATACATATCGAGGTAAATCGGTGAATAATTAGGCTGTAAACGGACCATATTTCCCAAACCAAATTTCAGCAAAAAGGAAAAGCTAAAATTTTTGTATTCTAGGCGGTTGTAGTAACCTCCGGCAAGTGTAGGATCCACTGGCCCCTCATACTTTAAGAATTCCGTTTGATTATCTTGGAACCAAAAATAGGTTTCACCCGGAGTACCATCCGTTCCTATATAGGTTGGATAACCTCCATTGGCGGCCAACTTATCAAAATCCAACGAATATAACCCCCTATGCGGCCTGCCGATCATTGCTCCACCTTCACCTGAAATGAGATCCCAAATATTGCGGGTTACATTTAGCTTGGTGATTTTTGTTTTGTTAAAACCTAGTGTAAGCTGCGTACGCCAGGTAAAGCCATTCGGATCTTTAAATGGATATCCACCAAGCTGAATATCAACACCGTGTCCTTTCATATCAGCATAATTGGCTAATTTTTCAAATTGTCCTCCAATCCCTGACGTCCGAATTGGTCCTATTAAATCAAATATATTACGTCTATAATAGTCAAAATTTAAATCAATGCGATCGTTTAAGAAGCCTAAATCTGTACCAATATTAAGCTCGTACATTTTCTCCCAGGTCAACTCTGAATTTTCCAGACCATTGATACTGATCTTACCTTCTTTTTCTCCATCATAAGGTCGATAGGTAATCGCATTATAGAAGACAGCCGAGGAATTCGATGCATTTCCCATATTCGCAACTAAGCCATAAGTCCCCCGTAATCTAGCGCGTGACAAGATCTTATTTTCTCTATTAAAGAAGTTTTCCTGATCGATATCCCAGGCAGCGGAAACATTCCAGGTAGGTAGCCACCTAGCAACATTAGTACGCCCCATTTTATTGGATCCGTCATAACGGGTCGTAAAGTTAAATGAGTACTTATCCTTATAATTATAAGCACCGCGCAAAGCATAAGCTAGTTTACGGTCGTAGGTATAATTCATCGCAAATGGTGCATCGCCAGATTCAAGTTGTTTCTTATAATACCGATACACAGGCAGGACTAGATTACCATTACCATATTCTATTCCTGGCCCATTAAAATCGTGACTCTGTTTATCCGCATATTGAAGTTCATAGGTCCCAAACAAATTCATGGTATGATCATTCCACTTTTTGTTGAATTCCAGATTGTGCCGCATATAATAACTGATCATATTGTTATTGGCGACATTGAAGAATCCTCCGTTGGGAAGAATGACATATTTATCCGTGTTTGGAAAATCCGGATCAGCATAAAGGAAGCGATTGCCGCTATTTACCGTCTGATCTTGATTTGCACGATAAGCCTTAGAAAGATTAGCATTCTCCGTGATCATATGCTGCCTTTCGGAATTATAATAACGATACATTCCGGTCGCAGAATAGGTCAAAGAAGGTAAAATTTTATACGTTATACCCGCTTGCACCTTAATATCCATTAATTTAAGTTTGATATAATTATTATCAAGTTCATTGAAGATATTAAATGGAGCATAATCTCGCGTAAAATATTCGCGGTCACCATTTTCATCATATGGTGTAATAATACGACTGGTATTTAATGCGTAGGAATATGGATTAATATCAAAATCCCGCGAATAGCTACCATATACCGCATCAGAATTTCGATTTAAAGTACCTGGTGTACGCTGATCGCGAATATTTCCCTGAAAAATAAATTCCGTACTAAGTTTGTCATTGATTTTATAGTTATTACGAATGTTGGCCGTAAACCGCTTTGCCTGGTTACCGAGTGTATAACCTGGGTCATTCATAAAACTCGTTGAAGCATAGGTCTGCGCCTTAGCCGTTCCAGTACTCATACTTAACGAATGATCATGCACAAAACTGTTCCTGAACAACAAATCAAACCAATCTGTATTGACGTTCGCATAACGTTGCAAGAAGTTATAACGAGAGGGGGCATCATTTCTGAGTTTGAAAGAATCGGTGTTTGGGTCATATTCGTACATGAGATTGTACATTTTGGTGAATACTCCCCCCGTTCCGGCTCTCGAAACCTGGGAATGATTTAAGTACCCTTTGTTTTCCATATCAATAACCAATTGCATCTGCTCAGCAGAGTTCATGATATCGAATTGATTATAATTGGGTTTTATATAGGTTGTAAAGTTTCCGGAATAGTTGAAGTGTACTTGTCCTTCTGTATTTTTACCTCTTTTTGTATTTACAACGACCACACCATTCATCGCAGCCGCACCATACATGGCGGTAGCTGCGGCATCCTTTAACACAGTAATTGACTCAATGTCGTCTGGATTTAACCCCGCTACAGAGGATCCTAATAAGGTGTTAGCATCCCCAGTTGATAGTGCTTCATTGGAGATATTGACCGCCTCATCTAAGATCACACCATCAATTACCCAAAGTGGTTTATTATCTCCAGTTAATGAGGTTGCGCCCCGGACCCGAATTTTAGGTGCAGCACCAAAAGTACCCGACACATTTTGAACAGAGACACCAGCGGCCTGCCCTTCCAGCATGCGTGATACATCAGGCACCCCTGCGCGTTCAGCCTCCTTAGCATCAATTTTTGTAGATGCTCCAGTGAAAAACTTACGATCCAGATTCTGATACCCGGTTGCAACCACATTGACCTCCTCCAATTTCAAGTCATTTGCCGTAAGCACAACATTTATGGTCGACTTACCATCCATGGGAATTTCCCTGGTTCCAAACCCGACATACCGAACGACCAAAACGGAAGATGAAGAGGCATTAATCCTAAAGTGGCCTGAATCATCGGTTTGGGTCGAAATAGAAGTTCCCTTTACAGTTACAGTAGCGCCGCTTAGTCCCTTTCCGTTTTTATCAGTGACCGTACCTGAAACAGATTGCTGTATAGCCAATGGGACTGTCATGCTGATATTCTTTGCATTACTGTTGACCGAAATAGTATTAGCAATAATTTTATATTCAATATTATTGCTTTTCAAGACAGCATTCAATGCTTCCTCGACAGACGCATCTTTAACGTTCACTGAAATCCGGGCCTTAGTATTCAAGTTTTCACTATATAATACACGTAGATGGGACTGCTTGGAAATGGCAGACAGTGCTTCTTCAATACGTGCATTTTTCATATTCAACGTGACTTTTTGTGCCGTGCTCTTAGCGTGCACACCCGTCACAAATGCGAATAGAAGACATGTACTAATTTTCATAATACGTAATGGTTTGCAAAATCGTGGGTCTTGAGGGATCAAGGACCACCTTTTGCTAAGTGGTAAGTTATTCATACATTTACACTTTGTGGTTTATTGGGATTTAATTGTTCATTTTTAGATTTAGGACCTGATGATCGCATCTTTTTCTGAACAGGGATGCTGCAACATTCCTGTTCTCTTTTTTTAGGTCATTGCTTTTGATGTATTATTTTACCATAGGCGTGCTATTTACTGCTTTATAAATTGTTAATCCTTAACTTTTGGTAGCAATAATCAATTTATTGCCTTCAACTTCAAATTTTAGGTTACTGACATAGGATAACATCTCCAATACCTGTGACAATTTTACATCACGTTCGATACTTCCGGTATACTCTTTATCCAGCTGCACATCTCCTCGGAAGGTAACATCGAGATCATACCAGCGCGATAACTGATGTGCTATGTTCGTTATCGTTTCCTTTTTGAAATAAAATTCATTATTGTGCCAAGCAAGATCATGGGCTAGATCTGCCCGCCCTTTGACCAAATTATCCTTAAAAGAAGAAGCGAATTCACCTGGTAATAATTCGACAAACTGATTATTCTGCCGCACCTCGACCCTCCCTTCAGCTAAAGTTGTACGAATCTGATCGGAGTAGGCGTTAATATTAAAATGTGTTCCCAACACCTTGATTTCATTTCCTCTGGATTCTACAATAAATGGTTGCGCTGCATTAGGGGCAACTTCAAAATAGGCTTCTCCCTCCAAAAAAACTCTACGCTCCTTAGCTGAAAACTGCGCCGGAAATTTCAATTGAGATAACGCATTTACCCATACTTTAGTCCCATCCGCCAAAGTCATCTTATAGAAACTTGCTTTTGGAACAATCAAAGAGTTATATTGTAATGGGATCGCTTGATCTGTTTGCTTAACGATCAGTTCATTGCTGTTCCCAATCAGATTATTGTTTTTAGTCAGGGTTTTCGTAGAATCACTATTTAAAGAAACTTTGGTACCATCAGCTAGCACTAATACCGCACCACTTGTTGCAGGAGCAATATCTTGCTTTTTTGCAACTACTACACTTTTATCGCCCGAAAAGAATGAGGCAAAATCACCTTTCCATAATAGAAAACCTCCTAACAAAAATACAATAGATGCTGCAATGCTTAAGGGCCATTTCCAGAAAAATCTCCTGCTGTTAGCTTCTTTATTTTTCAACCGGCCCCATGCTTGATTTGCGTCTAATTGCCGAATAATAGCTAAATCTTCTGCTATATTTTCCGCATTTCGGAAGGATTCTAAAAGTTGTTTATTTTGTGAACTGGCCTTGAGCCATTCATCAAGTTGTACTTGTTCCTCAGCTGTCAATTGTCCAAAAAGGAATTTCTGTATTAAATCAGCGATATGTCTTGTGTTTTCTTTCATTAACTACCATAAAGAAACCTAAGACGAAGAAAAGGGTGACAAAAATTTAAATATTTTTTAACAAAAATATAATAAGGGGAATAAACTCGGGATTCAAACGCTTGAGCAACATTTTCATACCACGTTGCTTCTGTGTTTTTACGGTATTGATACTAATTTGTAGCTCGCGTGTAATTTCAAGATTGGATAACCCCTCGAGATAACCCAGCCGAAAAACTTGTTGACAGGCAAAAGGCATTTCCTCAATAATTTTATATATTTCCTGAATGACCTCACTGTGAATCATATTCAATTCAAGCGCCGTATTATCTTCTTCGGTAAAACCTACGACATTCCAATACTTTTGCCGCACTTTTTCATGACGGATATGATTATAACAGCCAAAACGGACAGAACTGTATAAGTAATTCTTAATAGCAATATCATTATCGCTGACTTGATCGGTATTTTTGAAATACGCAATAAAAGAGTCTTGTACCAGATCCTCCGCAACAGAAAGGTCACCAACAATCTTCCATGCAAAATGGCAAAGTCCATTATAGTGCGTCTTAAACAATACTTCTTCTTTCTGCATAGTTAGGTCGCTTCCACACTCAGCTTATATTATTGTATAGATGAGGTTATTTAGGATAAAAAACACATCCGAATACGAATGTTTAATAATTGTATCGTAAAAATGCTCTTTTTTTTTGTTAATCACAAATAATAATTTTAAACCAGCATGTATCGCTCTCTAAATTGCTAAACCAGTTTAGTTTTTTTTCAGACAGACAAAACAAAATCCCCTCTTTCATCCTTTATATAGCGGGAAAATGATCAAAAACTAGCATTTTTTCGCTTTTTTTTATTATATTGTAAACTTTCAAAAAACCTTCATCGCCATATAAGCATTGGCAACGATGAAATAGTGAAGGTTAAAAATTAAAACAAAGACTAAATGCTATTTACTGTTCTGTCAGGATTAATAACATCGAGCCTTATTGTTCCATTTGGTCGGTTCCTAAAAACCAGATGGGGTATTATTCTCGCATTCTTACCGGTACTTCTATTTCTATACTTTGCGCAATATATCGTACCTATTGGTCAAAGCTCCTATTTCGTGCAATCAACACCCTGGGTGCCCTCCTTAGGCATCAATCTGGATTTTAAATTAGATGGACTATCCCTACTTTTCGCCTTATTGATCACTGGGATTGGAGCTTGTATCTTTTTCTACGCGAATGCCTATCTCAAAGGTCATCGGTATATCGACCGGTTCTTTGGCTACCTCTGCCTTTTTATGTCGGCTATGCTGGGGCTAGTCCTGTCGGACAATATGCTGTTGCTCTTCATCTTTTGGGAACTAACCTCGATCAGCTCATTTTTTCTCATTGGATTTAACAATGACAAAAATGATTCGCGCAAAAGCGCATTAACTGCATTTTCCATTACTGGTCTGGGTGGTTTTTTTCTACTGGCAGGTTTTATTTTGCTGGGTAATATTGCGGGTACTTACCATATTACAGCACTCATCGACAAAGTATCCCTCATTCAGCAACATCCACTATTTCCCCTGGTCTTTGCCCTCATAACACTTGGAGCAATTACGAAATCAGCACAATTCCCTTTCCATTTTTGGTTACCCGGTGCCATGAAGGCGCCAACGCCAGTGTCGGCCTACTTACACTCGGCAACGATGGTTAAGGCAGGAATCTATCTTTTGGCCCGTTTTTCACCAATTCTTGGGGGCAACCCGATCTGGACGTATTCCCTCATGGCTATTGGTGGTTTCACGATGCTTTATGCTGCATTCCATTCGCTTTTTAGAACAGACCTCAAGGGAGTACTCGCCTATTCGACCATATCCGCCCTCGGTATTTTAGTATTCTTGTTGGGATTAGGCACCAAGGATGCCGTTATCGCAGCAAGTGTCTTTATACTCGTACATGCCTTGTATAAAGCTGCCTTATTCTTGATTACGGGGATTATAGACCATGAAACGGGAACGCGGGATCTTACCATCTTACGGGGGCTACGTAAGGTATTAATGCCTGTCGCTATAGCAGGTTTCCTAGCGGCACTTTCCAGTGCCGGTATTCCACTTACATTTGGGTTTATTGGAAAGGATCTGATTTATGAGGCAACGCTACACGCCACCCCCAATTTATTTCTCTATTTGACTGTCGCCGCAGTAGCAACCAATATACTCCTGGTCTCTGCTGGATTTATGGCCGGCATCAAACCTTTTATGGGTAAGTTGCCCGAGCAATTTCATGAAATCCACCTACCCTATAAGGCCATGTGGATCCCGCCTTTACTTTTAGCCGTCCTCGGTGTTGCTTTTGGCTGTATCCCTGGACTTATCGGCGACTGGATTGCAGGGCCAACCGCGGTAAGCATACTTGTAAAACCGGAAACTTTTCAACTGAAAATCTGGCATGGCTTTAATTTAGTCCTGCTATTAAGCGCTATTACAATTGCCGCGGGTACCTTACTTTATTTCGCAAACAGACCCAGTGCTAAAAAATTGGCTTGGATTGCAAATTTCAATAAGATTTCGCCTGAATATATCATTCGATTATGTGCTCAGGAAATTGTTTTATTCTCTACTTTTTTCACCAGCAAAATGCACAACGGCTATTTGCGTTCGTATCTGTTGAAAATTATCTTATTTGCCGAATTACTCATCGCCTACCAACTATACCTGGGTGGGCCACTCCATATTAAATGGGAAACCTTATCTCCGGTGAGTTTCTACGAAGTCACCACAGTCTGCATTTTGATCGGCGCCATTGTACTCACCATCCGCACCTCATCCCGTTTAACAGCCGTAGTAGCCACCAGTGTTGTAGGTTATGCTATATGTCTTATTTTCGTGTTTTACAGTGCTCCAGATCTAGCGATGACACAGTTTACCATCGATACCCTTACTGTGGTGCTCTTCGTATTGGTACTCTTTAAACTACCTTCTTTCCTGAACCTGGCCAACCGGCGCACCATCATTCGTGACGCCATTGTCGCTATCGTTTTTGGAATTTTGCTTTCCATGGTCGCACTTCGAGTTCTGCACGAACCAACAACCACAAATATCAGTGATTTCTATGGCGATTACGCCTATGTGCTTGCTAAAGGAAAAAATGTCGTCAATGTAATACTTGTCGATTTCAGAGGTTTTGACACCATGTTTGAAATTGTGGTATTGAGTATCGCTGCACTGGGGGTATATAGTTTATTAAAATTACGTTTAAAGTCCTCTGACAAAGAATAATGATAGATAAAGGTGATGCACAAATGAGCGGACAACTCATTGCTAAATAATAACAAATGAACAGTACAATATTACAGACCGCTACGCGGTATTTATTACCAATACTTTTACTTTTCTCGGTGTTCCTTCTACTCCGGGGGCATTATTACCCAGGCGGAGGTTTCGTGGGCGGCCTGGTTGCTTCGATTGCTTTTGTCCTGCATAGTTTTGCCTTTGGCCCTCAAAATACCATGAAATTGATTCAATACAAACCCCTGTCACTCATCCCCATCGGACTGGGAATTTCGGCCATCAGTATGTTCCTACCTGCATTTTTTGGTTATCCCGTCATGACCGGGCTTTGGCTGGAAGAGAAAATTCCCGTCATCGGGATGATAGGAACCGCCTTATTTTTTGACCTTGGTGTGTACTTTGTTGTCATTGGCGTTGTCCTGACGATTTTATTTACAATTGCTTTAACGACAGAAGAAGAATAATAATGGAACTGATACTCGTACTCTTGATCGGCATCCTTTATGCTGCCGGAATATACCTCATCCTGCGTCGAAGCATGGTGAAATTGTTGCTGGGTATTATGTTACTGGGCAATGGTACCAATATATTGATCTTCTTATTGGGAAACATTATTAAGGGTAAACCACCCATCATAGGCCCCGATTTGAAGGTATTCACCGATATTTATGCGGACCCGATTCCGCAAGCCCTTATTTTAACGGCCATCGTGATCAGCTTTGGCCTGACCTCCTTTGCCATCGTTTTACTCAAGCGTGTATATGCATTGCTGGGTACCGATGATCTGGATGATTTGAACACGCCTGAGGAAGAAGATATATGATAGACAACCACATTATTGCCACGATTATCGTGCATTTATTTATTGCTATTGTCCAACTGATGTTGTGGCGCAAATCCACTGCACAACGTTTTCTGAGCGTTGGTGGAAGCTTGCTTGCACTCATTCTTGCCTTTAAACTATTCTTCAAGGTTTATGACGGTGGTATTTTGACCATGAATGCGGCCAATTGGAAAGCTCCTTTTGGGATTGTTTTTGTTGCCGACCTATTCAGCAGTACCCTTGTTCTCCTGACTTCAATCGCAGGGCTGGCGGTCTCCATCTTTTCCTGTGTCGGTGTGGGACGCCAGCGCATCCTCTATGGCTATTTCCCGATCTTCCACTTTTTGATGATGGGACTTAACGGCGCCTTTCTGACAGGTGACATCTTCAACCTGTACGTATGGTTTGAAGTCATTATTATTTCCTCTTTTGTACTGATGACCTTAGGGGGTAGAAAATCCCAATTGGAGGGGGCTGTAAAATATATGGCCATGAATATCCTGGCCTCCACATTTTTCCTAACCGGAATAGGCATACTTTATGGCATTTCAGGTTCCTTAAACATGGCCGACTTGGCACTGCGTATCCCCAAAATACAAAATCAGGCATTAGTAGAAATTACAGCAACATTTTTCCTGATCGGTTTTGGCATTAAATCCGCCGTTTTCCCACTCTATTTCTGGTTACCCTCTTCTTACCATACGCCGCCTTCGGCCGTAGCAGCGACATTTGGGGGCTTATTGACCAAAGTTGGGATTTACGCCTTGTTCAGAGTCTTTTCCCTATTATTTATTCCCAATCATTTTACCAAAGAACTCCTTATCGTACTGGCTATATTGACTATTCTGACGGGCGCTTTTGGTGCATTGATCAAATCCAATATCCGGAGGTTATTTTCCTATTTGATCGTTTGCCATATTGGTTTTATGATTGGCGGATTAGGCTTGTATAGCAAATGGGCTTTATTGGGCGCCGTTTTCTATCTGATCCATGATATCATGGTCAAAACGAATTTATTCCTCATCGCCGGTGTTATACGACAACTCCGTGGTACCATGGATATGAATAAACTGGGCGGACTTTATGCGCAATACCCAAAGATCTCATTGCTTTTTGCCATTGTTCTTTTTTCACTGGTGGGCATCCCACCGCTCTCGGGCTTTTGGCCTAAAATCTATCTATTCAAAGATGCCTTTCACCTAGAGAAGTATGCTTTCGCGGGAGCTCTGATCATTGGCAGTTTTATCACCTTGTTTGTCATCGCCAAAATGTGGGCACAGGTATTCTGGAAAGATGCCCCCGATCCGGAAATCATTGAGGATAAATTTGCGGGCATGATCGGCTATAAAAGAACAATGCTCATACTTCCTGTCGTTATTTTGGCATCAGCGTCCCTGTATATCGGACTCAACGCCGAATCAATTATCCATGTCGCAGATCAGATCGCTACACAATTATTGGACACATCACCTTACATAAACGCTGTATTAGGAGGGCAGAAATGATATGATTAAACAGTTTTTAATGAACCTCATGTTATCCTTTATCTGGGTCGCACTGACGGGATCGATGTACTATACCAACTTCCTATTCGGCTTTATGTTGGGATTTGGTATCCTCTGGTTGATGAACAGAAATGAGGTGGATCAACGCTACTTTTATCGGGTACCCAAAACATTGAGTTTTATTCTTTTTTTCCTGTGGGAAATGATTGTCGCCAATGTGCAGGTTGCCTACGACGTGATAACACCCAAGTTTTTTATCAAACCGGCGATTGTTAAATACCCCATGGATGCAAAAACCGATTTGGAAATAAACCTGCTTTCAACCTTTATTTCGTTGACACCCGGCACACTTATCCTCGACGTAAGTGAAGATAAAAAAACGCTCTTTATTCACGTCATGTACATGAAAAGCAAAGAACAGTTTGTTTCTACCCTTAAAAATAATGTTGAACGAAGACTTTTAGAACTCTTAAGATGACTTTAAATAGCTACTTTGATTATGTGATCCTTCCGATCCTGACTATTTCAGTCATACTGGCTTTTATTCGTCTGTATAAAGGCCCTCAGATATTTGATCGTGTGATTGCCCTCGATCTCATTATCACCATCGGGATCGGCATTATTACCGTGTATAGTATACGAACGTCGCAGGAAGTGTTTTTAGACATTGCCATGATCTTGGCACTGATCGCATTTCTTGGCACGATCGCGTTTTCATTTTATTTAGAAAAACAAAGCAAAGATGATTGATATTACTTTAGCCATACTCAGTACCATCGGGGCATTGGCCATACTATTTGCGTCTATTGGCATCTTGCGGATGCCCGATTTTTATTTACGCCTTTCGGTTACGGTAAAGGCAGCAACGCTGGGTGTGGGACTTTTACTCATCTGTGCGGCCATGACCTTCCCGGATGTATCCGTAACAACCAAGGCTATAGCCATTGGATTTTTTCTGATCCTAACGGCTCCGGTTGCCGCACACATGATTGGCAGAGCAGCTTATATACAGCGTGTGAAAACATGGAAGGGTACCACCTTAAATGATCTCGAAAAGGAAGGTAAATTAGATTGTCGAAAGGAAGATTTTTAAGAAAAGCCTATACAGTTATTCCTAAAAATCTTCTTCTTATTAGAACGTCCTTTCTGGATTAAAATATAATACAAACAGGAGCTGGTACAGCGATTTTTTTTCCAGTATCTGTCAACAAACCCGTTTTGGCATCCCGGCTAAACAAAACAATGTTATTGGTATATTGATTTGCGACCAAAAGATATTTCCCGTCCGGAGAAAGGTTGAAATTGCGTGGTCCTTTGCCTTTCACTGAAAGATTAGAAATTTTCTTCAATTCGCCGTCCTTCTCTACCGAAAAAGTAGCTATTGTATTGGCATCGCCGCGGTTGGTCGCATACAGAAATTTTCCATCAGCGGAGATCTTAATATCAGCTCCACCGTTACTTCCTTTAAAACCTTCGGGGTTGATATCAAAAGTACTTTGATACATCCATGCATCTCCATCTTTCTTATACGATGCAATTTGACCGGTCATTTCCAGGACGACATATAGGAATTTCTCTTTCTTATCAAACACGATATGACGTGGTCCTCCTCCAGCTGGAGTAAAGACATCTTCCGATTCATCAGCAAGACTATAGACATTTCCCGCTTTATTCACCGGATAAATAGAAATCTCATCCAAACCAAGATCTTGGATGTACAACTTATCCCCTTTATTGGAGAAAAAAGTAGAATGTACATGTGGCTTTTCTTGGCGTACGGGATCCACCCCCTTACCCTCGTGTTGTATTAAACGCGCTCTTTTGCTTAACACACCATTACTTTCTAAATCAAACAAAGCTGCAGAGCCGCCTGTATAATTTGCCACAGCGAGCAAGCTACCCTTCGGATGTACTTCAACAAAACAAGGCGACTCCCCTCCAGAAGGAAGTGAGTTTAGAAAAGTTAAATGACCGTCCTTAAAAGAATAGGCAGAAACAGTCCCCTCTTGATTTGGAACCTCATTAACGGCATAAATAAAGTTATTATTTCGCGCCAAAAAGGATGGATCTTTACTTTCTTGTGTGCTCGACAAGGTTGTTTCACCAGTTTTAACATCAAAATTATAAATATAGATGCCCTTGCTCGCGGTTTTACTCGTATATGTTCCCACAAACATGGGAATCTGTTGCGCAAAACTAGCCAGAGGTAAAATTGTCATCAAATAAACAAATGCTTTTTTCATTGAAATTATTTTATAAATGTAGCTACTCATTTGTTGAATGAGCCGTTACATCAAGTTTGTTTCTAAATTATACGAGATCCCACTCAAATTTCCCCATTCATTCCGCAGTGTGAGGATCTAAAACCCCGCCATTTTATAGGCGTAAATATCGTCAATAGACTTGTTAAATTTGGTTAAAACCGTCCTTTCTAATAGGCAAATGCGTATTTTAGCACATCAATTTTAACAATTCCAAAATCACCCATTTAAAATATTGGGAATACAAAAATATTGTTAAATAAAAGTACGAATAATTCATATAATCTGATAATTTTGTGCTGTTGTTCAAAAAAGTATATATTGAACACAAATACTACGCATACCGCCGAAGGCAGCGTGAATGCTTGTGACAAAAAACAAATGATGAACAAATAACCGAGTGAAACGAGTTCATTTATATAAATGAAGATCACTCATAAATATCATAAATAATTTATACGGATGAAAAAAAACATTTATATATTGTTTTTATTGCTGTTTGCATCAATTCAGGCCAGTCTTGCGCAACGTCAAGTTATTGATCGCGTTGTAGCAACGGTTGGATCGGGCATTATCTTACAGTCCGACGTGGATATGCAATATTCTCAATGGTTGGCGCAAGGGAATAAACCAGATGAAAACTATAAAGATGGTATATTGGAACAGTTAATTGTCCAAAAATTATTATCACAACAAGCCGTAATTGACTCCATCGATGTAACCGAGACCGAAGTGGATGACAACCTCAATGCACGTCTGCGCCACATGTCACAACAGGCAGGAGGGCAAGAACGCCTTGAAAAATTCCTCAACCGTTCCTTATTACAATACAAAGAAGAGATGCGTCCTAGTGTTTTCGAGCAATTAAAAGCACAGAAAATGAGACAAAACATCGTTTCCAAAATAGATGTAACTCCATTGGAAGTAAAGCGTTATTTTGAGGGCTTGAATAAAGACAGTCTCCCTTACTTCAATACCGAGGTAGAAATCGGTGAAATTGTCATGATGCCCAAATTGACCGATGCAGAGAAAAAGGAACAGCGCGAGAAGATTGAAGGTATCCGCAAACAGATTGTAGATGGCTCCGACTTTGGTACAATGGCTCGTATATACTCTCAAGATCCCGGATCTGCCCCCTATGGTGGTGATTTAGGCTTTGGTACACGTGATAATTATGTCAAAGAATTCTCTGCCATGGCTTTTAAATTAAAACCGGGAGAAATATCACCTATTGTCGAATCCAAATATGGCTTTCATATTATTCAGGTGCTGGAAAGACGTGGCGAAGAGGTACACACACGCCATATCCTGATGAAGATCAATCCTGGCCCTGCAGCATTAGAACGAACAAAAAATAAATTGGACAGTATCTATAAATTGGTCGTTGACAAAAAAATGGATTTCTATCATGCCGCTACAAATTATTCTGATGCGGAGGAGAGTAAATTCAATGGTGGTATGATCCTAAATCAAGAGGGTTCAAGCCGCACAACCGTAATTCCTATGGATGGCTTGGAGAAATCAGTATTTACAGCGATCGATCCGCTAAAACCGGGAGAATACTCCAAACCAGAGCAATTTACAGACAAAATGGGCGATGTTGGTTACCGTTTCAATTACCTGAAAACACGTATACCACCGCACAAAGCGAACTTGGACGAGGATTTCACAAAGATCAAAGAAGCCGCCGTTCAGGATAAAACCAATCGTAATCTGAGCAAATGGTTCGATGATAAATTGAAGACCACCTACATCAATATCAGTGATGATTTCGGTCAGAGTGAAGGATTGAAAAAATGGAAAAAACAATAAGTGTACAATACACTTATCCTATAAAAAAAGGGCTTGAATAGTATATATTCAAGCCCTTTTTTTATGTTGCAATCGTCCTATTATTTCTCAAACATCATCTCGATCAGAATATTCCAGTTCGCTTTCTTCACATCATCCTTCGCTAATTCACTCAATTGCCAGATACGAATATAATTATACTTCACCACCTTATCCTTTTGTCGCACCGTTGCAGTTCCCTTGGTATAGGCAAAATCGCCACTATATGAACGTTTTACTTCTTCGGGAACTGTCTCTATCGTCATGCGTTGTTTTTTGAGATAGGCCATCATTTTAGCCTTTCCTTCCATCGGATTGGTCCAAGGGAACAAAAACCGGACATCCTCACTTAAAAACTCCTTATATGCGGTTGGATTGTCGGCTTTCAAAACGGTTGACATCAATTTGTCTGTCTCCAGGACAATATCTTCACGCTGGTTTAAGCGTACTTTAGAACGATGCTTCAGATACCACGAGTCGGTAGGTTCGATATATTCAAGATCAAACTCCCCGTCGTTCCCGTTGTTTTCAACTTCGGCACGAATATCGACCAGCCACTTACCTTTTTTGTTGCGTTTCCAGACAGTCAAGTATTCTCCATGACGCAATCTTGCACCTACTTTCTGAAAGTCCATAGACCCCGAAGTCACACCAAACTCCTGACTTTTAGCAATCAACGCAAAGGTAGGCTGCCAATTTAAAACATCGGGAATATTTGGTCTATTATTCAGATAGTTATAGGCATTTACTGCCGATGGGACATAAAACGTAGATTCCTTATCAATGATCGAAAGAAACGCCTGGTGTGGCGTAGACGCTTTCGCCAATGCAGCAGCATCCTTATCGGCCTGCAATAGGCTTCCAACTTTCTCAGGTATCTGCGCATATAGTGTTGTACCAGCAACACTCATCAATGCGACGACGGATAGCCTATTCCAAAAATTCATATGCAAAATGATCTTTCTTTTAAAGGTGATATGAAATATCCATTGGTTTCCACAGATAACGTGTTTTCCCAATAAGAATATTCCATTGCATTCCTCTTGTATAAATTCGATTTCTTATCTATCAAATCTTATTCCAAAGTGTTCCTTCTTTACTATCTTTCAATTGAATTCCAATAGAATTAAGCTCATCACGAATACGATCTGAGGTGACGAAGTCTTTATTTGCTTTTGCTTCATTACGTAGCTTGATGACCAGATTCATGACGTCATCGATATCATCGGATGCTGAAGTCTGATCGTTTCGAAGGCCTAGAATATCCTCTACAAATTCTTTCATGAATAGTTTAAGACCCTCCAATCCTTCTGCCGTTACTTTCGCTTTACCATCATAAATCGAGTTGATGATACGTACAATTTCAAATAATTCAGCAATGAGTACAGGGCTATTAAAGTCGTCATCCATAGCCGCGTAACATTTACGGCGAATTTCAGCCAAATTGAATGAATCAGCACCTTTCGACACCTTCAATTTGTCTAATAGACTGATTGCAGTCATCAGCCTTTTATACCCCTTGTCGGCCGCATCCAGCGCCTCATTGGAGAAATCCAACGTACTTCTATAATGGGCCTGTAACATAAAGAAACGTACAGCCATCGGCGAATAGCCTCTATTCAATAAGGGATGATTTCCAGTAAATAGCTCGCCCGGCAAAAATCCATTCCCTGCAGATTTGGACATACGCGCACCGTTGACAGTCAACATATTCGTGTGCATCCAATATTTGGCAGGGCTCGTATGGTTACATGCTTCGGACTGTGCAATTTCATTGGTATGATGGGTTGCTGCCAAATCCATTCCACCGCCATGAATATCAAATTGATCACCTAGGTACTTTCTGCTCATGGCCGAACATTCGATATGCCAACCTGGAAAGCCAACACTCCAAGGTGCGGGCCAACGCATAATCGTTTCAGGCTTTGCTTTGATCCACAAGGCAAAATCCAAACGCCCCTTTTTCTCATCCTGACCACTCAATTCACGGGTATTATTGAGCATATCCTCCAATTTACGATTGGTCAATATCGTATAATCGTATGTTTCAACGTATTTTTCAACATCAAAATAGACTGTACCATTCCGCTCATAGGCATAACCATTCTCGATAATCTGTTCGATCATTTCGATCTGCTCGGAGATATGTCCTGTCGCAGTAGGCTCAATACTCGGTGGCAACGTATTGAAAAGACGCAATACGTCATGAAAACCTATCGTATACTTTTGAACGATTTCCATCGGCTCCAATTGTTCCAATTTTGCTTTTTTTGCAAATTTGTCATCCCCTTCATCACGATCGCCTTCCAAATGCCCCGCATCTGTAATATTGCGCACATAACGCACTTTATAACCAAGATGACGCAGGTATCTAAAAATCAAATCAAAAGATACAAACGTCCGACAGTTACCCAAATGCACATCACTGTATACGGTGGGTCCACATACGTAAATACCAACGAGGTTGGGATGAATAGGTTCGAATTTTTCTTTTGTTCGCGAAAGCGTATTGTATAAATAGAGATTATGGTCCATGTTTAATCGCTGCTTGGAAATCTATTTTTGTCTGAAATATATTTGAATTGGCACACCTGTAAAGTCAAAGTGCTCACGCAATTTGTTTTCAATAAAACGTTTGTATGGATCTTTGATGTATTGTGGCAGATTACAGAAGAATGCAAACATCGGTGTCCGTCCAGGCAACTGTGTTGCATATTTAATTTTGATATATTTACCCTTTAAGGATGGGGGTGGATAATTCTCGATAATATCCAACATCACTTCATTCAACTTGGAAGTCGGAATCTTTTTGGTCTTGTTGGCGTATACCTTATCCGCAACTTCCAACACCTTAAGGACACGTTGTTTTTCGGTTACGGAAGTAAAGATAATAGGCACATCTGTAAATGGTGCTATTTTCTCTTTGATACGATCTTCGAAAGCCTTCATTGTTTTGTTGTCTTTTTCGATCAAATCCCACTTATTGACAACAATGACAATACCTTTGCGGTTCTTCTCCGCCAAGTTGAAAATATTAACGTCCTGCGCTTCTAATCCATCCTGTGCGTCAAGCATTAAAATTGTCACATCAGAATCTTCCAAAGCTTTGATGGTACGCATCACTGAATAAAATTCAATATCTTCATTTACTTTGGACTTACGACGAAGACCAGCAGTATCGATCAATAAAAAGTTATGTCCATATTGATTGTAATGTATACGGATTGAATCACGTGTTGTCCCGGCCATTGGCGTTACAATATTGCGATCTTTGCCGATCAAGGCATTTGTCAAGGAGGATTTACCCACATTCGGGCGCCCCACGATGGTATATTTCGGTAAAGATTCTTCTTCTTCCTCTTCCACTTCAAAATGAGAAACAACAGCATCCAACAATTCACCTGTACCGGATCCTGTAGCCGACGAGATATTAAAAACCTCACCTAAACCAAAAGCATAAAACTCTGCCGATTCATGGTGCAATTTAGCGTGATCGACTTTATTAGCCACGACATACACGGGCTTAGAACTTCTTCTCAGAATATCAGCGATTTCGTCATCCAAGTCGGTAATGCCAGTGGTGACATCCACCATGAATATAACGACCGAAGCTTCTTCAATAGCGATATAGACCTGATCACGAATAGCCTCTTCAAAGACATCATCCGAACCATGTACAAAACCACCTGTATCAATTACTGTAAATTTCTTTCCGATCCACTCGGCTGTTTCATAATGACGGTCGCGCGTCACCCCGCTAAAGTCATCAACAATCGCTTTTCTACTTTCTGTAAGACGATTGAATAAGGTAGATTTACCAACATTTGGACGACCAACAATTGCAACAATATTTGCCATATTTATTTTATTTGATCCACCCACTATCACAGCAGGTGGCACTTTTATGCTAAAAATATACTTAAGGGAACAAAGATACGGATTCGAAAGGGATTATCGCGACACAAAAACAAAAATGGCTTTACCGTGAAGTAAAGCCATTTATAGGGTTTAAATTATCAATATTCGCCTAATTAGACGTTGGATTCTGAGTCAATTTCCCTGGATATGAATTGATCGCATCCTGTGGAATAAAATAAGTCACTCTAAAATCTGTCGGCACAATATCCTCAAATTGTTTTTGTGGCCCAGGATAAGTTCTATTTAACGGCAAGCCATTACGAAACACATCATAACTGCGTTCAGCCTGGTAAGCCAATTCCAACTGACGCTCTTTGTCGATCAGTTTACTTGCATTGGTAGCATCAATTGAAGTATATCCCCCATTGACAATAGAACGATTTCTGATGGTATTTAAATCATTTAGCGCAGCACCATAATTACCTAATTTTGCATTAGCCTCTGCGCGATTTAAATAAATTTCACCCAAGCGGCTGATTACAGGTGAGTGCAATTGCGACTCCTCGCCTTCACGTGAGCATTTCACAATATAGAATTGTGGATAAGCACGGTTTAAGGAAATATAGTAATCGATCATACCGGAGTAGGTATTGCCATCTTCATAAGTAATTGAATAGGTCTGTTGATTAGCATTAATTGCCGTCAATGTATATTCTTTAACAACCTCATTATCACCTATCTTTTTGACTTCTCGTGCAACAACAGTATTTCCGTTAATTACAACTGGAATTTGCAGATAGCTCATTGTTTTAGGATCACCGGCTTTCGCAGGTATATCTTGTTTGATAAATCGAAACACAGTTGAGTATTTGCCGGCCTTATCTTTGGAATAAGTAGGTTCAATAAAGGCCGCACGTGCATCGACAATCGTATAATGATCAGGTCTCCAGTCATTGCGACCTGTTTCATTTAATAAATCAATGTACTTGGCACTGGAATACATCTCGCCCCAGCCCATACCACCGATATTGGAGTACATACCACCAATACCATAATAGTGATCATCACCTGAAAATTCAGAAGCGACACGTTTCACCGCAAAGATCGTCTCTTTGTTATCTTCTGGTCTAAAGGTATTGTATTTCATGAATTGCTCACGAGCCAATAGGACATATTTACCTGAATTAATCACCTTGTCTGCGTATTCTACAGAAAGACGTGCATATTCTGCATTTGGATTTTTATACGTGTCGCTCATATACAGGTATATACGGGAAAGCATTGCTTGTGCCGCCCCCTTTGAAGCATACACTGCCCCCTTATCGATCTTCAATAAAGCTTCTGCTTTTTTCAGATCACTGATCGCTTGCGCATAAGTATCTTTTACAGACGCACGGTCTGGCAAGTTCAAATCATTGAATACATCTTCAGGTGTACCGTTGACAATTGGAACACCCAAGTTTGTCTCGGGACTTTGGTAATAAGGCTTCCCGAACGCACGGCAAAGGTAAAAATACATCATTCCACGGATGTAATAACATTCACCCAACTTATTATCCATCTCTTCACTTTGACCTTCGGCAAACATCTTAATGACGTTCGAAGATTGCGCGATAGCTTTATAACCGCTATCCCAGAAGTTCTGCAAACGGTAATTATTAGGTGTTCTCGCATAGGAGATAAATTCGTAAAATGCGTCTGTCGATGACCCGCGGATCATCATATTATCACCAGCGTATTCACCAAGACGGTGCATTGGGTCGGACCAAGCTTTTAACTGCGCATAAGTACCTGTTACCATGGCATCAGGATTACTCACAATATTCTCTTCGTCCATCGAAGTATAAGGAAGACGATCGATATCGCAGGAGGATACTGCCGATGCGATCAAAAGTCCGATTAATATCTTTTTCATTATTGATTTTCTAAACGTTAAAATTAAAATGTCACACTTGCGCCGAACATGTATTTACGAACCATTGGATATACAGAGACGCCTGTAGATCTGATCATTTGACCACCCCCGCCTTTACCATCTGGTTCAGTCAATGGAAGCTCCGGATCAACACCCGAGTAGTTTGTAATCGTAAACAAATTCTCTCCAGCTAAGAATACACGTAAATTTTTGATGTTATACTTTTTCAGATCGAAGTTGTAACCCAAAGTCAAGGATCTCATTTTTAAGAAATTGTTACTTTCCAAGAAGCGTGTTGACGGTGAATTACCTTTATCTTGGTTATCGTATCTTGCTATCGGATGAGTAGCAACATCACCGGGTTTTTCCCAGCGGCTCCAACCATCCTGTAACTTCATCTGATTACGATCGGTATAAGTTCCATCCGAGTCAAATTCTTGGCGCGAATAATTATACAACTTACCGCCCAAAGAGAACCCGAACACGGCATTTAGATCAAACTGCTTATAACTTAAGGCTGTACTGAAACCGCCAAAGAGATCTGCATTTCCTTTTCCTGCATTACGGAAAGTTGCATTGGAATAGTTCGACGTTGTAGTCCTCGTTTCATTGCCATTGGCATCTGTCTCGTATCTGTACCACATTGGCAAACCATTATCAACATTGACACCAGCCCATTCTTTTAGATAATAGGTATCTACCGGATAACCAGGTTGAAGCAAACGTTGCGCCGATCCAGCTATCCCTGATCCGTCCCCTGCGATAATTGGTTTCGAAACAAGATTACCATTGGCATCTTTTGTCGCAAATAGCTCCGTCAATTTATTCACATTGTGACTTAAATTAACATCCAAACTCCAATGTACATTATCATTGCGAACGATATCGCCACCGATGGTCAATTCAATCCCCCGGTTTTGCATCTTACCAATATTTTTCCAGATAGAAGTGACACCTGTCAGACCACTGATCGGCACTTGATAAAGCACATTATCAGTCTTCTTATCGTAATAATCAACATTAAGTCTTAGCCTATTCTTAAATAAGGCTGCATCCACACCAAATCCTGTTGTGTATGTTTTTTCCCAAGTCAGATCTTTATTACCGATTTGGCTAATTAATGCCCCTGGTATTCCATTATAGCTTGATGATGCTGATACCGAATAAAGGCTATATTGTGGATATAATGAGCTCGGTCTATTACCTACTGATCCGTAAGCCGCCCGCAGTTTTAAGTTATCTACCCAATCAGCCTTGAACCACTCTTCTTTATTGATATTCCAACCACCGCTGATTGAAAAGAAATTTCCGTATTTCGCATTGGTACCAAAATTGGATGCTCCATCTCGACGAAACGACACCTGTGCCAGATATTTATTATCGTATGCATAGTTTGCATTCGACAAGAAGGACTGTACTGCCCATTCGGAAATTCCACCTTTCGTACGTTCTGGTTTTGCAACAACATCCAATACCTCGAAACCATTTACAATACCCGTTCCGTAAGCATCTAAAGTTTTTGTCCAGTAGTCGTTAAATTCGTATGCAGCCAATCCATTCAGGCTATGTTTATCCCAGGTCTTGTTGAAACGCAAGATTTGGTTGGTATAACGACGCGCAAACTCCATGCGGTAATCCGTCACACGCCCAATTACACTTTCACCGCTGTTTGATCGCGGATCTTGATAACCACTGTCAGAATACGTATTGTAGCGATAATTGTTGACAGAGGAGAAGGTCAACCAATCCGTTAATTTGACATCGAAATCTAAGTTACCCATAAATTCATAATTGGTATTGGCACTATGATTCCATTGCAAGTCATACAAGTAATTCGTGCTTGCATTATTGACCCAGCCACTATAACGGTGTGGCACTAAATTTCCATTTGCATCGTATGGACTATCCCAAGGTAGGTTTCCATACATGGCATTGACATCATATTGACGATCATCTACCGCACGTCTCGAACCGGCAATAGATGGCTTGATGGTCAACCAGTCAAAAGGCTTATAGTTGGTACGTAATCTAAAGTTATAACGATCGTAATCATACCCTTTTACAGCACCGGCTTCGTTGTAGTACCCTAAAGACAAATAAGACTGTAGTTTATCATTTCCTCCCTGAATGGATAAATTGTGGTTTTGGACAAATCCGGTCTTCGTTGCCAGCTTCCACCAATCAAAATTGCTATTGCGCAAGTCCGAATTCCAACGTGGGAATTTGATATCAGCGGGATTCGAAAATGAAGCAAAGTAGTCATAAAGTTCAGCCCCGTCCATCATTTCCATGTGTCCATTGGAAAGTTGGTTGATACCCATTTTTGTAGAAAAACTAATGCTTGTTTTGGAAGCCGAAGGATTTTTTGTTGTAACGACAACAACACCATTTGCACCCTGAGAACCATAAATAGATGTTGAGGCAGCATCTTTTAGGATAGTCAATGATTCAATGTCATCTGGATTGATATCACCTGGGCTTGAGCCAACGATAACACCATCAATAACCCACAACGGACTCGTCGTACCGCTTAGGGTTGCCTGACCACGAATCACAACACCACCATTTGACCCCGGTTTACCAGCCCCTGGTGCAACATATACACCGGCAGCCTTACCATTCAGCATATTCTCAACCGACGGCGTAGTGACATCACGTAATTTGTTTCCCTTAACAGCCTGAAGGGCACCAGTTAAACTTTCTTTTTTCTGTTGTGTTCCATACCCAACGACAACAACTTCCTGAAGTGCTTCACTATTGGACTCCAGATTGATGTTAACAACCGGTCCTGTCACCGTCACTTCCTGTGTTTTATAACCAACACTTGTAACGACCAGTACATCACCATTTTTAGCATCTATGGTAAACCGTCCATCTACTCCTGCCGATGTCGATTTAGCGCTCCCCTTAACACTAATGGTTGCACCAGCCAATGGGCCGTCTGTTGACTGCACTTTTCCATTCACTTTTTGTTGATAAACCGCGTCATTCAACAAAATATTGTTGTTTGGAAACGTAAGACCATTAGCATTAGCCAAGTTGTGTGTACTTGTAATGAGTAAAGCTAATGATAACAGACTCAACTTGTGATTGTCGAGAATCTTTGAAATCATAATATTTAATAGTTAGTTTAAAAATTGATTAGCGTGCTAATCAAAATTTAGGTACATGAATGCTAAAACTAAAGGATGATGACAGTATATCAAAATTTAGCAGCAACGAAATCGATTGCGCCAATTAAACAAACGATTGCATAAACACACATTTTACAGTACAATCCACTATCAAAAAATTAGAGCGATTAACTAACAGCAAAAGACAGTTTTTTAACAACCTCAGGACAGTCGACAATGAGAAATTTAGACGAGCAGGAAAAAGATAATCCTGAAAGACAGGTGGTATTATAGCGTGATTTAGGACACAAAAAAAAGCCAAGATATTCACCTCGGCTTTTTTCTTTTAGTAGCGGGGACC